>DASUNM010000024.1 GCA_036277115.1 Pyrinomonadaceae bacterium
TCCCCGGGGACGACACCCCCATCGTCCGCGTCTCGGCGCTCAAGGCCCTCGAAGGCGACGCCGATGCGGCCCAGGGCGTGCTCGCGCTGATGGACGCCGTCGACTCGTTCGTCCCCGAGCCGGAGCGGGATCTGGACAAGCCGTTCCTCATGCCGATCGAGGACGTGTTCTCGATCACCGGTCGCGGCACCGTCGTCACCGGCAAGGTGGAGCAGGGTGTGATCCACACCGGCGACGAGATCGAGATCGTCGGGATCCGTCCCACCCAGAAGACCACCTGCACCGGCGTCGAGATGTTCCGCAAGCTCCTCGACCAGGGCGAGGCCGGCGACAACGTCGGGCTGCTGCTGCGCGGTATCGACCGCAAGGACATCGAGCGCGGGCAGGTAATAGCGAAGCCCGGGTCGATCACACCGCACACGAAGTTCAAGGCGGAGGCGTATGTGCTGACGAAGGAAGAAGGCGGACGCCATACACCATTCTTCACGGGCTATCGGCCGCAGTTCTACTTTAGAACTACCGATGTTACTGGCGTCGCACATCTGCCGGAAGGGGTCGAAATGGTGATGCCCGGGGACAACATTCAGATGGACATCGAGCTGATTGCGCCGATTGCCATGGAGAAAGGCCTGCGCTTCGCGATTCGTGAAGGCGGCCGCACCGTCGGCGCCGGCACCGTCGCTGAAGTTGTGGAATAGGTCGCATAAGTCCCATAGGTCTCATGAGGCCCATATGGCCGACCGACACATAAAGACCTTTAGGTCCGAGGAAGAAGAACGAGTTAAAGGATTTTAGCTATGCCGCGTGACAATGTTGTGTTGCAGTGCGCCGATTGCAAAAGCCGCAATTACGTAACGACCAAGAACAAGAAGACAACGACTGAGCGTTTGGAGTTCAGTAAGTTCTGCCGCCGTTGCCGCAAGCACACATCGCACAAGGAAACCAAGTAAGGCGCCGGGTTCAGGCGCCGGGTGCCGGAAACAGCCGAAATCTGACACCCGACTACTGACACCCGTTGCAGGGGTATAGTGTCAACGGTTAGCACGTCGGTCTCCAAAACCGAAAGTCCGGGTTCGAATCCTGGTACCCCTGCCAGACACCGGTAAAAAGTTTGAGTAAGGAGAGCAGTGGCGACACGGAAAGAGGACGACGACGAAATGGGGATGGCCGAGCCGCCGCCGGCGCGCGACACCTCCGTCGAAAAACCGATCGGTACTCCACGCCCGCGCGCAGCCGCATTTGGCGAGGGCGCTGAAGGACGAGCGGTACGACGCGAGCGTGGACTCGCCGGCCCGCGCACGGGTTTCTTCCAGCGGACGTCTCAATTCCTCCGCGACACCCGCGCCGAAATGCGTCGCGTTTCGTGGCCGACGCTGGTGATGGTGCGGAACACGACGTTGATCACCCTGGTTGCTGTGGTCTTCTTCGCGATTTATCTGTTTGCGGTCGACCGCATCTGGACATTTCTGATTGATAACCTGCGCAAGTCGCTGGGAGGCTGAAAACGATCTTATGAAGCAGTGGTTCATTCTTCATACGTATTCCGGGCACGAGAAGAAGGTTTGCGAAAGCCTGAAAGCTCGTGTGGCGGGCACGCCTCTGGAAGCCGCGATTAGTGAAGTGCTGGTTCCGACGGAAACCGTCGTCGAGATGCGCGGCAACAAACGGATTGAGTCGTCGCGCATGTTCTATCCCGGATACGTGCTGATCGAAATCGATTGCGACGATAAGGGCCATATTCCTGACGATGTCTTTCATACGATTCGTTCGACACCGAAGGTGACCGGCTTTGTGGGCGGCCAACACCCGACACCGCTGACCGCCGAGGAAGTCGATCAAATTGTGAATCAGCAGGCCGCGGCCGCTGAGAAGCCAAAGCCGAAGTTCTCGTACGCGGCGGGCGAAACAGTGCGCATCAAATCGGGTCCGTTCCAAAGCTTCACCGGCAAGGTTGAGGAAGTTAACGAAGAGAAATCCACTTTGAAGGTGACCGTCACGATCTTCGGACGTTCGACGCCGGTTGAGCTTAATTTCCTGGATGTGGAGAAGGTTACCTTTACGGAAGAAGAGTAATGGCAAAGAAGATTTCAGGTTACATCAAGTTGCAGGTTCCGGCCGGTAAAGCTAATCCGGCGCCCCCGATTGGCCCGGCGTTGGGCCAGCACGGCGTGAACATCATGGAATTCTGCAAGGCTTTCAACGCAAAGACCGCGCAGATGGATCCGGACATGAAGATTCCGGTCGTGATTACGGTCTACGCCGATCGCTCGTTCACCTTTGAGACCAAGACGCCGCCGGCAGCCGATCTGCTGAAGAAGGCCGCGGGTATATCAAAAGGCGCCGGCAATCCGAAGAAGGAAAAAGTCGGAAAGATTTCGCGGGCGAAAATTGAAGAGATCGCGAAAACGAAAATGCCCGATCTGAACACGACGAACCTCGAGAGTGCGATTCGCACGATCGAAGGGACGGCCCGGCAGATGGGACTGACGGTGGAATAATTTCGAATTGCGAAATTCAAATTGCGAATTTCGCGGTTGAAGTCTAGAGAGGGAGAAGAAAAAAAGCGCATTTCGAACGCGACTGCAAATTCGCATTTCGCAATCCGAAATTCGCAATTCTTCGTCGGCACCTCGGAGTAAGAAAATGAAAAAGCACGGAAAGAAATATCGCGCCGCCTTAGAGAAGCTCGAAGATGGGCGCAAGTACAATCTGGAAGACGCGGTCAAGAAGCTGAAAGAGATCGCGTTTGCGAAATTTGACGAGACGGTTGAGCTGACGGTGTGGCTGGGCGTGGACCCCCGCAAAGCCGATCAGCTGGTGCGCGGGACCATCGTTTTGCCGCACGGTCTCGGTAAAACCAAGACAGTCGTAGTCATTGCGCAGGGCGACAAGATTCGCGAAGCCGAAGAGGCGGGCGCGGACTTTGTCGGCGGCGAAGACCTGGTAACCAGGATAAAAGGCGGCTGGCTCGAGTTTGACGCCGTGATCGCCACGCCCGACATGATGCGTTTTGTCGGCGGATTGGGAAAGGTGCTCGGCCCGCGCGGTCTGATGCCGAATCCGAAAACCGGCACCGTCACGCCGGACGTGAAGACTGCAATCCGGGAAACTAAAGCCGGCAAGGTTGAGTACCGCGTCGACAAGACCGGGGTGATTCATACGGGTGTCGGCAAGGTCTCGTTCGACGAGCACAAGCTGGTCGAGAACACGCGCGCTTTGATTGACGCCGTGGCGAAGGCGAAACCGTCGACCGCCAAAGGCAAGTACATGAAGAAAGTGAACCTGGCGTCAACCATGAGCCCGGGCATTCTGCTCGATGAAACCGCGTTCGCGAGATAGGAGTTTTGCAATGAAAACAAGGAAACAAAAGCAGGAAGATCTCGACGCGCTGGCTGAACAGTTTAAGAATGCACACGCGGCGATGCTGGTCAGTTTCAAGAAAATGACCGTGGCCAAGGACCAGGAGCTGCGCCGGCAATTGCGCGAAGCAGGCGTCTCTTATTCAGTCGTCAAGAATACTCTGGCGCGCAAGGCAGCAGCCGGAACACCGCTTGAGCCGCTCGCTGATGAATTCAAAGGCGTGACCGGTGTGGCGCTGAGCACGACTGATCCGGTCAGCTTGTCGAAAGCGATTTCAAAATTTACGAAAGCGAACGCTGAGATTTTCAGTTTCAAAGTCGGCCTTGTCGAAGGAAAGGTCCTGGAGCTGAAACAGGTCGAAGCAATCGCAAATCTGCCGTCGCGTGAGGAACTCATCTCGAAGATGCTGTTCCTGATCAACGCGCAGGCGCAAAGACTGGTGACCGTGATTCAGGCGGTGCCGCGCAATCTCGCGGTAGTGATGGATCAGGTGCGTGCCCAGAAAGAAACGCAAGGCGCGTAAGAAGAATTTGGGGAGTGGCACAGACTTCAGTCTGTGATTCCGCAGCGTGTTTCACTCACAGACTAAAGTCTGTGCCGCTTCATTCGAAATTAAGTTGTGGCCGTCGCTAATTGTCAGTGGACGGCCGGGGAAGGCAAAAATCGCGGCGATGCAGCCGGGATGGATGCCGAAGAAATTCGCAGGCCAGAATTGGATCTGAGATCTCAAATCTGAAATCTCAGATTTCAGGTGGCTTGCGACAAAGCGATACAGGAGAAGGTAACAAATCATGGCTGACATTCAGGCAATTGTGGATCAAATTAAGGGCTTGACGTTGTTGGAAGCTTCCGAGCTCGTCAAAGCGATGGAAGAGACGTTTGGCGTTTCCGCGGCAGCGGCGGCGGTGGCCGCAGCACCGGCGGCGGCGGCTGGTGGTGAGGCTGCGGCTCCGGCTGAGGAGAAGACCGAGTTTGACGTCGTCCTCCAGGCGATCGGTGGCAACAAGATCAACGTCATCAAGGTTGTTCGCGAAGTCACTGCGCTCGGCTTGAAGGAAGCGAAAGACCTCGTGGAAGCTGCCCCCAAGGCCGTCAAGGAAGGCGTGTCCAAGGAAGAAGCTGAAACGATCAAGACCAAGCTGACCGAAGCGGGCGCTACCGTTGAAGTGAAGTAAGAAAAGAAGGCCTTTGGGCTTTGGACTTTGGTCTTCGTCGCTACGAGGCGGCGACGTCCAAATCCACACCAAAGACATAAGATCAAAGGCCAAAGACCAAGCCTTTAGCTTGACCTTTGGTCACTGGGCGGCTAACGTAGTGGAGTATTGAGGGGCTGGCGTTACTCCCGAAAAACTTTAACGAATGCAAGCGCGTTTCACTTTTTGAAGCGGCCGGGCAATTGTGCGTCCCGGCCGCGATTACGTGTCTTTGCACGTAAGTAAGCGCGCGACCTCAACTTGCAATTCGTCGCACATCGACATCAGGAGCATTCATGTCTGCAAATCTTCTCGAAGCAACGAACACGGGATTGGGACGACGTACGAGTCAGGCGCCGGAGCGGCAGGACTTTTCCAAGATCAAGACGGCGGTGCCAATCCCCAACTTGATTGAAATTCAGCGCGATTCGTATAACCGGTTTCTGCAAATGGACCTGCTGCCGGAAGAGCGAATCAACACGGGTCTTCAATCGGTGTTCCAGTCGGTATTTCCGATTTCTGATTTCCGCGAAACCGCGACGTTGGATTTCGTTGAGTATCAAATCGGCAACTGGCAGTGTAAGTGCGGCAACCTTGAAGGTCTCCAGTACCTGCGGGCCGCCTGTAAGAGCTGCGCGGCGAAGATCAAAGTGGATCCGTTGCGCCCGGGCGAGACTCTCTGTCACGTCTGCGGCACCTTTAATTCGGTGCGTCCGGAACTGTGCCCGAACTGCGGCGAGCCGGTCGGCCTGAAGCACAAGCACGATCAGCAGGAGTGTCAGGAGCGCGGCATGAGTTACAGCGTGCCCCTGAAGGTCAAGATTCGCCTCACCGTTTACGACAAAGATCCGGATACCGGCATCAAGTCGATCCGCGACATCAAGGAAGAGGAAGTCTTCTTTGGCGAAATTCCTTTGATGACCGACAACGGCACGTTCATCATCAACGGAACCGAACGCGTTATCGTTTCGCAGTTGCATCGCAGCCCCGGCGTTTTCTTCAAACGCGGCGCGATGTTCATCGCCAAGATCATTCCGTACCGCGGTTCGTGGGTCGAGTTCGAATACGATCAGAAAAACCTGCTGTACGTGCGCGTCGGCAAGCGCAAGTTCCTGGCGACCATTTTCCTGCGGGCGTTGGGCGTGTGGCTGAGCGACGCGTTTAAGAAGAGAGCCTTCGGCGACTCGCTGTTGGAAGACCTGGTCAAAAACGCCACGTACTCAGACGAAGACCTGCTGCGCGCGTTCTACGTGGTGGACGAAGTGCGCGTCGAAGATGGCCGTCTGATGGTGCAGGTGCCCGAAAGCGGCCGCACGAATCTCGTCGGCATGAAGGTTGATTTCGAGATCAAAGGCCGCGGCGGTGATGCGGTGGTGCGCAAAGGCAAGGAAGTCACGCGCACTTCGCTCGAGGGTCTGCGCAAAGCCAACATCGGCGAAGTTGAAATCGATCCCCAGCAGTTCGAAGGCGCCTACGCTGCCGCCGACATCGTCAACACCGACACCGGCGAAGTCGTGGTCGAAGCCAACAACGAAATCACGGCCACCAAGCTCCAGGAAATAATCGAGGCCGGCGTGCAAAGCTTCCCAATCTTATTCCCGGAACGCGATGACGTGGGCGTGGTGGTTTCGCAAACGTTGAAGAAGGACACCATCACCAAGCCGGTCGATGCGCTGCTCGAGATTTACCGCAAGATGCGTCCCGGCGATCCGCCGACGGTTCAGACTGCTTACCGCCTGCTTGAAGGCATGTTCTTCGATCCGCGGAAGTTCGACTTTTCGCGCGTGGGCCGGCTCAAGTTCAACATTAAGATGGGCAAGCCCGAGCGGGATCGGATTGAGGATCCGTTGCTTCAGGCGGGCGACTTCTTCGAGGTGGTGCAGTACGTCCTGAAGATGCGCCGCAATCCCGTCGATGACGAGAAGCGACCGATCTATCAGGCGGACGACATCGATCACCTGGGCAATCGGCGTGTGCGCGCGGTCGGCGAGCTGCTGGAAAATCAGTTCCGCATCGGCCTGGAACGCATGGAGCGCGCGATCAAGGAAAAGATGTCGATCCATCAGGAAATGCAGACGACGATGCCGCGCGACCTGATCAACGCGAAGCCGGTCACGGCCGCGGTGCGCGAGTTCTTTGGCTCGTCGCAGTTGTCGCAGTTCATGGATCAGACGAATCCGCTTTCAGAAATTACTCACAAGCGGCGTTTGTCCGCGCTTGGACCGGGCGGTCTGAGTCGTGAGCGCGCGGGATTCGAAGTGCGCGACGTGCACCCGACCCACTATGGCCGCATCTGTCCAATTGAGACGCCTGAAGGTCCGAACATCGGTCTGATTTCGTCTCTGTCATGCTATGCGCGCATCAACGAGTTCGGCTTTATCGAATCGCCGTATCGGCGAGTCGTCAACGGCGTGGTGACTGAGTTTGTGCGCGTGAGAAACGGCGGCGACACCAAGTTCAAGCCGAATGATCACGTGTCGCAGGAAGATGTTGAGAAAGCCAACAAGCGTGTCGGCGCGGACGGTAAAGCGAGTTACGAACCCTATCCGTTCTATCTGACGGCATGGGAAGAGGACAAGCACGTCGTCGGCCAGGCCAACATCGAGCTGGACGAGAACGGTTACATCGTTAACGAGCGCAACGCCGCGCGAAAAGCCGGCGAGTTCATTCTCGCGCATCGCGATGAGATCGAATTTGTTGACGTGTCGCCGAAGCAGCTTGTTTCGGTGGCTGCGTCGCTGATTCCGTTTCTCGAAAACGATGACGCGAACCGCGCCTTGATGGGTTCGAACATGCAACGCCAGTCGGTTCCTTTGCTGCGCGCTGAAGCGCCTTACATCGGCACAGGCATGGAGAGTGTGACCGCGCGAGATTCCGGCGCGGTCGTGATCGCGCGCCGGGACGGCGTGGTCGATTACACCGACTCAGAACGCATCATCGTCAAAGCGGATCACAATGTGGACGGCACGATTTCGCGCGAAGTGACCGCGGACATCTACACGCTGATCAAGTTCAAGCGTTCGAACCAGAATACCTGTATCAACCAGCGGCCGATCGTTCACGTTGGCGAGCGCGTCGCCAAAGGCCAGGTCATCGCGGACGGGCCTTGCACGGATCGCGGCGAATTGGCCCTGGGCCGGAACATTCTGGTCGCGTTCATGCCCTGGCGCGGCTACAACTTCGAAGACGCGATTCTGGTTTCTGAGCGGCTGGTGAAAGAGGACTACTACACCTCGATTCACATTGAAGAGCTGGAAATTGAAGCGCGCGATACGAAGCTGGGACCGGAAGAAATCACGCGCGACATTCCGAACGTCGGCGAGAACATGCTGCGCGATCTGGACGAGAGCGGCATCATCCGCATCGGCGCCCAGGTCAAACCGGGTTCAATCCTCGTCGGTAAAGTCACGCCGAAGGGCGAGACGCAGCTGACGGCGGAAGAGAAACTGCTGCGTGCGATCTTTGGTGAGAAGGCGGCGGACGTGAAAGACGCGTCGCTCGTGTCGCCTCCGGGCATCGACGGCACCGTCGTCGATGTTCAGGTGTTCACGCGCAAGGGCCAGGAAAAAGATCCGCGCTCGCTGGCCATTGAAACTACCGAAGAAGAACGCCTGCGACGCGACCTTGAAGACGAAATCCGCATCCTGCACGAGCAGCGCAACGAACGCATTTACGAGTTGTTCGAAGGGCGCAAACTTTCGGCCGACCTCACCGATCATCGTGAAGTCGTCATTCCGAAGGGCGAGACGATTACGCGCGAAATGCTGGGAAGCATTGAGGCGAAGGTTCTGCGCAAGGCGCAAATCGCCGGTTCGCGTGTGGACGCTGCGACTGAGGTCAAATCCTACGAAGATCGCACTGAGCGGCAGGTCAAGATTCTCTCGGACATCTACGAAGAGAAGATTGCGAAGCTGCGCCAGGGGGACGAGCTTTCACCGGGTGTTATCAAAATGGTGAAGGTGTTCATCGCCATGAAGCGCAAGCTTTCGGTCGGCGACAAGATGGCCGGCCGCCACGGAAACAAGGGCGTGATCGCGCGCATTCTGCCGGAAGAGGACATGCCTTACCTGCCGGACGGAACCCCGGTCGAGATCGTTCTGAATCCGCTGGGCGTGCCGTCGCGCATGAACGTCGGTCAGATTCTCGAGACGCACCTGGGCTGGGCCGCCCGCGTGCTCGGTCTGCATTTCGCGACGCCGGTGTTCGACGGGGCGACTGAAAAGGAAATCAAGCAGAAGCTTGCCGAAGCCGGCGCGCGTGCTGCTGAACTGGGCCTGCCTGAGATTGTCAGCTCTTCCGGCAAGGCGGTGTTATACGACGGACTGACGGGTGATGCGTTCGAGCAGAAGGTGACCGTCGGTTACATATACATGCTCAAGCTGTCGCACCTCGTGGACGACAAGATCCACGCGCGGTCGATCGGGCCGTACTCGCTGATCACGCAGCAGCCACTCGGCGGCAAGGCGCAATTCGGCGGACAGCGCTTCGGCGAAATGGAAGTGTGGGCGCTGGAAGCATACGGCGCGGCGCACATTCTTCAGGAATTGCTGACGGCGAAGTCTGATGACGTCGCCGGACGCTCGAAGATTTATGAGGCGATCGTCAAAGGCGAAGCGGATTTCGATCCAGGTTTGCCGGAAAGCTTCAACGTGCTCGTGCGTGAACTGCAGTCGCTTTGCCTCGACGTCGAGCTGGTGAAGAAAGACGGCACGCCGGACGACACGATTGCTGAACCACTGATTACGAGCGGTATATAGATCCTATACGTCCCATCTGTCTCATGGGTCCCATGGGACAGATATGACCAATGGGACAAATGGGACCCATAAACGGGAGAAAAGATGTTTCGATTTCATCAAGAGAAAACGCAACTCGCGCCTGATTTCGAGGCGATTCGCATCTCGCTCGCTTCACCGGACAAAATCCGGCAGTGGTCGCACGGCGAGGTGACGAAGCCTGAGACGATTAATTACCGCACGTTCAAGCCTGAGCGCGATGGACTTTTCTGCGCGCGAATTTTCGGGCCGGTCGCGGACTGGGAGTGTCTCTGCGGCAAGTACAAGCGCATGAAGCACCGCGGGGTGATCTGCGACAAGTGCGGGGTTGAAGTAACGCAGGCGAAGGTTCGTCGTGAGCGTCTGGGTCATATCGATCTCGCCAGCCCGTGCTCGCACGTGTGGTTCTTTAAAGGGCTGCCGTCCCGCATCGGGCACTTGCTCGACATTCCGCTGCGCGAGCTGGAGAAGGTCCTCTATTTCGAATCCTACATCGTCATCGACACCGGCGATCTGAAGGAACTCAAAGAGCGCGAGCTGCTGACTGACGAGCGCTATCGCGAGTTGACGCGCGACTATCCCGGCCAGTTCGTCGCCAAGATGGGCGCCGAAGCGATTAAAGAATTGCTCTCGATGGTCAACATCGAAGAGCTCGCGGTCGAGCTTCGTCGCCGCATGCGCGAAGAGACTTCGCAGCAGAAGAAACTAAAGTTTTCCAAGCGCCTCAAGGTTGCCACCTCGTTCTTGAAGTCGGGTAATCATCCGGACTGGATGATTCTCGATGTGATTCCGGTGATTCCACCTGAGCTTCGGCCGCTCGTGCCGCTCGATGGCGGACGTTTCGCGACTTCGGATCTGAACGATCTGTATCGTCGTGTCATCAATCGCAACAACCGTCTGAAGAAGCTGATGGAGTTGCGCGCGCCGGAAGTCATCGTGCGTAACGAAAAGCGCATGCTTCAGGAAGCGGTCGATGCGCTGTTCGACAACGGCCGTCGCGGTCGCGTGTTGCGCGGCGTGAACAATCGCCCGCTCAAGTCCTTGTCAGGAACACTCAAAGGGAAGCAGGGGCGTTTCCGTCAGAACCTTCTCGGCAAGCGCGTTGATTACTCAGGCCGTTCCGTGATCGTAGTCGGTCCGGAATTGAAGCTGCACCAGTGCGGTCTGCCAAAGAAGATGGCGCTCGAGCTGTTCAAACCGTTCATCTACAACCAGCTTGAAAAACAGCAGCACGCCGCGACCATCAAACAGGCTCGGGAAATGGTTGAGCGTCAGGAGCCCGTCGTTTGGGACATCCTCGAAGAAGTTATTCGCGAGCATCCGGTGCTCTTGAACCGCGCGCCGACGCTGCACCGTCTGGGCATCCAGGCATTTGAGCCGGTGCTGGTCGAAGGCAAGGCGATTAAGATTCATCCGCTGGTCTGCACGGCTTTCAACGCGGACTTTGACGGTGACCAGATGGCGGTTCACATTCCGCTTTCGCCGGAAGCGCAAATCGAAGCGGCCGTGTTGATGCTGTCTTCGAACAACATTCTCAGTCCCGCCAGCGGCCAGCCGATCGCGGTGCCGTCGCAGGACATTGTCCTCGGAATTTACTACCTGACTCGCGAGAAGGAAGGCGCCAAGGGTGAAGGCCGCGTGTTCTCGTCGATGGAAGAAGTTTTCCTCGCACTCGACTCGCAATATGTCACGACGCAAACGCCGATTAAATTGCGGGTCACTGGTGACTTGATCGATCTGACCCAGGAACACGATACGCAGGACATCCTGCGCGGCGTGGTCCAGGAAGATGTGAAGCGAGTCATTAACACGACTGTCGGCCGCGTCATCTTCAACGATGCGATTCCTTCGGGCTTGCCGTACATCAACGGCACGCTGCGCAAGAAGGGTCTACAGTCGCTGGTTAACTATTCGCACATTCGGCTCGGTCATGAAATGACCGTGAAGATGCTCGACGATCTGAAGAACCTGGGCTTCCTGTACGCCACGAAGGCCGGCATCTCGATTGGCATTGATGATTTGGTGACGCCGCCGTCGAAGCCTGAGATCGTCGGCAAGGCCGAAAAGGACGTGATTACCGTCGAGCAGCAGTATCGCGACGGTGTCATTACCAACGGCGAGCGTTACAACAAGGTGATCGCGATTTGGTCAGAAGCAACCGACAAGGTCGCCAAGGAAATGTTCAAGGCGATGGACGATCGTGAAAAGGCGTCCAACGAAATGAACCCGATCCTGATCATGTCCGATTCAGGCGCGCGCGGTTCGGCACAGCAGATTCGCCAGCTCGCCGGCATGCGCGGATTGATGGCTCGTCCCTCGGGCGAAATCATCGAGACGCCGATCCAATCAAACTTCCGCGAAGGCCTGAACGTGTTGCAGTACTTCATCTCGACGCACGGCGCGCGCAAGGGCCTGGCCGATACGGCTTTGAAGACGGCCGACTCGGGTTACCTGACGCGGCGTCTGGTGGACGTGGCCCAGGACGTCATCATCAGCGAGCAGGACTGTGGCACGCTGAAGGGAATCGGAGCGTCGGCGATTATCGAAGGTGGCGAGGAAATCGAAAGCCTGCGCGATCGTATCGTGGGCCGCACCGCTCTGGATGACGTGATCGACCCGGTCGAAGGCACGGTAATCGTCGAGACCAATTCGGAAATCGACGAAGACCTGGCGGCTGAAATTCAACGCTCAGGCGTGCAGCGCGTTCGCATTCGTTCAGTATTGACGTGCGAATCGCGTCGTGGCTGCTGTATCAAGTGCTACGGCCGCAACCTCGCAACCGGCCGGCCGGTGGACATTGGCGAAGCGGTCGGCGTCATTGCAGCGCAATCGATCGGCGAGCCCGGCACGCAGCTGACAATGCGTACGTTCCACATCGGCGGCACCGCGCGTCTGGAAGAATCTTCGAAGCACGAAGCTCGCGTCGAAGGCAAGATTAAGTACGTCGAGCTGCAAACCGTGAAGACCCGCAAGGGCGAGCGCGTGGCCATGAACCGCAACGGCGCCATGACGATCATCGACGAGCGCGGCCGCGAAGTGGCCCGGTATCAGATTGTTTACGGCGCGCACATCCTGGTTGAAGACGGCCAGCAGGTCGCCGAAGACCAATTGCTTGCGACCTGGGATCCGTTCACGTTCGCCATCCTGACGGAAGTCGGCGGCCACGTGAAGTTCCAGGACTTGAAGGAAGGCGTGACCTATGAAGAAGAGACCGACCAGGTGACGGGCCTCTCGCACATGGTGGTCAAGGATTCGCCCGACGAAAAGAAACAGCCGCGTATGGAAATTCGCAACGCCAGCAACAAGATACTTAAGACGTATCAGATGCCGGTGCGCGCGAACCTGATGGTGAACGACGGCGAAGACGTGGAGCCGGGCGACGTGATCGCCAAGATTCCACGCGAAACCACCAAGACCAAAGACATCACCGGCGGTTTGCCGCGCGTCGTCGAGCTGTTCGAAGCTCGCCGTCCCGGCGAAGCCGCGGTCATGTCGGAAATCGACGGTATGGTTAAGCTCGGCCCCATCTCAAAGGGCAAGCGCAAACTGATTATTACCGGCGACGACGGCGAAGAGCGCGAGTACGATATCCCGCGCGGTACGCACATCAACGTGCAGGAAGGCGATCGCGTCCGCGCCGGCGAGGCTCTTCAGGATGGTCCGTTGAATCCGCACGACATTCTGCGCGTCCTCGGCATGAACCGTTTGCAGGAATACCTGACCAACGAAATTCAGGAGGTCTATCGCCTGCAGGGTGTGAACATTAACGACAAGCACATCGAAGTGATTGTTCGTCAGATGCTGCGCTGGGTGAAGATTAAGGAAGTCGGCGACACCGAGTTCCTGCTCGAGGAGCAGGTCGATCGGTTCCGCTTCGGCGATGAGAACGAACGGGTGCAGGGCGAGAAGGGCGAGGTGGCCCAGGCCGAACCTCTCCTGCTGGGCATCACCAAGGCTTCGCTCTCGACCGATTCGTTTATCTCGGCGGCTTCGTTCCAGGAGACGACACGCGTATTGACCGAGGCGGCGATTTCCGGCCGCATCGATTACCTGCGCGGGCTGAAAGAGAACGTGATCATGGGCCGTCTGATTCCGGCCGGCACCGGCATGGAGTACTACCGGAACGTCGATATCGAACGCGACGAGACGATCGGAGAGTCGGAACGCGAAGAAGAATTTCCCGAAGTTCTCGGCGGTATCGAGATTCCTCCATCACCGCACACCGTGACGCCGACCATCGGGGATGGCGACATCGTCGGTGAGGTTAGTGAACCGGAAGAGACGGTGGAGGTTGGGGAGCCGAGCGAAGAGTAGGCTGGCAATTTGTCAGAACCGCTGCGTTAGCGGGCGGGTAAATTCAAACCGGCGTGGCTGAGAAGCCCCGCCGGTTTTTTCTTCGAACCTCACATTGCCCTTGTTTGCACCTCAAGCGAGCTGCTCGCGCGGGGACGGGTCCTGCGCGATCGCTTCAATGGTAGTTACCTTCCGATTGCCAATCAGCGACACCGGAACGACGCAAGACCGCCCCGCCCTGCGCGCGGGTTTCTAACTTGCCAGCTTGATTTGACATGAGCCTGCGTGCTGAAATCTTCCTCGTGAAAACTACAAATTCCATTTCGAAATTCTGCTTAATACTCGTGTTGAGTTTCTTCAGCACGCTGCTTTGTGCGTCAACAACCTTTGCCCAGTACACACCTGAAAAAGGATCCGTGGAACGAAAGGCGATCACGGACGCTTTGCGGGTTCCCGTCGAGAAGAAGCTGAAACAAAGTGTCGTTTTTAACATTGACCATCTCAAGGTGCAGGACGACTGGGCCTTCATGTTGGGTGCGCCGCGAAAGCCCGGCGGGGGAAAGCTTGATTACAGCAAGACGTCTTACGCGGAAGCTCAGCGGCTGGGTATGTTCGACGATGGTATCAGCGCGTTACTGCACAAAGTCCGCGGCCGTTGGACCGTCGTTAAGTACATCCTCGGCGCGACTGATGTGCCGTACATCGGCTGGGACGAGGAGTACCGGGCGCCTGCAGGAATTTTTCCAAACTGAACTTACCTTGGGTTAGGATGTTGTGGATTTCACCGCCGGTCTCAGCCGGCGTATTCCTCAAGGAGATAAAACATGCCGAGCAAAGGAATAAATCCTGTCCAACATTCAGAAGGAAGGTTTTCAAGGGCAACCAAGAAGGAATCAAGCCTGTCCTCGCTTGCAAAAGGAAAATCCGCCGCAACTAAGAAGGGCGGCAAGAAGAAACCGGCGGCGAAAAAGAAAGCCACTAAGAAACGCTGAGCAGGAAACTAGCCTGCCGATGCAAAAAGAAACCGGCGCGGTGTCACAGCCCCGCCGGTTTTGTTTACAACAATTAACATAATTTACGGCACCTTTGACCCTCGCATAACGTTTAACTAATCACCCAGGCATTTAACGAGCCGAACATTTCCCAGGGAATCAACCGGTTCGCGAGAAATTCAGCCCCCATCAATTGAGCCCATCCACCCTGTAGTGAGCCCAGCCACCGGCGTGTCATGCGGTAGTGCGTTGATTCGAATTCAACATCCCGCACGCCACGATCACTGTCATTTCTATGAGTGCAGAGAGGCGCTCATTGTGTTTGAAAACTTGGCAGAACCACGAGGGGCTCAAAACAATGCTGAGAAACTTAGTAGTAATCCTGTTGTTTGTGTGGGGGAATTCACTGACGGCTGGGGCGCAACCTCGCGAACCGGCAGCACAGTGGTTCGAGCGCGGCCAACAACGTCTCGCGAGAGACGATTTCGACGGCGCAATAGCCAACTTCACAAAAGTGATTGTGCTGAACGTCGCTCGTAGTGATGACGACAAGCGGCGGGCAAGGTCGGAATTCAACGAAGCGCCGCCCACGGACGCGGTGACCTTTGTCAGTCCTTTGGTGGCCGCCGCATATGGCAGTCGTGGCCTGGCGCATTATCGAAAAGGACAACTGGCGGAGGCGATCGCTGACTGCGATCGGGCGCTTGCTCTGAATCCCGGCTTAACTCAGGTCTACTCGAATCGGGGCGTAATGCTTTGGGTGAAAGGCGATCTCGACAGCGCGTTGGCTGACTTTAATCGCGTCATCAAAGCGCAACCCAATAATGCACCCGCCTACGAGAATCGCGGCAACCTTCTGTTCGACAAGGGCGATCTGGCCGCGGCGCTCAAGGATATTGAGCGCGCAATCGCCCTGGACCCTCGCAAGGCGGCGTTCTACAGCAGTCGTGGCCAGGTGCGTCAGGAAATTGGAGACATTGATGGCGGCTTGGCCGACTGCGATCAGGCGATCAGCCTTGAGCCTAATCTGCCGCGGGCGTCTTATTGTCGGGGGACGGCGTTGTATGCGAAGGGAAATTTCATTGGCGCCGCCGCCGCGTTAAAGAAAGCGACCCAATTGGATCCCAATCTGGCTGAAGCGTACGGTAATCTTGGCGCAGTTTTGTTGCGCCTGGGCCAGGACGCGGAGGCCGAAAAAGCATTTGCGGAATGCATCAGGCTGGACCCTTCAGCGCAAGCCAAACTGGAGAGATTCAGGCGGGAAGCGAGAAATCCCGCAAGAGAATAGTATTTTTCTTTCCAAGTCCGGGTTCTTGCGCTATTATCCGCGCGAGGTCGCCGCCCCCGGCGGCCTCGACGCTTCCCCGACCAGCGTTGATTCCCCGATAAAACAACGAAGTCCCGACGCGTTGGGACTGAGTACCTTCAGTCGTTTTGGTTACGCAAGGAGGTTCCCCTTGAACAGAACTTTCCCCCGCCTCGTAGTTTCCTTGTCTCTATTTGTCTTCGGTGCGTCAATCCACGCGCAAAATGCTGGCGTCCTCCCTGATGGTCGGGCCAATGCCGCGACTGCGCAAACAGAGTCGCTTCCCGAACTTGTGCGTCGCGTAAAGCCTTCCGTCGTTTCCGTCTTAACTTACGACTCAAAGGGAGAGCCGCTAATCAGCGGCAGCGGGTTCTTCATTCGTCCGAATGAGGTCGTTACCAACGTGCACGTCTTGCGGAACGCGCACCGCGTCGAGGTTCGCACGCTCGAAGGGAAAGGGCGCACGTATCCAGTCAGGGGCGCGTTTGCGATCGACGATGAGGCCGACCTGGCGCTGTTGAGTGTGGACTTGCCCGCCGAACGTTCGCGACCGTTACCACTCGCTACGACTCTGCCGGAAGAAGGCGAGCAGGTTTTCGTCATTGGAAATCCCCTGCGCCTGGAAGGTTCGATCAGCGACGGCATTGTTTCCGCCATCCGCGAAGTCCCCGCTTTAGGACGCATCATTCAAATCACCGCGCCCGTTTCGCATGGAAACAGTGGCAGCCCTCTTTTCAACATGCGCGGACAGGTCATCGGGATCGTGACGGTCAAAGTCACCAACGGCCAAAACATCAATCTCGCTTTGGGTGCGGCGCGCGTGGCCTCGCTTCAGTCCGGGCCCCTCATCTCGTTCGATCAGGTGGGAACGAGAAACCGATCCAATCAGCCGGAAGCGCTCGCCGATCTTTGGTATCGCGGCGGGATCGATTCGATGTGGCTGGGGAATTACGAGAACGCTCTCAACTATTTCGAGACCGCGGCGAATCGGAATCCCCGGCGCGCGGAAACGTGGATTCAAATTGGCTACTGCAAAGTGAAGCAGGGCCGGAACGATGAAGCCATTCGCGCGTACCAGCGGGCATTGGCGTTGCGGCCGAACTCAGCCGACGCGCACAACAAACTTGGCGACGCGTACTTCTACGCCGGCCGATTCACGGAAGCGATCGACGCTTATCATGAAGCCGCGCGGCTGCGACCGAAGGATGGGGAAGCTTATTACAATCTCGCGCTCGCTTATCTGGAAATTGGTGATCGCGCAGCAGCGATGACGCAAAGCCGCGTGCTCGCGACGATTGATGCGGACCTGAATAAGAAATTGCTCAGTGAAATGCAGCGGTAAGTCGTGGCGAGTAGCTCGACCGTTAGGCCCTGAAACAACCAAGACGCCCTCTTTGACGGTCGGGCTACCGCCTCACTTAACAAAATTCTAGCCCCCATCGCCTCGATTTCGTACAATCCACCTTGGCGAGCAGGGTCGCCTCCCCTTCTTCGCGCATCCGTTCCGGATGTATCTCACACGAATGGAACATCCCCTATGAGCGCAAACGTTGGCTTGGCAATTCAGTGTGTCGGCATCGTGCTGGTGGCGTTGCTGACGATCTCAATGCGCGGATCGATCAAGAGCGCCGCCGTAAATTACTGGGCGGCCGCCTGGCTGTGTCTCTCACTGGCATTGGTGAGCCTGTTCATCGGGATTCAGGTTGGTTCGGGACAGAAACTTTTCTTCTCAGGTTATTTTCTCGGCGAGTACGCGTTCGGTCTTTTGTTTATCGCGGGCTGTCGTCACTACGCGACCGGCGCGCGACTAAACCGGCGCGCAATTTTCGTCGGGGGCGCGGCCGTCATCGTCGCCGCCGTGCTGCCTTTTCTATCAGCCGATTTTAATGACCTCTTTATGGCGCACGCGACGATCTTTGCCGCGTTGTTTGCTCTCTCAGCCTTGTCGCTGCGCCCGGCTTTCGGAAGCGTAAAGAGCAGCCCCGGATTGCGCGTCATGCTCGCCGCGCTGGTTCTGCTGGCCATTGATTTTCTGCATTACGTCCCCGTGTTTGCCGCGCGCAAAGGGCTTTGGAAATTCACGGTGCCGGCGAGCTACCTGCAATACACCTCGATCTTCGATTTGATTCTCGAAATCCTGCTCGGCTTTGGCACGATCATGGTTTTGCTTGAAGGCGTGCGGCGCGAAGTCGAGGCGACGAATGCGAAGTTAACGCACGCGCACGACCAGCTCGAAATGACGGCGCGCATGGATCCCTTGACGGAAGCCCTGAATCGGCACGCGTTCCATTCGCTGCTGAGCCGCGGCGAGGGCGGCGAAGCGCAGGATGTGGATGGCTGTGTCGCGATTATCGACATCGACAATCTGAAGCCGATTAACGACACGCTCGGTCACAGCGTTGGTGACAAAGCGATTCGCGCCGTGGCTCGCGCCGTGCGCTCGCTGATTCGTGCCGACGATATGCTGTTCCGTTGGGGTGGGGACGAATTCATGGTCTTGATGTTCAAGCTTGATCAGAAGGAAGCGCGCCGGCGCATGGAGGCGCTGAATTCGGTTCTGGAAAGCAATGCGGAAAAGTGGATCAACGCGCCGGCTAAGGTTTCCGTCTCCGTGGGAGTCTGGGGATTTGTTTCGTTGAATGAACTCGGCGCCGCCATCGAGAAAGCCGATCAGGCGATGTACCGCACTAAGCAGGAACGACGCGCGAAGTTGAAGCCGGTAATCAATCCGCAGATAGCGCCGACATGAAGTCAGTACCACCTGCGGTAGCGGGTGGTTGATCTTGGAATCGAAAATAACTCGCCCTGCCACATCTAACCCGCTACCGCAGGTGGTTCTGACTATTTCAGTAGTTCGTCAGGATATCTTCGGGCGGGAATCCCATCTGCTCCAAACGATCTCTTGTCTGCGCGATCATTTCGCGCGAGCCACACACCAAAGCCACCGGCGATTTCAGATCCGCCAACACGTGATCCAGCAACGACTGCACATAGCCGGTTGGCCCTGACCAATCATGTCCGTCGGGACGCGAGATCACCTGACGCAACTCGACTCCAGCCTTTTCCCAATCGTCGATCTCGTCTCGATAACAAAACTCGTCGGGCGTGCGCGCGCCGTACAGCACGACTAGCTGACCAAATCTCTCACGACGGTTCAAAACGTGTCGCAGCGCTGAACGCAGCGGCGCGACACCTGTGCCCATCGCAACGAAAACTACGTCACGTCCGACCTGCGCGTCCAAATGGAATCCGTCGCCGGCGACGCCGAGCAGCTCAATCGTGTCGCCTTCTGTCAGATCGAATAACGCGACGCTGGCTCCAATGGTCCGCTTAACGAGAATCTCCAGTTCGCGATCTTCCGGCGCGCCCGCGAAGGCAAAATAAGCCGGCTCGTGTCCATCGACGCTAAGAATGGCTACCTGGCCCGGACGAAAAACGATCTCATGCGACGTTTCGGCGCCGGCAGGCATTAGATCAAACGAACGAATCTCGCGCGCCTGTTGGCGCATGCGCGTAACGATTAGTTGGCGAGAAGATTCTTCTGTCATCGGGCGTCAGCGAACAGTGTAGATGATCCGTTTGGCGAGGAGAAAGCTGGGGGTTCTTCTAATTCACACCTGCTTCAGCGCGGTGAGTTGAAGTGAGTTCGGAAAATGAAACCGTTTAAGCTGTTTCCGAATCCAGTTGTCGTTCGTTGCACCGCGCTGAAGCGCGGTGCGAATTAGAGTGCAGCCACCCGTGGAATTTCTTTTCAGGTCGCGACCCAACTTCCACAGTCTGACATGCGAGTCACCCAGCCGACGTTGTATATCTCCCTCCCCGCTTGCGGGGAGGGGTTAGGGGGTGGGGGTTAAGACGCGTGGCGTCCTCACCCCCTAACCCCCTCTCCGCAGGCGGGGAGGGGGAGAAAAGTCACTGCGAGGGGAGCACTGCGGCAGCCGTGTTTCAGACTTTGAAATCCTGTCCTTCTGAAATCGCCGGTGCTAGAATGCCGCGCGAGATGAGTACTTCTTCCCCGCGCAGGCTGGTGCTGATTTTGGCAGTTTTGATAGCGTCAACGGCCGTGGGCGCGGCTCAATCCGGGCGGCGCAGCGGGGTTAAGTCGCCCGTGCCCGCGCCACCGCCGGTTGCAAGTCCCACGCAAGAGCTGTCGAAGCCGAAGCCACCGGCGCGGTTTCAGCTGTTCGTTGGTATTGATGTTCCCACTGGTTTTGATGGAGTGCCGTTCCGAGGTTCGGACATCGTTCTCGAGGAGTGTGTGCGCCGGCTCGCGCAAGCGAACGACGTGGCGGTCACGGTGGCGAACCAGCCAATGACACGCAGCGAGGGTTTGAAAGCGGCCAAAGCCGAGACAGTTAGATATGTCGTCTGGTTGCAGGTTCGTAATGAACGGGCTGATTACGGCGCGGACGTTTCGGCGCAGAACGCCCAGCTCTATGTGACTTACATGATCTATGAACCCGGCACGGCGAAACTTAAAGGCTCGGGGCGCGCGCAATACCGAACCGGGAGTTTGGGAAACGTGGGTGTAACGGGTCCCTCAGCGCGCCGCGCGGTATTCTCAGACTACGAGATTAAAGAGACCGCTAAGCAGGCAGCCGACAAAATCCTCGACGCATTTCAAATTAAGATTGGCGGCTGGCCGCGGTAGACTTCAGGCTACTCAGCAATCCGTTCGTTAGGCGCTCCCAGGTACTTCTTCAGCCAGGCGTGAACTTCCTGATAGAAAAACCTGCTGTTTTCGCCTTTAAGAATCCAATGGTTCTCGTCGGGCCAAACGATTAGCTTGCTCGGGACGCGCATACGCTGCAGCACACTCCAGTTCTCAAGCGTCTGATTCAGCGGCACGCGGAAATCGTTCTCACCGACTGAGAGCAGGATCGGTGTCTTGAAGTTCGCCGCGAAGCGAATCGGATTTTGTTCCCGCCAAACCGCGCCCTGCTCCCAGACGGGTCCGCCACTGCCGACTTCCCGATGATAAATCGTGTCGCTCGTGCCCCATTGTGATTCGAGGTTAATCAGACCGGCATGACTGACCAAAGTCTTGTAGCGAGTCGTCGTGGCTTGCAGCCAGTTGGCGAGATGTCCGCCATAACTCGCGCCCGCCGCCGCTTGTCGCGTTCCATCGACGAACGAGAATTGACGGATAGTCTCGTCGGCGGCTTCGTTGATCTCGAGTGCCGGACCCTTCAACGGATCACCTTGAATGCTTTGCGCGAACGCTTCACCAAAACCGGTCGAGCCTGAATAGTTCGTCAGCAGCACGACGTAACCCGGCCGCGCGAGCATGTGATAGTTCCAGCGCAGACCCCAGTTGTCGCGCCACATCGTGTGCGGTCCGCCGTGCATGAGCACGAGCAGCGGATACTTTTTCTTCGCATCGAATCGCGGCGGGAGGGCAATCATGTTGTGAATCCGTTTGCCCGCGCGGCTGGTGAACCAAAAGTGGCGCAACGGCTGCCAGTCGATTTGCGCAACGCGCTCAGCGTTGAATTCCGTAAGCGGCTTCTGGGTTTTCTCACTCAGATCGAGCCGGAAGATTTCCGGCGGATTCATCGCGCTTTCCCAGCTGGCGATGATAATCGTGGACCCGGATTTTCGCGGAATGCGCAGGTTCGTGTAGACGCCGCGCGTCATCTCCATCGCCAGACGAACTTCGCCGCCGTTAGCCGGCACCGTAAAGAGCTTTTCGTTGCCCGCTTCTTCAGCCAACAGGTAAACCGATTGACTGTCGGGGGTTACTGCGTAAGTTCCCACCGATCGATCGAAATCTTTCGTGAGGATTATGGGCTGGCGAAGGAAACCCATGTTCGGCCATCCGAACCTTGCGAGCCGGTCGAGATTGTAGACCTTGCCGTTCGATTCAATGGTCGAGATGGCGTAGAGCGCGCGGCCGTCCGGACTAAACATGGGGCGAGCGAAAGTGTCGTTGCCTCCCGTAAGTCGCAGCGGTTCGCCGCCGTTCGCGTCAATCTTGAACAGCGACGTGTTCACCGGCGCATATGCCGCCGCGTTACGAACGGTGGTGGCTACGAATACGATCGAGCCGCCATCCGGTGTCCACACCGCGCCAAACTCTTCACCCGAATCGGTGAGACTGCCTGAGAAGCCAGGCTCTTTCACAATTTTCGTTCCCGCGAAAATGTCTTTGGCTTTCGCTCCGGGTTCCAGAGTTTGGACAAAAAGATGGGCTTCCGTATCTTCCAGCCACCTGTCCCAATTGCGAATTGGGAATCCTTCATAAACGCGTGCGCGATACTTCTGGGCTTTGCGGTCAGCCGCAATTTTCTTGTTCGCTTCGTCATCCGCCGCGCCGGGATACACCGTGCTGGTAAAGAGCAGAGCCTTTCCGTCCGGTCGCCATTCCGGCGTACGCGCTCCGGTCGAAAGTGAAGTTGCACGCACGGCTTCGCCGCCGTCAGCCACATTGATGATGTAGATCTGCGCGACCTCATCGCCTTCGCGTCTGGCTGAGAATGCGAGCCGGTTGCTGTCGGGACTCCAGGAGACGCCGCTCTCGCCGCTCTTGGTAAACGTCAGCCGGCGCGGCTTTGCGCTGCCATCCGCGGGAACGATCCAAAGGTCCGAGACCTGATCCTTTTCGTCATAGGCGGGCTCAACCAGCGAGAACACAACCCATTTGCCGTCCGGGCTGGGCGCGGGCGCGCCGACACGCTTCAATTGCCACATCGTCTCATGGCTGATGGGCGTCTTGGTTTGGGCGCGCGCGACAAAAGAAATGTGCAGCGGCGCGCAAAGCACAGCGGCGAAAACGGCCAGACTTAGAATGAGACTGCGAGGCTTTTTACAAAGAGTCGGCTTCTTGTTCGTTCGCCCCCTCTCAGCAAGCGAAGATGGGGTTGGGGGAGAAGTGACGAGCGCGACAAACCCCACCCCCAACCCGCGTGCGGGAAGGGGAGAAAGACACATCGCCAATGAATTGTTCTGAAGAACCAGGCTGCGACGATTCTTAGACATTCGGATTCTCCTGTTATTGGTCTTCGTAAAGACGATCTATCACATTTCGATACTTCTGATCGATCACGCGCCGTTTCACCTTCAGCGTCGGCGTCAACTCGCCGCTATCTACGGTGAACTCGTGTTCAAGCACCGCAATTTTCTTAATCTTTTCAAACTGCGCGAGGTGTTCCGTGCGCGCGGCAATCTGTCGTTCGAACAAATCGATGATGCGGGGGCTGTGGCAGAAATCGCCGCGCGTGCGCAGGTCGAGGCCCTTGAGCTTCGCGTAGGCGTCAAGTTGATCCCAAGCCGGAACTATCAGCGCTGAAGCAAACTTGCGGCTGTCGCCAATGACGACCACCTGGCTTACGAACCGCGAGCCTTTGATCAACTGTTCGATAACCTGCGGGGCGATGTACTTCCCACCGGACGTTTTCAGGAGCTCTTTCTTGCGATCCGTAATCGTGAGAAAGCCGTCTGTATCGAGGCAGCCAATATCTCCGGTCTTGAACCAGCCGTCTTCGGTCATCACCGCGCGCGTTTCTTCGGGTTTGTGCCAGTAGCCCTGCATTACGTGCGGCCCGCGCGTTTCGATCTCGCCATCGGCGGCGATGCGCACTTCGACGTTGCGAACCGGTTTCCCGGACGTGCCGACGCGAATGTATTGAAGCTGGCCCGCAGTGATCACGGGTGAAGTTTCCGTCAAGCCATAACCCTGCACGATCGGCAAACCGGCGCCGAGAAATGCGAGCGCGATGTCGTTCGACAGCGCGGCGCCGCCGGAAACCAGGATGCGAATTCGCCCGCCCATCGCGTTGCGGAGTTTCTTGAACAGCACAGCGTCGGCGAGTTTGTGTTTCAACGAAAGCGGAAACGGAATCGGCTTGCGGTCCGAATGGTGCTGCGCCCATTCCCGGCCCACGCCGATCGCCCATTGCGCCATCGCGCCGTTCAACTTTCCTTTGGAAGCTGCTTTGTCCTGCACGCGCTCGACGATCTTTTCATAAATGCGCGGTACGCCGACAAAGACTGTCGGATGAATTTCGCGCAGGTAGTCGCCCAGGTTGTCGAGTTGGCCGAAGTACACGCTCATGCCGTGATGCAGGTACATGTTCATCGCCTGGCGTTCGAAGACGTGCGACAAAGGCAGCACGGAAAGGGCTGTGTCTTTCACGCCAAACGCGAAGTGGTTCGACGAATCGATCAGATTCGAAACCATGTTCGAGTGCGAAAGCATTACACCCTTTGGCTCGCCCGTCGTTCCTGAGGTGTAAATGATCGTCGCCAGATCTTCCGGCTTCGCCCCGCGTGCGAGTTCCTCGATCAGCGAAGGTGTCTGCCGGTGCACGTCTCGGCCTTTGTTTTCGAGATCTGAGAGGCTGGACGTATTGGCGCGGCCCGCGGCGTTGTCTTCGTACAGCACGACATGCGAAACCTCGGGAGAATCGCGCAGGACTTCCTCCATTTGCGCCAATTTCTCTCGCGACTGAACAAACAGAACTCGCGCGCCTGAGTCCTTCAAAATGTATTGCGCCTGTGGCGGCGTCAGCGTCGGATAAATCGGGACCGTGATAGCGCCCGCGAACAGACAGCCCTGATCGGTCAAAACCCATTCGGCGCAGCTTTCGGAAAGCAGCGCGACGCGTTCGCCTTTGGCGATGCCCAGGGAATTGAGACCAAGCGCGATGTGCTTTGCGCGCTGCAACATCTGCGCGGCTGAGATCGAATGCCACGCTCCGTCGCGCTTGTAATTCAGCGTGTTCGGTTTCGGATGGTTGCGCGCCAGGCGTTCGTAAACTTCAGGAAGGGTCGTCGGGTCGTCAGACGTGAGGGGCACTCGCGGCGGACTGAAGGGTGATTGGGAGAGTTTCTCGATCATTTGGAACGCATGCCTCCGGCCTGCTGCACGCCAGAGGCGTGCGTACCAACGCCGTTTAGAAAAACATCCATCACCACATCAGCCATCGGCTCTAGTTTGTAATTGCGGTGCGAGATAATCCAGTTGGTCGCCATCTCATCGAGTGCTCCGAAGAGTATCTTTGCGGCGATGGTCGCGTTCAGGTCCGGGCGAAACACGCCGGCGCGCTGGCCTTCTTCGAAAATGTCGTGCAGTAAGCCCAGGTACTCAGCAAAGCCGGCGGCGGAAAACTCTTCCATGAACTTCGTCGAGCCACGCAACTCCACCTGAAACACGACGGCAAGATCGCGATCCGCGCCCAGTCTTTCCAGGTGAAGTGAAGCAATGCGACGCAGCTTTTCGCGCGGGTCGGTGACCTCTTTGATCAGTTTGCGCGCGGCGGCAATCGCTTCCGCCATGTTCTGATCGAAAATCGAGTGCAGGATTTCATCTTTGCTTTTGAAATAGAGATATACGGTGCCGTCCGCCACGTCGGCTTCGCGTGCAATGTCGGCGACCTTCGAATTGAAATAGCCGTTACGCGCGAAGACCTGGGTGGCGGCGCGCAGAATGGCGGCACGTTTATCGGTGCTGGAGTTGCGCGAAGTGACTCGCTTTGCGGGACTAGCCATGGAATGAATGAATCGTCACTCAGTAACGCAAACAGCGTAACTTGTCGGGGAAGTTGGGGCAAGTATCGGTGGCACAGACTTCAGTCTGTGGTTTCAATCGGAAACTCACTGAAGTCTGTGCCACTGGGTCACTCGCCAGAGCGGTCGTCCGTTATTGATCTGTCACCTGTATCCAGAGGCAGCGCGCCTTCGCGCACCCGGAACTCCGTCTGCGGAAACGGAATCTCGATGCCTGTTTCGCGGAAGAGTTTTTCGAGGCGGTAATTAATATCGCTCTTAATCTGTGGGTGTAGTCGCGGGCGATTTGTCCACACGAGCAAACGAAAGTCGAGCGACCAATCGCCGAACTTGAGGAACTGCACTTTTGGCGGTGGATCTTTCAAAACGTTATCAACATCTTCGGCGGCCTTAAGCAGAGTTCGCGTGATGAGATCGATGTCTGAGTCATACGCGACGCCCACCGGTATCGAAATACGTACGCGCGGATCTCCATACGACCAGTTAATTAATCTTTGGCTTACGAGGCGTGAATTCGGCACGATGATCGAAACGCGATCGTTGGTAACGACAATGGTGGTGCGCAGGTTGATGCTCTGCACGTCGCCTTCGTCTTCAGCGATGGTAATGTGATCGCCAACGCGCACCGGCCGCTCAAAAAGGAGAATGAATCCCGAGGCAATATCTGCAGCGATATACTGCAAACCGAAGCCAATGCCTACCGACAGCGCTGTGAAAATAACCGCGAGCGAAGTTAGATCCAGATTGAAGGCCGCCTTCAGAGCCATCAGCGCGCCAAGAGTTACGATGAGGTACTGCGTGACTCTTCCCAGCGTGTAGCGGAGACCGGGATCGAGGTATGCCCTTTTTTCAATACTGCGCTTAAGCAGACGGCTGAGCGTGCGGGACAGCGCGATCGCAACAATCAGAATCAGCAGGCCCTGGACCAGTCTGGTGACTACAATCTCGACGCTGCCAATTCGGTAGGGCTGGTTGAGGTACTGCCAGATTCGGGCGAGGACACCGACGCTATCCTGGAGCGCAAAAATTGCCAGGGCGGAGGACAGCACGCTAAGTAGCAGGGTCACTTCGTATAACTATATGAACCGCGGCCGGGAGCGTCAAAGTGGCCGTAACTGCTGCAAATGCAACTTTTTCTTCGATTTTGTTCGTACGGGTGTTAATAATCGTCGGACGCGCGGCGTTTTATGGGCGGAAGGGGATTTTCTACAAACATGCTAGCCGCCGTGAAACCGCTCAAAGTTGTAACGCCATCCGTCGATTACACAGAGAATTCTATTTTGGGGAATCGCATAAAGACATCCGGTTCCAAGGCAATGCCAACCATGTCCGCAGAAGCGAACAGTTCTCTCGAGACACTTTTTCAGCAGCATCATGACCGCGTATTTCGCGCGGCTCACCGGGTCACGGGCAGCGCGGCGGATGCTGAAGATGTTTTGCAGACGGTTTTCCTCCGCTTGGCACGCGGGTCAGAAGGCGTGACTGTCCCGGACAATCCGGAAAGTTATTTTGCGCGAGCGGCAGTCAATGCGTCGCTCGACCTGCTGCGCGCGCGGAAACGTTCGAAGGCTGTGGCCTTCGACGATGTTGAGAACGGTGCGGCGGCAATCGAATTAGTGTCGCGGCGACATCCTGAGGCGAGTCATGAAGATCGCGAGCTGCGGCAGTTGATTCGTGAAGCGGTTTCAAAACTCGGGCCGACGGCAGGTCAGATGTTCGCGCTGCGTTATTTCGAAGGATACGACAACGGCGAGATTGCGCAGATGATGAAAACTTCGGCGCTGGTCGTCGGCGTGACCCTGCATCGAGCACGCACGCGTCTGAGAAAAGAGATTGGGAGTTATCTGCAAAAGCATCCCTCAAAGGTTTAGCGGAGGGCTACCGCCCTCCGAATTGGCGGGCAGTAGCCCGCCTCTAAACGAAAGGGATTTGAGATTGGAATCATCCTTGGAGCGAAAGTTATGAAAAACAAAGAACTCGACAACATGCTGGACAAGGTCGCGACTGAGATTCGTGGCGAGCAGATCGAATCGGCGATGGTGAACGACGCTGCCGAGCGCGTGTGGATGCGAATGTCTTCGCAGTCCGGCGTCGCGGCAAGCGAAGCTTCGGTGACGGCGGGTGCTTCTGAGCACATCGAAAGCTGCGCTGATTTTCAATCGCTGATGCCGGCCTATGTGAGACACGAGCTGTCGGAAGCGCGCGCGCTTCTCCTCGTCGATCACACGCATGAATGCATTCCGTGCCGCAGGGCCCTGAAGGAAGCGCGCACCACGCGTGTTGCGGCCGCAGTTGCGCCGCGACGTCAAACGCGCAAGGCGTCCCGCTACAGCTTCAATCCAGTCGTTCTGCGTT
This sequence comes from Pyrinomonadaceae bacterium, assembly GCA_036277115.1. Lineage (NCBI taxonomy): Bacteria > Pseudomonadati > Acidobacteriota > Blastocatellia > Blastocatellales > Pyrinomonadaceae > Pyrinomonadaceae bacterium. The sequence continues at coordinate 27,782 of DASUNM010000024.1, forward strand.
GGGCGGTTGCCGCAACGCTCGTGATTGGTCTGGGGCTGGTCGCGTGGCCGTTGGTTGAACGCTACATGCCGATTGGCTCAATCGACGCGACCGTGCAAGCCGCTGACGGCGCCGTGTATCTCGTCGAAGACACGAAGACACAACCGCTGACAAACGGCGCGAAGCTCGCGCGCGGGCAGGTGATTCGTACCGCGAAAGACGCGCGGGCGACGGTGCGGCTTGGCGATGGCACTTTGATCGAGATGAAGGATCGTTCGGAATTCTCGGTCAATCAAACGTTGCGCGGCACCACTATTTATCTTGGTTCGGGAAGCGTAATTGTCGAAGCCGCCAAGCAGAAGGATCGTCTGTTCCTCGACACCGGTGATTCGCTGGTGGCCGTGACCGGCACCATCTTTTCAGCGAATGCCGGCACGAAAGGTTCGCGCGTAAGCGTGGTTGAGGGTTCAGTTAATCTTGATCACAACGGTAAAGAACGCGTTCTGAAAGCCGGCGAGCAGGCCACCACCAGCGCGACGATTCAAACCGTGCCGGTGAAGGAAGAGGTTGCCTGGAGTAAGAATGCCGCCAAGTACGCACAGACTCTGGAAGCGCTGTCGGCGCTGAACAAAGACCTGAATGCCGTGGCGCAACCCGGCGTGCGTCACTCGACACGTCTGCTCGACATGATGCCCGAGAACACGGTGCTGTACGCGGCGGTTCCGAATCTGGCCGCGACGATCATCGAGTCGAACCGCATCATCGAAGAGAAAATTCAGCAGAACCCGGCGCTGAGCGAGTGGTTTAAGAACCGTCGCGATCCGGGCATGAACAACGCCATCAATGCGATTCGCGACTTCGGCGATCAGCTTGGTGAAGAGATTGCCGTCGGCGCCGCCATGGACGAAAAAGGCGAGCCCGTGCAGCCGTTGATTCTCGCCGAGTTGAAGAACGCCGCCGGCTTCCGCGCTTTCGTTGATGCCCAGGTGCAGAAGTTAAGCACTTCAGGCAAGAAGGGGCCGGATATTGTGTGGGTTGACGATCCGAATACGGCCCAGCCGACCGCGAACAACCCGGCCAACAAAATTGGCAAAGAAATCTACGTTTGGATCAACGGCGACGTGCTGGTCGGCTCTCCTAAGCTCGATCAGTTGCAGCGGGTTGCGACGACGCCGCAGACCTCGTTCATGTCCAGCGCTTTCCGCAACCGCATTGCGGATGTCTATCGCGAAGGCGCCGGCATTGTCGTGGCGGCGGACCTTGAGAAGGTCGTCGCGCGAGTTGGCCCGCTTCACAGTACGAAGTCCAAGAGTTCGGACAACGCAGTCAAGCACGATCAGGCGCTCAACGAACTTGGCGTTATGAATCTGAATTCGTTCGTGCTCGATCAGAAAGTGACGAACGGCAAGACGCACACGCGCGCCATGCTTTCCTACGACCAGACCGACCGCGGCATCACTTCGTGGCTGGCGCAACCTGGCCCGATGGGTTCGCTCGATTACATCTCGCCCGACGCGAATCTGGTGGCCGGCTTTGTCATCAAGAATCCGACCGCGGTGGTTGATGACTTGCTGCGGGTGATCAACCTGGGCTCGCCCGACGTCAAAACGCATCTCGACAAGTTGGAGCGTGAGCACGGCCTGAACGTGCGCAGCGATTTCGCGGCGCCCCTGGGTGGTGAGTACGCCTTCGCGATTGACGGCCCAATTCTGCCGACGCCTTCGTGGAAGCTGGTAATCCAGGTTAACGACCCGGCCCGCCTGCAACAGACACTCGAGCGTGTCGTGGTGGAAATCAACAAAGAGGCCGCGAGGGAAGGCAAGAAAGGTCTGGCCTGGGATCGCGCAGACAGCGGTGGCCGCACGTTCTACACCCTTAAGTCGCAGGACTTCGGAGTCGAAGCGAACTACGTGTTCGTGAACGGCTACATGATTGCGGGCCCGACGCGCGCGCTGATCGAACAGGCGCTGCGGTATCACGACTCAGGATCGACGCTGAAGAATTCGGCGAAGTTCACCGCGGGCCTGCCGGCCGACGGCAACGTGAACTTCTCGGCGTTTGTCTATCAGAACCTGGCGCCGCTGGTGCAGCCTTTCGCTAAGGCAGGAGGGAACTTGCCCTCCGGCCCGAGCAAGGCGCTCGCCATGGCCGCGACGATGGAGCCAACGCTGCTTTACGCCTACGCGTATGGCGATCACATCGAAGTCGCTGCGAACACCAATGGCGGACCGTTTGGCTTGAGCCCGGCGACGCTGCTCGGAATGCCCAGCGCGTTCGAACTGCAGAGCGTGCTCGAAAAGGGAACCGGGAAGTAACACTTTAATCGCGTCACGAGGTCCGAGGAGTTTTCCAACTCCTCGGGCTTCTGGCATTTCAGTTCACGGAGCCAATCATGCCGATCACTATACCTTCGCGATCCGTTCCCGATCGGAAAGTTCTCATTAACGGACTGACACTGATCGCGCTCGGAATCTCGATCTTCGCCCTCGATACTTGGGGAAACCTTTTCGTCCGGCTGTTCGTAGGGTTATTCTGGACTTCGTTCTTACTTTTCCTGAACGGTCCCGGTCTTGTCCGCGCATTGCGGACACTCAAAACGAATGGCAGACGAAGTCGCATCAAACCCAGCTTTGCAAACTACGAACGCCGAACCTCCGGTTATTGATCTGCAGAGGTTGTCGGTGACGTTCGGCGGGCGGCCCATCCTGCGCGAACTGAACGGTGAGCTGCGCGGGCGCGCCATCGGCCTGCTGGGGCCAAACGGCGCCGGCAAGACGACGCTGATTCACACCCTGCTCGGGTTTCACGAGCCCTCTTCGGGAACGGCGCACATCTTCGGGCGCGACATCCGCGCCGATGCCAATCAAATAAAAAGCCTGATCGGATACATGCCTGAGCGCGACTCGTTCATCGCGAAGATGTCGTGCGTCCACTTCGTCCGGTTCATGGCTGAGTTGTCCGGGTTGCCGCCGGCCGCCGCCCTCGAACGCGCGCATGAAGCGCTCTTCTTTGTCGGCCTGGGCGAGGCGCGCTATCGCAATGTCGATACGTTTTCGCTCGGCATGAAGCAGTTGGCGAAACTGGCGCAGGCGATCGTACACGGACCGAAACTAATTTTTCTCGACGAGCCGACGAACGGTCTCGATCCGCCGGCGCGCCTGCGCATGATCAAGATGATTCGCGAGATTCGCGACAGCGGTCAGGCCAACATCGTTCTGTCGTCGCATCTGCTGCGTGACGTTGAAGAGTGCTGCGAAGAGATTTTGATCCTGAAAGACGGACGACTGGTCGTCTATTGCAACCTGGAAGAAGAGCGGCGCGCGAACAAGAAGTTCCTGATGCTCGAGACGCGCGGCGACTTAAAGCCGTTTGTCGCGGCGGTAAGCGAGATTGGCTGCGAGTATGCCGTGACGGGCGATCATCGCGTGAAGTTGATCCTTCAGGACGACACAGAGGTTCGCGATCTGTATCGGCTCGCCGCGAAAACAAATTTGCAGATTCGGCGGCTGAGCTACAAGCGTGATTCGCTCGAAGACATCTTCCTGAAAGCGATGGAGAACGGAAACAGTTGATACATCGGTTAATTGAATCAGTGAATCAATGAGTCAATCGAAACAGCCATGGCGGTAATCGAACGTACATACAAACGATATACAGGCGTGACGTCGCCTGAGTGGAGCCGCTTTCTGATCATTACGCGTCACGCGTTTCGCGACGTGTTTCGTTCAAAGATCTTCACCGGCATCTTCCTGCTGTCGTTTGTGTGGCCGCTGGTGTGCGCGATTTTGATTTACCTGCACCACAACGCGAATGTGCTGGCGATGTGGCAAATCAACGTTCGCGACCTGCTGCCGATCGATGCGGCCTTTTTTCAATATTGGGTGGTTGTCCCGCAGGGCTATCTCGGATTTTTCCTGGCGATGCTGATCGGGCCGTCACAGGTCTCGCGCGATCTAACGAACAACGCCCTGCCGCTCTATCTTTGCCGGCCATTTACCCGCACTGAATACGTCGTGGGCAAAATGGCCATCGTCATTATTCTGCTGTCTTTGATGAGCTGGATTCCCGGGCTGCTCCTGTTTCTGCTGCAGAGCTATCTCGAGGGCTGGACGTGGTTTATACAGAACATCCCGATCGCGAGCGCGATTTTCATGGGCAGCTTCGTATGGATTCTTTTACTGGCGTTGTTGACGCAGGCAATTTCCGCCTGGGTGCGTTGGCGCGTCGCGTCGCGTGCGGCGCTGCTCGCTGCGTTCTTCATTCCGTCCACGTTCGCGGCGATTGTTAATGAGATCTTTCAAACCAGTTGGGCCAATATCTTTTCCCTGCAGGCGTTGATTTGGAACGTTTGGGCGGGTCTGTTTGGGACATTTCAACGGCAGACGGTCCAGTTCGGCGGCCGTGACTCACAGATATTGGTGACTGAACCGCCGCTGTGGGCATCGTGGCTGGTGCTGTTTTTGATTTGCGCGGCATGTCTGGCACTGCTCTCGCGAAAAGTTAAAGCGTACGAAGTCGTGAAATGAACTCGAATTCCGAAATTGTCTTCAACAACGTCTCGAAGTTTTACGGCGAGATACTCGGCGTGAATCGCGTGACGCTTTCGATTCCGCCCGGCATTACCAGTCTCGTCGGGCCGAACGGCGCCGGGAAGACGACGCTGATGAATCTGATGACGGGCTTGTTGCGGCCGACGCGCGGCTCGGTCAACGTGTTGGGCATCCCGACAGATAGGCCTGAGCAGTTGTTTCGGAAGCTTGGTTACTGCTCGCAATTCGATTCGTTTCCCCGCGGACTGACGGGCCGCGAGTTCATCCGCTCGTTTCTGCTCGTCTCTGGTTATACAAAAGCGGAAGCTGAAGACTTGACCAATAAAGCTTTGGAGCGCGTCGATCTCATGCCGGCCGGGAATCGAAAGATTGGCGGGTACAGCAAAGGCATGCGTCAGCGCGTGCGCCTGGCGCAATCGATCGCGCATCAGCCATCCGTCCTGATCCTGGACGAGCCGTTGAACGGTCTCGACCCGATGGTGCGCGCGGAAACGATTGCGCTGTTCAAGCAACTAGCGGCGGAAGGCCTGCACTTAATCATCTCCAGTCACATTCTGCACGAAGTGGACATGATGTCGGACCGCGTTGTTTTGCTGAACAACGGCTACGTTGTGGCTGAGGGCGGGATTCACGGCGTGCGCGATGAGATGGACACTGAACATCCGATGCAGGTCCTGATTCGCTGCGATAAACCGGCGGTGCTCGCCGCGCGCATGTTCAGCAGCAACCATTTGGTCGAAGCGCGCGTGCACGATGATCGGCACGGGTTGTTCGTGAAGACGCGCGACCCAGACAAGTTCTATTTATTGCTAAATGAAGTCGTCGCGGAAGGTGAAGTTGAGATCGAATCTGTCGCGCCGGCCGATGATGATCTGAGCGCGGTTTACGAATACTTGATTGGATCGCACTGAAGTCTGTGCCGCTTAATTATGAGTTCAGCCGAAGCAACTATCACTAAGACAACGGAGCGGGCTCCTCTGCGCCTCTGGTTGCGGCAAATCGCGGCCATTATGCGGCTCGAGCTGAAGAAGAACTTCTTCGGCAAACGCGCCGTGCTGGTTTACCTGCTGGCATTGATGCCGATCGGACTTCTCAGCCTAATCGCGATCCTGCGCGCCGCGGTGCTGACAGGGGACGGTTTATCGCGTCAATGGCTCGACTTTTCACAGTATCCAACGGTCTTCTCAGTTTTCTACAACGGCTTCATTTTGCGCACGGTTGTCTTTTTCGGCTGCGCCTGGATCTTTATGAACCTGTTCCGCGGCGAAATCGTCGATCGCAGCCTGCACTATTATTTTCTTTCGTCAGTCCATCGCGAAGTTCTCATCACCGGCAAGTACATTTCGGGATTAGTGACCTCGGCGGTGTTGTTTGTTGGCGTTACCGTGATATCGATGCTGCTGATGTTCTTCCCGCATTTCTACTCCGCCAGCATGCGCTTCTTCTTTGAAGGCGGAGGGATGTCGCAGTTGTTGACGTACGCCGGAATCACTCTGCTCGCATGCATCGGCTACGGCGCCTTTTTCATCGTCGTCGGTTTGTTCTTTCGAAACCCAATCATTCCGTCACTGATGCTGTACGGCTGGGAATGGATCAACTTTCTGCTGCCCCCAGTCCTGAAGAAAGTCAGCGTCATTCATTATTTGAACTCGCTGGTGCCGGTGCCGGTCTCTGAAGGACCGTTCGCCGTCATCGTTGAGCCGACGCCCGCTTATATCTCTGTTCCGGGACTGCTGATTGTCACTGCGCTGGTTCTGATTGCCGCCGGCACGCGCATTCGCCGGATGGAGATTCGCTACGGCAACGACTAGTGACTGAACTTATTCCGCGCCGTCCGGCGATCTGATATGCTCCGTGCGCCCGAATGTTCGTTCGCGAGGTTCCGCTCATGAAATCCTCCTCCTTCCGTCGCCGTGCTTCAAGGATCGTTTCTTTCACACTGCTCCTCGCCATTTTTACCGCACCCGTTCGGGCGCAGCAGCAACCAGCAGCCCCACCGCCGCAGCCGGAGGCCAGGACCAAACCAGAGCCAACATTCGACACATTGTTGTCGACAGACAGTTACAAAATGTATGTCGAAGTGCGCAACGTCGGGACGCTGCTGACGACTGGAGGCGCAGGCGAGATCATCGACCCGATCGTCAAGCTTGCTGATCCGGGGCCGCAATTAAGATCGCTGGTCAAGTTTCTCAGAGACAATGCCGAACCATTGGCGGGTTCGCGATTGATGATGGCGACGTGGCCGGTGCGCACTGACATTCCTTCGACCATGGCCGCGCTGGAATTCGCATCGGCGGACGAAGCCGCGAAGTTCGCGCCGAAGCTCGAGACTTTTTTGCCGACGGTCCTGCCGCCTGTCCCGGTTGACGACCCTACGCCCGAGAGTTCTCCGCAAGCTGAAGCGAAACCGGAAAATCCTGCTAAATCGATTGAGGCGAACCCTAAACCCGCGCCGGCGGTAGCAGCGAAACCCAAGGCCTCTCCAGTGCCGCGCGAGATGCGCTCACCGTTTGTGCTCACGCAAGCGGGCTCGCTGGTTTTAATCAGCGACCGGGCTTTCAAGATCGAGAAACTGCATCCGCCTGACACGGCGCTGCTTTCCGAAGATAAGAACTTCCGTGTAGCGCGCGATCGGTTCGCGGCCGAGCCGCTGTTTCTTTTTTTCAATGTCGCTTTGGAAGACCGAAACGCGCCGAAGTCCTCACCGACGCCGGTAATTTCGGACGAAGAACGCGAGCGCATCGCCCTCGAACAAGAGAAGATGGAAAGACTCGCCGAAGAGGCGAGCCCTTCACCGCAGACCACTGCCGAGGGCGTAGCGGTGGAGGTCACCGCACAAGGACCGAAGGTCACGGCAGTGCTCTCAGCCGGTCCTGCGGCTTCACCAACGCCGACGCCGACAAAAGAACAGGAAGCGCAAACTGTGGCTTCGAACCAGATCGGCAGCATGTTGAGCATGCTGGGCCAGGGACAGCCACAATGGCCTGAGGCGATCGGCGTCGCGCTGGCGCTCAACAACGATGAATATGCGGTGCGCGCGATCCTGATTGAAAAGGATGGCGCGAAAATGCTGCCGCTGCCGTTCGTGCCGCAACTGATCTCGGGACCGGCCGTGACGTCCGAAGCCGCGTCGATTCTTCCCGACGACACTGAAGTGTTCGTCACGGCCTCGATCGATTTCGGCAGCACGTATCGTGAAATGAAGAAACAGGCCGAAGCGAATCTGAAGCAATCAAGACTGCTGAACGCATCCGTCACGGCTGAGAATGCCATGGACGCATTCGCGCAATTCGAGAAGAAGGCAAACTTCAAGATCACTGAAGAGCTGTTGCCGGTCCTCGGAAACGAGTTGGCGATCGGAACGTCTCTGAAGCAGGCCAACATGGCAAACGTGATGGGCGTGCCGACACCGCCAGCGAAGAGTTCCAGCGATCCGAAAGATAAGAACAAGCCAGAACCAATGCCGATCGTTCTAATCGGCATTAAGAATCGAGATGCGGCGCGGCGCATGATGCCGCGCGTGTTCGAAGGTCTGGGTATCGGCGAAGCAAACTTTTTGGCGCAGAACGAACGCCGCGGCGACAGTGAGATTGTCAACTATGCCGGTATCTTCTCTTACGCGTTCGTCGGCAACTTCCTGGTGCTTTCGGATTCAGAGACCGTGCGTAAGGTTGTGGATGCGAACATGAACGGCACTACTTTGGGTGCAAACAATACGTTCCGCAGCGCCCGGCACTGGCAGTCGCGGCAGACTCTGGGTGAAGTTTATGTTTCGCCTGTGCTGATGGAGGGATATCAGGAGCAAATCGGGAAGCAGGCGGCGTCGATGGATCAGACGATGCGTGACTTTCTGATGAAGCTGACTCCAAAGGCGAGTGCGATCACCTACACGCTTTCGCACGAAGGGCTGGGCTCACTCCATGAGCTGCATCTGCCGAAGAACCTGATTCTGGCGATGGTCGCCGGGACCAGCGCGGCGATGTCGGCGATGAAGGAAGGCTCGCCGGAAATGAACGAGATGATAGCCATCAGCGTTCTGCACCTGATTGCCAACGGAGAAGAGAATTACAAAAAGACTGCGGGCAACGGAAGCTATGGCAACATCGACGAGCTCGTCGAGCACAAGATGTTAGGGAAGGAAATGTTAGACAAATACGGCTACCGGTTCGTCATCTCGACAAATGCGCACGGCTTTGAAGCTGTGGCGACGCCGGTTGAGTACGGCAAATCCGGCAAGCGTTCCTTCTTCATCGATCAATCCGGCGTCGTGCGCGGTGACGATAAGGGTGGGGGCCCGGCCACTGTCGCCGATAAGCCGGTGGAGCAGTGAGCGGTAAGCGGTGAGCAGTGGGCAGTGGGCAGTGGGCAGTAGACGGTAAGCTCTTTCATTAACACCTCGCTTTCAGCGAGCTGGGACAAGGCATAGAGAAATTTCATGAAACCGTTTCAACGGTTTCCCTCCACGATCAATGTCAACAAACCTAACGGAACGAGAATTCTCGACACACGTCGGCACGCAATTCACGGTGGCGTTAACCCAGGGCGAACTCAGTCTCACCCTCGCGGAAGTCAAAGCCTACACGCCGCTGGAGGGTGAGCAACCGGGAATGGAGCGCTTTTCAGCGTTCTTCGACGGCCCGCCGGACTTGTTACTTCAGCAGCGAACCTATCAACTGCGACACGAGCAGATGGGTGAGTTCGATATTTTTCTCACCCCAATCGCGGGCGACAGCAAGCGTTTCCGCTACGAGGCGGTATTCAATTACTACCGCACCTAGTCAGAGCCGCCTGCGGTAGCGGGCGGGCTTCAGCCTGGAGGGCTTGAGAGCAAGTAGCCGGTGGTCGAAGACCACCGGAAAACTATCCCACACGCAAACACCCTGAAAGGGTGCCAGACGGAGACTCCCATGGGCTCAACGTTTTTAATTTGCACCACCACATCGTCTCCTCAACAAAAGAAAGATTACCCCTGATCAAGACTGAATAGCGGCCGCGCCTGACTCGTACCTCGGTGGCGTTATTCGGGGAATGAATGGTGGAGCAGAAATATCTCTTGTAGCCTGGCTGATGTCTGGCACCTCTTCGAGGTGCTAAGAGGATTATTTCATTCCCGGAGGTCTTCGCTGCGCTTCGACCTCCGGCTACTATCTTTCAACCCTTCGGGTTGTAGCTCGCAATCTCGTGACTCATCACTCATCACTTCTTCCATTCCATGTGTTTGTACCCACCCAAATCGTCAATCACCGCGAATCCCAGGCGCTCGTAAAACCGATGGGCGTCATTGTTCAGCACGAAGACCATGTGACGTAGACGCTTGCCGGTCACCATTGCTTCATCCATTAGTTTTCGCAGCAGAATGGTTCCGGCGCCGCGGTTTTGAAACGGCGTAAGTATGGCGATGTCCAATAAGCGAATCTCTTCCTCTCTCCGGCCGATCCAGATACGTCCTGCAGGCTGATCATCGATCAGAATCACGTTGTACTCCGCGTCAGGAAAGCGCGCTTCGTACTCGCGCCGTTGCATGTCGAACTGCCACTTGAGAAATGCTTCGCGTTGTCCTTCAGCCCATTCGGCCTGCGCCAGTTCTTCAGCGCGCGTGCTGTCGTAAACCGAGAGCAGGAAAGCGTCGTCGTCAGCCGTTACACGACGAAGGGTTAAGGCTCCGCCGCGTGGCAAAGCTATTTGGGTGTCATTAGTCATCATCGGATTTAGAGTCGGTCCTTCTTATTGGCATCTGGCTTCAGCCGGGAGTTAACGAGTCAGCCAAGAATTCCGCAACCGTTAATATCGATCTCAATCCTCGCGCCAGTGCAAACCGTATTTTTTCACAAACTGCTCGAGTTCGTAACCGAAGGACGTCTTTTGATGTGCGCCTCCTGGCTTGCGATATAAGCGGCCACTTGTTCGACGTGAGAATGCGACACTGAGAATGCGCCATACCCGCGCCCCATGAAGACCTTCCTCTCAAGAGTCGGTTCTGTTTTATCAAATGAGAGGAACTCCCTTGAACAACTTCGCGACTTAATCCGCGGATTTCTTCTGGCCTGCTAAAAATGTGCTTGCAATCTTTAAAGCTTGCGCATAGAATGCGCGCCGCTTCAGATTTCAACAGCATTTTCCGGCTTTGATCTTTCCGAGTTTCGCGGCTTTTTCCCCCGAACGGCCTGTCTTTCCAGCCTCGTGTGGAATAATTCCGACTTACTCGATGGGAGTAGAAAAATATGGCAGAACCATTTCTCTCTGAAATTCGCATCATGAGCTTCGTGTTTGCGCCGAAGGGTTGGGCGTTATGTAACGGCCAGCTCCTGCCCATTAATCAGAACCAGGGGCTCTTCAGTTTGCTGGGCACGACCTTTGGTGGCGATGGACGTGTCAACTTTGCGCTTCCCGATTTGCGCGGTCGCACACCGATCCATGTGGGCAGCGGTCATACGCTGGGTGAAAAAGGTGGCGAGCCGGCGCACACGCTCAGCATTTCTGAGTTGCCGACCCATACGCACGTGTTGAGTGGTACCAGCACTAATGGCACGGCACTAATCCCAGTGGGTAATTTGTTAGCGCCAACGCCAAACCAGGCGTATCACGCTCCCGACGGTTCATTGGTTGCTTTTGCGCCTCAGGCCGTATCGAACGTCGGTGGTAGCCAGGCCCACTTGAATATGCAGCCGTTCCTGACCTTGTCTTTTTGTATAGCGTTACAAGGGATCTTCCCGTCGCCCAACTAAAGGAGAACAAAGATGGCACAACCATACGTCGGTGAAATCAGAATGTTTGCGGGCAACTTCGCCCCGGCCGGCTGGATGTTTTGCGAAGGCCAACTGCTGCCCATCTCTGAGAACGAAACGTTGTTCCAGTTAATCGGTACGACCTACGGCGGCGACGGCGAGTCAACGTTTGCTTTGCCCGATTTGCGCGGCCGAATCCCGATCCATCAGGGGAATGGTTTTATCCTGGCCGAGACAGGCGGGGCTGAGGAGATTACCCTCACCGTCAATCAAATACCGGCGCATTCACATTCGCTGCTCGGCACGACCAGTATCTCTAACGATGCGAATCCGGGTAACAATGTCACGGCCCAGACCAACACTTTCGACATGTATCAAAGCACTGCGGGAGGCTCGCCGATGGCGCCGCAGTCGGTTGGTCCCGTTGGTGGCAGTCAGCCGCACACTAATTTTCAGCCGTACTTGTGTGTTGACTTCATCATTTCGCTGTTCGGGATTTTCCCGTCGCCAACATGATTTTTTGATGAGGCAGGCGTGCAGAGTCATTCTACAGTTCGTGCAGATTAAGGAGACTTGTCATGGCAGATCCTTTTGTAGCAGAAATCAGAATCTTTCCCTTTAACTTCGCGCCCAAAGGCTGGGCTTGGTGCGATGGGCAATTGTTGCCGCTCTCACAGAACACCGCGCTTTTTTCGTTGCTCGGCACAACCTACGGCGGGAACGGTAAGTCCAATTTTGCCCTTCCGGATTTGCAGGGTCGCGCGCCGATGCATCCCGGACAGGGACCAGGACTCTCGCTGCACGACCTGGGGGAGACTGGGGGCAGCGAGACCGTGACGTTGCTTGAGTCTGAGATACCTGCGCACACGCATGCGATCAATGCCCAAGCTCCGGTCGGGGATACAAATTTGCCGGGAGGCAACGTTTTTGCGCGGACGGTGGGCGCAACGCCTTACCTGCCGCCCGCCGGCGCGCCCTTGATCTCGATGGCGCCTAATGCGCTGGCGCCGGCCGGTGGCGATCAGCCACACAACAATTTGCAGCCCTACCTGACTTTCTATTTTTGCATCGCGTTGCAAGGAGTATTTCCACCGCGAGGATAGACCAGCGGTAGCAGACGGCAGAAAGCAGTAGGGAGCAAAGAAAAATCCGTCGGTGCGATCGAAAGATCGCCCGGCGGTTTTATTTTGGAGTGCGCTGACTTGTCAGCGCTATCGGCACCAAAAGCGGGGACCCCGCGAAAGCGGGGACCAGTCGCCGCACTCCATAAACAACACGTCGGTGGTGCTGTTTTCCCGATCATGGCATCATACGAACCATGAAATTACGGATTACTCACCTGCGATCGCAGGTGTTACTGACCTCGATCGCTTTGATTGCGATCTCGATTGCATGCTCCGCGTCGAAGTCAGCCGATTCACCTGCGGCTAATGCGGCCAACGTATCAATCAGTCAGCCGTTAACGTCTCCGAGCAGTTCAATCACTCAAGACAAACCGCCGTGTACGCTCACTCTTTCCGCAGCGCCAAGCGTGAACGGCATACGCCTCGGTATGACACCGGATGAAGTGCTGGCGTTGTTCCCCGGCAGCAAAGATGATCCTGCCGTAAGCGCGCGGCTATCGCGCCCGCCTAACCAATTCAACACTAACAGTTTGCTTGTCCGACCGGAGAAGTACGAAACCAAGGCTGAGTTCGCCGGGATCAGTCAGATTACTTTCTCGCTGTTCGATGGACGCGTCTCAAAATTTTACGTTAGTTACAATGGCCCAGAGTGGCCCCACGTCGACAAATTTGTAGAAAAGTTTGTGGAGGGGAAGAATCTTCCTGCTGTCGATCAGTGGGAAACGTACGCCGGTTTTGACAACCAGAAAGCGCTCACTTGCGTTGATTTCTCAATTCGCGTGTTTAGCGGTGGCCCGGGCGGAAGCCTCAATCATATGGAGATGCAAGACCTGGAAGCCGATAAAAAACTTAAAGAGCGCATGAAGAAGGCGCAAGAGCAAGCAAGTCCGACACCGGGAAACTAGTAGGCGCGAGCAGTGAGCAGTGAGCAGAAGGCAGTAAGCAGTAAGCAGTAAGCCGTGGTCAACTATCGACCATCAGCGCGGTGAGTCTCCCACCAGGCAGATTTCCACCCTCAAGGGCAAATTGGCCCACCGCACCCGTCAACAGACTTATTAGCAAACTTTTCGACTATGTTATTGACCAAATGATTAGCTTGTAATACTCTTGCGATTCGGATTTTCCCGATTCGTTTGCCTGCCATATTACCTTTTTGCCACCAGGAGTTAAATCCAATGACGCAACCGTCCCTTCCGACCAGAAATAGCGGTCTCAGAGTATTCAACGCTGCCCTACTTTCGGCGCTCTTGATCATGATGCCGTTTGTGCAGCTAGCGGCCGCTTCGCGACGCGAGTCAGCACCAAATAGCCGGGGGCCGGAAACTGCTCGGCAGGCAACAGACAATCGCGAACAGACGGCGGCGGCGCCGGAAAATGTCTTCGCCAATGCCCCGGTTCCGAAACCCGCGCCGGAAGCGCCAGCGCTCGCGCCAGTGATTGTCGCGACCAAGGATGACGGACTGGCAACGGCAACCACAGTCGCGCCGGGCGGAACGATCAATTACTCGGTCAATATCAAGAACAACGGAACAGTGAGCCCCACGGACGATGCGACCGGGGTCACGTTCACCGACATTATCGACGCGCATACGACCCTCGTAGTCGGTTCGGCCGTCGCCGCTGTTAGTGACAGGTACAACGCGATCGGGAACGTACGGCTTTCAATTCCTGATGGCTCAACCGACTTGCTCGCTAACGACATCGATCCTGACACCGGGAACAACTCGGGGATGACGGTTACCGCTGAGACCAAATCCAGCACCCAGTGTACTGGTGGTTGCACTAACAACGTCACCATTGCTGCTGACGGCAGCTTTACCTACGACCCGCCCGTCGGCTTCTCGGGAACGGACACGTTCACTTACACCGCGCATTCAACTGTAGGCCCCGGAACGGCGACTGAAACCGTAACGATCACGGTCGCTAACGAGATCTGGTTCATCAACAACAATGCGGGAGCTTGTCCCGGCGCGCCGTGCGACGGACGTTTGTCCCATCCGTTCGTATCACTCGCAGCTTTCACTGCGGCGAACCTGGGTGGAGCGGGACAGCCCGGAGACAACGACTGGATTTTCATCTATGAGAGTGCGACGGACTATGCGGGTCCGGCTACTCTCCGCCTCGGTCAGAAGTTCATCGGGCAGGATGCGACGGCGAGCCTGGCGACGTTGACTGGCTTCCCTGCGGCGAGCGGCACGGATCAGCTGCCGGTAATGAATTCCGGCAACGGCGTCTTCGTCAATATTACTGGAGCAAACGTCAACGGGATCAACCTGAATTCGGGTAACACACTGCGCGGTTTTAGGGTTGGTAATGTCGGTACCGGAACCAAAATCTCCGGATCGAGTTTCGGCACACTAGTGGTAGGCAACAGTGGTTCGCCGGACGTATTGCTGCATGGTACAGGGCAAGCTCTAAGTCTGACGACGGGCGTGCTCTCAAACACCGGCGGGTTCATAAGTGTCACCTCAACATCGAGCGCCACCCAGGGCATTAGTCTGTCCGGCGTCACCGATTCAGACGGCGCAGGAGCCGGCTCGTTCTCGTTCGGATCCACCACGGTTTCAGGCAGCACAACTCAGGGCATTCTCATCGGCACTACGCCGGCTGATCTCAACTTCGGTGCTACCTCCGTCACGGGAGGAACAAATGGCGTTTCGTTCCAGAACAATTCGGGAGGTACCCGGACGTTTGGAACACTGGGAATCTCAGGAAGCGCCAACGAAGCTTTCCTGCACGGGGCCGGAGGCGGCAACGTAACGGTCACGGGCGCGGCGACTTTAAGCAGCGCTGGCAGCGCTATTAGTGTCAGCGCCCCCGCGGCCACGAATGCTATCAATTTTCAGGCTGCGACCAGTGCTACGTCCACAGGCGCAGGCGCTACCGCAGTAAATTGGGTCGCCGCGGCAAACGCGAGCATGACGTTTAATTCGTTAAGCATCACACGAAATAACGGCACAGCCTTGAATGCCAGCGGTAACGGAACCATCAACGTTACGACCGCGACCGGCTCTATCACCAATACGACCGCGGGCGGCCCAGCGATTATCGCGGCCAACATCGCGCTCAACGCGAACTTTTCGCAGATCAATTCAACGGCGGGCGCCAATGGAGTCAGTTTGACCACTGTAACGGGTACGTCAAATCTCGGAGGCGGTCAGCTTACTGGAACTAGCGGGGGCTCGACCTTCCAGATTAACGGTGGCAGCATTTCGGTTACTTACAGCGGCAACATCACCCAGGCCGCCGCCGCGCCAATGGTGACGATCTCGGGCGGTCACTCGAGTACCGGTCCAGTTACCTTTAGCGGCACGCTCAACGCGTCGCTTGGTCAAGGCCTCCAATTCAACAACGCCAACAGCACCGGCGGCGGCGGGGGCGGCTACAACTTCACGGGCACGACCACGCTTGCCGGCGGCGACGCAGGAATCGACATCCTGAATCTTTCGGCAGGAAGCTTCAACTTCGGAACCGGTACAACAATCACGAGCCCCACCGCCGGCCCTGCGTTCAACGTCGGTACTACGCCGGGCAATCCTACAGTTACTTATAGCGGTTCGATAACCCAAAACAATGCGCAGCGAGTTATCAATATCGATGGGACTACGGGCAACACGATCACCTTTCAAACCGGAACGATCACGGGCGGCGCATCGAGCACGGGCATCAACATCAACAACGCTAACGGCAATGTTACGTTTTCGAATGGCATGATTCTCGGCACGAGTGGCTCGAGGATGACTAATCAGGCGCTAACGATTGCTAACGGAACAGGCACTTACAACCTGGGCGCAGTCAGCATTTTCACAAACGGCGCCCCAGGCATTGTCGCCACCGGCGCCGATGGCACAATCAACAACACGTCAGGCACTGTCGACACCACCAATAACCGCGCCATTAACATAGACGGTCCCGGCGGACTGACAACGCTTGGGATGACGCTTACCACGGTGAATTCGAGCGCCGGTACAAATGGAATTGCGATTCTGGATACGAACGGTAGCTTCACCTTGGCGGGCACAGTAACCGGTTCTGACCGGTGCGGCGGTTTGGTTACCGTCAACGCCGTCGGCACACCGGCCACAGTCACAGCACCCGTCATCGCCGAGTGCACGGGCGGCACAATTCAAACCTCAACGGGGGCAGGGGTTCTGATTAACAACGCGACGAACATTTCGCTTTCCCGTCTCCGAATTCTCAATCCGGCCACCGATGGCCTGGACATCAATACAATCAGTGGGTTCACATTAAATAAGTCATATATTAGCGACAGTGCCGGCGCAGCTGGAGACAAGGGTGTTGACATCAACTTCGCCTCTGGCACCGCTGTAAATGGCACGATCAGCTTTACCAACTCATTTATCGGACCGACTCCGCACGACAACTTCGGCGCCACGATCAGCAGCGGCACGTCCACCTGGAACGTAACCGGGGTCGTTTTTGATGACTCGCAGTTAAATAGTGGTTTTAATTTTGAGATCCGCGGCTCGTCGACCCTCAGCAGCTTCACCATGGACGGATGCGTCCTTCGGAATCAGTTCGCGGACGGCATGCAGATGCAGCCAAACGCGAGCGCGACTGCCACCATTACCGTGGCGAATATTCAGAACAACACTTTTCAGGACAATAATCTTGGTTTGGATCTTAACCACGACGGTACCGCGAACGTCACTTACCGGGTCATCAATAATACGTTCAGGAACCACGAAAGCCACGCCATTAACTTCTTCAGTTCTGCAGTGCAGGCGCCCACGACCGGTGGAACTTTGAACGGAAGG
Organism: Pyrinomonadaceae bacterium; assembly: GCA_036277115.1. Taxonomy (NCBI): domain Bacteria; kingdom Pseudomonadati; phylum Acidobacteriota; class Blastocatellia; order Blastocatellales; family Pyrinomonadaceae; species Pyrinomonadaceae bacterium. The sequence continues at coordinate 44,938 of DASUNM010000024.1, forward strand.
TTCGAAGGTAACGCGATCGGCACTGCCGCGATTAACGACTCTGGTTCGCGCATCGGTAACGGTCTCCGCGTAAACATCAATGGCGGAGCCGACTCCACGGTGACCATTCACAACAACACCATTCGGCAAACGCCGAACGGGCGAGGCATGGAAATTATTTCGCGTAACGGCACCGGTGGACTCGACGCAACGCTTACCAACAACAACGTCGACATCAACTTTAGAGTCACGCCTGAGAACGCAGGATTCTCGCTGGCGGCGATCTTCCTGCAGTCAAACTGTCTGGCGGTTTGCAACACACTGCGCGCCGACATCCGAGGAAATACCGTTCCGGCGGCTCCGCCGAATGGCGAGCTACAAAATTTCCACATCACACTTTTAGAAACCGGGGCCTCGACACATCAATTAGTTGACAACTCGCCGGCTAGCGCCAACGCAACCACCGAGCTGACGGAGGCGCACACTAACCCGGCACACAACAACACCGGGAGCGCGGGTGCCAGCGCAGGCGTTGCCCTAATCGCGGGACCAATCAGTACCGTGGCGATGTTCAAGCCGGCAAACCTGAATCGAGGCTACGAAGTAGCTAAGATCGACTCGCCAACAACTGAAACATCGGTCGCGGCGCGGCTGGATGCAAGCAGCCTGGTTAGTTCAACGGTTACTTCGCTTGGACGAATTGCCGAGGTTGCCGTTCCGGTTGCTATGGCGAAGCTTACGTCCGAATCTGCATCAGAAGTCAGAACTCAACATGCGGCCTCAGAGGGCAGCAGAGATCAGAGGTCAGAGGTTAGAACTCATCACGCGGCAAGTTCGAAGCTCGAAACTCGAAACACGACGCGTGACGAAGGAACGGGCCTTAGAGCCCACTATGCAACGCTCTCGAAACTCGCGACTCGAAACGCGACCGCGGCGCCTGCGCCGATGGCGGGCGAAACAGTCATGGCGAACATAGGCACGTTGCCCGCGGGCGGTAGTGTGACCATCACCTTCCAGGTCACGGTGGAGAATCCGCCGAACCTGACCCTGCTTAATCCGCCGCGGGTTGAGAACCAGGGCACAGTCTCCGGCAGCAACTTTGCGAGCGTGCTTACTGACGATCCGAACGTCGGCGGCGCAGCAGACAAGACAGCGACGCAGATTGATCTGTTCGATACCGACACGAACCTGGTCTCGGATGTTAATCCGTCGAATGACGGTGATACGGTCACCTTCACGGCAACGGTAGTTGAGACACCGGCGCAAACACCTAATCCGACCGGAACGGTGGACTTTATTGACACCTCCAACGGCAACGCGGTCATTTGTAACGACGTGGCGCTAAGCGGTGGCTCCGCGCCATGCGCGGTTTCCAATTTGTCGGCCGGCAGTACTCACAACATTGAGGCTGTCTATTCCGGCGACGGGAATTTCGAAGGCTCGACGTCAGCCCCGCTTGCGCAGGTGGTCAACGCGTGCGCCATTAACCCGGTGGTCACTACGATTGCCGATACAAACGACGGCGTTTGCGACGCGAACTGCTCATTGCGTGAAGCGATCGCGACGGTTTGCAGTGCACCGAACAACAACATCACCTTCAACATCGATCCAGGGACGGGCCCGCACACTATCACCCTAACGACAGGTGCGTTGGTGGCCGCCAAGAATGCCAACATCAGGAACAGTAGCGGTGAAAGCATCACCGTGAGCGGTGGCGGCACGAGTGGGGTGTTCGATATCAGCGCGGGCAAGACCGTAAGCATCATTGGTCTCAGTATTACCGGGGGCAGTGCCGCGAACGGCGCCGGTGTGCTCAACAACGGTACGCTGAGCATCGTCAACTCCACCATCTTTAGCAACACAGCGACTTCGGACGGTGGTGGTATCCAAAACACCGCGACAGCCACTAGCCTGACGCTGATCAATACGACGGTCAGCAGCAACAACGCCAACGGCTTTGGTGGTGGCGTGGATGTGCTGGGTGGCACGGCGACGATCATCAACAGCACCATCACCGGCAACCACGGGGACAATGACGACACCACGCTTGGCGGCGCCGGTGGGGTACGCCAGCAGGGCGGGACAGTCACGCTGCACAACACGATTGTGGCAGGCAACTTCAAGGGCAGCGGCACGACTACGCCCAACGATATAGAGGGCGTGGTCACGGGTTCCAACAACCTGGTTGGTGATGCCGCGACGTCCGGCGGCCTGACGCACGGCACAAACGGTAACATCGTGGGCAACGCAGGCGTTGGCACGATTGTTATCACGACCGTGCTCAATACCATGCTCGCGACCAACGGCGGCCTAACGGCGACGCACGCCTTAGTGGCCAATGGCCCCGCAGTTGAGGCAGGCAGTAACGCCAACCTGCCGACGGACACGTTCGACCTCGACGGCGATGCGAACGTTGCCGAAACTCTGCCGGTCGATCAGCGGGGCGTGGGTTATCCGCGCACGGCTGATTCGGCTGATGCGAACACGACCCAAACGGTGGACATCGGCGCATTCGAGCTGCATCCATCGGTGGAAGACATTACCGACAAGACGACGGCTGAAGACACGGCGGTGCCGCAGATCACCTTCAATCTGGGTGATGGGACGGGCGCGTTAATCAGCACGGTGACGGCAACTTCCGGCAATACGACTCTCGTTCCGAACGCCAACATTTTGGTCGGCGGATCGGGCTCAACGCGCACGCTGGATATCACGCCGGCGGCAGATGCCAATAGTCCGGCGGACGGGACGGCCACCATCACGGTGACCGTGACGGCGACGAATGGCCGGACCGCGGTGGACACGTTTGTGGTGACGGTGACGGAGGTCAACGATGCGCCGGTCCCGACAAACGACACGGTTTCGGATGTCGCGGAAGACTCGGGCACGTATGTGATTCCGTTCGCGACCCTGCTCAGCAATGACACGAACAAGGGGGCGGCGAATGAAAGCGGTCAAACGCTGAACATCACCGCGGTGAGCAGTCCGACGGGTGGTGGGGTAGCCATCAACGGCACCAACGTGGAGTTCACGCCGACAGCGGATTACTCCGGCCCGGCCGGCTTTACTTACACGGTCACCGATGACGGCACGACTAACCTCGTGTCAGATCCGAAGACCGGCAACGCCACCGTCAGCTTCAACGTGACGGCAGTCAACGATCCGCCGTCATTCACGATCGCGGCTGATCCACCGGCGGTTAATGAAGACGCCGGAGCGCAGACGGTCAACAGCTTTGCCACCAGCATCTCGGCTGGGCCGGGCGAAACGCAGACGTTGACCTTTAACATTACGCCGACGGGGACGACGGGCAATCTCTCGTTCGCGAGCGGCCCGGCAATCGATACGTCCACCGGCAATCTCACCTACACGACCAACGCCGACACTAACGGCACGGCGAGCTTCAGCGTGACCTTGAGTGACAACGGCGGTGGCACGGACACGTCCGCGCCGCAGACGTTCACGATAACGGTGAACGCGGTGGACGATGCGCCGACCTTTACCCTCGCGGCAGGTCCGACAGTGGCCGAGGATGCCGGCGCGCAAAGCGTGCCCAGCTTCGCGAGCAACTTCCAACCTGGTCCGGCGACGGCGACTGACGAGAGCACCCAGACATTAGTCGGATACGCGTTGACGCAAACCGGCTCGACGGGCGGCCTCACGTTCAGCGGCACACCGGCCATCGACAATGCCGGCACGCTGACTTACACCGCGACCGGCAACACCTCCGGTACGGCGACGTTCGATGTGGTGGCTACGGACACGGGCAGCAATACGCCGCCCAACGTCAATCAAAGCGCGCCGCAATCGTTCACGATTACGGTGAGCGCGGCGAACGACGCGCCGGTCAACACGGTGCCGGGCCCGCAGGGCACGGCGTCGAACACGCCGCTAATCTTCTCGATCGGCAACGGCAACCAGATCTCGGTAGCCGATGCCGATGCGGGAACGAGCACGGTCCAGGTAACTCTGACGGCCACCAACGGCACGTTGACCCTCAACGGCACCACCGGACTTAACTTCGGTTGCGGTGGTTGTGCGGGCGATGGCACGGCGGACGCGACGATGACCTTCCAGGGCACGCTGACCGACATCAACGCGGCGCTGAACGGGTTGACATACACTCCGAACGTGAGCTTCAGCGGTCCGGCTACGTTGACGATCACTTCCAACGACCTTGGCAACACCGGCAGCGGTGGTGCGCTGAGCGACACTGATGTGGTCAACATTCAGGTGGCGACCGAGATCAGGATCAACGATGGAAGCTCGATTGAACCGGCGAGCCCGAACACGATCGACATGGTGTTCACGGTGAGCCTGAATTCCCCAGCGGTCGGCACCGTGTCGGTGAACTTCACTACGCAGGACGAACCGGCGGGAGTAGGTAAGGCCGTCGCCGGCACCTGCGGCAGCGGCGGAGACTACGTCGCGACTAACGGGACGGTGACCTTCACGGCCGGCCAGCAGGTTAAGGCGATTAACGTCCCAATCTGCTCGGATGCTGTGTCTGAGCCGGACGAGACCTTCAGGGTCCTGCTCTCCGGTGAAACGGGCGGCACGCTCATCGACGGCAACGCCACCGGTACAATCAAGTCGGCGAATACGGCGGGTGCAGTTCTGATATCTGAGCTGCGCACGTCCGGACCGGGCGGCTCGGCCGACGACTTCGTGGAGATCTACAACAACTCGAACTCGCCGCTGACGGTGGCCGCTACTGACTCGTCGGCGGGTTACGGCGTGTACAAGATGGGTGCGGACTGCAACGCCACACCTGTCCTCCTCGGCGTCATTCCGAATGGCACCATCATCCCGGCGCGTGGCCATTACCTGCTTGTCGGCTCGGCTTACACGCTGACCAACTATGGTGGGACAGGCGCTGCCGCCGGCAATCTCACGATGACGGCCGATATCGAGACTGACGCTAATGTCGGGTTGTTCTCGACTTCGGATTTGGCCGGCATCTCTTCAGCGAACCGGCTGGATGCGGTGGGCTTCGGTCTAAATACAGGCAATGTTTGCAACCTGTTGCGCGAAGCCGATACGCTACCGTCGGTTGCCGGCAATGCCACGACCGAGCACAGCTTCTTCCGTAAGATGTGCGACTGGCAACAGGGTCTGGGTTGCACGGTGCCCGGAGTTCCGAAGGACACCAACAACAACCTGGCTGACTTTTGGCTGGCGGATACGGCGGCGACCAACTTTGCTCCGGGTCAGCAGCGGCTGGGGGCTCCGGGACCGGAGAACATTGCGTCACCGATTCGCCGTGACAACGCAAACAATCCGGGTACCGGCGGCATTGACGTGTTCCGGCTGGATGGCACGGTCGGCACCGCGGCGGAACCAAACCGGACCCGCAACGGCTCGGCTCCGGAAGGCACCTTCGGCACGATGGTCATCAGGCATCGCGTGGTGAACAACACCGGCGGTAACGTGACGCGCTTGCGTTACCGGATCGTGGACATGAGTACGGCGCTAGCGCCGGTCGGTCCCACTGCCGATTTGCGGGCGTTGACCTCGGTCATTGAGTCCACCATCGGTCCGGTTAACGACTCGGCAACGTGTACCGCGGCCGGGGCAGGCTCGCCTCCGTGCACGGTGGCAGTGCAGGCAACCACGCTGGAGACGCCTCCGGCGCAAGCCATCGGCGGTGGATACAACTCGACGCTGTCGTCGGGCACGATCACCACCGGCACGCCGCTGACTAACGGCAGTTCGATACTGATTAACTTCAGGCTCGGTGTCGAAAAGACCGGTTCGTTCCGCTTCTTCATCATCGTAGAAGCGCTTCCGTAGCGGCTGGCGCTAAACAACCGGCAGTGAGCAATCACTGCCAATAACAAGGCCGCGTGAAGATTCGCTCTCCACGCGGCCTATTTCTTTGTGGGTCAGAGTCCCCTGCGGTTTTTTGCAAGTCAGAGATTCATAGCACACGCGACGGGTGTTATTCACCTCGCTTCAGCGAGGTGTGAGAGGCTCGTTTGCCGTGCCCGAAACTGTTTTAACGGTTTGTGGGAAGCCGCGCCCGGCTGCTGAGTTCGTTGCACCTGCCATCCTCGCCAGCTCGCTGAAGGGAGGTGTGAATGAGAGTCATAGTTTTGGTGCGTGAGAAGGCGACGGTGCTGACAGATTTTCGATCTCCACCGGTTCGACTTCTTCCGCTAGTTCAAATCCAAATACGCGTGAGTAAAAGTACAACTCGCCGTCCAGCGATCTCTTAATGTTTTCAGCGCGGCGAAAACCGTGCTGCTCTCCCTCGAACGCGATGTAGGCGACGGGGACCTTCTTCTTCCGAAGCGCTTCGACCATCATTACCGACTGTTCGGGGGGCACCACCTTGTCCTCTAAACCCTGGAAGAAAATCACCGGGCAGGAAAGTTGATCCGCGAAATGCACCGGTGAGCGCTCGAGGTAAAGATCACGGCGCTCGGGATACGGGCCGATCAATGAGCGTGAATAGCGTGACTCGAACTTGTGCGTGTCCAGCTCCAGGGCCTCCAGGTCGCTGACACCGTAGTAACTGGCGCCCGCTTTAAAGACGTCGCGAAACGTCAGCGCACACAGAGTCGTGTAACCGCCTGCGCTGCCGCCGTCAATCATCAAACGATTGCCGTCAACCCGTCCGGCATTGGCCAGGAATTGCGCACCGTTCACGCAATCATCGACGTCAACGATGCCCCAACTGCCGTTCAGTCGCCGGCGGTACGCGCTGCCATAGCCGGTGCTGCCGCCGTAATTCACATCCAGCACCGCGATCCCCCGGCTGGTCCAGTATTGAATGCCGAGGGCGAGCACCGCGATCGCGGCGGATGTTGGTCCGCCGTGACTCTTCACCAATAGCGGCGGCCGTTCGCCGGCTGGCGCTGCAAAATCTTTGTTCGTCGGCGCGTAGTAGAAAGCATGCGCGGTCTGGCCATTCTCAGTCGGAAACTCAACCGGTTCGGCAACGGCGATATAGCCCGGATCAATCTCGATCTTGTTAGCACGCTGGAGCACCTTTACCTGTCGCGTCGCGAGATCCATCTCGAGGATCGCGAAAGGCTCAGTCGGTGAACCAGCCCGGAAAACAACGCGGCCGGGAGCGGCGCAGACAAAAGAGATTTCCGTGTAAGGCGTTTCGAGGCGCTCGAGTTTTCCAGTGCTGGTGTCGAGTAGACCAAGCTTCCAAATACCGCGTTCACAGAACGCGCACACGATTCGATCAGCAGATTCGAAGGCGTAGGTTGAGAGGCCAAAGATCCATTGGGGCGCGCCGAACTCGGCTTCGATTTCGCAGATAGACTCCACTGAGCCGTCGTCATTCGCGCGATAGATGTTCCACCAGCCCGATACATCTGAAACGAAATGGAGCCTCCCGTCCGGCGACCATTCGGGCTGGAAGATCGATTCATCCGCTACGCCCGCCACGCGACGCTGATTGCGGATGCTGCCATCCGCGGCGAACTCGCCGACCCAAACTTCTGAGCCGTCCCAGGGCAGGTTCGGATGGTGCCATGTTAGCCACGCCAGTTTTGACCCGTCAGGACTGATGCGCGGGCTGGAATAGAAATCATTCCCGGAAATCAGCACCCGGCCTGGGTCGTTGCCGGCGAGCGACACCGCGACGATTGTGCTGGCGGCCTCGCGATCTTTCGCGGTGTGATCTTCGCGTACGCAAATCAAGCGCTTGCGCTTTTCGTCAAAGACGCTGTCCGCGTAACGCATAGCATCGCCCGCACTGTCGCTCGTAATCATCCGCGGCGCGTTGCCTGCGGGCTGGTGGTAAAGCTGCTGGTCAGTGAAGTTTGAAAAGAAGGCGTCGCCTTTGTGGATCAGGTACTCACCGCCGCCATATTCGTGCACACGCGTGCGGGCATTCATCTCGCGGGGCGTCAGATCATGGTTATGCCCGTCAGGCGTCCGTCGCACGATGACCTGCCGCCCGCCTTCTGACGGTCGCAGTTCGATCCAATAGATGTCATCGCCGTCGAGTCTGACCTGAGACAAACCGATTGACCCTTGAACGATAAGATCGGAAGTAATGGGCGATTCCCATGATCCGTAAGGAGCAGTTTCCATGATGTTATGTGGCCAGCCGGAAAGACGGATTATGGCCGGAACGAAAAAAACTGCAAGAGTGGCCAACGCAAAAAAGCAAGGGCGCCAACCTCCCCCAAAGTTGGCGCCCTACCCTTCAGTCTCAGTTCTCACAAGGAGAATCAATGAATGAACGGATGCTAAACCCTTTCTAAATGCCAAGGGTTGCAGAAATATTGCGAAGAACTTGTGAACGTATGTTCTAAAAACAATTTGCGCTGTTGACTGGATGTGGTGAGAAGCATAAGAATCTTCCCGAAATTGGGGGTGCCTTAATGAAGAATCGGTCGAGACTCGTTGCTCTGACACTGTTTGCTCTGTTTGCCACATTACTGACCGGCCTGCCGCGCCCCACTGCACAAACCTTCCGGCCCGTGGCGCGCGGCCGACGCGGAGTGGTTGCGGGCGGCCATCCACTCGCAGTGGAAGCCGGCATGCGCATGCTCCAACGCGGCGGCAACGCGGTGGATGCCGGCGTCGCCACTATTTTGGCGGCCTCGGTGATCGAATTCTCGCACTTCTCGTTCGGAGGCGAAGTTCCCATTCTGATCAAAATGCGTGGCGCCACCCCCGCATCTCGGGGCGTCAACAAATCCGAAGTCGTAGTAATCGAAGGCATGGGCACTGCGCCCGCGAAAGCCACGCGCGAATTTTTCGCTAATCGGAGTAAGGAAGCGAAGGCGTCGGACCGACCGACGATGCCGGGGGGCGGATCCGGAGTAATTCCGTCAACCGGACCTTTGTCCGCGACTGTACCCGCAGTGCTTGATGCCTGCGTAGTCGCTTTGGATCAGTTCGGGACAAAGTCTTTAGCGGAAGTGATGCAGCCCGCAATTGAACTTGCCGACGGTTTTCCATTGGATGAGTTGCGCGTGGACTACATCAAGACGCGCGGCCCCGTTTTGTCGCAGTGGCCGGACGCGAAGCGAATCTTCATGCCGCACGGCCAGATACCGAAAGTTGGCGACGTGTTTGTGCAGGCCGACCTGGCGCGAACGCTGCGCGCGATCATTGCAGCTGAGAAACGCCATGCAGGCAAGGGCCGGCACGCCGCGTTGATGGCCGCGCGTGATCATTTTTACCGCGGGCCAATCGGAAAGCGCATCGGCGACTACATGCAGGCAAACGGCGGCTTGATCGCCGCGTCGGATTTGGCTGGTTGGCGCGCCACCGTCGGCGCCCCGACACGCGGCGACTATCGCGGTTACCAGATTTTCAAAACCGGCTTCTGGGCCGCGGGTCCGATGCTGATTGAAGTGCTGAACCTGCTCGAGGGTTATGACCTGAAAAAGCTCGGGCACAACTCGCCTGAATACATTCACACGGTCACCGAAGCTTTGAAGCTTGGCTTTGCTGATCGCGATAGGTTCTATGGCGATCCGAAGTTTGTGAAGATTCCCACGGAACAACTTCTCTCAAAAAGTTACGCCGCGATGCGGCGCAATTTGATCGAGAAGGAAACAGCATCATTAGCCCAGCGGCCGGGGGACCCTGAAAACATGAGGCCGTTGCTGGCGTCGGCGACGACAATTTCCCACAACGCTGCGCCCGTACCCGAGCTGTTGAAAGCGAATGACACAACCTGCGTCAACGTCATCGATAAGGACGGCAACATGTTCAGCGCGACGCCGAGCGGCGCCTGGCTGCCGGCGGTCGTGGCCGGCGACACCGGCGTGTTGATGGGCCAGCGACTGCAATCCGCTTTGATCGATCCGAACAGTCCCAACGTCGTCGCGCCGGGCAAACGTCCGCGCATCACGCTTACGCCGACGCTCATTCTGAAAGATGGCCAGCCGTTCATGGTTCTTTCCACGCCCGGCGGCGACAATCAGGATCAGGCTTTGCTGCAAGTGCTTTTGAACATCGTCGAATTCGGGATGAGTCCGCAGGAGGCCGTCGAAGCGCCGCGCTTCGACACGCAGCACTACATCAGCTCGTTCGACAATCATGAGTTTCGCGCCGGCCTGCTGAACCTCGAGGCGCGGATACCGGCGGAGGTGTCGTCCGCGCTCAGCTCGCGCGGCCACAAGATAAACATGCAATCAGCCTGGGGGACCGGCTCAGCGCCGACGGTCATTGTCTACGACGTGAAGTCGGGCGTGATTTCCGGCGGCGCCGATCCACGCCGGGGAAGATACGCGGTGGCCTGGTAGCGGCTCGAGCTGCGAAGCAGCGGTCTTAGCTAAGTCCAAAGCGAGGCAAAACCTCGTCCTGGGCTTAACTATCTGTGCTGCTCCGCAGCTTGTTGCGTCACAGCCTGAAATTCCACAGCTTCGAAAAACTAAACCAGTTGGCTGAGTGGTAATATGTCAGCCGAAAGGGGAACAGAATTCTATGGAATGGCTCTCCGACCCTTCTTCGTGGGTCGCTTTCTTAACGCTGGTCGCGCTGGAAATAGTTCTCGGCATCGATAACATCATCTTCATTTCGATCCTCGCGGGTAAACTGCCCGCTGAAGATCAAAAGCGCGCGCGGCTCATCGGGCTTAGTCTGGCACTGGTGATACGGGTGGCGTTACTGTTTTCCCTTTCATGGGTAATCGGCTTGACGGCGCCGCTCTTCACAGTTTTGGGACAGGCGATCTCGGGTCGTGACCTGATTCTCCTGGTTGGAGGTTTGTTCCTGCTTGGCAAAGCGACTTTCGAGATTCACGAAAGCCTCGAGGCGCCTCATGGGCATGCAACGGCCAAGGTCAGCGCCACGTTCCTCAGTGTGGTCATTCAGATCCTGATTATTGACGCGGTGTTTTCCCTGGACTCGGTGATCACTGCGGTCGGTATGGTTGATCACATCGGGATCATGATTGGCGCGGTGGTGGTGTCGATCGCTTTCATGATGTGGTTCGCTTCGCCGGTGAGCCGCTTCGTGTCTAAACATCCGACGATCAAGATGCTGGCGTTGAGTTTTCTCCTGCTCATCGGCTTGAACCTGATCGTCGAAGCTTTCGACGTTCACGTGCCGAAGGGTTACATCTACTTTGCCATGGGCTTCTCGGTATTCGTCGAGATGCTCAACATCCGTATTCACCGGAAGCGTGACCCGGTGCATTTGCACGATCGTTATGCGGCGGATACAAGTGCAAAGACCAAATGAGGATAAGGATTCCAGGTCATGATCAATGGCGCGCATGTCATCATCTACAGTCAGGATGCGGAAGCCGATCGCTCGTTTTTCAAAGACGTCCTCGGTTTTCATTCGGTTGACGCGGGTGGTGGCTGGCTGATCTTCGCCTTGCCGCCGGCGGAAGTCGCGTGCCATCCGGGCGAGCAGAACGATCAGCACGAGCTCTACTTGATGTGTGAAGATCTAAAGGCCACGATGTCGGCGCTGGCCGCGAAGGGCGTTCGGTGTTCCGAAGTGCAGGAACCGCCGTGGGGTTTGCTCACGAAAATAACTTTGCCGGGCGGAGGCAAGCTCGGCCTTTATCAGCCAAGGCATCCCACGGCGGCTAAACTTGATTCGAATTAACGCGGGCGGCTCACATTCGTCATGGAGGCATTATCGAAATGATTACGACGAGTCACGTTCAGAAAGTTAGTTTCATTGCCGTAATTGCGATTCTGAGTTTCGCCGTCGGTATGTGGCCGCCAACCTCCGGCTCGTCACATCAGCCCGAGCCAGAGCGGCTCTCAGCAAACAATCACGAAACAAAATCCCTCGTGCCAGAGTCGTTAGACTATTTCCTCGTCCGGCAAGATAGGCGGCGTTGTATCTCTCCGCTTTGCGGCGGGTATTTCGTCAAGCGCGTCAATCAATCGCGGACGCGTTGCGCGAACGGTCGCTGGATGTCTGAGTGCTATGTCGCTGAGATCGATTGGAGCGGTCAGCCGGAAGTCGATCCAGGCAAGGCGCTGGTGCGCGGCGACATCATCGCGCGGAGTTTCCCAAGGTTCGGCAACCTGGGCGCATTGCGCGTTAGTGAATCATGGCAAAGCCCGAGTGATAAAGCTGCAACCGGCACGCTTTACCGCGCACGCGATCGCGGCGTGCGATGCATTACTCACCCCTGTCTTTCACACTCGGCGACACGATTGAATTTTAATGTCACCACGAACGTCGCCGGAGTCGACCTGTCGGCGACTGACGCCGACGGTTCTGAAGCGGCAGCGGCGATGACTAATCCAGGCGGCGTAATAGTGGCCGGTTATTTCTCTCCGGTTCGCGGACCCGCGGGCCGCGCCCAGACACTCAAAGCAACAAAGTTCTATATGCGTCTGGGATCGGAAGTAGGTGGCCCCACGCCGGGCGCCGGGCGTTGTATCAAAACGGGTTGTTCCAGCGAGATCTGTGCAGATGGCGACCGCGTTAGTCCCTGCATCTTCCGTCCGGAGTTCGCCTGTTATCAAAAGGCGACCTGTGAGCGTCAGCGGAACGGAGAGTGCGGCTTCACACAGACTGCCGAGCTAACGGCGTGCCTAGCGCGGGCAAGACGAGGCACGACGTTTTGATGATCCGCAACTAGCTGCGTTAATCTGCTGTCGATGACTTCAAACTGGCGCGACAACCTCATCAACGACGCAAACGGAATGCGCGAACTGCTCCTGGAAACTAAGAGCATCGCGGTCCTCGGGATCAAGACCGAAGCACACTCCGATCAACCCGCCTTTTACGTTCCGAAGTACATGCAGAATGCCGGCTTCAAAATCATTCCGGTACCTGTTTACTATCCCGACGTCACCGAGATCCTCGGCGAAAAGGTTCATCGCCAATTGCAGCAGATTCCGGGCGAAGTCGATATGGTTAACGTGTTTCGCCGCCCGCAAGACATTCCGCCTCACCTCGACGATTTGCTGGCTAAGAAACCGAAGTCGGTGTGGATGCAGCTGGGCATCAGTCACGACGGCGTTGCCGAACAGCTCGCCCGCGCCGGCATTAAAGTCGTGCAGGATCGTTGCCTCATGGTCGATCATCGACGCCTCACATAGTTGCCTTCCGTTTCCTTCTTCTCTGGCGCTGGGTTATGTGATAAAACGCGCGAGCGAAACGCAGAGCGACCTATGCGCAGAGTCTGGATAATCCCAATTGTCACGTTAGGTTTAGCGTTACTGTTCGTTGTAATGCCGCACGGCAGTGTCGGCGCTGACACGCACGAACGAGCAGGCGGGACGCTCGCGTTCCAATCGTCTGAGGATCACAAAGCCCAGGCCGCGCGCGATGTCGACTCAATGGCTAAGGAAGCGCAGGTCATGGTCGACATGGTCTTCAGCTTTGGTGAGCTGGGCTTTCAGGAAATTGAGACTTCGAAATATCTGACCGGGGTGCTCGAGAAAGAAGGCTTCCGCGTCGAACGTGGCATCTCGGGAATTCCGACGGCATGGATGGCGACGTGGGGAACGGGCAAGCCGGTGATCGCGCTCGGCTCAGACATCGATTGCATTCCGCAGGCGTCGCAGAAGCCCGGCGTCGCTTATCACGATCCTTTGGTCGAAGGCGCTCCGGGTCATGGAGAAGGTCACAACTCTGGCGTACCGCTCAACATTGTCGCCGCGATCGCGGTCAAACGGCAGATGGAGCGTCACAAACTGCCGGGCACTATCAAGCTTTGGCCCGGAGTGGCTGAGGAACTGGTGGCCGGCAAACCTTTCTTTGTGCGCGATGGCTATTTCAAGGACGTCGATGTGGTGTTGTTCACGCACGTGGGAAACAACCTGAGCGTCGTTGCCGGGCAAACTTCGTCGACCGGTCTGGTATCCGTCGAGTACACGTTCAAAGGCGAGAGCGCGCACGCGGCCGGTGGGCCGTGGCGGGGTCGCAGCGCGCTGGATGCAGTTGAGCTGATGAATGCCGGCTGGAACTTTCGACGTGAACACCTGCGGCCGCAGCAACGCTCGCACTACGTGATTACGAATGGCGGGGATCAGCCGAATGTCGTACCGCCCGTAGCCAGCGTTTGGTACTACTTTCGCGAACTGGACTATGAGCGCATCACCGAGATGCGAAAGACCGGCGACCGCATCGCGCAAGGCGCCGCGACCATGACCGACACGACGGTGACGTCCCGAACGCTGGGCGCGGCCTGGCCGCAGCACTTCAACAAGCCGGTCGCGGAAGCGATGTTCGAGAACATCAAGCGGGTGGGACTGCCGCAGTGGAGTGAAGACGATCAGCGACTGGCGAAAGCCGTGCAGAAAGAACTGAAGGTGGCTGAACGGGGCCTGGCGACTGAGTTGGCCGCGCTCACTGGGCCAAACGCTGAAGAAGGCGGCGCCGGCTCAGATGATATTGGCGACGTGTCGTGGAATGTGCCGACCGTGCGGCTGCGTTACCCGTCAAATATTCCGAACCTGCCGGGTCACAATTGGTCTAACGCGATCACCATGGCCACGCCGATTGCTCACAAAGGAGTCGTTGCCGGCGCCAAAGTCCTCGCGATGACGATGCTGGATCTGCTGACCAAGCCGGAATTGATCGATCAGTCATGGAAATATTTTCGCGAAGTGCAGACTAAAGACACGAAGTATCAACCGTTGATTGCGGCGACTGACAAGCCGCCGATTTGGATGAACAAGCGCACGATGGATACTTACCGCGAGCAGATGCGAAAGTTCTATTACGACCCCGCGAAATACAAAACGTATTTGGAGCAGCTGGGCATAAAGTATCCGACGATCCGGTAGCTTTCGCTCCCAATGAAAGAACGTTTTCCGAAATCAGTTATCGAAGCACTCGAAGCTGCGAAGATCCTCGGCATTCGCGCGGGAACAAAGCCGCATCGCATCATCGGCATTTGGGTGGTAGTAGCCGAAGGGCGTGTCTTCGTACGCTCGTACAGCCTGAAAGAACGGAGCTGGTATCGCACTTTTCTTGAGGAGCCGCGCGGAATAATCGAGGTCAACGGCAAGCAGATGAAGGTGCGGCCCGTCTTCACGCGCAGCGAGCGTTTGAAGAAACTGGTCGATGGCGCGTACGCCAAAAAATACAACACGCCGGGCTCGCTCCATTTCGTGAAAGGTTTCAAGCAGAAAAAGCGGCGGGACACGACGACGGAATTGGTCCCGCTTTAATCAGTGGGCAGTGAGTAGTGTGCGGTGAGCAGTAATGGTAGTGGTCCTGTGTTACGTTTTTCTTTGTGGCTCTGTGGTTTCTCTGTGACTCTGTGGTGAAAATGTCTAAACAAAAACTCACCACAGAGACACAGAGAATTTCACAGAGACACTGAGCGAAGGGATCTCATCAATACTCATTTCTCAGAGGAAAATAATGGCCGAAGAAGCAAAGACAAAACCAACTAAGGCGAGTGTGGACAAGTTCATTAAGAGCCAGCCAGACGAGCAGGTGCGCAAGGATTGCGCGGTAATTTCAAAGTTAATGAGTGAAGCCACTGGCGAAAAGCCGAAGATGTGGGGACCCAGCATCATCGGCTTTGGCAGTTACCATTACAAGTACGCGACCGGGCGCGAAGGCGACATGCCCATCATTGGTTTCTCGCCGCGAAAACAGAACCTCACGCTTTATGTCTGGATGGGGTTTGAAGAACACCCCGACCTGTGGAAGAAACTCGGCAAACACACGACCAGCAAGGCGTGTCTTTACATCAAGCGTCTCTCTGACGTCGATCTGCCGACGCTGAAGAAAATAATTAAGTTGTCAGTCAAGAGACTAAAGAGCCACGGGTTCCACGAATCAGGGATGTAGCCCTGACCAGCCGGAGGGTGTCGCGTGCACATCCCTCTCCCTTTGGGAGAGGGAAGGGTTCTCGACGAAGTCGAGAATAGCCCGATAATGACCCGAACATTTACAACTACGATCTTTGTGCTGCTGCTCTTCGCTGCCGGCGCCAGCGCTCAATCTGGTCGCCGCATTCAGGCCATCGACACACTCCGGACGACGATTGATCAGGACATCGCCAAAAGCGAAGCCGAACCTGAATACTCGAACATCTACCTCACTGAATTAGCCGTAAACAAGAACAATGGGTCTTATCCGGCGGTTGGCATCTATCGTCCGGTGGTGAAGTTTTATTACACTTACGGCGACCGCGAAAAAGAACCTTATCCAAATCGGCTGCTCAAGATTGTCGTCGCTGTCGCTCGATCCGATCGCCAGGAATATTCTGAGTTTGTGTTTAATGAATCTGAGCAGATGGTCTTTTATCTCGATAAAAGGGATGACGTCGAACGGCGTGTTTATTTTGCTGCCGGCAGACCGATAAGATTTGAACAAGACGGACGAGTGCTGAGTTTGAAGGGCCGCTCGCCAACGGCGATAGTCGCGGCAATCCTGAAAGACAACGTAAAGTTCCTTTCCATCTTCCGCCGATCACTAGCGTTTTAAGGCGGATCACGGCTGGCGCTGAAGCGATCGATTTTCTTCTAAGCTATAATCTCTTCATGAATAAGCGTGCAAAAAAGCGTCGGCTGGAAGCGATAAAGAAAGATAAGTTGGAACGCGCGAACCCCGCTCAGAAGTCGAAACCCAATTTGCCGCAGGACCCCAAACCGCAATCAGGCTTTTTCCCGAGGCCCGATAAGAAAAGAGGGTAGCTTGCCGTTGGAAAAAACCAGGTGTGCTCATAGAAATCGATCCAGCGTTGGACAATCTTTTTGGAAGCGGATAAGAAATAGCGTGAACCATGTCATCAGAGCCTAACAAAGTTATTTACTCAATGGTCGGCGTCAGTAAGTTTTACGACAAGAAGCCGGTCTTGAAAGACATTTATCTCTCGTACTTCTACGGCGCGAAGATCGGCGTGATTGGCCTGAACGGTTCCGGCAAGTCTTCGTTGCTACGGATCTTAGCCGGGGTTGATAAAGAGTTTCTCGGCGAGACGGTGATTTCGCCCGGCTACACCGTCGGCTATCTCGAACAGGAGCCGTTGATTGATGACTCGCGAACGGTTCGTGAAGTCGTCGAAGAGGCGGTGAAGGAAACGGTAACCCTCCTGAAGGAGTATGAGGAGATTAACGCGAAGTTCGGCGAGGAGATGTCCGACGACGAGATGAACGGCTTGCTCGAACGGCAGGGCGTCGTGCAGGAGAAGCTGGATCAACTGGACGCCTGGGATTTGGATTCGCGACTCGAGATGGCGATGGATGCGCTGCGTTGTCCACCGCCTGATACTCCGGTGAAAGTTTTGTCGGGTGGCGAACGACGACGCGTCGCGCTTTGCCGGCTGCTGCTTCAGAAACCCGACATCCTGTTGCTGGACGAACCAACTAATCACCTTGATGCCGAGTCCGTCGCGTGGCTTGAACATCACTTGCAAACCTATCCGGGAACGATCATCGCCGTGACGCACGATCGATATTTCCTCGACAACGTGGCCGGCTGGATTCTCGAATTGGATCGCGGCGAGGGAATTCCCTGGAAAGGAAACTATTCAAGCTGGCTGGAACAAAAGCAGGAGCGTTTGCGACGCGAAGAGAAATCTGAAAGCGAGCGGCAAAAGACCTTACAGCGCGAGCTGGAATGGATTCGCATGTCGCCAAAAGCAAGACGAGCGAAAGGCCAGGCGCGCATCAACGCGTACGAAAACCTTCTGGCGGCAGAGTCGGACAAACGGCGCGAAGACCTGGAGATTCACATTCCTCCGGGTCCGCGTCTCGGCGACGTCGTCATCGAAGCCGACAAAGTGAGCAAAGCCTACGGCGCCCAATTGCTGGTTGAGGACATGACCTTCGCGCTTCCTCCGGGAGGCATTGTCGGCGTCATCGGTCCGAACGGAGCAGGGAAGACAACTCTGTTTCGCATGATTACGGCCGACGAAACACCGGACAGCGGTCAGATTAGAATCGGCGAAACGGTGCAGTTGGCTTACGTCGATCAAAGCCGCACGCTTGATGCAAACAAATCAATTTGGGAAGAAATCTCAGGTGGACAGGACATGCTCAAGCTCGGTACTCGCGAGGTGAATTCGCGCGCCTACGTTGGCCGCTTCAACTTTTCCGGCTCAGATCAGCAAAAGAAAGTGTCCAAACTCTCCGGCGGAGAACGGAATCGCGTGCATCTCGCCAAGATGTTGAAGGAAGGCGCGAACGTTTTGCTTCTGGATGAGCCGACGAACGACCTGGATGTAAACACTCTCCGCGCGTTGGAAGAGGCTTTGGAGAATTTTGCCGGCTGTGTCGTTGTCATCTCACACGATCGTTGGTTTCTTGATCGGATTGCCACGCACATGCTGGCGTTTGAAGGCGACAGTAAAGTCGTCTGGTTCGAAGGTAACTATTCGGACTACGAAGAGGATCGCAAGGCGCGCCTGGGATCAGAGGCCGAAGTGCCGCATCGGATTAAGTACCGGCAGTTGACACGAGCGTAGATTCAATCCCGACCTAAATGTCTGACGTCATCGAGCAGGCAGGACAATGCCTCAACTGCGGCGCCGATCTATCCGGCAAGTATTGCGCTGCTTGTGGCCAGAAGAAAGTTGACCGGCGCGATCTCTCAATCCGCCGTTTCTTTGCTCACGTTCTCAGCGAACTCACGGACCTTCAGTCAAACAAGATTCTGCGTACTTTTGGTGCGTTACTGTTTCGTCCCGGGCAGCTAACGTCCGAATACCTCGCGGGCCGAAAAGGCTTTCACATTGGGCCGGTGCGTCTGTACCTGACCTTCAGTGCGCTTTATTTTCTGTTCGCCTGGGGCACACTGTCAGATGCGCGTGGCGGCGGCGCGGTAAGAATGAGCCGGAGTCCGGCGGTCATTCAGATGGCGAAACAGAGAGGCCTCGATCCGATGGTGTTCGCTGAGCGGATTCATGATCGGGCCGAGCGCATCGCGGCGGTGTTGAGATTTCTGAGTGTCCTGCTGTCAGGCGTATTTCTGTCGCTCCTGTACTTCTCGACACGTCGCTACTATGTTGAGCACCTGATCTTTTCATTTCACTATTACTCGTTCGATTTCCTCTGCAAGAGTCTGTTTGCCGTGCTATTTCTCGCGGTGGCGGCGTTCGGCAGAAAATTGCCGGGGATGGCGCTGAATTTCTTTTACCCGGTCGCATTCATCTATCTGATGTTCGCTTTGCGCCGCGTGTACCGGCAGCGCTGGCCAATTACAATAGTGAAGTCGCTCGTGCTGTTCATTTGCGAGACGGCGTTGTTCATCGCCATAAACATCGCGGGCTTTATGATCTCTTTCGGCATTGCCGGCGTTCGCGGATAGATTTCTCGCCCTCTCCGCAAGCGGAGAAGCGGCCGGGGGAGAGGTTGGCGCGCAAAACCCCACCCCTAACCCCTCCCCGTATACGGGGAGGGGGGAAACCGATGAATCGAAAGTACTTTTGCAAAGCTAGTTAGAACCAAATCAACTTCAGAGGTGAGAATGAGTCGTATAGCTATCGTTTTCGTCGCCGCACTCTTTTTGATGCTGACACCAGTCGCGTCCGCAGAAGAGCATTTCAGCGTCAGGGAATACAACGTCTTTCACGATCTGCTTCATCCCCTGGAACACGAGGCCGTGCCCGCAAAAGACTTTCAACGCATCAGAACCAACGCCGCGGAATTAGCCCGACGCGGGGACGCTATCGTCCGCGTCGGCATGCCGAAAGCCACAGCTGAACGCTACCGGGAAGACTTTCGCAAGGAGCTGAAGAAGTTTAAGAGCGCGCTCAGCAAGTTGCGCAAAGATGCGAAACGCGGGACTGACGCGCAACTGGAAGCCTCTTTCAGTGCCGTACACGATTCGTTTGAGATGATGGCCGGCATGCTGCCGCGAAAGTGAACTCGCCAAAGGCGTGAGTAAACAAACTCGAATCTGGCAAATTATCGGTGCCTCGTCGGTCGGCACGATGATCGAGTGGTATGACTTCTACATCTTTGGAAGTCTGGCCACGATCATCGCGCCGCTTTTTTATCCGCAGGGCAACAACACACTGGCGCTGATCGCTTACCTCTCGACGTTTGCGGTCGGTTTCGTCGTGCGTCCGTTTGGCGCGCTCTTCTTTGGCCGGATCGGCGATCTAGTCGGGCGCAAGTATGCGTTCCTGGTGACGCTGCTCATCATGGGCGGCGCGACGGCGCTGATTGGTTTTCTGCCGACCTACGCGACGATCGGCATTGCCGCACCGATTATTCTGCTGGTCATCCGCATCCTTCAGGGCCTGGCGCTGGGAGGCGAATACGGCGGCGCCGCGGTTTATGTCGCAGAACATGTGCCGGACGAGCGACGCGGTTTCTTCACGAGCTTTATTCAGATTACGGCAACGCTCGGTTTGTTTCTCTCGCTGGTCGTCATCCTCGTTATTCAGAACTTGATGAGCAGGGAAGCATTCGCCACCTGGGGATGGCGCCTGCCCTTCATCATCTCAATATTCCTCGTCGCCGTGTCGCTTTATATCCGTCTGCGGATGCAGGAGTCGCCAATCTTCACGCACATCAAGTCCGCCGGAATGACTTCAGCGCAACCGCTGAAAGAAGCGTTCACTCAGTGGGCCAATCTCAAGCGCGTCCTGATCTCTTTGTTCGGCGCGACGGCCGGACAGGGAGTAGTGTGGTACACCGGTCAGTTCTACGCGCTCTTCTATTTGCAAACGATTCTGAAGGTGAACACGACGTCGGCGAACTATATCGTCGCGACGGCGCTGTTATTTGGGATTCCATTCTTCGTTTTGTTCGGCGCATTATCCGATCGGTTCGGACGCAAGAAAATAATGATGCTCGGCTGTTTGCTCGCGGCGGTCACATATTTGCCGATCTATCACGCGATGCAGCAAGCCGCGGGTTCACAGGTCGTCACCGCCATATCGCAGCGGCATGCGGTAACGGGCGCGATTAATCTGACCCCGCAAACGTCTGTTAACGGAGCTCTTCAGCCCGCCGGCGAAGTTCTGACTTACACGAGTTTGGGGAACCTTTTTCAAAACAGCGTGGCGTGGAAGCTGATTCTGCTCGTATTTATCCAGGTGATCTTTGTCACCATGGTGTACGGACCGATCGCTGCTTATCTCGTCGAAGCATTTCCGGCGAAGATTCGTTACACGTCGCTGTCGCTGCCATATCACATCGGTAACGGAGTCTTTGGCGGGCTGCTGCCGCTGATCGGCTTAAGCGTCATCGCCCAAACCGGAAACATTTATGCGGGACTTTATTATCCGATTGTCGTCGCGGGTCTGACTTTTATTATTGGCTCGTTGCTGCTTCCCGAAACTCGTCACGTCCGGATCTGGCAAGAGGTTAAGTGATGGGTGAGAGAACTGCGTTGTGCCCGACTCAGGGGCTTCCTCCGGGTGACGGTTTGAGTAGAAGCCGGCATTGACCACCGTAATGTGAACCAGTTTACTGCCCGAAGCGCGTGCGGTATTCGGTCGAGCTGATGAAGGCCTTTACCATTTCTGCAGCGCGGTAATCTCCGCCGTGCTGATTCAATTTTCCGAGCCAGAAATCGAAACCTGAAAAATCAGTGTTCGGCGCATCGTCAGGATTGCGACGCAAATATCCGAAGTACTGCGTCAGAACGAAAGCACTGTTGCGTTCCCTATCGCTGAGCCTTTGATGTTCAGCAACTTTGCGGAGTATGCTGCCGCGCGTCTCTAAGCCGGCCATCAGCCCATTTGCCAGTCTGAAGAACTCATCAAAGGTCAGGACGTTCCCTGCCTGGGCGTTGAGTTTTTCGACAAAAGCCGGGGCTGATAACGTCTCGGGATAGTTCGCCAGGAATTCCGGCCGATAAACAAAATCGTTTGCAAAAGCCACCGTATTGGCTTCGAGGGCCTGCTCCCATCCAGTCCGGCCAACGACAACGCCCTGGCCCACCTGCTGCGTGTCGCGAATGAACTCGCGATAGCGTGGCATCGCGCGGGGCCGTTGGGCCGTTTCCGGCAGCGAAGCCTTGTAAATCCGATAAACAAGAAAGCTCGTTTTCTGAAACTCAATTGATAGAAAGAACGCCGCCGACGTGTCGATGCGTTTGACTTCACGACATTGAGCGGAGCTGCCGCATGACTCAATGTTATCGACCCAGAACGCTTCGCCGCTTGGATCCGGCATGCGGTTAAGAAAATCATGGTAGTGCTGGCGAACGTAGCTGTTTGAAATATCCACGACATTCGGACCCAAGGTCAGATCGTCGTCATGAATCACGAGTAATGCGCTGCTACGCGGCCCAATGCTGGCGTTGCCCGTGGCGTTCAGTAAACCAAGGAATGCATTTTCGTTTGCTTCCGGCATAGCGTCGTCGGTAATCAGCACCTCAAATGTCTTTTGGGTTTCTCCCGGAGCGAAACGTAAAGTTCCCAGGGTCGTGGTGTAATCCGTACGCTCCCTGGCTTCGTTGTCTGAAATGAAATAGTCAACGGTCGCCGGGCTCGATACGTCGCCAATGCGAGTTACGGTAATCTGCGCCCCACCTTGATTCTCAGACACGTCGAACTGGGGCGCGCCAAAATCAATTACGCTGCTGCCTGGCGCACCACAAGGCGTCGCAGCGTCGAGGCGTGTCCGCGGGTTTGGCGTGGCTAACGAAAAGTCTGCAAGGTTGTTGTTGTGATCAGTACAGCCGCCGTTGATACGGGTCATCGCCTGACCTGGCGGCGGCGAAAGCGTGGCGGCGCCTTCATAACAAATGGCCGGGCCAAAACCGACGTAGTCGACCACGGCTCCGGTCAGGTCCGGAGACGCTGGGCAATAGAAGTGCGCCAGCGTTTTGTCTTTACCCAGCAGGGCAATTTGCCCACCCGTATCGCTGAGGGGAAAAGGGTTGAGATTGATGTCAAAAGGGGTGGGCTGGCCGTTAGCGCCGCTGCCCCCAAACCTGATGAGCAGGTGTTTGCCGGGGCCGATGATAATTCCGCTCGAGGAAAATAGTTTGATGGTGGAAACCGACATCTGGAAACTTGGCGGAGTCCCAGTATAGTTCGAAATGTTCAGGCTCCATCCGCTTACATCGACGTCAACGTTCCCTCGATTAAACAGTTCGATAAAGTCGTTTTGGAAAGTGGCGCCCGCTTCGCCTCCGCGCGTATAGATCTGACTAATGCGGATGTTGGGGTCGGCTGTCTGGGCCGCTATCAAAGAAGAAAAGATGAGCAAGCAGAAGGTTGCTGCCAGAAATCTGGGACAGTTGGAGCAGTAATTCGTCATGCTAATTCTCATTAAGGTCGCAACGCGAGCGGAAAGCCTCTTCTAATGCTCAGGCTTCTTCAGGCAAGCGATTGAGTGCAATGGTTGTGCCGGGAGTTAACCTCTAAGCGTATGAGGAAACCCTTAGAAACGGTTTTCGGAGTAAGGGATGCCTGCCTCAAGCGGACATGTAAGCGGCGTCAGTAATGCCTTTCCGTGCGACCTCCGCGTTTACTTTGGTTGTCTGAGCATCAGCCGCAGCGACTGCGCTCGTCATGGCCTTTCTTCCAACCGGGCGTTTGCTCGAGCGTAATGTTGGCTCAGAAAAGAAGATTCAGGCGAGGCTTTGGGGGCTACTACCCGTAACCTTTTTCCCTGGTAAAAGTTTATATAGAGTGAAGAGGCATGGCTGATAGCGAATCTGCACGCGAAGTTCGCCTCGATAAAGAGAGGGAGGCGGAGGAGCGGCGGCTGATTGAAGCCGCCCAGCAGGATCGCGCGCGTTTCGTGGAGATATACGAAAAATATTTCGACCTGGTATACGCGTACACAGCCCGCCGAACTCTGAACCGCAATGAAGCAGAGGATCTGACAGCGGAAGTTTTTCGCAAAGCGTTAGAAAGTCTGGCGCGATTCAAATGGACCGGCGCGCCGTTTGGCGCCTGGCTGTTGCGAATCGCTTCAAATCTAATTGCCGATCGCGCAAAGCGGGCCGCACGAGAACGGGGCAGTGGCCCGGGGGATACGCCCTCTCTGATGGTCGAGCAGCCGGCCCGCTCGCAACCGAGGGCGAAACAGACTCAGCAGACGGATTTAGAGGAAGCCGAAAGACGCGCGCACTTGTTCAGATTGGTTGATGGCCTTTCCGGTGACCAGCGGAGCGTGGTGGTCATGCGGTTCGCCGAAGAAAGATCAATTCGTGAAATCGCGGACGAGCTTGGTCGCAGTGAGGGTGCGGTGAAGCAACTGCAATTGAGGGCGCTGCAAAATTTGCGAGCAAAGCTCGTGAGCCAGACGAAGTGATGAAGAATAATTATGAGTGAGGTTCTCTTAACAGAACAACTCGATCAGGCGGTCAGCATCATGTTGACGGATGCCGAAGTAACGCCAGCGTCGCTTGATGCTGAGATCGTGGCGTTGCTGGACATTGCCACGGACTTGCGGGCGCTTCCGCGCGCGGATTTCAAAGCGCGCCTGCGGAATGAACTTGAAGGGACAGCACTGATGACAACAACGACCGCAGCCGCGAGCGCCACCGAGACGTCCGGCAAGATTCGCGAAGGATTTCGAGCGATAACGCCTTATCTCACTGTGCCTGACGTTTTTGCTGAAATCGAATTCATAAAGGCAGCGTTCGGCGCCGAAGGGCAGGTGTATGGATTGGGGTCCGCGGGTGGGTATCATTCCGAATACAAAGTCGGGGACTCGATGGTGATGATCGGTGGCGGTGGCGGCAAGTCGAAGTGGAAAGGTGAGCCCGCGCCTGCTTCACTTCATCTTTACGTAGAAAATGTAGACGAGATTTACCAGCGCTCATTACAGGCCGGGGCTAAATCAATCATGCCACCAACTGATATGGACTATGGCGAGCGCGGCGCGGCGATCGAGGACATCGGCGGCAACCACTGGTACATAGCGACGGCGCAAGGCCCGACTTATGTTCCCGAAGGCTTGCCGGTCCTGATGCCCTTCTTTAATCCGGTCGGGGCCACGAAACTGATTGATTTTCTGAAGCAAGCATTCGGCGCCGAGGAAGTTGAGCGTCATCAATCGCCCGAAGGCATCGTGCATCATGCGAAGCTTCGCATTGTCGATTCAATCATCGAAACCGGCGAAGCGCACGGCCCATGGAAGCCGCGACCGATGCACTTTATGCTATACGTGGACGACGCTGATGCCTGGTATTCGCGGGCGATAAGCGCTGAAGGAGCGATATCAATGGGCGAGCCGTCCGATCAGCCTTATGGCGCGCGCGTCGGCACGATTAAGGACCCGTTCGATAACGTTTGGTACATTGCCACCCAACTATGATCGCAGTGAGAGCTTTTGACACGATTCCAAACCAAGAAGGAGAACAGAAATGTCAGTCAAACCAATTCCCGAGGGTTACCATTCGGTGACGCCGTACTTGATTGTGCGGGGTGGCGGTGCAGCGATTGAGTACTACCAGAAAGCGTTCGGCGCAGTTGAGCTGTTTCGAATTCCGGCGCCGGGCGGGACAGTTGGTCATGCCGAAATTAAGATTGGCGATTCGATCATTATGCTCGGGGACGAACACCCCCAGATGGGCTACAGCGGGCCCGAGACAATCGGCGGCTCACCCGTGAGTCTGATGATCTACGTCGAAGATGTTGACAGCGTGTTCGAGCGTGCAGTTAGTGCGGGAGGGACGGTGAAACAAGCCCTCGAAGACAAGTTCTATGGTGACCGGTCGGGCACGGTCGTGGATCCCTTTGGGCATATCTGGCACATCTCAACTCATAAAGAGGACGTGCCGGCGGAAGAGATGGAGCGCCGCGCGAAAGAGCACAGTGCGGCGGCGTCGGGCGGCGGCCAGTAACTTTGCCTAACTAATCGAGGCGGTGTAGATTCTTCAGCCGAGGTAACATGAAGCTAAGAATCTACACCGCACTTTTCTTGTCGCTGCTTCTGTCTGCCGCGGTCTGCTCCAGTAGCGCAAACCAAACTACGAACCAACAGGCGAGCGGGCCGGCGTCCGGCGAACTACGCTTTAAAGCTCCTGCGGGTTGGGTCACCGAGAAGACAACTTCGGCCATGCGCGTCGCGCAGTACAAACTGCCGAAGTCTGAGATTGACCTGCAAGAAGCTGCGTTGGCACCTTGCGATTTCGGCGCTGCGCAGGGCGGTTCGGGGCAGGCAAACATCGAGAAAAAAGTTGCTGCGCAAACGATAATCACGCAACAGAGAATCAATCGCTACTTTCACGCCACTGTGATTCCAAAGCTTAAAAACTGCTGGGCCGAAATAGAAAAGGGGAACGAAAAGGGGATTGGAAAGGGCACGATCGCCTTTGAATATACTTTTACCAGATCAAAAGGACGATGGGTGTCACCCAAACTTTCTGTGACGAACTCAACGTTGTCTCGTGCGCGAAATGCACTTGCTAGTAGGTGTATGACCGCGGCGATCAAGAACACATCTTTTGCCCGGACCAATAATGACGGCAAAGAAAATAGTTTTTCTATTAACTGGACGTGGCCCGTCCCTTTTCCAGGTGATTTCGCCAGACTTACTCGAGCGATGTTTGCTGCCAGGACCCTCGGAACTGGTGGTGATTTGGGATGTGACGGGTTTGGAACGCCCCCCTCGTGTCAGACATGCGTGTTCGAGGGTAACAATATCGTCTGTAAGAAGGTATGCGTTGGATATAAGATCTGCACCGAGGAAACGCCGGACCTTTGTAGACAAAGGGTCGATTGCGCGTCAGGTGGTCCTTTTAAACTAGGCAGTGTAATCCTGCAGTAGTACATTCTTCAGCTCGGAACCGCAGAAGATGAGGCGCGTTAATTCAGGTCCTCTGTGCCTCACTCTCACTAATAACTCAAGCCAAACTCCTGATGCTGCGGGCGTCCCGCCCCGTGAATCACGCACAGAATGCGCGTGCCACAATCAAATTGAACCAACCCGCGGCGGTAAGTAACTTTGCCTAACTAATCGAGCCGGTGTAGATTCTTCAGCCGAGGTAACAATGAAGTTAAGAATCTACACCGTACTTTTCTTGTCGCTGCTCTTGTCTTCGGCGGCGTGTTCCAGTAGCGCAAATCAAACCACGAATCAGCAGCCGAGTGTGCCGGCCTCCGGCGAACTGCGCTTCAAAGCTCCCGATGGTTGGGTCACCGAGAAGACAACTTCCTCCATGCGGGTCGCGCAGTACAAGCTGCCAAAGTCTGACGCTGATCTGCAGGACGCTTCATTGGTGCTTTACTATTTCGGCAGTGCGCAGGGCGGCTCGGTGCAGGCAAACGTCGAGCGCTGGATCAATCAAATCAAACAACCGGACGGCTCTTCCTCTCAGGACAAAGCTAAAACGGAAACAACCACCATCAACGGTCTGAAAGTGACAACGGTCGATGTGTCCGGCACCTACACTGCCGAGATGACGCCCGGCGGCGGTGACCGGCACAACGACGAGAAATATCGGCTGCGTGCCGCAGTGATTGAAACCCCAAAAGGAAATTACTTCGTGAAGCTTACCGGCCCGCTCAACACCGTCGCGAAGTGGGAGCAGCCGTACAACGACTATCTGAAATCGTTCGAGTTTAAGTAACCATGACGCCATCCCCCAAAGCTTCATCGATTCGCGATCAAGTGAGCGAAGCCGAATGGCAGGCGCGTGTCGATCTCGCCGCGGCGTATCGACTGGTCGCGCTTTACGGCTGGGATGATCTGATTTTCACGCACATCTCGGCACGCGTTCCCGGACCCGAGCATCACTTTCTGCTTAATGCCTACGGAATGATGTTTGATGAAGTCACCGCCTCCAGCCTCGTCAAGGTTGATCCCAGCGGCAACAAGGTGTTGGAGTCCCCGTATTTCATCAATCCGGCCGGTTTCACCATTCACAGCGCCGTGCATGGCGCGCGCGAAGACGCCCTGTGTGTAATGCACTTGCACACGGATTATGGCATCGCTGTTTCGGCGCAGAAGGATGGTCTGCTGCCGATTTCACAGCAGTCGATGTTTCCCCTCGCTTCGCTGGCGTATCACGATTACGAGGGATTGGCGTTGAACGAGGAAGAGAAGCCGCGGCTGGTTTCCGATCTTGGTGACAAGAACTACATGATTCTGCGTAACCACGGTTTGCTTACGATTGGCGAGACCGTTGCCGAGGCATTTCTCTTGATGTACATCCTTGAGCGCGCTTGTCGCATTCAAATCCTCGCGCAATCCGGCGGGGTTGAGTTACATCGCGTCGCTGAACCGATCATTGATTTGACCGCCAAACAAATGAGTGCGGTTACCGTCGGCCAGGGTGCAGAGCTAACCTGGCCCGGTCTCTTGCGCAAGCTGGATCGGATCGATCCAACCTATCGCGACTGATTCTTCTGATTAATTAGGCGAGTGAAGGCGCGTGTTCGCGGGCCTGGGCGCTGATTGAATAAATCGCTTCCATTACCGCCGCATGCACTTCCGGTGGCAGGGCGTCGCGCGCGGCCATGTTTCGCAGCGATGACAGCACCTGCTGTTGGTTGCTCAACGCAATCAGCTTGATCGCGGTAAGCCGCACCTCGATGTTCGAGTGGCGACTGACGGCCTGCAGCAGCGGAAATACTTCGCCGACTTTGGCCATCAGGAACAGCAACGAGTACGCGTCATAGGTCCGGTCGCGGCTTTCACCTGAAAGAGCGTTCAGCGCGTTTGCCGCCAGGCCTGAACCCGCGATAGCCGCGCCAATTTTTCGCCGCCGTTCGGGTGAAGCCTCGCGCAAAGCACGCGTAAACGAACCCGTCCGATCGGAGTTTAGGTCGTACAAGGCGCGCGCCGCGGCGTTACGCACCTCGACAACCGAATCATCAAATGCATTCGTGATTAGCTCGAACGCCTCTTCGCCTCCGATTTCGGTCAGGTCGGCGAGGGCCGCAGCCCGCTGACTGGAAGCATCACCATTAAGCTTTTCGAGCAGCGCCGCAGGTATGCCGCTGTCGTGGGCATCAAGCACCGATGCCAGGCTGGGCGGTTCGCCTGCGTTAGAAATCGGCGGATAGTCAGAGTGGACGTCACCGTTTCCGTTTTCGGAGTGTTGAAGATCAATTTGCAGCCAGGGCGCCTCGGCTGGTGACTCTTGCAAGGGCGCGCTCTGATTCCACTCGGCTGCTTCAGAAACGGGCACAATCGCTTTGGAGTCGATTGGTTCATCACCGCGCTGCATAAGATCCTGCTTGCTGGATTTCATTTCTTCCAGCCGGCGCAGTCGTGCTTCTTCGGCGACGCGCAGGAATTCGAGATCGTTAGCGAGCGCGCTCTCTTGCTCTGCGAGCTGGCTCATCCTCGCTTGGGCCGCCTGCCGGGCTTCTTCCTGAACCCGCAAGCGAGCTTCAGCTTCTGCAATCTGTGCAAGTTGTTCAGCTTCAGCAGTCCGCAGTGACTCAATCTCCGCCTCCAGCTGCTGTACGTCGCCACTCACTTGCGAGTGCAGGCTGGTGCGCAGCTTTTCAGCTTCTTGCACGCGCGCAAGTTGTTCGGCCTCAGCAACACGTAGTGCCTCGACTTCAGCAACAAGCTGCTGCTCCTGGTTATTTTGCAGCTGAGATTGCAGGCTGTTCCGCACATGTTCGGCTTCTTCCAGGCGCGCCAGTTGCTCAGCCTGGGCGGTTCGCAGCGCTTCGATTTCAGCGACTAGCTGCTGCTCTTTGTCATCATGCAGCTGAGATTGCAGACTGTTCCGTACTTGTTCGGCTTCTTCCAGGCGCGCAAGCTGATCAGCCTGAGCAGTTCGTAGCGCTTCGATTTCGGCGACTAGCTGCTGCTCCTGGTTATTTTGCAGCTGAGATTGCAGACTGTTCCGCAGTTGTTCAGCCTCTTCGATCCGTGCGATTTGCTCGGCTCGAGCATTCTGCAACTTCTCTATATCGGCCGCGAGCATTTCTTCCTTGTCATCGGCCCGGCGCGTATACAAGCCCTTACGGATGCCCTCAAGCTCAGCCAGTCGCTGTTCGGCCTTGTCGGCCTCTCGGCGCGCTTTGGCCGTCGCGACCTGAATTGCTTCTTCTTCTTCACGCACGCGCGCTTGAAGTTGTTGCAACCGATCGAATTGCGAGCGCTCCTCGGCCTGGAACGTTTTTAGTTCCTCTTCCAGTTGCTCTTCCTGGTCAGCCAGCTGTGTGGCCTTAGCTCTGGCAGCCTGACGCGCTTGCTCCTGCTCACGCAGCCGTCCTTCGGCTTCATCGATGCGTTTCAGTTGTTCCGCTTCGGCACGCCGCAACGCGTCGATCTCGGCAGTTAATTGCTGCTCTCGTTCGGTGCGCCGGCGCGATTCGGTTTCGTTGTAAAGACGTGTTTGCTCCAGCGAGCGCAGCGACACCTCGACATCTTCGACGCGTTTGACCTGATGATGTTTGGCGTTGCGCACCTCTTCGAGGCGGGCGGTAACTTCCTGTTCCTTCTCAGCCTGTTCGCGAACTTCCTCTTCCAGCCTGTAGCACGCCTGAACCTGCGCTGAAAGTGATTTCTGAATCTCTTCGATTCGCTTGTTGTGGTCCTGCTCCTGTTCGCGCAGCACATTCAGCGTCAGCCGCAGTTGCTGCTCATGTTCCTGCCGAAGTTGGGCTTCCTGCTCAGCGACGCGGCGCGACTCGTCGAGTTGCGGAATGCGCGCGTTCATTTCCTCAACCCGCTTCAGGTGTTGCTGTTCAGACTGTTGCAGGTTTTCAATTTCAGCCTTCAGCCGATCTTCTTTTTCGATTTGCTGCTTGGCTTGAGCTTCCGCCAGTTGCCTGGTCTTCGCGACCTCGACGAAGCGCGCTTCAACTTCGACGATTCGCTTCAACAGATTCTGTTCCGTGTGCCGGGCATTCTGCGTGTCGGCGATCAGCGTCTGCTCTTTTTGATAAAGTTGCTCAATCTCAGATTGCCGCTCACTTAACGCTTTTTCCTGGTTGCCGACTCGGGTCTCGAGTTCTTTGAGACGCGCGACCTGTTCGGCGTCCTTCGCGGTAAGCTCGTCGATTTCCGCGGCCCGTGCTCGTTCTTGCTCGGCACGCTCGCGGCCCAGAGTGGCCAGCTCGCTTCGTTTCACTTCATACTCGGCCAGGTGTCTTTCGTAGTCCGCTGAGGCCTGCTCAAACGCGCGCACGGCCGAATCAAAATCTTCCTGCGCCTGTTTCGCCCGTGCTTCGACTTCTGCCAGCCGCGTGGAATGCGCGGACCGATCCTTTTCGAGCGCCTTGATCTGCGAATTTAGCGAGTGCTCACGTTGCGCGCGCTCCTGAATGTCCGCGCGCAATTTGTTGCGGTCGGCTTCCATTGCCGCGAGCCGGTCGATTTCTTTCTGACCGCGAAGTTCCTCTTCGATCTTCGCTTTCAGGTGCGCTTCTTCCTGTTCGCGCAATCGCGCTTCTGCGTCGGCGATTCGTTTTAACGTTTCCTGCTCGGCAGCCTTCGCCTGCTCTTCGGCCTCAGCGAGTCGCTGCAAAGACTGCTGCTCGGCGGCTCTGACGTTCGCTTCGGCTTCCGCGATTCGCTGTCGCGATTCTTCTTCGGAGGCTCGGACGCGTTCCCGGGCTTCGGCGATCCGTTGCAACGATGCCTGCTCGGCGTTGCGCACTTCCTCTTGAGCTTCGGTAATCCGTTGCAGCGACGCCTGCTCATCGTTGCGCAGGCGCTCGAGTTCGGCAGCGATCGCTTGCTCCTTGCGGCTTAGCTCAGCAAGTCTCTCTTCCGCCTGTGCGCGAGTCTGCTGCGACGCATGCATGTCGCTTTCCAGCCGCACGGCGGCGGCGCGTTGTTCGGCCTCCTGCACGGCAAGGGCTTCGATATCTTGTTTGAGCTGCTGCTCGCGAAGCGTCAGGGCGTCGATTTGCTGTGTTAACAGCTGACGAGCATTCTCTTGCTCAGCCAGTCGCGCATTCGCCGCTTCAACAGTCTGCGCAAGGTGATACTCGGTTTCATGAAGCGCTTGAATTTGGGAATTCAAACGTTGCTGAGTGTGCGCCTGTCGTTGTGCTTCCTCTTCAGCCGCCAGGCGCGTGCGTTCGAGCTGAGTTAGTTCAGACTCCTTCGCTGCGATTGCCTGACGCTGTTGGTCGGCCGCCTTGTTGAGCGATTCAATCTCGGCGTCCAGCTGGCGCAATTTCTCGTCGCGCTTGTTGGCTTCTTCTTCCGCGCGATGACGAGCTTCAAGTTGCGAAAGAATTTCGCCCTCGATTTGTTTAAGGCGGGTAACTTCCTGGTGTTCTGCGTTGCGCAATGATTCAAGTTCAGCGCTGAGCCATTGCTCGCGCTCGGCGCGTTTCTGGGCTTCGACCTCAGCTGCGTCACACGCGGCGACTTGTTCACGTAACCGGTGCTCGGCTTCCGCGAGTTGCTTCAGTTGTTCTTCTTCGGTCTGCCGTAACGCATCGATTTCAGCGTTCAGCAGTTGCTCTTTGCGCGCAGCTTGAAGGGCCGCAGTTTCGGCAGCCTTCCGGATTGCTTCCAACTCGGCCAGTCGCTCGCTGTGTTCGCGCGCGCGGCGTTGAGTTTCAGCTTCAATCGCGCGCCGCTGTGTTTCAGCGGCTTTGCGCTTCGCCTCGTCTTCCGCGCGGCGCTTGGCAGCTTCAACTTCGTGACGGCGTCGTTCGAGTTCTTCCTGCGCCTGCCGCAGAGCTTCTTCTTCTTTGCGGAGATCGTCGGTGGAAATCACGGCCTCGTCGATTGCGCGTTGTGCGTTGCGGCGTTCGAGCATCGCTTCCAAATCAGGCAGTGTCCATTCGTCGGCCGTCCTGGAGGCTGTCCGGCGTTCGGTTTGAAAAGCGCGACGCGATTGGGCGAGGCGATCGAGATCACCGTTTTCGAGGGCAGACGTCAACGAGTCCGCGATCGACTCTGGACTGAAAGACGAGTTAGCACCGGCTTGATTGCTGGTGGCGGAACGAGGGTTGTCCTGTTCGGATTTAGAGACGTTGGGGCGCGAAGACGAATCTTCCATGTTCTGATTCTCCATGCTGAGCCGAGGTCGAGGGGTGCTCGCGATGGTTAAGGGTTCAGGGTTTGCGTAGCTTGCAGGCTCTCAGCAAACAAGTCAAGGTTCTGAGGAAACTCAATTAACAGCTTTCAGCGGGATTGGACCAGGGTTAGTCCGGTCTGAAGGGCCGGAAGGTCACTTCACGGCCATGTTCATTCTTGCAAATGGATGGCTCACCGGTCAACAGGTTTTCTGGAACGCTTCTGGAACGGGTAAATGCCACGATTTCCGAAGCATTTTGACGATCTATGCAACGGTTCCCGTTTGCGGCACCTTCGATTCTTTGTCCCGATCCCGAAACGAGCCGGATGGCATGGCCGCTCCCGACGAAGGAAAACGGCTCAATAACCGAGGCGCGCCGGTTAAGCTGGCACGCCTGTTCATTGAGCCGTCCTTCCGAGGAGTGCCTCGTCTCCTCTCAGAACTCAGGTTCGCCCGGAGGCGCTGGCGGCCGCGGCGGACCCTGGCGCCGGTGCTTGTGTCGCTCGGCCATTTGGGCTCGCTGTTCGGCAGTCAGGACGTTTGCGACCTGCGACATCATTTTCGCGTGGGCGACTTCCATTTCCACTTGAACCTTCGCGCGCGCTTCCGCCGCTGAGCGAACGGCTGCTTCATTAAAGTTGCTCATCGGATCGCCTTGACTCTCATGAAGCGCGTGCATTTGATCGCGCAACGCTTTGGTCTGTTCGGCAAAGCTTTCATGAATCTGTTTGACTTGTTCCTTCTGAGCGTCAGTCAAGTTCAATCCAGCCAACGGGCCAAAGCCGCCAGGTCCTCGCGGACCATGGGGGCCGTGTCCAAACGGGCCGCGCGGCGGTCCCGGCGGACCGTCGGGCCGTGGCGGCGGGTTTTGCGAAAAAACGACAGCCGCGGTCGTTAACAAAAGTGCGCCTGCGAAGGTCGCAACAACGCTGAATTTCTTCCAGTTCAGTTTCACGTCAATACTCCTTTTGAAAATAGCTGGATGGAAAGTGCACGCGTCACTTTCTACCTGTTTGATGAATTAGTCGCAGAGGAAGAGGAGTTATATGACAAGCGAGTCAAAACGCTCGCAAACCATTTAGAGGGATTGATGAACCTGGGCAGAAGAAAGGCACGCGGAACCAAACATTGGAACCGCGCGCCCTTCAAGCTTAATAGAGATTTACCGGTTTTTCGAACCTTCTCTTAGGAGGCGCGCTACGGTCGGCGTCAGTTCAGTTAACTGATCAGACTTCTTAAGGAAGGCATCTGCGCCGGAGGCTAACGCCTCATTTTCTAAATCGTCGCCCGAAAGCATGAGAATCGGTGTCCGGCGGCGATGAGTTATCTTGCGAGTGCGCTGCGCCAACTCGAGCCCGGTGACGCCGGAAAGACTGCTGTCAACGATCACTATGTCATAGTGCTCGCTACTCGTAAGCTTTCTGAGCGCGCTATCGCCATCCGTGCACAGCTCGACTTCCCACTTCTCTGCGGACAGAGCGCTCCGGGCGGCATCCGCGACCTCGGCTTCATCTTCAACGTGCAAGATGCGGATGTGGGCCGGCGTGCGCCCGGTGTTGGCGGCGCCAAGCCTTTGCTTAGCGCGGCGCGGTTTCGAGAACAGGTGACTTCGACGTGGTCGCACAGCCGAACGCTGGACAAGCAGGTCGCGATGCCGACTATTGATTAGCGAAATAAGGCTCTGGTGGTGTTTAAATCCGAGCAAATGCGCTGCCTTGGTGACCGCACCACCCGAATCGCGTAGCGCGCGCTCAATTAGTGACTTCTCAAAGGCGCGGACCTCCCGCTTTATCGAAAAGTTGTCCCACGATGCCGTGATCGCAGGTGGCGTTTCCTCACCGCTTTCGCTCAACGCGTCGATGACTATGCGCGCACCTGAAATCAGTCGGCTGGCGGTGGCCGGCTCCTGCGAATTCTTTAACAGGTCCGCAGCAGCCTCGTACATCGCCGCCAGCTCCAGCGGCGAAGTTTGCGCCGTCAGTTCCTCAATGATGCTGAGTTTGGCTCGGCCGGCGCCTTCCAGGTCGCCACAGGTTTCAGCTATTTCGATGGCGCGATCCAGAAGTTGGCGCGCACGGACAAATTTGCCGAGGCGCGCTTTGACGGTTCCGAACGTGGTAAGCGAGTCCGCAAGCATCGCCTTCTCATCACCTCGTTCGAGCACCCGTACCGCTGAACGAATAACACGTTCCGCATCCGCTAACTGGCCCGCGGCCAGGAAAACACGCGCCCGGGTCTCGTCAGCGTGCGCCACGGAATAGGCGTCCTTCAGTTCTGAGTAAAGTTGCCGCGCGCGATCGAGGTGGCTGTGGGCTTCCTGATAGCGTCCAATCGTAAACAAGAGGAACCCCAGGTTATTCTCGACGTTCGCGAAATAACGCTTGTTCCGCGCTTGCTCGAAGTGGAAACTGGCGGCCGCATATTCGATTAGTGCTCGATCGAGATATGCCTCTAGATTGTTGGCGTCGGCCATGCCTCTCAAGGTCGTGCCAAGGCTAATGTGAAAAGTACCTTGCAGATAATGATCGCCGCTGTGCTCAACCAGGTCGGCGGCCTCGTTGTAGATTTTGAGGGCTTCGCTTAAACGTCGCGAAGCGGTCTCTACGATCCCGGCCCTGATGAGAATCAAGGCTTTCAGGTCGCCATCGTCTTCTGTAATGTCGGCTAGCGCGTTGGCAAGATTGATCCGCGCTTCATCGAAGGCTCCCTCGCGCCAGTAACAAAGCCCGAGATCGGCGCGCGCTTGTGCCACATTGCGGCGCCGGCCGAGTTGCTCATAGATACGCAAACTTTGACTAATAAAGTCTTTCGCTATTTCCTGAGTGCCTTCGCGTGGACGAGTGGATGCTTGCCGACTCGCCACGCACCCGATACGGAGCAGAACCTCGGCCCTTTGTGCGTCTTCAAGCTGATCAACCGTAACGGTATTCGTCGATTCGTCCCAAAACTCGCTAAGGGCTTCCCGGGCCCCTTCAAAGTCGCCCAGTTTCTCCAACTCCCTGGCGTGGCCACAGGCTATGGTGGCCCGCTCGGCAACGGATCCGAGGCCTGCGGCAAGTCGAGTTTTTGTCTGAGACTCTAGTTTCATGTAACGTTCCCTTTCGTCGGTGCATCAACTCTGCGCGCTCGCTGAAGTACTGCGCATGAGGGGATAAAATTCACAAATCAAAATAGAAAACCTTGAATAATCGCAAATATCTATTTCCTTGCATCACTGCTGAAGTCGTTGAACCATGCAGGTACGTGACCATGCCAGGGAAAAAGACCACGTCCTTTGTGCCCCGCGAGATACAAACCGCCATCACGAACCCCGAAACTTCCAGTGATTCTGCCAAAAGCCACGCAGTAACCGCGCTTTCGGCGCGTAGCATAGACGTACCGCGACCGCTTTGCAAGCTCAATTGCGGATCGCCCATAACTGCTGACAGCTTGTCGCTTATGTCTAGTCGCACCAATTTAGGCGGCGGTTTAGTCTCAGGGCACGATCTTACGGTCCCGAGCTCACAATGATTGGTGGCCGCTGGTTTGAATTCTCGTTATACTGCGCCTGCCAAATCACCACACTGCATGAACCGCTTCAACCAGAATCCCGTTGCCTATCAACCGATTGTGATGCCGAAATCGAAGCGTTTGAGCGCGATCAAGATTATCGCCGCGATCATCGCGGCCATGTTCGGAGCGCTGCTCGGCCTGCTGATTCTGTTGTTGATTGGTGCCGAGACGGGGTGGGAAGAACTGGTTATCGGCATGATTTGCGCCACTTTGCCGGTGCCGATCTATGTGATGCTCTTGCTCTGGATCGATCGCTATGAAGCGGAACCGCTTTGGATGCTCGCTACAAGTTTCTTCTGGGGCGCGATCATCGCGGTCTTCATTTCATTGATTTTCAATACCGGGGTTCAGATTTTTGCCACGGTTGCCAGCAACAGCGAAGAAGTAGGTGACGCCGTGGGCGCGGTTATCTCTGCCCCCATCGTTGAAGAAAGCGCCAAGGCCCTAATTCTCGTCATTCTTTTCTTTTGGAAGAAAGACGAGTTCGACGGGATTGTCGACGGAATTGTTTACGCCGGCATGGTTGGTCTTGGCTTTGCCATGACTGAAAACATTCTGTACTACGGTCGCGCCGTGGAAAAGGGGCCTGAATTTTTGAAGGTGGTTTGGTTTGTGAGGGGGATGGCGGCGCCCTTCTCGCATCCCTTGTTCACCAGCATGACCGGCATCGGACTTGGCTGGGCGCGGCAATCGCAGAACACCTTCACGAAAATCGTGGCGCCGTTTCTCGGCTTCGGTCTCGCCGTACTCATGCACGCGGCTTGGAATGGGTCGGCGGTGTTTTTCGGCGGTGGTGGATTTTTTGTGACTTACTTCATGGTGATGGGACCGGCTTTGGTCATTACTTTGATGGTCACTCATTTTCAATTGAAACGCGAAGGCCGGCTGGTCCAGCAGTTCCTGTATCCGGATTATCAGAAGGGCTTTTTCGATCAGCATGAATTTGAAAGGCTTTGCAGTGTGCGCGGGCGCATGAAGATGTCCTGGAGTGCCTTCTGGTCGCACGGGTTTTCAGGCTGGCGGATACGCAGGCGCTGTAATCAAATGGCGAGCGAGTTGGCGTTTCATCGCAGTCGCGTCGCTCGTGGCTTTCACCGCAATGCGCAAGAGGCGGCTGAACGCGAAGAAGAGTATCGATCGGCTTTGCACGAACTCCGGCAGCAGTTCGCGCAGCGCCAACAGGGCAGACCTTAAAGCGCCAAAAAAGTTTCGCGTCCGCAGCGACAGTTAGCTTATACTTGCGCCCGAACTGCGCAGGCACATCTGAACGGTAACTACCCGTTGAAGATTCAACTTTTACCCAGCTCTTTTGACGCCGCCGGAAGGTCCACTCCGGCGCAGCGACTCACGTGCTTCCTGATTGACGAGCGGGTGACCGTCGACGCCGGTAGTCTGGGTCTGGCGTTGACTGAACCGCAGCGGCGCACGGTGCGCGATGTGATCGTCACGCACCCGCACATGGATCACATCGCAAGTCTTCCTATTTTTGTGGATGACCTGTTTGCCGAGTTAAAAGAACCCATTCGCATTCACGGGACGGCTGAGGTAATTGGTCTGCTGGAGCGCGATGTCTTCAACGACAGTGTCTATCCGCGCTTTGCGGAGCTGCGGAATCAGCACGGGCCCGTGATGACGTACGTGCCGTTCAAAACCGGCGAGCCCTTTACCGTCGCACATCTCACGGTCCTTGCCGTGAACGTCAATCATATCGTTCCGACCGTGGGTCTACTGGTTTCTGATGGCCGATCGTCGGTCTTGTTTAGTTCAGACACCGCGGAAACAGACGAGCTGTGGGCAGTAGCCAACCGTGCACCCCGCCTGGATGCGCTACTGATCGAAGCATCGTTTCCCAACTCAATGGGCGAACTGGCGAGAGTCTCGAAGCACCTGACGCCGGAGACCATGGCCCAGGAATTACGCAAACTGGATCACAACGGAATCGATATTCTGGCAGTGCATGTGAAGCCGGCCTATCGCGCGAAGGTAATTGAAGAAATCGAAGCGTTGGGGATCGAAAAGTTAAGCGTGATGGAAGCGGGAAGAGTTTACGAGTGGTGAAACGGTCAAGAGCTAAAGGCAAGAGTCAAGACCTAAAAGCCAGGAAAAGTAACGTCCACCTTTGCCCTTAGCTCCTCGCTCGTTGCACCTACCTCACGCGCTCAAATTCCTTCTCAGCATGTTCCCCGGAAAAATTCTCAAGCAAGACGCGCCCGCTGGGAAGCAGCTCTTGTACTCGGAAGGTTCGTTCTGAGCCATCGCGTCCCGGCATCAACTCGGCTCTAAACACGACTTCCATCCCGGGTCGCGCCCAGATGTTGTCGCTGTCGCGGTCCGTGCGGCGCTTGTTGCTGCCTCTCATCATCAAAGCTCCAATCGCGCCGATCGCGCCCGCGGCCACGGCCACTCCACCTAACAGCCGTTTCGTTGACTTCTTCATTGTCGACTCAGAACGTCATCGCGACGTCCACAGTCACCTTGGCAAATCCGCACAGGTACGTCAACTCCGATAGCAACCCCCGTTCCCGCACACAAAGAAAGCGCGACTTCCGCTCAGTAAACCGCGGTTGTCGCGCTTTAGGAAAAATCCTGCGCCAATTCTTAGTGGCACATCGGAACAAGTTTGGCCGCGTTGCTCGGGAAAATGGGCAACCCACTCAATGAGCGCTCAGAGTTGATCTCGGTGAATTGCGCCCATTTCTCGGGAACATCCGCCTCGGGGAAAACCGCCTCGACGGGACATTCGGGGACGCAAGCGTCACAGTCGATGCACGTCTCGGGATTTATGACGAGCATGTCATCGTCAAGGTGAAAGGCATCCACGGGGCAGACCATTGCACAATCAGTGTATCGGCAGTTAACGCAGGGCTCAGCCACCACGTACGTCATAAGCGAATCATCCTCCAGGTGTGATTCAGATATTGCGCTCGAAAAACGCGGTCATCCTAACACAGGGCACCCAACGCCACGCAATTTCATTCGCGGGATGATGAGGCCGACTTCCACGCATGAATCGGCGCGCCGTCTTTGAAGTCATAGAATTCGAGATCGATGGCCGCAAACATTTTCGTCATCATAATAATTTGGCCCGTGTGCATCGAAAAATGTTCGACCACATGGAAGATTGCCGCCAATGCCGACACGTCGGACTTCTGAATGGTAAAGCGCTCCAGCAGCCGGTTGGCGTCAAACGCCGCCAACGTCGCGTCAACTTCGTTCAGAGTCTGCCGCAAACGCTGGATAAGTTCGTCGCGCGGAATAATTTCACGCTGCGCAAACTCCGCGTCGCGGTCGCGCTGGTCAGGCGAGCCTCCCAAGCCGACGACTATCCACTGCCGCACGTTGCCGTTCAAATGCAGCAACAAATTCCCAATACTGTTTGACTGAAGGTTAGCGCGCCACCAGATTTGCTCGTCGCTTAACGCGGCGGCGCATCGTTCGAGCTTGGGCAGGTAATCCGTTAGCAGAAGCGATCGCGCTTCAGAGATGAACGCCCGGCCCACTTCATTCATACCGAATTGCCTCACTCCTCTTCAGGCCGTCGCTTATGCTTGGCTTTACGTCGCGCCGGGCTCGCTTTTTCGTCGGGCTTAACGTGCTCGATGGGGTGACCAGGAGGCGCAAGCGGCCGCCGAATCGAACTAATGATCGACTTCTTTTGGCGACGCTTCTTCGAGCGGGAAGACTTCATCGCAGATGCAGGCGGAATCCTGCGCGATGCTATAGCCGCATCCCGAAAGTGTCAATACGGTTTTTGACGGTGAGTGAAGGTGAAGGGAAGCGAAGCTTAGGCTTCGTTCGGCTGCTGTTGGCGCGCGCGGATGAGGTTCTCGATGGCTATCGAGGTTTCCTCTCGCTGTCGCTTCTGGAAATCATTCACCCAACCGCTGACGGTCGAAACCATATCGGTCGGCGTCTTGCGTTTGTTCTGACGGGCCGAACGGCGGTTCGGTTTGTTCAGAACGCGCTCTTCACGCTTAATTACTTTTACAACTTTCTTCTCTGACATTGCCTGATTTCAACGTAACTGCTTGCAGCAGGCCGTTGCTTTCTTGGAATTGAATTTACGAAAACTAATGACGAAAGTTCCCGATGGAATTTGCGTCTTTTTAGGGAAAGCACTACTTAGACGTTCGGCGGAGGCAGTTGGTTGCAGAACGTTAATTGTCTCTCGGTCCGGAGGATAGCACGGCAAACCGCCAAAAAGCCATAGAAATTAAGCTTGAGCTGATTCCTGCTTGGCGGCCATGTCCGCCCGCCAAAGCTTTTTCTGCGCCCGATAAGCCAAAATGCCGAGCACAATCACGCCGCCAATGGCGACGTACGGCAAGGCGCCTTTAAGCGGTCTTGTCCCAAACTTAACCAGCAAAGCATTAATGATGATAAGACCGATGCGCATCTCCGTCGGCCCGAAACGCGAGAAGCTGACTTTGAATTCCTCGGTCGTCGCCAACATCAGGTAGGTGTGAAACATGAAAGCGCTGAAGACGCACAGCACCAAAAGCATGTTAAAGAAGGCCCGCTCCGGGATTAGCAACGTGTACCCGAGCAGAATCGAACAGAGGAAGCCGTAGTCGAACAAGTGATCCATGTAGAAGCCCCACTTGCACAAACCCGTGTCGCGATATTTGCCGAGCTTCCCGTCAAAATGATCGGTGAAGTAATGAAGCACGATCATCAGGTTCACCATCCAAAGCCACCGCAGGTCAAACTTCGCGAGATAACAGAATCCGACAATGCCCAGAGACCACAAGGGGGTCAGCAGGGTCAGGTGATAGGTCTCGATCCAGCTGGGTATGCGCGGCAGGACGACGCGGGCCAGCCGGCGCTCAAGGGGCACCAGCAATCCCGAATTCGACTTTCCGGCGCCGGCAAACTTCTGTTTGCCGTAAACCCGTACCGACCAATCCGGCCCGTGAGTCTCGTTGACTACTGTTACTGCTGCATCACCTGGCATTTGATTCACCTCTGCGGAATTAGACCCGTCCAAAAGATTTAGCTTTCAGCAATCATCGAGCCACGGTCGGAACGGGCCTGGACCTCAGTCTGTGCTGACTGCCGTTCCTTTTCAAGAAACAAATCCCCGACAGTTGGAGCATATTATCCGGCGGTTCTGCGGACCTAATGTGGAGAGTACGCCGGCTCGACGGCCATTGATTGTACTTGAGCGTGATGGGGAGCTGAATAAAAAGCGGCGACCAGGCACCCCACGCAACATGCTCGCGCGGGGACCCGCCACCGCTGCACTAGAAGGATTCCTAGATAAAAACTACTGATTGCGAAGACGGAATCTCGAATCGTTTCCGGCAACGCATGTTACGGCAGGCGAGCATGTCGTCAACGCGCACCATATAATCGCGTGACTTTGCGAACTGAGCGCGCTGGTCTTCGTTCATCCCACGCGGCGGCGCGGATTTCTTTCGGCGGGTTAGCCAGCGGACGTCGTAATCGCCGCGCTCGCGGCAGAACGGGCATACGAATGACGCCCGCTTGGTTTCCTGTTTCTCGTTGAAAAAGTCGCTTTCGCGCATTATTTGTTCATTCCCACCACCGCTGCGCGCTTATGAAGTACGCGCTTAACGGCGTCAATTAAACGTTCCGGATCTATCGGAGCTGGTTCATAAGCATCGGCGCCGGCCGCTAACGCAACCGTCGGTAGCCCGGTTCCCCATTCGGCGACGGCCAACACCCCGGTCGTCTTTGTTCCCAGGACTTCGCGAACCTGCCTGATTAAATCCGTTCCGTTTTGGCGCTCATCCAGATGGACGATTACCAGATCAATTAGCGAATCGGTCAGTACCTGAATTGTAGGCGCCGGCGCTGACACCGATGAAACTGCGAAGCCGTTCTGTTCCAGGCGTCGACGCACCGATCCGTCGAGATTTGCGCCGCCGACAAACAGAATGTTTTGCGTCATCGCGTCAGCAACCGATTCAGAATTCCCACGCTACCGCTCGCAAAGGTCTCTCAAATATTGAAAACTGTAAATGCCTGTCTCGTGACCGTCGCTCCAGCGAAAGTTCAAAGCGTACCGGCCGACGATGCTCAAATCCCCGATTTCGATTTCGTCAGAGACAGCCTGAGGCCGGAGCGTGCGTTGTCCCGTCCATTCGTCAACGCACTGCGCGCAGGGACACGCCCGCCGAAGCATCGGAGCGTCGTACTCGCAAACCCGACCGTCGGCCCAGGTTATGCGCAAGCGCGAGTTGCTCTCTTGCGAAATCTCTGTCGGTTCGATCGTTTGGCGTTTTTGTGCGGCGTCGATCATAACTAAAGAACCATTCCCGCCACTATCCCGATTGACCGGGATCTGGCCTATTCACTGAGCAGCTTCTTCGACTGCACGGGTCACGGCGTCGGCGGTGATGCGAAAATGCGAAGCCGACCACGCCAACTGGCCGTCGCGCACAACCAGCACCTGCGGCGTTTCGTGCGGTAGAGCAAATCGCGCCTCTATCTCGTTCGAAAGGGCGCGAGCCTTCTGCACCGTGACGAGGGCGACGGGCTTCTCCAGCTTTGTCATCTCGCGAAAGGCGCGCGCGCTTATGCCACAAGTGTCGCTGTGCTTGAAGAGTATGATCGGCTGTTCAGCAGACTGGCCTAAAAGCTCATCCAGCCGCTGGACATCGTTCAACTCCATGAATCCGTTTTCAGTCATAACTCAAGCTTCGTATCATCTTAACTGACCCGCAGGCTGGCGCAAACGTGTGCGGCCCAAAGTGTAGTGAAGATTTGGAATGCGCCGGCTTGACGGCGCTTTGACTGTATTGAGGAGCCCGAGGAGAATGAAAAGCGGCGTCTAGGCACCCCACGCGAGATGCTCGCGCGGGGACCCCGCAGCCGCCGCACTCCAACCCTATTTCCACTCGCCAACCAGGACGAACGGCGCCCAGTAGAACGGCGCGCTGTATTTCTTGCCGGAAATCATCGCGAGTTGAGCTTCGCGCAGAGCCGCCGATCGTGAGGGTGAGCCGGCCGCGAGAAAGCGCTTGTAGAAATCTGTCATCAGTTCGGCGGTCGATTTGTCGGCGACTGACCACAGACTGACGCCCACCGTCGGCGCGCCCGCGTACATGAATGCGCGCGTCAACCCCATGACGCCTTCGCCGCGCTTCTCTTTGCCCAGTCCGGTTTCGCAGGCCGACAGCATCACGAGTGATGGCGCCATCTTCAGATTGAAAATTTCGTCAGTGCGCAAGAAACCGTCGGCGGTGGTATTTCCGACGAGGGAAAGTACGACGCCGGTGAACTGTGGCCGCTCGACGTTC
This sequence comes from Pyrinomonadaceae bacterium, assembly GCA_036277115.1. Classification (NCBI taxonomy): domain Bacteria; kingdom Pseudomonadati; phylum Acidobacteriota; class Blastocatellia; order Blastocatellales; family Pyrinomonadaceae; species Pyrinomonadaceae bacterium. The sequence goes on from DASUNM010000024.1 coordinate 88,461, forward strand.
AGCAGTCCGTGGGTCGCGATGTGCACGATGCGATAGTTCGAGACGTTAGCCGCGTGAACTTTTTCTTCGCTCGCGCCCAGATCCATCCACACGTCAGCTTTGGCGCCGCCGGTGCGGGCGCTGGCCGCGATGGCCTCAGCTTCGGCGCGTGTTCCGGGAAGCCTTGCCAGGCGAAGACCGGACGCGGGCGGTGTGCTGCTCCCAGCAAAGTCGCTGACGGCACTCTCGAGTGCGATGCCTAAACCGCGTGTTTCGCCGGTAGGAGTGCGCGCCACCTTGAGGTCAGTCAGCCGCGAGTCATCTGTGCTGAAGACCGGGTCCGCGATTACAAGAATTGAGCCGTCCCTGACGTTTGTCGCAGCGGACTGCTGTTGCCTGATCGCGATGATGACTGAAGCCGAAGGCGCGTAAACAATCTCGTTCGACTTGATCAGATAATTCAGAGACGCGTAATCCGATGCTGCGGGCGAGGCGCCCGCGCTCCCAGCCACCAGCGCTTCAAAGGGAACGTAATTGAGTGCGCCGTCGGCCACGATCAGCACACGCTTGTCGCCAATCAAACTTGCAGCCGGCGCAACCACAGCCTGATAGAGCGCGTTCGACGCCGTCACGAATGACTGAACGTTCTCTGAAGGTCCCTGTGCCAGGCCCAAACCACGCTGCTCATCGGCCACATCGATGCCAATCAATCGGCGCTGAAGCTTCGGCGGAATTAGCTGCGCGCGAAAATCCGTCGCCAGCTTGTTGAGTTCAGCTTTTGCAGGCAGCTTGAACACTGACAGCCCTGCGCGCGTGACGGCGAACAGATACGACGCGTCGTTCCCGAGCGCGTATTCCAACAGGACCGTGTTGTCGTCCAGGACTTTCTGCTGAATGTCGGCGAGCGAGGACGGTTGCGCAGCAGTTAACGAGGCGTAACGCGGGCTGGCCGTGCGGATCTGGTTCTCGATTTGATCGAATTCCGTTTGTAGCGTTTCGAGTTCTTTTTCGAGATCGGACGGCTTCGCCTTCTGATCGGCAGCGACACTTACCCCAGTCAGTTGCGCCGCGATTTCCTGTTGCCGATTCAGGTTCTCCTGCTTCCGCTTGAGCAAATCGCCCGGCACACCCGCCGTAATTTGCGCATTTACTTCCGCGAGCATATCGAGCAGGGAACGCGCGCGCGCCTGCTCGGAAATGCGTAACGCTTCAGAAGCGTATTCGAGCGCCTTACCAGATAAGGGCTGGCCGGCCGGCGAGCCGGTGATCGCCATTTCAGCAAACGCTGCGACGGCTTCGTCGTAAACGTCTTTGGTTGTCGCCAAAAATGTCGTGCGAGATTCATCGGCACGAACGCTGCCCGCGCGAATCTGCTCGATCGTGTTCAATGAATCGCGATAAGCAGCGAGCGCCTGCTCGCGAAGCTTCGCGCCGTCTTTTTCCGTCCCGGCTTGCAACCAGAGACTGCGGCCACGACCGCGTTGCGCCGGCCACATCAAATCGAGCCGCTTGTCTTCGTCGGCGCCTTTTTGCGCCGCTTCGTACAACTTGGCGGCGTCTTTATAGCGACTTTCCTTCAGCGCGACGTCGCCGAGACTGGTGCGCGCAGCGGTACGAAAGCGCCGAGTCTGGCCAAGCTTCGCAACGATCGGCAGTGAGCCGCCGCCGGCGCTCATCGCATTCTCGAAATGTTTCTTCGCTGTCGGCAGGTCGTTGTTCGCAAACGCGATGCGACCAGTGCCGAGTTCGTAAGTCATGTAAACGATCGCGACGCGATACTCGTCCATCTCTTTCTTCACTTCGAGCAGGCCGATCGCGCTGCTTACGGGCGTGGCTATATCAGCGCGCCCGGTCGAGATGCTGCCGACAATTCCGCCCAGACCGCCAAAACGCCGCCCGGCTTTCGCGGCCGCGCTTTCAGGTTTCTTCACAGTCATGCGCGCGTAAGCGGTCCCTGCTCTTGACATGTCGCCGAGCCGAAAGCTCGTGTCGCCAATCTTCGCGAGCATCAGGTTCGCGTTGAAGCTGTTGTCAGCGGTGCTCGCGGCGGTTTCGGCAGCAGCACCCGTGGTGGCGCCGGCCTGACTGGCAACCGAGCTGGTGACGGCTTGCGTTTTTTGATCCTTAGCCGCAGCGGCCGTGAATGCCTCGAAGGCTTTTTCGAAATGTTCGAGCGCAACTTTGTACTGGCCCTGAAGCAGATAGAGATCGCCAAGCGCATCACGCGCGGCCGCAATGCCGCGTTGATTGTTTGCTTGAGTGTACAGAGTCAGAGCGGTTTGCAGATGATTTAAAGCCTGATCGGCATGTCCTTGCTTGAGCAGACTGCGGCCGGTGGAAAGGGCAGAGGACGGATCGGCTTGAGCGACTGTCGCATCGCCGCGAGCGTCAGCGGATTGCGACTCCTGCCAGAGGAAGGTACCGATTGAAACAGCGAGCGCGAGCGGCGCGAAATACTTTTTGAAACGCATTGTAAATCCAAAGCGCCGCCCTGCGCGGCGCACTCCAAATCATTTGTGAACCAAATCTAAAACCGTCACGAGCATTGGCTCGTTGCTCGAGGCGCTGATCCTGATTACGGACGGTTGGGGCATTGATTGGTCTAAGCCCAAACCGCGCGTCATCGCAACTTTTTCACGTTCCGTTTGCGCTTGGCCAAAGTTCTGAGTCGTCGCGACCTTGACCTGCGCGGTCGTCATTTTTTCGATCTGCTGCCACACGTCGTTCGGCGCTTGCCACGGACATTTGTCTTTGTTAAGCCCACAAAACGCGACGAGTTCGTCCGCCGTGGGCACGCCGCTAAGCGGCTCGCGCGTAACCACAATGAAAACGCGTTCGGTGCCAGGGTCGCCGTAGAACTCAAACCAGCGGAGGCGCTCTTCGGCCTCTTCGCTGGAAGGCACTTCTACGGGTACATGTGCTTCGATCCAGTTTTCGCCGGCGTCAAGACGCGCGTCGGGGAAGATCATGCGCGGCGCCGCACCGTTTTCGCTATTAAAGATGTACAGGTACCCATCGGTGTTCGGCTCAAGAGCAATTCTGATCCGGTCAGCATTGCGGAACTCGCGCGTGGGCTCAACCCGGATGGCGCGCCCGCTGGGCTCGCGCATGAAGATCGTGTAACCCAAACCAATTGCGGGCTGAGCTTTTTTCGACGCGGGCCGGTTCGTCGCAGCTGGTGTCGTGGTATTCGCGTTCGTGGCGGCGGATGCGTTCGCTGCCGAATTCGCATTCGTGTTTGTCTTTGCCGGCCGGCGACGATGACGTCGCGAAGGGCCTTTCAGGTTGGTTGTCTTCGGACGACTCTCGAGAAATGCTCCGCGCACATCATCCTGATGAGCACTGACGACGAAAACTCCGGTCAGCAACGCAATCAACGCTGACATCGTGACTAGCGATCTTATTCTCATGACACTTCCTCAGTCACCTCAGGCGGGCAGTAGCCCGCCTCTACACATGAAACTCGAAACTTGAAACCTGGAACTCGCGATTCACTTGTGTTCGATGCGAACTCTAAACACGACGGACGCCTTTTCAGTCTCGTTTTGCGGCACTTTTACTGCAGTCTGTGGCGAAGTGCCACCCTTAACCGGCTCGATGGTTGCGGGTTTTGATTGTGCCTGCGACTGAAAACTCTCCCACTCTTGGATCTCAGCCGGCGTTAGCTCATGCGGCGCGGGGGCGGCGAAAAAGGCCGGCGAAGTTAGCGGCGCCGGTGAAAAGACAAACGTGAATTCGTCGGTGCCCGCGTTTTTGTCCAGAGTAATCCAGTTGCTTCTGTCTGCAGAGTCGGCCGGAAAGACGAAGTCCCGGCCACTCGCGACTGAATTCACCCCAGGCGCGAATTTTGGAGAGTAATACGTCAGGAATGTTGTCGGTGCGTTGTTTGATCCGGGTCCAACGATGTAGAGGAAACCATTCTCGTTTGGCGAAAAGTGAAACTTGAACGATTCGCCGGATTGCATCGGCACCGTGTCCCCGGCGCGAATCGCCGCATTGCGATCCTTCGTTTCGACCTCGAGCCAGTATCGCGCGACTTCGTGCATCGGCACTGGCAAATCTGAACCACCGGACGGAGTTGTAACGCCGGTGGTCGCGCCGGTGTTAGTCCCCTTGAACTTCATGAACGCGAAAGCTCCTGCGCCGATCAGGATTAAGAGGACGATGGCGACGGCCCCTGTCAGGACGAGCGGCGAACGACTCTTGCCAATCGGGACGTCCACGTGCGCGGGCGGCACCGTGTGTGGTGGCGAGTCGATGGGTTTTGCAGCCTGCCGCGCAGGTAGTTCGTCCGCGCTCGCCACAACTGTCGGCATAGTCGACGCTTCGCTAACGACCGGATGAGCAGGACCGCCTTCGAGAAGCGTCATTGCGCCGGAATCACCTACGGTCGGTGTCGGCCGATCGGCAAGTGTGACTCCGTGATCCCCGCGGGCCGGCGCGTCGCTTGAGCCGGGCAACATGATTGTCGCCGCGCTCTCGCCCCCCACGGACGCTTCCAACTCCTTTTCGAATTCGCCGGCGGTGGCTTGTCTGTCGCCACGATCCTTGGCCATCGCGCGCATGAGCGCTCTGCCGAAATCGACTGGAACATTGGATGCCACTTCGTGAAGCGGCTGGGCCGTTATCGTCACGTGCTGCTTTCTTAATTCCAGAATTGTGACACCGCTGAAGGGCCGTTTGCCGGAGATGATTTCGTAGAACACGACGCCGAGACTATAGAGGTCCGCGCGCCCGTCGATTTCCGAGTTGCCATCTTCCGGCAACTCGCCCCATTGCTCGGGAGACATGTAGTACGGCGTGCCGAGCATCTGGCCCGCCACGGTGAGATTCGTGCTACCGGTCTTCTCTGCGCCCGCCACTTCGCGCAGCTTTGCGATGCCCAGATCGAGAAGTTTCACCACCGGTTCGCCACCCGTGCCGGCTTTGCCGATCATGATGTTTTCGGGTTTCAGATCGCGATGTACGACTCCCATCGCATGGGCCGCGTTAAGCACACTGATGACCGGCTTCAATGTCGCCAACGCTTCAGCGGGTGAAAACCTTCCGCGCTTCTTAAGTTCTGCGTCGAGCGTCGTGCCCTCGACGTACTCCATCACCAGATAGATCATCCCGTCGCTCGACGTGCGCAGATCGTAAACCGTGACGGCATTCGGATGGCGAAAGCGGCGTGCGGCCTGACCTTCGCGTTGAAAACGGCGCAGCCATTCCGAATTGCTGCGCATCTCTGGCGGGAGCATTTTGATCGCGACGCGGTCCCCGAGCAGAATGTGGCGCGCGCGATATACGGCACCCATGCCACCGCGACCGAGCAGCGATTCGATCTGGTACTGCCCGTCGAGCACACTGCCGACAAACGAGTGTGGGTCTTCCTCCAGGACCTCGCCGTCCTTGGGACAGAAGCTAACGGTGTCGTCGTACTTGTTAGTGCAGGCGGGACAAAACTTCATGCGGGAATCTAGTGTACAACGATGATGAGGTCAGTACCATGTGCGTCAGCACGGTGAACAATCCAACTGAACAATTGATTCGAACGCATACACCAGAGGTACTCGGTTTCCTGCCGCCAGAGTTAGACTCTCGATGAGCCGAGTTAATCGTCTGCGCGAGACAGATCCTGACCGTCCATCAAATCCGAGTCGTGCTGGTTTCAATATGTGGTGCAGACTCCTCCCGCACATGACTTCACGGGCCGACACGCGGGCCGCCTCGCGAAGCTCACCAACCTCGAAATCATTCTATTGACAATCCTTCGTCCCGCGTATAAAAGGGCATGGTTTCCCAGCTTTGCCAGGTTTCTTGCTTCCACACAAATGCAAGTAATCCCAATACAAGCTAACCTTCTCAAGAAACGCAGCCATAGAGCGCGGGGTCACAGTGTGTTCGGGTTCAAACTTTCCACGTTGGCCACTTGTCTATGCGTAACCACCCTGGCTGTTTTTGCCCAAAGAAACGAGCGCCCAGCCTGTCTCCCACAGTCGCCTGGTGATCGAGTCGTCTCTAAGCCCGGGAAGAAGGACACCAAAAAGGAGAATGCTGAGTTATCTAACGAGCGGCAACAAGCTTTATGGCTCCTTGAACAAATAGGAGAACGGGCGAATAAGCTGGACGCCAGCATCTTAAAGGTCAGGGTAATGGCCAAGGTGGCGGACACTCTCTGGCAATTCAACGAACCTCAGGCGCGCCGACTCTTTGCCGGGGCTTTTAATGCGATTGATTCAATTAAACTCGATTCAGGCAAAGACCAGAGGGTGCGGATAGCCGCTGCGACAGGTGGTCATGGCCCACTCGCAGGTGTCAGGGCAGAAGTCTTACAAGCCATCGCCGCACACGATTTCAAACTAGCCGACGACTTGCGCGAATCACTTAAAGAGCCAAAAATCGATAGCAACACCGGCAAGAGCGCAGCCGAACTCGCTGAAAAAGAAGAGCTTGCCTGGGACATCGCCGCCGCTTCTGCTAAGCAGCAACCACAGCGAACAGCCCAGTTCGTGCGCTCACAATTGCGAAAAGGAATCACAGAAGAGTTGGGATGGGCTCTGGTCAATATCAGACGCAACAACCAACCACTTGCAGAACAACTGTTTAGTGAGTCTGTGGCAGTGGCGCGCCAGAATCTTAACGCTTCGGAGAATCTTGAAATTCTATCCGTTTACGTGTTGCCCAGCGAAGCCGAAGCGTTTTATGGGCAGCCTCCCGATCCTTCACGCGATGACGCCGTCAGACCATTTCTTGCATATGCGGCCGACAGGCTTTTGTGGCAATCAGCTACCGGGCACGCGAATCCTCCGAGAGGAGCAGAGGCGCAACAGGAGCACCGCGTTCTAGAGTCCTTGCTTCCCCTTTTCGAGCGTCTCACTCCTCAGAAAGTCGCCCTGTTGCGTGAACGTATGGGTGTCTTGCTGGGAAACATGACCACCAGGCAAGCCGACGCAGCATTATCCAAGCCCGAAGACATCGCTGAACTAGTGCGCCAGGCTGAATCAATTGTCGGTAGCGAGAAAAGAGACCGCCGTCTCATTCAGGTCTCACAGATTGCGGCGCGTCAGGGAGAAATCGATCTAGCGCTTTCAATCGCCGAGAAGATTAGTGATTTAGCGGAACGCAGCATCCAGGTCTCCCTGATATCTTATCAAGCTTCATTAAAGCTGCTGAAAAACGGGGAGTTGGAGGAAGCTTATCGCTATGCGCGAAGGATAGAGTTCCTGCCTCAGCGAATAGCGGCCTTTAATGTTCTGGCGAAAAAGCTCCGCGCCTCGAAGGACGATGATCGAGCCCGTTTGATCCTGGAAGAGATTTCCGAATGGATCGACAAGGCTGATAACACACCACAGAAGGCCAGGGCATTGTTGACTCTGGTGCTTGAGATGTCACGGTACGATGCCGAACGAAGCTTCCAACTTCTTGCCTCTGCCATCAAGACCATCAACACCGTAGACTTTTCCTCGCCCAAATCAACCGCATCATCAAGAGAACTCCAAGTGACCTTAGATATGCTTGATCTTGAAACAGTTTTTCATCGACTCACTGACGTTAATAGAGACCGAGCTCTGCAAGCCGCTCAGTCTCTCACCCATAAAGAGGCGTCTTTATTATCACAAGCAATCGTTTGTGCTGAGATACTTGCCACAAACCCGGAACTTCACGCAGAGTCGCCAGCTCCAAATCAACCTTACTAACTTAGGAGGAACCCATGTCCCTGAGGAAACTATGCTGTATGTTCGCAGTTGGAGTTTTCATGATGCTCCTTTCGGTGACGGCAGCATCTGCGTGCACGGATGATCACTCATCTGTCAGTGCGGAACATGTCCGTAACCATCATCAAGTTAAGTCGTCGATCATCTCTTCAACTTCCACCGTCGAGCACAAGCACATCGCGTTAAAAGACCGGTCGGCCAAACAACCTAAATCGCCGATTCGAGCGAGTGCCATGATGACCGCCGTACTAGACGACGATGACCCCGAAACCGAGGGTGGTTGTATCCATGCCAACGGTTGTACCTGCTCCGGTATGAAGTCGCACAAAACAAAGTGCGGCACGAACGGCGATTGTACCTCTCATCCGGGCCTTATTTGCACGTGGGGTAGCGGAGGTTCATAGGTCCGTGCGGGACGGAAAGTAGTGGCAGGTTCTTGAGGCGTCGCACGTAGCAACCTGATACGTGCTCTTGTAATACCGAGTGACAAAACAGAAGGTGGCGGAGCTTGCTCCGGCGACCTTCATCCGGCGTGGGTCGGACAGGTAGTGTCTAGTAAATCCGCTCCGCATACTCCGCCGCCATGCGGTCGCTATTGAACGCGGGCACCAGAGTTTGAATCGCGCGCTTCATCATCCCCACCCAACGCTGCGGCACGCCGTCATCATCGCGATCATAGAAGGGCGGAATCACTTGCTCCTGCAGCACCTGATACATGGACGCGGCGTCACGCTGATCGGCATCTTCATCGGTAAGAGTGCTCACATCGCTAATCGCGAAACCGTTTTGCCCGTCGTAACCTTCCAGCCACCAACCATCCAAAATTGAAAAGTTGAGGACGCCGTTCATGGCAGCTTTCTGGCCGCTCGTGCCTGACGCTTCCTGTGGCCGCCGCGGCACATTCATCCAGACATCGACGCCCTGCACGAGCTGTCGCGCAACTTCCTGATCGTAATCCTCGATGAACGCGACGTGCTGCCGCACAGACGGATTGCGCTGCCACCGCAAAAGCTTTTGCAGAATGAGTTTCGCGCCTTGATCGTGCGGATGGGCTTTGCCGGCGAAAACGAACTGCACCGGACGTTCCGAATCTGTCAGAAGTTTGGTCAGCAGTTTTTCGTCGCTCAGCAACAAATCCCAACGCTTGTAACCGGCAATGCGGCGAGCAAAACCGATTGTCAGCACGTCGGGATCGAACATTGTGCGCGCGGATTCGATGTAATCATCGGTTTCTCCACGAGCCAGCCGCGCATCGAAGCATCGATCGCGAACGAACGCGACCAGCCGCTGCTTCAAAAGGGAATGCGCTTGCCAAAGTTCTTCCTCGGAAAGCTTGTCGATAGCGACTGACCAGGCGCTGGCGTGACGTGCCATCTCGAGCCAGTCATCACCCGCCAGACGCTGATAGACCGAACGGATCGGCGACGCGACCCACGTGGCGGGATGCACGCCGTTCGTCACTGAGGTAATCGGCACACCGTCGGTCTTTCGCTCCGGCCACATCTTTTGCCAGAGCTGGCGCGACACTTCACCATGCTTCCGGCTGACGCCGTTTATTGAGCGGGACATCCGCAGCGCGAGGGGCGTGAGCCCGAACGCGGCGTCAGTGCCGCCGTTGACACGACCGAGCGCCAGAAACTCTTCAAGCGATAGGCCGAGCGCCTTTTCATGCCAGTTTCCAAAACCCTGCGTGATCAATTCCGGAGAGAACTCGTCGTGACCAGCAGCCACCGGCGTGTGCGTCGTGAAAACGCAGCGTTCGCGCACGCGTGCGGCCGCGTCGGCAAAACTGACGTGTTCCGTTTCAATGATCTCGCGGGCCAGCTCAAGCGACAGAAATGCCGAGTGGCCTTCATTCATGTGGAACACTGACGGCGAGAGGCGTAGCTGTCTGAGTAAACGCACGCCGCCGATTCCGAGCATTATTTCCTGGACGAGACGCGTCTCGCGATCACCGCCGTACAAGTGGCCGGTGATGAGACGATCAACTTCCGCATTCTCAGGGACGTTGGTGTCGAGCAGGTAAAGCTGGACGCGGCCGATTTTTGCTCGCCACGCGCGGGCGTGCACGACTCGTCCGCGCATGGTCACCTCGATCATGAGGGGCGCACCGGTCGCGCCGGTCGCGTCGATTACTGGCTCAACCGGAAGTTCGTCCGGGTATGTTTCTTTGTAGGTTTCGTCTTGCCAGTCGTCGCCGGTGACGCTCTGACGAAAATATCCAAAGCCATAGAACAATCCGACGGCGACGAGCGGCAGGTTGAGATCACTTGCCGACTTCAGATGATCGCCGGCCAGAATGCCCAGGCCGCCCGAGTACATTGGCAGGGAACTGTGCACACCGTACTCGGCGCAAAAGTACGCGACCGGAGTTTGGGGACGGACGCGTTCCGAAGTGCGCAAGCCGGGCCAGGGCCGGGCGTCGCTCATATACGCATCGAAGCGATCGGACAATTGCTGGAGTCGTTCCGCGAATGCCGGGTCGGCGGCCATTTGCGCGAACCTCAGATCCGACGTTTGCGCCAGCAGCGCACGCGGATTCTGCTCACACTGCTGCCACAGGCCTGGGTCAAGGTCGCGAAAGATCTCCGGCCCGTCGGGCGCCCAACTCCACCAATAATTCCAGGCGAGTTTTTCGAGCGGCTTGAGAGTCGCGGGCAATTCGCGCGCGCGCACGACCGGTTTCGTTTCAGTGTCGACTTCAGGATTCATATTAGATCGATGAGCAAGAGTAAGGCGGCCAGCGCCGCCTGAGGAATGACCGATTTTGCAGAAGATTGTGGACTGCGTCAACCGCCGTTATGAAGTCAGTACCGGGAGCGTTAGCGACTGGGTTCTAAACCAATCGGGAATCGATCCAGGCGGAACTGTGACCAGGTCGCTACAGCTCCCTGTACTGACCTCACTAGCGATGACGTCCTCACTCGCTAAACTTCTGACTCGCCAAAAACGCCTCGGCGTCGGCCGGCTGGAAAAACACCAAACGAACTTCATTCAACTGATGATCAGTGCCGAGGAAATTCTCAATCGTCCGGGAAGCGACTTCAGCCGCTTCCTCCCGCGGATAACCGAACACGCCGGTTGAGATCGCCGGAAACGCGACCGAAGTAAGATTCTTCTCGACGGCGAGAGTCAGCGAATTGTGATAGCAGTTGGCCAGGAGTTCAGCTTCCTTTCCGCCTTCCTCGCCGTAGATCGGCCCAACCGTGTGAATCACGTAAAGCGCGGGCAGCTTGCCGCCGGTCGTAATCACGGCTTCGCCGGCTGGCAATCCATTCGGAAAACGCGAGCGTCGAATCTCGCGACATTCTTCGAGAATCTCCGGTCCGCCGGCCCGATGGATTGCGCCATCTACGCCACCCCCGCCAAACAGCGAAGCATTGGCCGCATTCACGATCGCGTCGGTGTCCTGCTTCGTGATGTCGCCCACGATGACCGTGATGCGGCCGTTGAGAAATTGTTGTTTCTGATCGCCGTCCATTGGCTAATCCGCGGTCGCTTCCTCTGCGGGAGGCTCGTCCGCGGCTACCTCTTCCACGGCGGCTTCCTCATCGCGCGCTTCGACGTTGATTTCGTCGAACATGTCCTGCCGGCGCAAAGCTTCCGCTACACCTTTGGCTTTGTGCTCAGTCAAAGGTCGTTCGGGATCCTCGCTGGCGATTTCGAAGACTCGCTCATCAAGCATGTAGACCCCCAGCGAGCCGAGCGTGACGCCCGGCGTAACTTGAATGTCGTCCATGTTATGAATCTTGAAATTGCCGTGCTCCTCGACCCAATCTTCAATGAAGGGATCGCGCAAAGCGTGTTCGGCTTCCGATTCAGTCAGGTAAGCGCCCTCGACGATCAGGCAGTATTCGCGGCCTTTGTTATCAGTCATTGTTCTGGAAAGCGAGATGTGCCGTCGACGACCAGCGGTCGCGCGGTAACGCAGAAAGGGGTGCAGCTTCTTTAGCCGTCATGCGTGAGGCCATTGCGTTGCGAATGGCCCGAAGAGTGGGCCTAATTTACCACCGCTAAGTGCTACAACGCCAGAGCTTTTTAGTCAGAACCGCCTGCGGTAGCGGGCGGTTGATCCTCAATACCAAAGACTCGGTAGGAATTGAGATCAACCGCCCGCGACCGCAGGCGGTTCTGACAGGAAGGGTCTCTTACGAGGAGTAATGGCGATTCAGCTCTTCGCGCAGACGGCGAAAATGTGAATCGAAAGTCACAAAACCACTAACGCCCTGGAAAAAGGCGCGGCCGCCAGTTTCGTCCGAGACGCGCTGCAAAGAGCTCTGTCCGTAACTGGCCGCGAGACGGCTCCGGCTGGTCAGGCCCACCGACGGCGCGTAGAACGAGTAGATCGAAACATCGCGGCGATTCGCTTCCTTAATCGTGCGATGAATGTCCAGCGTGTTGCCGGCAGCCGTCGCATCGAAACCGCGAGAGACATCGAGCCCGTCGGAAATCAGGAGCACTGCGTTGTTACCACGCCAGCTGGGATCGAACTTCTTCAAAGCATCGATTACTTCCACGTACGGATTAAAAGCTGACGCCGCCGTGCTGGCCATGGGAATCCGGAGCGATTTCGCGGCCCGATCCAAGTCCGTAGTGAAGGACTGCCGCACCTGCAAACGACCGGCGGTGATATAGCCAACCATGACGCGCGAACCTGCGGGCAAGGAACGAATGAATTCTTTGGTGACGCCGATTTCGTTGCCCACCTGCGACGTCAAGTTGTCCTGAATGAGGATCGCGATATTAAGCGGCACACGCACCGCTTCAGCCTCTTTTGCGCTCGCGGTCGATAAGCCAACGGTGAATAAGAACGCGATAGCGAAAATGAATGAGGAACTTCTCTTAAACATAACTTTACCTTTCAAACTGGCGAACACTTCGCCAGAAATCGTTGTTAATTGAGTTGTCTGGGTTGAGTTTAAGATGCGTTTGAGGGCGCTAAGGTTGGCATGAATCAGTGGGCGGTGAGCAGTGGGCAGTGAGCGGTGGGCGGTGAGTGCGCTCCACGCACTCACGACCCACCACCCACCGCCCACTGTCATTTGTGAAGTTTACACACGCCAGTTTCATCACACGGCGGCGGTACGCCGAACAGAGTGTAGCGATGCGAAGCGAGCCAGTGGTAGAAGATGGGGCCCAGTTTCGTGAAGGGCCAAACGCCCATCACGGGAGCGAGCCACTTCCAACGCGGCAGCACGCGTACTATTTCGATCCAAGCGAAGTAGCCTTTGTACCAATGTCCGTCCGGGGGCCGGACGTGCATCTCTTCGGCCATTTCTTTAGCCGTGTGCGGTGCAGCACGTTTCAGAATCTCGGGTTGGTTGTAGTCCAACCACTCAAGCTTTTGATCGCGATCGAGGGGCTCAACGTGTTCGCGCGACCAGCGACAGAGGTTGCAATTGCCGTCGGTGTAAACTTCGATTTTTGGTTGACTTGCCAAGGTTATAGCGCTTGCTGCGGGCACGATACAACAGGGTTCGGTTGGGCACAAAATTGGCGCGGCAGCATGATCCAGAGACTTCGTCGGCGAGAGGCCGCAACTTCTGCCAATCAGCCGACCGCCGTCGCCGTTATCGAGACGAAAGTAATAATCGCTGATCGGGAACAAACATCTCCTGGAGCGTGTCTAACTTCTTCCCTTGACAATCTAGGGAGCCGATTGTAGCTTCTCCGGGCTGGCAATCGACGGAATCGGCAAACGATGGCAAAGGTACGCACCGACTTGATGCAAGGCACGTTGGAGCTTTTGATCCTAAAAACGCTCTCGCGCGGCAGCATGCATGGTTACGGTATTGCCCAGCGCATACACGAAGCGGTCGACGACGTGATTAAAGTTGAGGATGGATCGCTCTATCCGGCCCTTTATCGAATGGAAGAGCGCGGTTGGGTGGCGTCGGAATGGGGTGTCTCGGAAAACAATCGGCGCGCTAAGTTCTACAAACTGACCCGCGCCGGGCGGAAACAGCTGGACGGTGAAGAGGCGAATTGGCAGCGAATCTCGCAGGCGATTACCAGAATTCTGCAGACCGCATAAAGATCTAAGTCCGAAAGGTTAGACGATGAAAGTCCTGACCGGCCTATTCCAAAGCTTTAATAACCAGCAGGCCAAACGTGAAATTGAAGACGAGCTGCGCTTTCATCTCGATCTTCTTACCGACGAACATTGCCGGCAGGCGATGACCCCGGACGAAGCGAGATCCAAAGCCGAAGAACGCTTTGGCAGTTTTGAACAGGTCAGGGATGAATGCGTAGAAATCAGCACGAGGAACAGTCTTCAGGCTCGCGCGCTGAAAGGGTTACTCGTTTTAATCTTCCTCACCGGAGTAATGGTGCACGGCCTCGCAATTGAATATCGCGTGACGCGCATCGGCGATCTCTTAATGATGATTGGTCTGCTTGGCCGTTTGTTGGTCTATGTGCGCGGTTTGCATCGTTCAAATTTCCTTTCAGACGCTACTGACAAGTCGCCCTTAAAGTTGAATGTTTCGCAAGTGTCGTTTACGGCTTACGATCAGAAAATGCGCACACCCGTCGAGCGGGTGATTTCCTGCAAATAGATTTTCTCTAAGCGAGACCTGAGAAAAACTAAGACCAAAATCTGAGCTGGATATGCTGGGCTCTTTGCGAAGAGGTGTGCCCCGTTTCCGGCAAGGCCTCACGAGAACAATGCTTAATATCAAGGAGCTCACAAAGACTTACCCGAGCGGGATTCAGGCACTGAAGGGAATCTCGCTTGAGGTGCCCGCAGGAATGTTCGGCTTGCTTGGGCCCAACGGCGCAGGTAAGACAACGTTAATGAAGATCCTGGCCACGCTGCTTGAGCCTGACTCAGGCACCGCAGAGATGAATGGCATTGACTTGATAGCTGACAAACATGAGACGCGGAAGATGCTTGGCTATCTGCCGCAGGACTTCGGGCTTTATCCCACGCTCACCGCAAAACAAACGCTTCATTACTTTGCCAAGCTAAAAGGCGTCCACGATAAGAAAGAGCGCGCGGCGCTGGTGGACGCTTTGTTTGACAGAGTGAATCTTTCCGACGCGCGGCGACAACGAGTCGGCGCGTTTTCGGGGGGCATGCGGCAACGTCTGGGAATCGCGCAGGCCCTGATCGGTCAGCCGCAACTCATTATCGTCGATGAGCCGACCGCCGGCCTGGATCCCGAAGAACGAATTCGTTTTCATAACCTGCTCTCCGAAACGGCAGGTGAAGACGCGGTCGTGATTCTCTCAACTCACATTGTCGCCGACGTCTCGAGCCTTTGCAGTCAAATGGCAGTTATTCGACAAGGTGCAATCGTGGCTTCCATCACGCCACAGCAAGCGATCGAAAACCTTAAAGACTCAGTGTGGGAAGCCACTACGCCGCGCGAACAGGTTGCGGCCGTAAAGTCTCGCCACCAGGTAATCTCTTCGCAGATGTTCGGCGGACAGGCGCGGCTGAGGGTGATCTCAAAAGGAGAGCGACCGGGCGAAGAATTCACGCCGGCAGCTCCGGTGCTCGAAGACTATTACTTTGATCTGGTTAATCAGCAGTAACGAGCGAGTTGAGATGATAAACCCGACCCGGACTCCATTCGCAGCAATCTTTCAGAATGAGGTGCTGCTTAATTCCAAGCGCGTCGCGCCATATTTCATGGCTTTGCTCTGCGCGGGGAATGCATTGCTTTGGTGGGCTCGAGGACCTGCCAGAGGGCGTGGGTGGGCCGTTAACGCCGACTTCTTCATCGCCGGCGCGCTTCCGGTTTACTCGTTCATGACTCTGCATATGTTCACCGTTCTGTTCATGGCGGATCCGGTGACCAAAGATTTCCGCGCCGGTATCGATCCACTTATTTTTTCAAAACCCATCAGCCGCGCCGCTTATCTCCTGGGAAAATTCTTCGGCAACTTCTTTGTCCTGGTCTGTTGTCAGTCAGCCTTCGTGCTGACGTGGTTTGTGCTCCAGGCAGTTCCCAAACAAGGCGTGATTACTCTGGATTGGAAGGCGTTTCCTTACCTAAAGCATTTTTTGATATTCGTGGTGATTTCGCACCTGGGTCTGGCCGCGTTCTATTTTGCGGTGGGTGCTCTGACTCGTAATGCGAAGATAGTCTACGGTATCGGAGTCTGTTTTTACCCGGTTTACGCTTTTTATCAGGCGATCTTATTAAAGGGCCTGCCTCAATTCTGGCGCGTTGTCCTCGATCCCCTGGTGATGAACTACAGCAACGTACACACATACAACCGCAGCGCCGAATGGTTAAATCAACTTGTAGTCCCCTACCGCTCGGAACTCATCATCGGTCGCGCGATGATGATTCTGTTTGCGGCGATTTGTCTGACGATTGTCTACGCACGCTTCGCCATATCTGAGCGACCCGGGAAAGTAGAAAAGTTTTCGGTCCTGAACCTTTCGACGGCTGCCGAAGGAGTCTATTACTCCGAGAGTTCGCTGCCGGCGCGTTCTGAAGGATTCGAAAAGTTTGAATCAAGCGAGTTTGTGCCCCGCGTGGACGTTCCTGAAGTTGCCAGGGTAAACGGAGGAATTCGTGCCAATGTGAATAAGCTGATCGCCGCCCTGGGCGTTGAGTTTCGACTGCTGCGCGCTGAACGAAGTGTTGTCGTGGTGATGCCGCTGGCAATCTTCCTCTCGATCCTGGAAGTAGCTTTCTATAACATCCCTATCGATGTCTCTTATTCCGCGGCTTATGCGAGTAACACGGCAAAGTTGTTATTAATATTCCTGGTCGGCTTGTCGGTCTTCTATACCGGCGAAGCGATGCATCGCGATCGGGAAGTTCGGGTTGAGTCGTTCCTCTGGTCGACGCCTGTTCCGAACCATGTCTTGCTGCTATCGAAGTTTCTGTCAACTCTTTTGCTGACATGCGGCGTGATCCTGGCAGTTGGTCTGGCCGCAGTTGTGATTCAACTTCTTAGAAGTCACACGCCAATAGATCTACTCGCCTACTTTAAGGTTTACGGATTGATCCTGCTGCCGGGCACGTCCTTTGTAATCGCGTTTTGCGTATTGGCAAATATTGTCTTGCGTAACAAGCATGTGGCGTACGTGTTTAGCATCGGAGCGGCGGTGGGATTGTTCTATCTGTACAGCAACGGCTACCACCACTGGCTATATAATCCCATGCTGTATCAAATTTGGAATTATGAGGATCTCATCAGTCCTGTACTCGTCTTCAAACGCATCTGCGTGGTTGCGATGGCTATCTTGTGCCTTGCGCTTGCGCATCTCTTCTTTCAGCGGCGTTCGGTGAAAGCCAGGAACTCACGTTAGCGACGTTCCGCGGCTGCGATTTCGTAACTTCAATCCGCGCATCAAATCAGTTAAGAATAGAGTCGAGGCAGCAGTTTGGGGACCGACTCATCTTTTACCGACCCGGCGGTATCTCCGTTCGCGGAGTGTCCAACCTGTAAGCGATTGATCGCGCCGAAAGCCGAGTTCTGCCCACACTGCCGCGAACCGATCGATCCCCAATACGCGAAACTCAGCACGTTCATCGTCGTTTTCAACACCGCGGCATGTAGCTCTGCCAACACAATCAAAACCGCCGAGTACGCGGCGATCATTGTCTTTGTCGCCACCCTACTCGGAGTAATCATGGTCGCCCCCATGCTGGCTTTGGTGAACGTAGTTAACTCAGTGATGTCTATTGCGGCGATTATCTTATGGTTCCGCCGGTTTGGAAGGTTCGGGTTTGGCGATGCCGACTATGAGAAAGCTAAACGCGATATGCGAATTTCATTAGTCTTATGGATTGTTCTGCTGGCCGTTCAGGCACTGGCAATTGCTTATTTTCTCAAGTTTCGTCCGTTGCTGTGGAGCTGAATGGGTCACCTTGCGTTCGCCCATTGCTCGCGATAAATTACCCGTCAATCACAATCACGCCCGGCTTTTTCTACAGGAAACCACGGGGTGTCTGGGAATCAATCTCTGAAAGGATTCACTCGCTCTTATGAAAGTTTACGCCACCGAAGCCATTCGCAACCTTGCGGTCATTGGACATGGCGACGCAGGGAAGACGCAACTGGTTAGTTCGCTTCTCTACGTCGCAGGCACCACGCCCCGCTGGGGCAAGGTCGATGAGGGCACGACCACTACCGATCACGAAGAAGACTCGATTGCCCGCAAGATCACCCTTAACACCGGACTCGCCCACCTCGAACATAAAGAAACTAAAGTCAATTTGATCGACACGCCGGGATACGCCGCGTTCGTGTCGCACGCGCGGCCGGCCGTGCGCGTCGCCGACTGCGGCGTCGTGGTGGTTGATGGCGTCAAAGGTGTCGAAGTGCAGACCGAAAAAGTTTGGAATTATGCGAATGAATTCATGTTGCCGCGCATGATGGTGGTGACGAAACTGGATAAAGAGCATTCGGACATCGGAATCGCGCTCGACAGCGCGCACAACGTTTTCAAGCGAGCCATCGTTCCTTTCACTCTCCCCATTGGTAAAGAAGCCGGCTTCAAGGGCGTGGTCGATGTCGTCCACATGAAGGCCTACGAATTCGACGCGAATGGAAAGGCTAAAGAGATCGAAATTCCCGCGGACGGCCGCGATGTGGTGGACAAAACGCGCGAACGAATCATTGAACTAGTCGCCGAGTCTGACGACGCGCTGATGGAGAAGTATTTTGAGCAGGGCACGCTCGAGGATTCGGATGTGCTGCCGAACATCACGAAAGCAATTGCCGCCAGCAAGCTCTGTCCCGTGTTCGCGGTTTCAACCACGAATCTGGTGGGACTCTCGACGTTGCTCGATCACATCGTCGAGTTCGCGCCTGACCCGGCGCATCACGAAGCCGAACATGGCAAGAACGAAAAAGGCGAAGAAGAATCGCGCAAGTACTCAAGCAGCGAGTCGTTTTCCGCTTATTGCTTCCGCACAATTGCCGACCCGTTTGCCGGGCGCATCAATGTGTTCAAAGTCATCAGCGGCAAAGTCGGCACTGACGCGACCGTTTACAACTGCTCGCGCAGCGTTTCTGAGCGTCTGGGCGCGCTGCACACAATCCAGGGCAAACAGCTCGACAAAGTTGCCGAAGCCAACGCCGGCGATATCATCGCCTGCGTGAAGCTGAAGGAAACTCAAACCGGCGACACGCTTTGCGACAAGGCGAAAGCCCTTGTTTACGATCCGGTTCAGTATCCCGAGCCGGCGATCGCCTTCGCGATTGAGCCGAAGTCGCGGCAGGACGAAGAGAAGATCAGCGTGGCGATTCACAAGATTTTGGAAGAGGATCCGTCGCTGTCATTCACGCGCGACTCGCAGACGAAAGAGTTTTTGCTTGCCGGTTCAGGCCAGGTGCACGTTGAGACGGTCGTCGACAGACTTAAGAAGCGCTACAACGTCGAAGTGATGCTGCATCCGCCGAAGGTGCCTTACAAAGAGACGATTACGCAGCGAGCGGAAGTACAGGGCCGGCACAAGAAACAGACCGGCGGCCGCGGCCAGTTTGGTGATTGCAAAGTCATCTTTGAACCATTGCCGCGCGGCGGCGGGTTTGCTTTTGAAGACAAGATCTTCGGGGGTTCTGTGCCCCAACAGTTTCGGCCCGCGATCGAAAAAGGAATTATTGAGGCCGCTTCACACGGAGCTATCGCCGGTTATCCGCTGGTCGATTTCAAAGTGCAGCTGATTGACGGCTCGTATCATAACGTCGATTCGGACGAGCATAGTTTCCGCGCCGCCGGCCGCAAGGCGTTCCGCAACGCCATGGAAAAAGTTAAGCCGACACTGCTGGAACCGATCATGGATGTTGAGATTGAAGCGCCCCAGGAATGCAGCGGCGACATCATGGGCGACCTCAATTCACGTCGCGGGCGGGTGCAGGGAATGGATGCGCGCGGGAAAAACCAGGTCGTTAAGGCGCAAGTGCCTATGTCCGAGATGTTGAACTATCAATCGACGCTGAACTCGATCACCGCCGCGCGCGGCAGTTTTCACATGCAGTTCTCACACTACGATCCGGTTCCGGGACAACTGGCCCAGAAGATTGTGCAGCAGGCGAAGGACGAAGGCCGCATTCGCGTAGCGGAAGAAGATTAATCGGTTGGTACTCATGCCTCCTGGCATGCTGCACGCCAGCGGCGTGCGTACCCACGTCTAGGGTTCAACGCTACGTCTTGCTATTATTCCGGCCGTGGAGCGTCAGCCACAGCACTATTCAAACCCGCCCAGGCGTCCTTTCGTGTCTCGCCCTCAACCGCGACGCAGAGGTCCTTCGACTTCCGGTTATATGGTCGCGTCCGCGGCAGCCGCGGCCGCCCTGTTCTTTGTGCTTTGGTGGATGTTGCAGAGCGAGGATCACCCGTGGGTGCCGGCCGGCCTGGCGGCGAGTGTCGTAATGCTGGTCGCGGCGTCAGCGCGCGGAGTAGTGATGCGGCGAGCGTGGACGCGTCACGTGTCGGAAGAGAACTCGACTCATAGGTCCAATGCGTCGCGCCGATCCGCGCCGGTAAAAGCGCAGCGGCCGACTTCGTTCTCGCAAACCGAGGCACTTCGTATTCTGGACCAGAAATCAAAAGAAGCCGACGGTGAGGGTTCGCTTCCCGAATCTCATTTGAAAGTTTTTCAGTTGTGCGGCGAGTTTCTTGAGACTGCCGATAGGTCGCTGGCCTCGCCGGCGGTCTCGTCGGAACGTCGGATCACGGTGCGCGCTCGACAAGAGCGGGTGCGAGCGCTGCAAAAGCACCACATGCTTTCGTGGGCACGCGATTCGGCTCGATTGCTGACGCACCAGGCGCACCAGCAGGCCCGGCTTCATGAGAAAATCGAGAGCGCGAACCGGGCGCTTGACTGCATCGATACAGCTTTAAAGAGCTATCCGGACAATGAAGAATTGCGCCGCTCGGGGACGGCGGTGCGCGAGTTCATGATTTCCAGTCGGGTGGCGCATTGGGTCGAGCTGGCCCAGCGCGCGACTTTCAAAGGCCGCTACCGGCGCGCGATCGATTGTTACCGCGATGCTCTGTTTTACCTGACGCGAGCGGGCGCGGATCATCAAGTAGCTGCGGATCAGATTACTCGTGAAATAGAGTTGCTTCGAGCCCGGCTGAAGACGACCCAGGCGGTAGATGGTCAACCCCCTTATCAGGCCAGAAAGCGGCAGCAACGGGCCGATAAGGGGGACGTGTGAAAGCCATTACCAGCAAATGCCCTCGGTGCGGCAGCAGCAAAATTCGCCGTGGTTATAAACGTACGCCGTGGTTCATCCGTATGTTTGGCATACGGTCCCTTTTGTGCGATCATTGCAACTGGTTATTCACAGGTTTCGGCATCATGCTGTCTCCCCGAGCATCCAAGCGCCGTGAGTAGAACGCCAATCAAACGAAATCGTCTTTGGTCGATTTCAGCCGACTTATCGAGGTTTTTGCCATGAGAAATAAACTCCTAATTTTGTTCGCGGTGTTCGCGGCCCTCGGGGTCACCGCGCTGGCGCAGACGCAGAGTGGCGGCGGTGATTTTCAACCGTCATCCGTTGATAACCAGGGCATCCGGCGGTACCGGATGGGCGCGGGCGACATCCTCGATGTTAGAGTTTTTGGCCAGCCGGATCTGACCTCGGCGGTCGAAGTGGACGAAGATGGAAACATCTCTTCGTTGCCCTTCATCGAAGATCCCATTCCCGCGAAATGCAAGAACGAAAAAGAAGTGCAAAAGCTCATCACTGAAGCGTACGCGAAATACATCGTGAAGCCGCGAGTTAGCGTTCGTATCACTGAGCGCCGGAGCCGTCCGCCTGCCATCGTATTTGGCGCCGTGCGATTGCCTTCGCGCGTTTCCATGAATCGTCGCCTGCGACTGCACGAAGTCTTGGTGACAGCCGGCGGAGTCACCCAGAACGCGAGCGGGACCATCGATATTCTCCACACGGAAAATGAGATGTGTGTTGAGCCTGAAGAAGTTCCGACTACTGTGGCCGCCGCTTCTGCGGTGGCAGCAAATCACAGTAAAGAATCAGATATTGGGAAACTCGAATCCTTCAAGATCATAGATCTTAAAGGTGGCTCGGCGGCAAACAATCCGTACATCCGTCCGGGTGACATTGTAATCGTGAACGAAGGCGACCCGGTCTTTATCACCGGCGCCGTATTCCAGCCGCGCGAAATGATTATCAAGGACCAAATCACGCTGTCGCGCGCGATCGCCATGGCGGGCGGGCCGCAGAAGCTGGCGAACACCTCGCAAGTACACATTTACCGGAAGAAGGATGGCAAGATCGGATCGGAAGATTTGAAATTCGACTACGATGCGATTCGTAAAGGAAAAGCGCCGGACGTTCTGCTTCAGGCTTATGACATCGTCGATGTGCGGCCAGTCGGAACATTTTCTCCGAAGAGCCTCGGCGAAATGCTGAAGGGCATGAGCATGGGTACTCTGGGTTCGCTGCCGATGCGAATCCCATTCTAAGTTGGAATTCTGAAACTAGTTTCGAAGCGAAAGGCTGGTTCGAAAGCCAGCCTTTCTTTTGTGTGATATGAGTCAGAAGATACAAGCGAAGAAGACTGGAAAACGCCGCTGGCTTACCTACCTTTGGATTGTTGGGATCCTGGTGGTCGTCTCAACCCTCATTTATTTCGAGCGCACGGCGCTGCTTTACGTGCTCGCCACTCTTGGTGTTACGGCGCTGCTTTTGATCGTGGCGTTTGCTGACCTGGGCGGTGACGAGCGTTCGCCCGATGCGGCAGGCAATATCGCCGCTCCAAACTCTTCCAATCTCGCCAACAAGTAACTGGAAAGCGCTAAGTCTTTGGCGCGACGTAGCTGCGTCTTGCCTTAACTACCAGCTTGGTTTTAGTGTTTTGCGCGGCCGCGCCGACGTCAATCTTCAGCTTCCGAGTGGTCCCATCCCGATTCTTGTTTGTCGAAGTAAACGCCAGGTTATAGCGAGTCCGCAGGTGGCTGATTAAGTCGGCGAACGTCGTATCGAGCCTTTCCGGTTTGTCCGAGAGAATCTCGCCGCCAGTTTCATCGGCCAGCTTTTTAATGTCCATGTAAGGAGCGCCACCGAGCTTGCCGAAGCGGGTCGCCCAAACCATCATTGCGTTTTCCATTTGTTGTCCGGCAGTTTTCGGCACAATCGCCGAAACCACCGCGCCCGATTCGTAGATTGCCTGGGCCGCGGCCTTGCCCGACATTCCACTGGGACAGTCAAAGTCGCGAGTGACTCCGGTAATCACGACGATTACGCGCCGCCCGATCGGATTGCCGGCCTTTTGCACGTAATCGGCCGCGGCGCCGAATGCTTTGTTCAAGCAGTGGCGCCCATGCTCTTCATGCGGCGGCACGCGATCCAGCGATTTGGAGACCAGCTCACGGTCGCGCGTGAACTCCTGCAGCAGCTCAACTTCATCGTGATAACTCATGAAAGCCACCTCGTCGCTGGGTTTCAGACGGGCGATTGCTTGTCGTGCCGCTTCACGCACCTCCGTCCCGAATGGGTCGAGACAGGCGCCGCGATCAACCAACAGCAGCATAGAGATGGGCAAGCTGTCCTGGCTGAAGTGTGTGATCGTCTGCTTCACTCCGTCCTCTGAAAGCGTAAAGTCTGCTTGGCGCAGATCGCCGACGACACGGGCGCTTTTTTTCTCCAGCACGAGCGCATCCACGGTGATCAAATCAACGTCGACCTTTAGAACTTCATCGCTGCGGCCTGGTGCCGAATAGGGTTGACTGGCAACGGTCCGCGGCCGCGATTGCGACTGCGCGGAAAACAAAAAGGGAAGTGCGATTGCCGCCAGAAGTCCGGCCAGCAATGCCGTACCCAGTTTTAGTGGTGATGAGGTGAAAGACGTTAGAAAAGTCGGGTTCTTCATGAGCTTCTCCTCCTGTTCTGCGAAACGGTTTAGAAACCAGAGGAGAGCCGGTGTGTGGTTTTACGCGCTACCTGGGAAGAGTTTCAGTTGGGCCGGAGAGGTGAGAATAATAATCAAATCCGGCGGCTACGCAAAGGCAAATTTTCGTCGAGGGATTTACCGGTAACACGCTTTGGCTTTTCCGGCCGTGTCGATTACAGTATGCAGCGTCCCCGACATCAGTTTTCAGCTGTTCCGGAGGTTTAATTTAATGAAGAAGACGAAGTATGCATTCCTGTTTCTCGCCTTGGTGGCCGTGCTGTCCCTGTCTGTGGCCAGTCCGCTTCGACTGGCGCAAGCGCAGAAGAATGGTGATGGCGGCGCCAGTTCGCCACTTAAGTATCCTGAAACTAAGACCGTCACGACGGTCGATACTTACTTTGGTACTGAGGTAGCCGACCCTTATCGATGGCTCGAGAACAACGACTCGCCCGAAGTGGCCGCCTGGGTCGAGGCCCAGAACAAAGTGACATTTGGTTACCTTGATCAAATTTCCTATCGCACCGCGGTCAAGGACCGGCTGACTAAGCTTTTCAACTATCCGAAGTATGGCGCTCCCCAACGTCGTGGTGAATGGTTTATTTCGTCAAAGAATGACGGTCTCCAGAACCAAAGCGTGGTGTACATCCACAAAGGTCTGGATGGGCCGCGCGAAGTCCTGCTTGACCCGAACAAGTTTTCCGCGGAGGGAACGTCGCAGTTGCGTGGACCGCAGTGGTCGCCGAAAGGAAAATACTACTTGTACGGCGTGTCAAAAGGCGGTTCAGACTGGAACGACGTCTACGTTCTGGACGTGGCCACGAAAAAGCCATTGTCTGATCATTTGACCTTTATTAAGAACGGGACGGGTTCATGGCTGGGCGAAGAGGGCTTTTTCTACAGCCGCTATCCGGAGCCGGAAAAAGGGAAAGAGCTTTATAAGCAGAACGAGTTTCAGCAAGTCTATTACCATAAGTTAGGCACACCGCAGTCCCAGGACGAACTGGTTTACGAAGATAAGAAGAACGGGCAGCGGTTTCACAGTGTTGGCGTAACTGAAGATGAACGCTTCGCCATTCTCTATGTGTCGGAACGTGGCAAGGGAATGGACGGCAACGCTCTCTTCTTCCGCGATCTGAAAAAGGGCGACAAAACTTTCACACCGATCATGGCGGACATCACGAACGACAGCTTCTCCGTCATCGAAAACATGGGTGACAAGTTCCTGATTGAAACCAACCATAAGGCGCCGAACGGCAAAGTTGTCCTTTACGATCCGGCCACGAAAACCTGGACAGATGTGATCCCCGAGAAACCCGAACCGCTGCAACAATCAGGCACTGCGGGTGGCAAGATGTTCGTCACGTATCTGAAGGACGTCACGACGCGCGCGTACGTGTACAGCCTCGACGGCAAGCTCGAGAATGAAATTATTCTGCCGGGCCTGGGATCGGCCGGTGGCTTTGGCGGTTGGAAAGACGACAAGTTCGTCTTCTATAGCTTCACGTCATTCAACTATCCGCCGACAATTTTCAAGTATGACATCGCGACGAAAAAGTCTTCTCTATTTCGCGCGGTCGAGATTCCCGGGTTCAATGCCACCGATTACGAAGTGAAGCAGGTTTTCTACAACAGCAAGGACGGCACGCGCGTGCCGATGTTCCTGACCTACAAGAAGGGCCTGAAGCTTGATGGCAACAACCCGACGGTGCTCTACGGTTATGGCGGTTTCAACGTCAATAACAGTCCGGGCTTCAGCGCGCTCAGGATTGCGCTGCTCGAACAGGGCGTCGTCTACGCGTCCGCGAACCTGCGCGGCGGGGGCGAGTACGGCGAGAAATGGCACGAAGCCGGAATGAAACTCAAAAAGCAGAACGTGTTCGATGATTTCATTGCCGCGGCGGAGTGGCTGATCAAGAGCAAGTACACTTCCTCGAACAAGCTGGCGATTCAGGGCGCTTCGAACGGCGGTTTGCTGGTCGGCGCGGTCGCGAATCAGCGTCCGGATTTGTTCAAAGTAGTGCACCAGCACGCGGGTGTGATGGACATGCTGCGTTACCACACGTTCACCATTGGCTGGAACTGGGCGGCGGACTATGGCCGCAGCGACGCGAACGAAGCTGAGTTCAAAGCGCTGCATGCCTACTCGCCGATTCACAACACCAAGCCGGGGACGAAGTATCCGGCAGTGCTTATCACTACCGCCGATCACGACGATCGCGTGGTGCCGGCGCACTCGTTTAAGTACGCTGCGGCCATGCAGGCGGCGCAGGGCGGGGACAACCCGATTATTATCCGCATCGATACCAAATCGGGTCACGGCGCCAGCAGCACCACCAAAGCTTTGGAGCAGAACGCGGACATTTTCTCGTTCATGTTCTACAACTGGGGCGTCACGCCTAAGTTGTAAGGCTGGGACCGCGGGCATCCTGCCCGCACTTAATAAACACCACTCGCGCAGCGAGGGTCCGTCAAAAAGATAGCCCAGGGTAAGTCCCGACACGTCGGGACCCACCCTGGGTTTTTCTATTTCATTTGATTTCATCGCGCTGAAGGCGCGAAAGAACAGGCAGCTGCAGTGTCAGTTGCGTTCCTTGCCCAACCGCGCCTTCGCGGCTTTGCCGGCAGGCGTTGCTTCCACCCTCTCACTCAACATCGGAAGCGGGTTGATAGCCCCTTTGGTCGAGTAGACTCCGAAATGAAGATGCGGCGGCGTACCGGCGGCATTACCAGTTGTGCCCACAAACCCCAACACGGTCTTGGGTGTGACGTATTCTCCGAGGCCAAGGTTCGGCGCGTAAGCATCGAGATGGGCGTAGTAATACATCCTTCCACCTGCGCCCATCACCGAAACCGTCTTCCCGCCGAGTCTATTCTCACCGACGCGCACGACGTAGCCGTCTGTAGCCGAAAGCACCGGCGTCCCCCTGGGTGCGAATATGTCCTGTCCTTGATGCTGGCGCTCGCCGCCACTACGCGGCGCAAGCCACGAGTCGCTAACCTTACTCTTTGAAACGCCGGCGACAGGCATCGCCAGGCGTTCGTCAGGTGCGGCGGCGTAGAGTTGCGCGATGCGTCCGACAAGGATCAGTTTATCGCCTCCGAAATAGCTCAGTATGGCCAGAGCGGGGATGATGACTGCGAGTGTAATTAAACGCCTCTTCATGCTGAGTGTAGGATGCAGAAAAGCAGGACGTTTGTTGTGCTTGTCAGAAAAGCGCAAAGCTATTAGAACCGAATGGGAAGCCCTGAATAAACCGTATTTATCGCCCTTCAGGGCGCCGCAAGTCGGAAACAAGAAACCCAGGGTGTCTCCCGACCGATTGGATCACCCTGGGCTATTTTGTTTCACGCTTTCGGCGTGAAGCTCCGGGGCAAGATGCCCGCGCTGACAGGCTACGAACCAAATCCGCGCTTCTTCATCAAGGCTTCGACCTTTGGATCGCGGCCGCGGAAGTTGCGGTAGCCAAGCGCCGGATCGATGGTGTTGCCGACTGAGAAGATGTTCTTGCGCAGACGCTCAGAGACTTTCTTGTCGTACGCTCCGCCGCCTTCGGTGAAAGCGCCGAACGCGTCGGCAGTAATCACGTCCGACCAAAGGTAGCTATAGTAACCGGCCGAGTAGGCATCGCTCGAGAACACATGCAGGAAGTGCGGCAGGCGGTGACGCAGCACGATTTCCTTCGGCATGCCGATTTCAGTCAACGCCTCTTTTTCAAACGTGCGTGCATCGACCTTCTTGTCGCCCAGCAGGTGCAGCTTCATATCGAGAATCGCGGCCGCCAGATACTCAACGGTGGCGAATCCCTGATTGAAGGTCTTCGAACGATCGATCTTCGCCACCAACTCCTGCGGGATTGGCTTGCCCGTCTCGTAATGCAAGGCGAACTTTTGCAGGACTTCCGGTGTGGACAGCCAATGTTCCATCAACTGGGAAGGGAACTCGACATAGTCGCGCGCGACAGCCGTTCCCGACAGCGATGGATACGTCACGTTTGAATTCAAGCCGTGGAGTGCATGGCCGAATTCATGGAACATCGTGACGGCGTCGTCCCACGAAATTAGCGTGGGCTCGCCGGGCTTGCCCTTCACGAAGTTCGAATTGTTCGAAACGATCGTCGTGATCTCGCCATCGACGCGTTCCTGAGTGCGGTAAGCATTCATCCACGCGCCGGAACGTTTACCCTGACGCGCGAACGGATCGAAGTACCAGAGGCCGATGTGTTTGCCCGAAGTCTTGTCGGTAACTTCCCAAACCTTGATGTCCGGATGCGCGACCGGAACATCAGCCGGGGTGAACTTGAAATTGAACAGCTCGCCCGAGACCCAGTGAATCGCTTCGCGCAGCTTGTCGAGTTGCAGGTAAGGCTTCACCTGGTTCTGGTCGAGATCGTATTTCGCCTTACGCACCTTTTCCATGTAATAGCGATAATCCCAGGGTTCAATCTTGATCTTGGCGCCTTCTTTATCGGCCAGCGCCTGCATGTCGGCTACTTCTTCGTTCACGCGTTTCACGGATGGCTTCCACACGGCCATCATGAGCTCCATCGCCCGATCAGGCGTTTTCGCCATTGAGTTCTCGACACGCCAGTGCGCATGCGTCGTATAGCCGAGCAGCTTGGCGCGTTCGGCGCGCAGTTGGAGGACCTGGGTGATGGTCGCGTTGTTGTCGCGCTCGTCGCCGTTGTCGCCGCGCATGATGAACATGCGCCAAACCTTTTCGCGCAGGTCGCGACGATCGGAATAGGTAAGGAAGGGGTCGACGGAGGATCGCGTGTTAACGATCAGCCAGCCTTCCTGCTTCTTTTCCGCCGCCGCTGCTGCGGCAGCGTCTTTGATGGATTGGGGCAGACCCGCGAGATCAGCTTCACTCTTCAGTTGCACGAACTGATTGTTTTCTTCATAAAGCACATTGGTGCTGAACTTGGTGAACAGGCCGGCGAGTTGTTGGTTAATCTCGGTTAACCGGACCTTGGCTTTCGCGTCCAGCTTCGCGCCCGCGCGCACAAAGTTGGTGTAGTAATACCAGGCCAGCCGCTGCTGCTCGGCGTTCAGCTTCGCTTTTCCAGGCGAGTTGTAAACGGCTTCAATGCGCTTAAACAGCGCTTCGTTCTGCGTGATCTTGTCGTTGAAGGCCGCCAGCTTCGGCGCCATCTCGCGCTGGACGACTTGAAAGTCGGGCGTATTCATCGTCGATTGCCAGACGTTGTAAAGCACGCTGACCCGATCGAGTGTCTGTCCCGCGCGTTCCATCGCGACGATGGTGTTGTCGAACGTGGGTGCGGCCGAGTTGTTCGCGATCTTTTCGACGTCCGCGAGGTTCTCAGCCATCGCCGATTCCATGGCCGGCTTGAAGAACTCGACCTTGACGAGATCGAAACGCGGCACGCCGCCAAACGGGCCCTTCCATTCGGCGAGGAGCGGATTAGGATCCGCGGGCAGGGCAGCCATCCTGGCCGCGTTAACCTGCGAATCGCTGATTGATACGGCAGCAACCGCCAGTGCGAGCAACAGCACCAGGAAACCAACTGATGAAATACGCATCGTTTTACTTCCTCTTAGACTGAGATTTTTCGGGGATGAGCTTGATTAGTATATTGACGAGTGGAAGTGGTTGTACAGCCGGGAGAGCAGTAATCAGTGAGCAGTGAGCAGTAATCAGTGGGCGGTGGGCGGTGAGCAGTGAGCAGTGAGCAGTAATCAGTTTGCGGTGTGCGGTGTGCTGTGTGCAGCACGACTCGTCAGGTCGATGGGTTTCTTTCGAGCTTGCCGAGAGTCTTAGTTGCGTCAGCAGAGTCCGGTTACTACTTACTACCCACCGCTCACAGCCCACCGCCCACTGATTACCGCTCACCGATTACTGTGCCAAACCTTCTTTTTCGCGCTCTTCTTTCGTCGCTTGGTGCCAGTGCGCCGCGGTAATTTCTTTGGGTCGGCGGTGGATGCTTTCTTCACGTCGCCGCCTTCGTCTTCAGCAATTTCGGCGAGCGTCCGCTTCGTTAAAACTGAGAACGGCTCGGTTTCCGCGATCTCTTCGTCGGTTACGTACTCGTCTTTGTGCTTGATCAGCAGCCACTGCCGGTCGCGTGTTCTGACCAGCACAAACGAACCCTTCAACTTTTTGCCGAGGAGAACAAATTTGAGATCGCCTTTCTTCAGCCCGTCGGAAACCTTCTTCACGTTCTCAGGGGCGTACACGCCGTAGTCCCAAACCATCACGGTGCCGCCGCCGTACTCGCCTTCGGGAATCACGCCCTCGAAGTCGGCATAGTCCACCGGATGATCTTCGACCTGCATCGCGAGGCGCTTCACCGCCGGATCCATCGAAGGGCCTTTGGGCACGGCCCACGATTTCAAGACGCCGTCGGCTTCCAGACGAAAGTCGTAATGCAGTTGCGTCGCGCGATGCTTCTGCACGACGAAGATATTGCCGAGTTCTGATCGCTTTTCTTTCGGGCCGGGTTCCGGAGTGACGTTGAAGCGGCGTTTCTTTTTATATTCGGCGAGACCCATACGCGTAGTCTAAAGTCCAAAGTCGAAAGTCCAAAGTCCGCGACCGGGACGCTGGACCTTGGACTTCGGACCTTGGACTACGCGTTCGCCGCTTCAGCTTTTTCTTCGAACAGCGAATCCTGAATCGGATCGAGGCCGAGGACCTCTCTGACGCGCGCAAAGCTGCGGCGATGAATCGGTGTGGCGCCGAGTTCTTTCAGGCAACGGCAATGTTCAGGCGTGGGATAGCCCTTGTGAGTTTTGAAGTTGTAGCCGGGATGCAGGGAATCAAATTCCGCCATGATCGCATCGCGCGTGGTTTTCGCAATCACGGAGGCGGCGGCAATGCTGGCGGACAGCGCGTCGCCTTTGATGATGCCGCGTTGCGGTGTCTGACAATGCGGAATGCGCCGCGCATCAACCAGCACGAAATCAGGTTGCGCCGTCAGTCCTTCAACGGCGCGACGCATCGCCAACAGACCGGCGTGATAGATGTTGATCGTATCGATCTCTTCAACTTCCGCGCGGCCGGTTGCCCAGACGATCGCATCTTGCTTGATTTGTTCAGCTAGTTCCGCGCGGACTGCCTCGTCCAGAATCTGCTTCGAGTCGTTCAGTCGTTTTAGCTTGTAGTGCTTCGGCAGAATAACTGCGCCGGCAATTACAGGTCCCGCGAGCGGCGCCATGCCGGCTTCGTCAACGCCCGCGATGAAATTGAAACCCTGTTCCCACAAATCGATTTCAAACCGCAGCAGGTTGTGCAGCCGTTGGCCCTCGGCGCGATTCTTTCGGTACCGGTCGCGAATCTGTTTAGCGACCTGATGCGCGCCGTGACGCGAATCGCACTCGAGCGCTTCGACCAAACCCTTAGGCACGGGCCGCGCCCTATCGACGTAACGCTGTTTAAGTTCGGGAATTGATTTGGCGAGGATGTCTTCGAGGGTTGGCATGACTACTGCCGCAGATTAACGCGGATACGCGCGGAAGCAAAACTTAAAACAAGCAAAAATTGTCGTGTTGGCGAAGTACGCGGGCTTACGGTACGGCACTCGTCTCGCGTGGACTTTTTCAGAAGCACGCCAGAGGCGTGCGTACCGTAAGTTCATCCGCGGCCTCTTCCTGTTGTTACTCGCCGCGTAAAGCTTTCAACGAGGCCGCGTCCAAAACATACACGTCCGCTGCTGGAACGCTTCCGACAGAGATAGTCAACGCCGGTTTGCTGGCCTGGCGCAAACGTTGAAGCATCGCCTGATTACTGTAGTACGTCCGCCCGCGAGCATCGATAAGAAAATCCCCAACCACTAACTTCTCCAGTTCCGACCGCGGAGAAAACTCTGTGCACGTGAGATCAGTTCGTCCGGCGCGCTTTGCGTAGTAATCAGCAAGTGAGGGAATTTCAGTGCCCACCCGCGCTCCTGGTCGGGCGCGCGCCGCGATCTCCTTCATCGCATCGAACATGTAGGCGTCGTAAAACTCGTCTTGCGGAAAATACGCGCCGGCGAGAGGCCCGCCTGCCAGCGAATTCATGTAAAGCCGAAAATGCGGCGCCGCGCTGGCCGCCGACCACATCGTCGAAATGATGACGAGCGATATCAATGCCGCACGCGCATAGACCGGGATGGCGGGTTGATCAAAGATTCGCTTTAACCCTTTTCCAAATTGTCGTCCCGCAAACTGAATCGCGAGCGCTGCCGTGATGATCACCGCCGGCATCAGGGAGGTTGCGTATCGCGTGAATTTTCCCCCGGTAAACGTGAACGTCAGTCCCCAGAAGAACAGCCAAAACAGCAAAAGATATCGGCCATCACCGGTCGCGCGCCGGAAGAGGAGGACCACGCCGCCGGCGAACGCGATCAGCGCAGCGATCGGGAGCTTCACTCCTAAAAGAACAAAGTAGAAGTACCACGGCTCGCCACGCAACCAGTCAAACGCGCGATGGGGATACAGCAGGCCCATAAACTCGTAGCTGTCGTGGCCCATCATCTTCGAGCCGGCGAACTTCGCGATTGTTCGCCAGGTGTCGGGCAGCACAATCGTTGGGTTGCAAATCAGAAACGCGACGCCCATCACCACAAAGAACTTTAGCCACTTTTTCTTGCCCAGCCGCCAACGCGTCGCCGTCATTCCCTGAAACACGTAGTAATACGCGACGGGAATCGAGAACAACTGCGGTACATACTTTGAAGCCATCATCGCGCCGAAGCTCGCGGCCGCCGCCCAATAAAAACGATCGGGATTCCGATGCGGCTGGCTTTCCGCGACCCGTTGTCCGCGCAGCCAAAACACGTTCATCAGCAGGAAGAAGAAGACTACGAAAGTATCTTCCTTGGCGATGCGATTGAAGCTGATCGTCAGCGGATCAAATGACCAGAGAGCGGCCGAAATTAATCCGACTTCGAGTCCGAACAACTCCATCGCGATTAAAAAGATAAGCACCGCGGACAGCGCGCCGAGAATGCTGCCCGGAATGCGCAAAGCAGTCTCAACCGGAATGTTCAGCGCCGGATTCGCACCGACCAGAGAGTTCCATTGCTCACAAGCGATGACGCTCACGGTCAGCGCCGCTTTCATCAGCAAAGGATGCTCGCTGTTGGCGGCGGTCAGTCCCTTGGCCCGATATTCTGTGACAGCGTTCAGTTTGTTGAGTTCGTCTTCGCTCAGAGCCTCTTTGCTCAATCCGGCCGTGCGAAATCCCAGGCCGGCGAGCACAAACATGCTGAGCATGGCGGCGAGCATCAACCGGCTTAAAGACCGCGTTCCAACTTGTGAAAAAAGGTCAGGCCGCAGGCCAGCGGTGACGATCGGCAGGGCTGGGGACAAGTTTCGCGAAAACCTCCAAAGGCGATGCTGAGCCAATTACTGAGGAGCACTTAGAGAGTGTCAGGAACCCGACAAGGGGCAAAGCTTATCGTTAATTGTCGGCGTGAGCAACCTGAATGGGATCTCCGTTGCCAGATGAGAAACGAGAATTAAGGTGAGAATTTAATCCGGCTGTTGGTGGCGGATATGCTTTGAACTTGCCGGACGGACAAGTGAAAAGAAATCTGTGCGTCGCTCAGGATCACTTAACGTCGCGAAACTCGCGTTTCAAGAGATGTAACTAACATCCCATACGTACCTTGAATTCACTTTCAATCTGTTGGCAGACACCGACCGCCTTACGCCCATCGGCGGTTTTAGTGCCCTTTGTAAAGAACACCATCTCATACCCACGAGCGGACTTCACTTCTATGACAATGGCCTCACTATCAGGATCAATCAGACTTTCAGAGTCGGACGTTAGCTTCAAAGGGGCACCGACTCCGTTCTGCTTTAGGAATGTACGAAAATCCTTCCAGCCCGACCTTGGCGACTCTAAAGGTAAGACGACCTTAATCCCTGTCCTGGGCCGCGCTGTCTTGTCGGGGTTAGGCTCCGTTGAGTAATACGTCGCCTTTTCGATTCCACCTTCCCGTCTTAAGACAAAGAGCCTGGGAGTTATGAGTCCGAAACCGACCCAAAGACGCACTTCATCTTTTGACCGGCTCTTACTCAAGTTCTCCAGGTTCAAGTCGGCCGACTCCTCCGCTAAAGCTCGCTGGTAGATATCGATTTGCGAATCGGGGTCGAGATTACCTCGCCCGGCGGATTGCATCGCCTGGGCCGTCGTAAGAAGTTCAGCATCGACCCGGCCCACGGCCGGAGCGAAAGTCAGAACTAACGTCGCCGCTATAAAAATATAAGCCTTCATAGTGCTTGTGTCCTCACGCGACTATGCGCACAACGAGAATGCTTCGTTACCTACTGCCTGTCGAAGGTACAAAGAATTGTGCCGTTGCTATCGTACACTATGATGCTCGTGCTGCTGACCACGACACCGTGAATCCCTGGGGCAGCTATGGCTTGTTGACGTATGGCCCCCGCATCGCGGTCACTAATATCCCTCCGACTACCAATTGTTCCCGGACCACCATCAGGATTCGGGTCGCCTTCGTTAAACGGATGGGTGTGAAAACTGTAGTCGTAGCGTATGTTGCCGCCGCTGTTTGCTACTTGCTGCCTCACCCAGGCGGTCTTTCCAGGCAAGCTCGCTCTCGCTGAGCCTGCCGGCGGCTCGTAGAATTCGACGACGCTCCGATTGTCGGAATGAATCAGCAGCGATGTGCCCAGCAAGCCTCCTTGTTCACGAGTGTTAGCCGTTCCAGGCTGCGAGT
The DNA here is from genome assembly GCA_036277115.1 of Pyrinomonadaceae bacterium. Taxonomy (NCBI): domain Bacteria; kingdom Pseudomonadati; phylum Acidobacteriota; class Blastocatellia; order Blastocatellales; family Pyrinomonadaceae; species Pyrinomonadaceae bacterium. Next base: position 122,657 of record DASUNM010000024.1, read on the forward strand.
TCTTCCAAGCAGCGTCGAGGGCCGCCTTATTCTCGGGGTTGCCAAGTAGGTTCTCGCGGTGCTTTGCACATTCCTTTTCCCGTTTGGGATCAGGCTTCAGGGTTGGCGGCCGCCGTTCCTGGCCGCCAGGCGAACCACCGCCGGGGCCACCGCCACCGGGATTACCGCCGCCGAAGGGACCAGCATCGGGTATCCAATAGAGCGAACATCTCAAGAACGGATCGCTGACCTGGATGGGATTGTCCGGGTCTGTCACATCAAACCACGCCCACCAACTGCAAATTTCGATAAAACGCAGACCTGTCGGATCGATGAAATTTACGGGATCGTTTTGGGTGTAGGTGTAGCGATTGAAGCTCTGCGGATTGGCGATGACCATGCTGCGACTGAGAGGATCGGGAGTCGTCCAGCGTCCTGACAGATTTTCATACTTTCGCCACGCCGTGTGGTCCAGTCCCGTTGCTTCATCGCGCTCTGTCAAACCATATTTTTGGCGGATCGCGGTCGTCGCAGCGTAGGATTGCGAGGTCGAACGCAAACCAATACCCGCCCAGATTTCTTCTCCAAACGGCAGGAAATCATGACGCGAAATCACGCTGCTGGAACTGCCGTTGTTATTCATCACTGCTCGCGTTCCGCCCTGCACGTCCGTCAAAACATACTTGATCGTGGCGCTGCCGCTGGAGGTGCTGGTGCACAACCGGCTCACATTGTTTTGGAACTCAGTGCTGTAGGCAAAGCCCAAACGCACCTGGTCGCGCGTCGAGTTATTCAACGCACCCAACCAGAAATCGTAGCCCCCCTGATCGGGGGCGCGCAGCAAGTAACTGGCGTAAAGGTCGGTCACAAATTCGCCGTTGGTTCGATTGCGATTCAGGTATTCGGTAGAGGTAAACAGACTGGCTCCGAGGTTTTGGGCGGCAATAATCAACTGCGACAGGCCCTGAGCTTGCGCCTGTCTGAGCGTGTTCTTCCAATCCGGATCAGTGGAGGAATTGTACGCCCTGCCCAGAGCGCCCTGGTAGAACCCATCCACAAAATCGCTGATCGACATGTAGCAGCTCGCGGCGGTTTCATAAACCGCCAGCAACTGCCCACCGCGATAAATGTTCTCGCGCTCCAAAGTCGAACCGCTGGTCCCGCTGTACTCGGCGACGGTCTGGCCAAACAAGTCATAGACCATGGTGCGCGTGCCGGCATTCGAGGTCGTCTGCACGCGCTTCCCGGCGGAATCGTAGATTGAGGTTTGATAGCCGTCATTGTTGACGCTATCGGCGACAGTCATGCGTCCGTTTGCGTCATAGGTGTAACTCATGCCGCGGAATTTATTGTCTTGAGTGATATTGCCGGCATTGTCGTAAGTCACATTTGACGTAAACCGGTTGGTACTCGTGCTGTAGTCGGACAATGAGACGGCCGACAGACCTAAGGTGCTGTTGGCGGACTGCGCGCGATTGCCGTAGCGATCGTACGTATAGCTGTGCGAATACGTCTGCGAACTCATACTGCCGCTTTGGTACTCACGCACGTTCGCGATGCGACCCAATTCGTCGTAGCCAAAGCCCTGCGACCACTGGGCTGTGGTGCCGATGGTAGCCGTGATTTTTCCGATTTGACCGTTGTTCTTCGAGGTGTCCACCGCGCCCGAGCTGGTGTTGAATTCGCCGTAGCCGTAATCGTATTGCTGCTGAACAGCGCTGCCGAGGCTCAACTTCACTTGAGACGGTTGCAGACGCCGGTTGTAGTCCCTCGTGTGGACGGCAGTGTTGCCCCAGGTCTCAGATTTAAGTCCGCCGTGGGCCGCGTATTGTAAGGATTGTGTAAACGTGTTCGTGCCATCGCCGACCGAGGCAAGTCTGCCGCCTTCGTCATACGAATAGGTTAGGCTGCGACCTGACGGATAGGTTTCCCCGGTCAGCATTCCCGCGTAGTTGTAGGCGTAGCCAAGTTTGTATTTCGTCGGGGTCGAGCCCGTCAACTGAAACTGCTGAACCACCCGGCCCATCGAGTCATAGCCGAAATAAGTTCCCGTCGCGCCACTGCCGTAGGTCATCGCGACGAGCCGCCCAGTCGAGTAGCCGCGTGAATAATTGTCAGGCGAAGATGTGCTCGGTGCGCCCGAGGGCAAAGTCTGCGCATCGTAGTAGTAATGCGCCGTGGGTGTGGAATCCGAATAACTGATCTCGGTCACCCGATGCAGGGCATCGTAGGTGAAACTGGTTTGCACTCCCCGAGCGTCGTAGGCGTTGGTTACCAAGCCGCTGCTGTTGTACTCGATTTTGCGCGTCCACGAGCTGTTGCCGGTCAGCGAGTCACTCAAATTGTAATTTGAATTTACTGTCTGCTCGACCTGTCGCTCGCGAATTAGACGCGATAGCGAGTCATATTTGAAATAGCGATCCTGCGAGTCCTGATTGATCCTTACGAGGTTGTCCAGGGCGTCGTAATAATAGTTAGTCGCCTGGTTCGGCGAGCTCGTGGAGCCCAATCCGGAAGTTGTCGGCTCGTCCAAACGGATGACGCGGCCGAGCCCATCCCCTTTCTGACGTCGAACTTTGCCGGCTGCATCGGTGACCGTGGTATAGACGCCGTCAAAATTGAACGTCACCGACGTCAGCAGCGAGTTGTCGTTGTCGCCGCGCGGCATCGTCACCTGGGTGACGCGGCCGAGATGATCGAAGACCGTCGTCGTCCAGAACATGTTTGTTGAGCTGAGTGGAGTCGAACTATAGCTGCTGGCGTAATACGGACTGCTGGCGCGATAAGCTCGACCCGTGGTGTCATATTCAATGTCCTGTACAGACCAGCCATCGGCGGAAGTCTGATTGCTCATATTGCGGGCGGCCGCGCCGCGACCATCGAAGTACTGCCGGCTCGTCACATACCGGGTTGCGCCACCGGAACCGTTGTTGTCGAGCTTCGTTGCTGATTCAACGTACGACAGATATCGGCCCGCGCCGTCAGCGCTCAACGCGTCTGAGTAGGTCAGATAAGTCGCGCCGCCGTCCGTGAAAGAGACGTGTTCAAGGCGCAATGAATCGCTATGGTAATAATTAGTCGTCGTCTGATTGTTTTCATCCGTCGTCGTGGCACGCAATCCCGTGTTTAAGCTGTAAGTCGCGGACATCGTGGTATGAAGGCCGCTCGGGTTGCCATTCGTTATGGAAGTTGGGTAGGCATACGTGTAGGTATTCGGACTGTCTGTGTAGCTGATTGATTTAAGTTGACAGCAATCAACGTCAGCGGTTGTTACATTGCCCGCGATATCGTATGTCGTCGAATGGTTGATCGCACCGGAAGCATTCGCTGCGTCGGCGTAACTCGTAACGGTGGTTACATTGCCGCGATAGTCGGTGTTCGCGTCGTAAGGATTGTAATAAGTGCATTCCCACTGCCAATCAATACAATTGACCCACCAATGGTCCCACTCGCGGCAGACCCAGTCGCAACTTTCCTGGGTTTCCTGAAATGGATCGTACGCGGGATCATGCATGATGATGTCGTCGCGCGCAGTCATGTTGGCATGCGAGGTCCCGTAATTGTCGTAGGTGTAATCAACCCTGGAGCTTGGAGTTGACGATCCGCCCGGAAAAACCTTGACCATGGATGGCAAATGCAGCAGGTGCCGATTGATGTAGGACGAGGACGTGACATATGTGGCCTCTGTCCGCCGCAACTCAGTCGACGAAACTGAGCCGTCGGTGGTGAGATCTCGCTCGCTGACAACGGAAACGTTGTTGTAGCTTGTGTAGGTGAGTACCGTGGCCTTCGTCAGGCCTGCTGGAGTATCCGTGCTGCGGATCTGATAAACGCGCGGATTTTTCCCATTTGAATCCAACTCCCAATCCGTGTGTGTCTGGGCGTACGTGGTTGAGCCATCCTTAACGTAGGTGTCGCTTATCAGGCCGTCGTTCCATTGCCCGGTGTTGACGATTGCATGGGTCTCATAAATGGTTCCGGCCGGCGCCGTCACGCTTGATACGCCTGTGGATTCATTCACCGAAAAGTCATAATAAGGCGCGCCCCCATTCATGCTCGTGGTCCGCCCGGCCCAGTCATCAGTGCGCCTTGAGTACGTCGGAACATCGGTCAGCGCCTGAGCACTCTCGGGATAGTTGTAAGTGGTCTGCGCGGAAATTGCCGCGCCGCTTATGCTCACGGTCCCCGCTGTCGTCGTTGAGGTGGTGGAAGCCGTCATACCGCGATATTCGGTCAGTCGCCGTACCATGCCGTACGGCGAATACTCAAACTTGTAACCCACATGCGCGCCGTTTGTTTCGGAGCTGGTAGGCAGATAGATGTATTCAAGCGTGTGCACAGAACTCGGGCTGCTCACATTGATGCTTGAATCGAACAACCCCGAACCGAGCGTTACGTCCGTATAGTAAAATCGTATTGTTTGAAGGTCAGAGGTTCCCAGTCCGGGCCGGGTGATCGTTACCAGATCGCCGTTACTGGCATAGTAGAAGTTAATGTAACGACCGACGGTGTCGGTAATGGTTGAAATTTTTGGACCGACGCTGTTGACGTAGCTGATCAGAATGTAGTTACCGTTGCGATCGATGATTTGCGTCGGGTAGAGGCGATAGCCACCGCCGCCCGCTCCGTAGTAGGCAATCGTCCCGTTTGGGTAATACAAGACGCCCCAACTTCCGGCGCCGTAATAGTGGATGAAACTGCCGTCAGTGGTGTGATAGTTGTAAGCGCTGGTGTACGTGAGGGCGCGCCGTGTGCCGTCCATGTCGGTCAGCGTGAAGCCATAACTGCCCTGATCTTCAATCTGGCCAAGAGTCATCCGCCAGCCGGTGGCGGGCCAGCTGGAATCGACGTCATAGGTCATCCAGGTACCGAAACCATCACTTGATTTGTTCCAGACATTGCTGTTGTAGACAATCGAAAGCGAGACATCTAAGCCGCGTCCAGGCAGACCAATCACCGGAAGCCCAAACGAGAAGTTCTTGTTCCCGCTTTCTACGGAGTCCAGTGTGGAACCGGGAGTGGTAGCGCCCGCGCGCTGTCTTCCTGGTGGCGATCCAATTGCGTTCGCTGGTTGATAGAGGGAACTTGTCTCATTGTCAGGAAGAGGATCGTCGTTTGGATCCCGCATCGGCACCGGAGAAATTGCGGTAGTGACAACAAGAGCGTGGTTGCGCTTGGCTTGCGCGGCGACATTCTCTCGATTCGCTTTCTGCTTATCCGCCGCGCGCCCACGATTACTGCGAATCGTGTCTTGTTTTTTCTTTCCGCCAAACCGCTCTCCGTTGGCAGCATTATTCACCGTTACGCGGACCGATGCCGTTAGGGAACCAGCCTTCGCAGTGACAACAGCTGTGCCTGGTTTACCGGCCAGCGCTTGGCCATTTTTCTTCACGAAGACGATTTGTTTGTCACTCGATTCCCACTCCGCGAACAGACCATGAATGGCATTGCCAGAGCTATCACGTGGTACCGCCGTGAACGCGAGCGGCTGACGTGATTGCACTCGGACGGGGCCCTGCGGGTTGATCTCCAGCCGCGACACACGCCCTTGCTTCGCGGCCCTCGATTCGGACGGAGGCGGCTTCACGCCGCGTGACAGTGGATCTTGTGAGCGGTCCTTCGACTCAAGCCATGCTTTGACGGTTTGCCATGCTTTGGAGTCGGATGTCGCCGCTACCTGCAACGCGAGCGATTTGGCGAACGCCGGTGGTGTGACGATCGCTGCGACTAAGGTACAAGCAAGCAGTGCATTCAAATAGCGGGAAAATCGTCGCGAAGAAGAACGATGAGCGCAGTGCATCGTAGGACACTCCTTTTTGTGAAGGCCGGCCCCTGGCAGGACCGGAGGTCATCGGTTTATGACGCCGGCCGCGTTGAGGTTCTAAAACCCGGGTAAGTGAATTGGCAATTCAGACGGGGGAGACAACACTGCCCGTGCGCACCGACGAATGGAAAAAAGACGCCCGAAGCATCTCGGGAAATGATGAATGCAACGCCTTATACTACCTTTCCGAAATCTTGACAACAGTTTTTTTTAAAAACGCCAGCCCAAGAAAAAGTGGTCGCCATGAGAGGAATCGCGACCACCGGTTCCAGGCCACGATTGTCAGCTTTTTACTGCGCCTTTAGCCGGCGGAGCGAAGGCCAATTCGACAAGCGATGCGGGTATGTTTACACGATCGTCGGCGTTATGTTCGGCGCGGGATTCGGAGCGCTGGGCGGTTTATTGTGGGGTTCTGCTAAACAGAAGCAGGTGCTGATCTACGAAGCGCCGTAAGTGGTAAGTGATTAGCTTGGATCGTTTAGAGGCGGGCTACTGGCCGCCGTTTCGCGAGCCGACGGAAATTACCTCGGGCAACGATACGACTTCTCCCCTCTCCGCTCGCGGAGAGGGCAGGGGGAGAGGTGGGCGCCGAGTTAACCCCGCCCCAACCCCTCCCCGCGAGCGCGGAGGGGAAAGCGACAAAGAAAAAAGGCCAGGCAGCGAGTGCTGCCTGGCCTTCTTTGATTCGATCAAGAGAGCAAGCGGGACGCTTGCGCTCCAATCCGATTCTAGAGCATGTCTGCTCGCGCATGTTTCGCGCGCGCCGCTCCGATCGCGGTCTTAACTTTCTTCTCTTCTTCAGGTGGCGGTAGCACTGCTTTCATGCCGAGCGATTTGATCCAAAGCTCGCGTGCCCAGCCCTTCGTGTGATAGAGGTGCTCGTCTTCTTCCTCTTCAACTTCTTCAACTGCCGCCTTCAAGACTTTAGCGACGTCGGCCTTGGCCTTCTTGGCCGCTTCGCCCATCAGTTCCCAGTTCTGATGATCTTTGGTTTCGGCCATCACCACGCATTCGGTCGCTACTAGTTCGGCTGCTTCGGGCTTGTCATTTGCCAGCGCCATTTTCATCGCCGCTACCAATGACTCGCCGTGGTGGCGCACAACCTGGCGACCTGGTGTTTCGGTCTCAGGATCGAGTCCTAACTCGGTGATCACGTTCTGCATTACTTGCACATGATTTTGTGTCTGTTCGAGGTACTTTTCCCACTCTTCTTTCAAATCCTCGTTTTGCACACATTCCAGCGCGGTGGTGTAAACCTGCACGCCGCCAAGTTCAGTCTCTAATGCCTGATATAAAAGCTCATTCAATTGCTGCTCGTTCATTTCTTCCTCCGGTTATTTGATCAAGATTCTGTGAAGGTAGCTGCAAATCCAAGGCCGCTTGGGAATCTGTCACAACCGTGTGCGGGGCTCGGGATTATGCTGCCGTGGAAACGAAACGAGCCTAAGCAAAAGAGCTCAGTGGTTGAGAATTAAACAAGCATGGGAGCATCAACGTACCAGACGCGTACAGACTGCCGGGCCCGACGCCATCAAAGTTTTCACCGCACGACCGACGGCACCGGCGTTTGGTGCGCGCGTCAATCCTGATTACAATCGCGTCGAAAATTCCGCTAATTATTATTGGCTGATTGGAGTCCGTCATGATGCTGAAACGTGCGTCAACTTTCGTCGTCGCTGCTCTGCTGATTCTGCTGGCTGCCTTCCCGGCAGTTGCGCAGGCCGACCTGACAAAGGAACAGCGCGAACTCGCCGACTACATCAAAGATCACTACACCAAGCGTGAGGTCTACATTCCGATGCGCGACGGTGTGAAGCTCTTTGCGGTTATCTACGAGCCGAAAGACAGGGACAAGAAGTATCCGATCATGTTCGACCGCACGCCTTATAGCGTCGCGCCGTACGGACCGAAAGAGTTCAAGACCTTGCTTGGACCAGGCGAGTTGTTCGCGCGCGAAGGCTACATCTTTGTTTACCAGGACGTGCGCGGCCGGTACATGAGTGAAGGCGATTATGAAGATGTGCGGCCTTACATTCACAACAAGACCGGCAACCAGTTCGATGAAACTACGGACGCCTATGACACGGTCGAGTGGCTAATCAGGAACGTGCCTAACAACAACGGACGGGTTGGCGTGTGGGGAATTTCTTATCCGGGTTTCTACACCTCGATGACGGGTATCGATGGCCACCCGGCGGTGAAAGCCATTTCGCCGCAGGCGCCGATCGGAGACTGGTTTCACGGCGACGACACCAATCACAACGGCGCGCTTTTTCTCGCGCAGAACTTCGGCTTCTTTGCGTACATGGGCCAGGTGCGCCCGTCGCCCACGGGCTCGAACGATTACGTAAAGCCGTATCCGTGGGGCACGCAGGACGGCTACAAGTTTTTCCTCGAAATGGGTGGGCTTGGTAAATCCGGTGATCTGTTTTGGCAGAAACTGGGTTTTCGCTCGAAGTTGTGGGATCAGTTGCTCTTGCATCCCAACTACGATCAGTTTTGGAAAGAGCGAAACATCCTGCCGAATCTTAAGAACATTCGCGCCGCTGTGATGACCGTCGGCGGTTGGTACGACAACGAAGATCTTTACGGCGCGCTGGAAACCTATCGTCACATCGAAAAACAGAACCCCGGAATCTACAACGTGCTGGTGATGGGGCCGTGGTTTCATGGCGGCTGGTCCAGGTCGGATGGCGATTGGCTGGGCACTGCGTACTTCGGAGGCAAAACCGGCGTGCACTATCGCGCCACCTACGAGCTGCCTTTCTTCAATTACTTTTTGAAAGACAAGGGAAGCATCGCGCAGATCAAAGAAGTCAACGGCTTTGACACGGGCTCGTACGACTGGCGGGAGTTTGGTGATTGGTCACCGACGAGCTCGACCGACACGCCCATTTACCTGCTCGATAACGGCCAGTTGAAGTTTGGTGACGGCGTGGCCGGCAAACGGCCGCCCGATGGTGCAAAGGTGCACGATGAATACGTCAGCGATCCGTGGAATCCGGTGCCGTACACACAGAAGATCACCCGCAATTACCCGGCAGACTTCATGACGGAAGACCAGCGGTTCGCGGCTATGCGGCCCGATGTGCTCGTTTATCAAACTGAGCCTTTGAAAGAAGACATCACTGTCGCCGGCAACATTAAGCCCGAAATCTTCATTTCATCCAGCGGTACCGATTCGGATTTGGTGGTAAAGCTGATTGACGTTTTTCCTGACGACTACGAATACCCTGAGACCGGCAAGAAGTTATCCAATGGCGACCCGGAAAGGATCAAACCGCCTGACAATTCCGCGTGGTCGGTCTTCAGACCCGGCGGCTATCAAATGCTTTTGCGGGGTGAGCCCATGCCCGCGCGCTTTCGCGACAGCTTCGAGACGCCGTCGCCGCTCATCGCGAACCGGCCCACGAAAATTTCGTACGTGATGCCGGGGGTCGTGCATACGTTCAAGAAGGGCCACCGCATCATGGTGCAGATCCAGAGCACCTGGTTTCCGCTCGTCGCGCGCAATCCGCAGAAGTTCATGCCGAATTATAAGCTCGGCACGGACGCAGATTTTCAGAAAGCGACACAGCGTGTCTATCACTCAGTTCAATATCCATCACGAGTTTTGTTACCGGTGATGAAGAGATAGTCGTGATAAAATCTCAGCGATGACCAGAAGAGTTGTTTTGTATCCTGGCGAAGACGGTTACGTCGTGGCGGAGGTGCCGAGCCTTCCCGGTTGTGCAAGCCCAGGGAAAACGCGGGAGGAGGCTTTGGCAAATGTTCGCGAAGCAATCTCACTGCATGAAGATGTTCTGCTCCAGCTTCGCTTTAGTAGCAGTGGACAACTCAATGAGCCGCGGAGCGGCGGCAGAATTTAGCCCCGGGTGAGCGAGCGAAGCGAGCGTAACCCGGGGATCAAGTCCCCACCTGATCCAAAGCCCGCTTTAGCGGGCGACAGCGCCAAACTCCCGTCTAATCAGTCGGAGAAGCCCCGAGCAGTCGCTCTCATCGGCTTCTGTACCGACGAAAATTCTTCTTTCTTGCACGGCGCTGCCAAAGGTCCTCCGCTAATTCGACGCGAGCTCTTTTCCGCCGCGCGAAACCTTTGGACCGAAGGTGGAATCGATCTGGGCAGGGAAGGAATCCTAGACGACGCCGGCGATATCTCTTCTGCTTCTCCGAGTCAGATCGAGGATGCAGTTAGCTCGCTGATGGCCCAGGGCCGGCGTCCATTGGCATTGGGTGGCGATCACTCGATCACTTTCCCGATTGTCAGGGCCATTGCGCGGGAATATTCATCGCTTAGCATCCTGCATTTCGACGCGCATCCCGATCTCTATCACGATTTCCGCGGCAATCCTTTCTCGCATGCCAGCCCGTTCGCCCGCATCATGGAAGCGAAACTCGCACAGCGGCTGGTGCAGGTCGGGATTCGGACAATGAACGCCCATCAACGGGAGCAGGCTGAAAGGTTCGGCGTTGAAGTGATCGAGATGAAGAATATAGAGGAGGGATTAGCGCTGATGTTCGATACTCCGGTGTACGTTTCGGTCGATATCGACGCGCTTGATCCCGCTTTCGCGCCGGGCGTGGTTCATCGCGAACCAGGCGGCCTGTCGACCCGGCAACTAATCGAGATTATTCAATCGATTAACGCGCCCGTCATCGGCGCCGATATTGTTGAATTCAATCCTGAGCTGGATCCGACGGGAATGACCGCGGTCGTTTGCGCTAAGATCTTGAAGGAGTTGGCGGGAAAAATGCTGACTTTGGAACCAGTTCCAGGTTCATAACGTATCGTTAGTTTTGGCGAACATCGTGCAGATTACCGAACTAAACATCCCCGATTACGAACACGTTGCCTCGTGCGTTGATGGTGACTATCGCGGGTTCGTGGCGATTCACAGCACCAGGCTCGGACCGGCCGTCGGCGGCACGCGGTTTTGGAAGTACGAGAGTGATGAAGCCGCGCTCAAAGACTTGCTGCGGCTCGCGCGGGGGATGACTTATAAGAACGCTTTGGCGGGACTGCCGCTCGGGGGCGGCAAATCGATCATGCTGCGTCCCGAAGGCGTGATTGATCGGGAAAAGATCTTTCGCGCTCACGGACGCTTTGTAGACACTTTCGGCGGACGTTACATCACCGCGGAAGACGTCGGCACAAGTCCCGACGACATCGCCATTGTCCGGCAAGAGACAGCGCACGCGGCCGGCCTGCACGGTTTGTCGGGTGATCCATCGCCGTTCACGGCGCGCGGTGTGTTTCGCGCAATGCAAGCCGCAGCGACGCACCGGTGGGGTTCTGAGTCGTTGGTGGGAAAAACCGTGGCGCTGCAAGGTTGCGGGAACGTTGGCTATCACCTGGCCTCGTTGCTTCACGCTGACGATGTGCGCTTGATTGTTTCCGACGTCGATCCGGTGAAAATCGATCGTCTGGTAAAAGAGTTCGGTGCTGCAGTCGTCGCGCCTGAGGAAATTTACTCGGTCGAATCAGAAGTGTACGCGCCCTGCGCGCTCGGCGGCACCATCAACGATGAGACGCTCGCACAAATTAAAGCTGAGGTAATCACCGGCGGAGCGAACAATCAGCTTTTGGAAGATCGTCACGGTGACGAACTTGAAAAGCGCGGGATTCTCTATGCGCCCGACTACGCGGCGAACGCCGGCGGGATCATCAACGGCTGCCGCGAATTGCTCGGATGGGAACCGGCACAATCACTGGCGAAAGTTGATGAGATTTACGACACGGTCCTCGACATCTTCCGCACCGCCAAAGCCGAAGGAATTCCTACCTACAAAGCGGCAGATCGGATCGCTGAGCGGCGGCTGAGCGAGAGTAATTAGTAAATCAAACTGGTAGTGTCCAATTTGCTTTTCTCTGTGCATGCTCTGTGGTTCTCGGTGTCTCTGTGGTGGTAGTTTCTTTAAGACAATTCACCACAGAGACACGAAGTTCCGCAGAGTCCCACAGAGATTTTGAAATTGGGACCCTACCGATCAGAGTCCCGCTGCTTATTCTTACTTCACCACTACGATACACTGAAGCCGATGCCTGAATTCGCGATAATCTTTTCAGCTCTCAGCGGCCGACTCCTGTTACCGGGTGTCATTCTTGGCATAACGGACTGGTTGCCGGAATTGACTTGGTGGAACGTTGGCCTTGGCGCGCTAGTTGTAGTAGTCACGTTCGTCGTGGCTACCGGGGTGGTTTCCTTTGTAGTGGTAAAGCTACCGGTCACCTATTTTCATCCCGACCATGATCGCGAAATTCTGAAGGACAAGCATCCGGCCATTCGCTGGGCGGGAATCATCGGTAAGAACCTGGCGGGAGTAATTCTAATTGCGCTCGGCGTGGTGTTGTCCATGCCGGGCATTCCCGGTCCGGGGCTGGTTACTATTTTGTTCGGCGTGATGCTGGTTGATTTTCCCGGCCGGCGTTGGCTGGAGCACAAAATCGTCAGCCGACCCGCAGTCCAAAAGTCCATTAATAATTTGCGTAAAAGATTCGGTAAAAAACCGATCAAACTGTAAAGGGTGAGAGCTTTCGCAATCACGCGATAGATTCGCACCCCGTGAGTCGGGTAGCTCGCGGATTGGAAGAAGTTGATGAGATAAATACCGGCCTCGAATTTCTTCACACCGAGAAGCGGAACGCATTCCTATTTACGAAGCGGCGGATCGTTTGGCGGAAGAACGGTTTACAGACGCCTCATGCTCGGCGCTGTAGACAGTGGTATCCTAGCAACCATGCCTAAGGATAAATCGAGTGCTAAGGCTAAGCAGCGCCGGCGTGCAAAAACGGTCGATTCGCCTGCGCGTGTTAGTGAAGTGCTTATACACGGGGGCTGGCCGGACGTTTCTACGAATGCTAACGGGACGCAGTACGAGTATCAGCATATTCGGAATCCCCGCGTAGCCGGAGAACGAGAGAGAATGCTTGAGAAGCGACAGAAGTTAACATTGAAAGCTTTTCGGATCGCGTACGAAAACCAACATCAACGTAAGAGTTCTTGATGTCGTACTTCACTTACGACACTTCTGTAATCATTTCACGGAAAGTAACGGATCTCCCCGGCCTTCCCGGTAGCTTTCTGATGTCAGCGGTAGTCCTAATGGAATTGACGGCTAGTGCGAAAGACGATTCACAGCGCAAAGTCTACGAGCGATTATTTCGTTATTATCAGCAAGACAACTCGTTGATTGTGCCGGACGAGAACGATTGGCTCCTCGCTTCCCGAATTCTTTTTTGGTTAACTCAAGGACGAAGGCGAATAACCAAGGGCAAGCTGAAACGCTTACCGGCCGGAATGGCTCAACGGATGGCGCTTGATGTGCTCATTGCAGTCAGCTCGCGCCGATGGAGAGCGACTGTAGTGACTGAGAACTACGACGACTTCAAAACGATCCAGCGATACTGCAAGACGAAGATCGCGAAGGCGTCTGATTTCCTTCAGCGTTAGGTCACTTTCCCAACCGCGACCCACTCAACACGAAATCCGCTCTGGCCCACGCTTTCTTGAAACGCGCTTCGACTAACGCCGCCTCATCATTCTTGTTCTGCGCTTTCAGGGCCTGCATCAGTCCGTACAGTGCCCAGCCGTTTTCCCGGTTACGTCGCAGATCTTCCCAATAAACCGTCTCAGCTTCGGCGGGCCGATTCGCCGCTAACAAGATCGCGCCCAGCGCATGACGCGGCGGATAATGAAACTCGGAAGGCTCGGTGTAAACGAGTGCGTCTTCGAGGCGGACCGCCTTCTCGAGGTGCCCGATGGCGTGGTTGTAATTCTTCTTTGCGGCTTCAATCTCGCCGTCCAGAACTTCCCGGGCGATGGAGAGGACCGCGCGCCCGGTGTTCGGCGAGAACAGCGGCGCATCGAGCGACTTGTCCGCCAGCACTGCTTCCAATTTTCCGAGTTCCTGTTCAGCCTCGTTCGTCTGGCCTTTGCCGACGAACGCGGTGCCGCGCGCGTAATGCCACTGGCCCCGCATATACGCGCTGGTTGCCGGCGGCTCAGGCTCACGCAGCATCTCGTCCCATTTTCCGAAACGCGTCAGTGCAAAGTAAGGCACGACGCGAAAGCCGGCCAGCAGCGGAACCGCTTTCAAAGTTTCGTCGTCCACTCTCGAAGCCGTCCTGCGCGCCGCATCGATCGCCAGTTTGCTGCGGCCGTCAGCCGTCGCCGCGAACCAGAGGAAGTGCAGGTTGTGCGGATAGTAGGCCATCGGATAGAGGCCCTGCGCGCGACATTGCGAAATGTAATCTTCATCGGCGGCAATGGCCATCTCATTGCTCTTCGCCGCATCGGCATAACGCCCTACGCGCTGATAAATATGCGCCGGCATGTGCACCATGTGACCTGCGGCCGGCATCAAGGTCAACAAACGATCCGATGCGGGTTCAGCTTTGTGCGGCTCGTAAGCTTCCATCAAGTGAATGTAGAGATGCAGCGCGCCCGGATGATTCGGATTGCGCGCCATCGTCTTTTCCGTGAGCGCGACAATCTCGGCAGTGCGTTCGTAGGGAACGCCATCGCGCGTCCAGTAGCCCCACGGCCGCAAATCCATGACTGATTCAACGTAGAGCATCGCGATGTCCTGATCGTCAGGGAACTGCAAATGCACTTTGCGCATCGCGTCGGCGTAAGCGCGATCATTCGCGACCCGGTCCTCAGCTCGCCCGTTGTATCGGGACTTCAACGCATCGATCAAAGCCTGCTCGCGCGGTGACGCTTTCGCTTTCAGCGCGGACGCTTTCTGAATGGCTTCGAGTGCTTTCGGCTCATTTGCCGGATCCATAGACGCGTTGATGTTGGGACCCAGGGCCAAAGCTTCTCCCCAAAAAGCCATCGCTAAATTCGGATCAAGCCGCGCGGCTTCGCGATACGCCCGGCCCGCTTCCGCGTGATTGAACGCGTACGAAAGATTCAAGCCCTGATTCATGAAGAGCTGTGCTTGCGCGTTCTTTGTCGACACCGGAAATTTGTGATTGCCGAGCTTCTGCAGGCGCGGCGCGATCGCGCCCGTCGGAGAAACTGTCTGCTGCGTCGGCTCTTTGTAATGAACGTGACTCGGCGCCGGCTTTTTCTGGTCCTGCGCAAGAGCGTTCTGCGGAACGGCAACGCAGGTCAGGTAAACAACGAAGGCGGCAAGAATGAGTCGTAGGTGTTTCATGGACTTATCCTTTCTGGATTGCGTCTCTCTACTTTGGTGTTTTTTACGTTTCTGTAGCCCACCCGTTTACGCCTTGGCACTCAAAAAAGAGAACGGGATTTGAGGCCCCATTAATAAGCTTTCGATCTTAATCAACTCGTTTCCCCAGGCGTGAACGCCTGGGCTACGGAAACATAAGATTCTCAGGACTCTACGGACTTCGGGGGAGGGGGGATTCTATCGCAACGCTGCTATATAATCACGCAGTTTTTGATGGACTTCGTCCGCGTACTGGACGATTGAATTTAGCCAGCGGGGGGCTGCCCGCGCGCGGGGCCCGGTCGCTACCGCTCCCGGTACTGACATTTCCATCCGCCAAGGAGGATCCAAAGTGCGACTTGCGAAAACTTTACTGTGCTCGTTCGTCATCGTAC
Source organism: Pyrinomonadaceae bacterium (assembly GCA_036277115.1). Classification (NCBI taxonomy): domain Bacteria; kingdom Pseudomonadati; phylum Acidobacteriota; class Blastocatellia; order Blastocatellales; family Pyrinomonadaceae; species Pyrinomonadaceae bacterium. The sequence continues at coordinate 138,035 of DASUNM010000024.1, forward strand.
TCGCTTTTGCTTTTCACGGATTCGCGCAGGCACAACTGCCGGCTGAAGTCACTACGCAGATCGACAAACTCGTCACTGACACCCTCGCCCGCACCGGTGTGCCGAGCGCCTCAGTCGCAGTGGTGAAAGACGGACAAGTCGCATACGCCAAAACCTACGGCGACGCGAAGCTCGATCCGAAAACGCCTGCGGCGGTCGGCATGCGTTACAGCATCGGCTCGATCAGCAAACAGTTCACGGCGGCGGCGATTCTGCTTTTGCAGGAGCGGGGCAAGCTTTCGCTCGACGACAAAGTCGCGAAGTACATTCCCGACCTGACGCGCGCGAACGAAATAACGATCCGGCAACTGTTGTCGCACACGTCCGGTTATCAGGATTACTGGCCGCAGGATTACGTGATGAAGCCGATGCTTGAGCCGATCACGGCGCGCAAGATCATGGACACCTGGGCCAAGAAGCCGCTCGACTTTGAACCGGGAACGAAGTGGCAATACAGCAACACGGGCTATGTCATCGCCGGGGCGATTGTTGAGAAGGTCGCGCGGATGCCGTTCTTTGAGTTCCTCCAACAGAACATCTTTAAGCCGCTCAACATGACAAGTGTTATCACCGTCGACAAAGGAAGACTGCCGGAAAGCGATCCGATCGGATATCTGCGCTACGCGCTTGGTCCTTTGCGTGTCGCACCGAAAGAGGGAACCGGCTGGCTGTTCGCTGCGGGCGAATTGGCAATGACGGCGGAGGACCTGGCGAAGTGGGACATCTCGATTATCGATCAGAAGCTTTTGAAACCGAGTTCCTATCTCGTGCTTGGAACTGAAACGTTGCTGAAGGACGGCTTGGGGACAAATTACGGCCTCGGCGTGACGGTGAGTTCTCCAGGCGGCCGCCGCGCGCTTTCGCACGGAGGCGGCGTCTCAGGCTTTACCACGAGCAACATTGTCTTTCCCGACGATCGCGTGGCAGTGGTCGCACTGACGAACCTGGATAGCGGCGGCGCTTCCGGCCCAATCGCTAACGGCATTCCCCCGCTGCTGTTTGTGGCGAACGATGCAGTGACGACTGCGAAGCTGGACCAGGCAAAAAAGATTTTCGAAGGATTGCAGCAGGGAAAAATTGAGCGCTCACTCTTCACTGACAACGCGAACGGTTACTTCAGTGAGCAAGCCCTCGAAGATTTCAAGAACAGTCTTGGCCCGCTCGGCAAGTGGGATTCATTCACCCAAACGGGCCAGAGTCTTCGCGGCGGCATGACCGGCCGCTCTTACATCGTTCGCTTCGCGAGCAAGACGGTCCGCGCCTGGACTTACGAAATGCCGGACGGAAAGCTGGAGCAGTTTCAGGTGGCGGTGGGGAATTAGGGTTGGAGAAACTTTTCGTCAGGACGGCCGAGGTTAGCCGTGAGTGCCACGCCCCCGGGGTCCCCGGCCGAGCATCTCGGCTGGGGTGGAAGTCCCTATGCTGACACCCGCTTCGCGCGTTAGGGCATGATTCATCCAAACCTACGGCGCTCGTTTGGGCGTTAGTTCGTTAAAGGAGGTTCTAAACTATGCGGTATCGCTTCTTCATTTTTCGCAAATCGGCGTTAACCGTTTACTTGCTCCCGATTGCACTCTTGGGGGCATCGTCGGTTCGCATCAACGGCCAGGATGCTTCTACTCTTCCTGCCGGACCCAGTGCGCCCGCACAACCAAAGCCGAAACCACCGCGCCGGCTGGATAGTCCGCGTCTGATTGCGTTGGATCGTAAGGTGAGAGCTGGAAACCGCGCGGCAATCAAACAATTCTGGGAAGAAGTTCAAGGCAAAGCACCGCTGATCGAACCGCTTCCCGGTGATGACCAACTCCGCCGGGTAACTTTTCTCTGGCGCGGAGGAGCCGAAGCCAGCGAAGTCACACTTGACGGGAACATCCCGCCGGACTCAATAGACGCGCCGTTACTGCGTTTGGGGAACACAGACGTCTGGTTTCTTACGCTGCGGTTGCCGGCGACCGCGCGCTTCACTTATGGCTTTAAGCGTCCAGGAATAAAACAGACTGCCGATCCACTCAATTCGCTGAGGTTCAGATCATCCTCATACGCCGAACTTCCAGCCGCACCTCCGCAGACCTGGACCGTGGTCCAGCCGGAGGTTCCAAAAGGGACAGTCACGCCCGAGAAGCTCAGAAGTGAAATCCTGAAGGAAGATCGATCGGTTTCCATCTACACGCCTCCGGGCTATGACCCGAAGGGCGGCTCGTACGGTTTGCTGGTTCTTTTTGACGGCCAGGATTATCGGGGACCCATGCCCATTCCGACGATTCTGGACAACCTGGTGGCCGCGAAAAAGATTCGCCCGTTGGTGGCGATTCTGATAGACAACCTGAATGAAGCGTCGCGCGATCGCGACCTTGAATGTTATCCACCATTCGCGGACTTCGTGGCCAAAGAACTGGTTCCGTGGGCGCGCCAGCGTTATCGTTTTAGTGCTGAACCAGAACGCGCCATTGTGGGGGGCGTGAGTCTCGGTGGCCTCAACGCCGCATACTGTGCGCTCCGTTATCCGGAAGTCTTCGGCAACGTCCTCTCACAGTCGGGCGCGTTCGGCTATTTCCCGGATTGGGACGAGGTAGAAGAGAACGATACCTCTCCGTTCGGATGGTTGATTAGGCAATACGTGACGACGCGAAAATTGCCCATCAGATTCTATATGGAAGCCGGATTGTTCGAGAACGATTGTCCGGAAATCCTCCTGGCTCAAAACCGGCGCTTGCGCGATGTGTTGGAGTCCAAAGGGTACTCGTTCGTCTATTCCGAGGTAGCCGGAGGTCATGAGTTTCTTAACTGGCGTGCCTCGGTGTCTGATGGCCTGATTGCACTCGCCGGTCGAGAGCAGTAGCGTCAGGGTGGTGAGTGGAGCAGCGCGAGGTCTTTAGAAAGTAAGGCGCGAAGCGCCGTTGCACAATAGTCCCCCCGTAAAGTCGGGGTAAGGTGTCCCACAATTAGTCTTTCCCTCTCCCTCTGGGAGAGGGGTTAGGGGTGAGGGTGCGCAGCATAGGGGCCGGATTGATCATGCCGGTCCTTCGGACCTCCGGAACAATGTAAACGATGTAACCCCGACCTGACGGTCGGGGCTATTACATTTCGGTCCTTCGGACCTCACCCGGTCGCCGCCGCTCCCGGTACTGACCCCACAATCTACTTCACTCGTACGAACGGCATGTCGCGCAATCGTGATGCGCCCACGTGCATGGCATTGACCTTCCCATTTTTGTCCCGTGTGAACCAGACAATAAATCCCGGCACGGAGAAATGATCCCGATACAGCGGCTGCATCGGCAGACTCGTAACCGGTCGCTGCTTGATGAAGGCCTTGTCGGCTTCGACAGCGACAGTCAATCTCGCGCCAGCCTCTTCGCTAAACCAATCTCCCTTAAATGATGCAAGGTCCGCTGGCGTGGGCGTCCATTCCTTCTCCGGTGCGAAGCGCCTGACTTCACCATCGGTATCGACGGTCTCAGCAAACAGCGGCTTGCCGTCTTTATCCAGCGTGAACTTCAATCGGTTGTCACCAAAAGCAAACTGTCCGCTTCCGGTTGGTACAAGGCGCGCGCCGCCCCAGCGCGAGACGCCGTTTTCGACTACGAAACGCGCCGGCGCATGCGTTTTTTCATTCCGCCAGATACCGGCAAGTTTCTTCAGCTCGTCTTCTGAGACCTTGGCAGCTTCGATCGGGGTTTCTGGAAATGGCCCGAAGATCTCATCAGTGATGGCCTCGGCGATTCCACCTGCGCCCGGTGATGTGCCATTACACATGACACCGACTGAGAACTTCTTGTCGGGCAGACGCGCCAGAAACGTTTGATAGCCGGCAGTTGCGCCGCCATGCGAGACATCCTTCAATCCGTGGTGTGTCCCGACTTCGAGCCCAAGCGCGTACGCAATCTTCCTCCCATCATTAAGCACGCCTTGTGTCTCCAGCGTATTAACCAAAGGCGCACCCAGCGACTTCGATTCAAACATCGCGTTCCATTTCATCCAATCGCCGACCGTTGTGAGCATGCCGCCGTTTCCATACACATTCATGAAAGGCATATTAAGTCGCCACGGTCCGGTGCCTTGCCGCGCATACGCCTGGGCGCGGCCCGGCACAACGCGCTGGTAGTCGTCTCGCCACGAACTGTTCTTCATCCCGAGCGGTTTGAATAGCCGCTCTTCGACGAACGCGGGAAACTTCTGTTTCGAAACACGCTCGACGATTATCGCGGCCAGGTTGTATCCGCTGTTTGTGTACGAGTATTCCGCGCCGGGTGTGAAGTTGAGTGCGCGCTGATGCTTAATAACGTCAAGTGCGAGATCCTGAGAGACGACTCGATCACCCCGACCCGCGCCGGTCAGACTCATGACTGAGCCCCAGTCGCGCAGTCCGGAAGTGTGATGCAACAGATGTCGGATCGTCAGCGGATAACCGTAGTCGGGGAGTTCGGGAATATGTTTCATGACCGGATCGTCAAGATTGAGCTTTCCATCCTGATGCAGCAGTACGATCGCGGCGGCGGTGAACTGTTTCGCGACTGAGCCTGACTCAAAAATTGTTTGCGGCGTGTTCGGAACATTATGCTCGAGATCGGCAAGTCCGAACGCCTTTTCGAACACTGTCTCGCCGTTCAGCGACACTGCGGCGGCACAACCGGGTGCTGGCCCGACGTAAGCCTTGGCAAATTTCTCGAATGCTCGTTCCGCGCCGGCGATGACTTTCTCTCTGTTGGGCGCCTGAGCCCAGGTTGCGCTAGAAAGAGACACAACCAGAGCGAAAACGAATAAGAAGTTTGTTCTTCTCATAAAGTTCATCACCTCTTAGTTAATAAGCATTAGTCAACGGCCGAAAGAGATTATCCACAGATTACACAGATTGCACAGATTGAAAACAACGAATAACAGAAAGGCACGGCGGGATCGAAAAGTCTCAAGTCAAAGTTTCAAAGACCAAAGACCTCTGTGGAATCTACGTAATCTTGGATCATTCCTTGAGTCTAGCCGCACACTCGCACGCGCTGCTATACTCCGCGCGCTCTCTCCACAAGACTTTTTACCGACCCCTGGAAAACATAATGCGGATGAAATTCCCCCACAGTCTTTGCAATCTATTGCTCGTGATGTTGCTGCCGGCTTTGCCCGCCTTCGCCCAAAATGCTTCCGTCACGGTGGGGAAACAGGTGGGCCGAATCCCCAAAGTTTGCGAGTCAGTAGTCCCGGCTTCAATCGAAGGCACCGTCGACATCCCCGCTCTGGTGAAAGAAGCATACTGTAAAGGCGCCGGCGATATGATCACTGAGTACAGCTACGTAATGAATTCCCTGGGGCGCTCGATCGATAAGAAGGGACAGACAAAACAAGGGTCCACCACCTACGAAGTTTTCATTCCGACTTTGAAGAGCGGGACGCGGGGCAAGGGAGTTCTGGTGATTACCGCTCGTGATGGCGTGCCCGTGCCGGCGGCGGAGCTGGAGAAGGCGCGGACTGAGGCGGGCGAACGTCTGGAAAAAGCGGAAGAGAAGAGCGCGCGTGAGCGTCAGTCACTACCGCCACAGACGGACTCGAGTGCGAAGGGCATGCTGCCCCTCGGTATGTACACTTACACGACCAACGGCCGGTCGAGCTTCTTCAAAAAGGGCAGCGCGAGGCTCGGGATTCATACTTTTCTCAGAACGTGTGATTTGACTCTGACGCGTCGCGGCCAGCATGAAGGCCGGGAGATATTAGTCTTCAATTTTACGCCGCGGCCGGACGCGCAATTCAAAGACAGCGAGAAATACATTGCCCAACTAACTGGCGAGATTTGGATCGACGCCCACGATCGAATCGTGACCCGGCTCACGGGTTGGCCATCCCCCGTGGCGAGTATTCCCGGCTCAACCAATCCACCGCCAGCGTCTGGCGAAAGACCGCCGGCCGTGTATGTCGAGATGCAGCGTCTACCCGAAGGCATTTGGTTGCCGCGGATTATTCGTATTAACGGCGCCGATTACCAAAAGCTGTTCGACGGAATCGACACTGAGTCGATTTCAATCTTCAGCAACTACATTCGCTTCTCGACCGAGATCAAGGACGTTAAAGTAAACACGCCCAGCAATCCGTGACCGGTGGTATAGTGCCGCCGCCGTTGACGGGCTGCGGGCCTTTGCTTTGGATTTCAGCGTAGTTAACCCACCCGCCTCTGCTGCAACTAGTGGCATAAAGAAAAGGAGAAGGAAAAATGAAAAAAATCATCTGCTTGTGTTTCATCGCCGTCTGCGCCTTGCAAGTCGCTTTAGCGAGCAATTCGGGGTTCAAAGACAATGTCGAGCATAAAAGCGTCGCCGTGAATTTGACCCCGCCAATGCCGGATCTAATTGTCAGGGGAAATGAGTTTGAATTCGCCGGGAACAAAACGGTGAACGTTTATGTTTCCAATAACGGTGATGCTCCATCAAAGCGTTGCATTCTGGAGTTGACGGTTCGCAAAATCGGTGACGCCGCCGTGGGCCGAACTAAGAGGGCGACAATTCCAGTGATAGAGCCGGGCAAGTTCGTAAAAATCCCGGTGGACGCGTCAAGTATTCTGCCCAACGCCGTCAATCTCAAAGACACAACCTTTAAAGTGATCGCCGACGCGACCAAACTCAATGCCGAGTCCAACGAAGACAATAATGAAAAATGGCACAACTTGCCGTAAGACTTCGTGGCGAATCAGCACCACCTTGCGGCTTTCCTCTCTCCCTCTGGATTTTCTCCTTCTCCCCTTGGGAGAGGGCTGGGGCGAGGGTGCGAAGCAGCGACTGCTGAGAAGCGGAGGCGTCATTTGCAGAAGGCGCCCCGCTTCTTTTCTTCTACTGCGGCTTTGCCGCCGCACAGCGCGTAAGCCTCCGGCTAACCCGCAAGTGACTCTTCCTTATTTGCGCTCCGCCCGGGGCGAGTCGTAGCCTGCAATAATTGATGTCCGAGGCTAAAATTCACGAACCAACATGAGCACATCCACCTACGATCAACTGCAACAACTCGCGGAAGAATTCTGGGTCTGGCGCGCTGCTAATCAACCAATATCCAGTGATGACATTCCCCGTATTGAGCGCCCTGACGGTTGGACACCGGACTGGTCTCGTACGGCAATTGAGCGGCGTCGGACGGAGGCAGCTGATTTCGCCAACCGCCATCAGGGAATAAGTGCGAGTGCCTGGCCGGTGCCGCAGCAGGTTGATTACCGCTTGATCGGCTCGGCGATCGCGCGCGTGCATTGGGAGTTGAATGTTACCCGCGGCCAGGAGACCAACCCCGGCTTCTATGTAGAACAGACTTTGGGGTTGCTGTTCCAGTCGGTGCTGACACCCCCTCCATTTACGGAAGCGCGCAGCCGCGACATCATCCGGTACCTGCAAAGCTTCAGCGGAACCGTGACGGCCGCCAAAGAGAATCTCGCCGGCAAAGCAGTCAAACCGTTTGCGCTCGCTGCGCTTGAGAAGTTAGTGGACGCCCGGTCCCGGCTCACAAAAGTCGGCACCGAACTTGGCCCGTTCCTCTCAGGTGTCGATCGATCGGAATTTGACCAGTCGGTCATGGACGCAATCACTGCGCTCGAATCGTTGCACGATTGGTTGACTGCTGAACTCGACGGCATGACGGAAGAGACGGCCGTCGGCCGCGAGGCTTACATCTACTTCCTCAAGCATGTCGCGCTGATGCCATTTACGCCTGAGCAACTGCTGGTCATGGGTGCGTCGGAATGGGAACGCTCGGTCACGTTCGAATCATTAGAACAAACCCGGAACGGCGGCGAACCGGAACTCGACTTGTTTCCCGATCAAGCGACCCAGATGGCGCAGGAAGAATTCTGGGAAGGGGAGGCGCGACGCTTTCTCGAAGCGAAGAACATTCTCACCGTGCCTTCATGGATGAAGCACTATCGCAACCTGCCTCTGCCGTCGTACATCGCGCCTCTGGGATTCATGGGTGTGACTGACGATCTTACTTCCGACACCAGACTGGAAGAGGATGGCGTTAGTTACATCAAGCCGCCGTCTCCCGATCTGGATTATTTTTCGTTGTCGATCGCCAAAGACCCGCGACCTCTGATCGTGCATGAAGGCGTCCCCGGCCATTACTTTCAAATGACGCTCTCGTGGGCGCACGAAAACAAAATTCGCCGCCGCTACTACGATTCGGGTGCGAACGAAGGCATCGGATTTTACGCCGAAGAGATGATGCTGCAGTTTGGTTTCTTTGATGACAAGCCAAAGCTGCGCGAGGTCATGTACAACTTCATGCGCCTGCGCGCGCTGCGGGTGGAAGTTGATGTGAAGCTGGCCACCGGCGAATTCACCATCGATCAAGCCGCCGACTACCTGGAAACGATCGTCCCGGTCGATCGTGGCACCGCGCGACAAGAGGCCGTCTTCTTCGCTTCTTCACCGGGTCAGGCGATCACCTATCAGATTGGCAAACTCCAAATCGTGAAGTTTCTCGCCGACGCGCGCCTTAATCAGAAGGAGAAGTTTGAGCTGCGCGCCTTCCACGATTACTTGTGGAAGAACGGCAACGTACCGATTGCGTTATTGCGTTGGGAGTACCTTGGTTTGAGTGACGAGATTGAACGATTGGATGCGACGTAAGGGGTTCAATCCCACTCCCGATTTGTCGTGATTACCGGGTGGGTTATCCTTCTCTTTCCAGGCCGATGAAGGATCTTCAACTCAGCTTGCAAACTAAGCTCCTGCCGGCACGAAGTGTGCTGCTTGCCGCCGTCAGTATTTTCGCAGCTTCGTTCTTGCTGCCGGTCTGCGCACAGCAGACTAATCCGCCGCCACCGGTCGTCGTTCAGCCGGGCGCGCCCGGTCAGCCGACGCGCAGGCTGCCGTCATCGACGCGACCCACTCTACCGCCGACGTCGCCAAAGGATATTGAGTTCATGCAGGGCATGATCATGCATCATGCTCAAGCCGTGGAAATGACGGCGCTGATTGCATCGCACACGACGAACAAAGAGCTGCGTTTGTTCGGAGCGCGCATCAGCCATTCGCAGTCAGACGAGATGGCGTTCATGAAACGCTGGCTCGCCGCCAGAGGTGAACCGGTTGTGCCCCAGATGCCGTCGATGGGAACCCACATGCCGGGTATGGATATGACGAGCCACTCGATGCTCATGCCCGGCATGCTGACGCCGAAGCAGATGGAGGCGCTGCGAAAAGCAAAAGGCGCCGAGTTCGACAAACTGTTCTTGAGTGGAATGATTCAGCATCACAACGGCGCTCTCGTGATGGTGAAGCAGTTATTCGACACCGCCGGCGCGGGTCAGGACGCCGAGCTATTCAGTTTTGCGACCGACGTTGACAGTGGCCAACGTGCCGAGATTAAGGTCATGGAAAAGATGCTGGGAGCGGGGGCAGTAGCCCGACCGTGAATTTGCCGGTGACAAAGCGCGCGGAGCGCGCGACAGCATAAAGCCCGGGGCGTAGAGCCCCGGGATCAGTCAGAAGTATCGAACGAGCCCGCGGGAGCGGGCGACAGACCGCTTTGATTGCAAATTTCCAATTTGCCGCTCGGGCAGGTTAGAGATCGGAGATCGGCCAACGGCAATGACTCGGCTGTCGCCACTTCGTGGGCTCCAAATTGGTTGCTTGCCTGATCCTGGGGCTTACGCCCCAGGCCGGGCTCCCCGGCCGAGCATCTCGGCTGGGGTGGAAGTCTTTATGCTATCGCCCGCTTCGCGGGCTTTGAACAAAAATAACCTTCTTTGAAGGAGACAACGAATGAATCGGAAACATAGTCTCGCTTTCCTGGTGCTAATCGCATCGCTCGTTCTGGGGTTTTATTTTTCAACCGGGACGCAGGCGCAGAATCCCTCAGCTTCGCCGTCACCCTCGCCTACGCCTGAAAACCCGTTTGCTCCGGAAACGGCGCCGGCGCTGCCGCCGGGAATGACGGGCTCAGATACGTCGGACCCTCGCGCGAATCTGAAGCCGGGAATGTACGACGCCGGTGAAGCAGCGCTCGGGCTAAAGCATCTCTTACTACTGAAGAAGCCCGACGCCTTTCAACTCGAATCCGACAATCCTGACGATCCGCGAGTCCAGAAGACCCTGGAGCTGCTTGGTATCGGTGAGCCCTCGAAGCTTGAGAAGTCGGCTGTGTTGCCGACGGCGCAGCTGGCGTTTGCCAACTCTGACCTGGCATTTCAGGGCAACCGTCTGTTCATGGGAAATTTCTATGGCTTAAATATCTACGACATTTCAACTCCCGCGAACGCCCGGCTTTTGACTTCGATAATCTGTCCCGGAGGACAGAACGATGTGTCGGTTTACAAGAATCTCTTGTTCATGTCGGTTGAGATGTCGAACGGCCGGCTCGATTGCGGCCCCCAGGGATTTCCACCGTCACCTCCACCGCCGGCGGGACAAGAGAAGGATCCGCCTCCACCGCCCGCAGAAAAGGATCGTTTCCGCGGTGTGAGAGTTTTCGATATCAGCGACATCAGCAATCCCAAACAGGTGGCCGCCGTGCAAACTTGCCGCGGCTCGCACACGCACACCCTCGTGGTCGATCCGAAAGATAAACGAAACGTTTACCTCTATGTTTCGGGCACTTCTTACGTGCGCCGAAACGAAGAGTTGGCGGGGTGCTCGGGCGAACAGCCTGAGAAGGATCCGAATACGGCGCTCTTTCGCATTGAAGTGATCAAGGTGCCGCTGGCGGCGCCGCAGAATGCAAAAGTAGTTTCCAGTCCCCGCATTTTTATCGATCCGCGATCAGGCAACGTCGCGGGACTCACGAGTGGCCCATTTCACGGCAAAGCGGGAGAGGCGATGGAAAAGCCCGCGCTCACCAATCAGTGTCACGACATCACCGTGTATTCACAGCTCGGACTGGCGGCCGGGGCGTGCTCGGGAAATGGAATCCTCCTGGACATCAGAGATCCGGTTCATCCGAAACGGGTGGACGCGGTCAACGATCCTAATTATTCCTATTGGCACTCCGCCGCGTTTTCAAACGACGGGAAAAAAGTCGTCTTCACCGACGAGTGGGGCGGCGGACTCGGCGCGCGTTGTCGCGCTACCGATCCGAACAAGTGGGGTGCTAATGCGATTTTCAACTTGAGCAACAACAAGCTGAGTTTCGCCAGCTACTACAAACTGCCGGCGGCCCAGACGGACAGCGAAAACTGCGTGGCGCACAACGGCTCGCTGCTTCCGGTGCCGGGGCGCGACATCAAAGTGCAGGCCTGGTACCAGGGCGGTATTTCAATCATGGACTTCACCGACGCCGAGCATCCGGTTGAAATCGGCTACTTCGATCGCGGGCCGATTCTTCCCAACCTGCTGGTGTTGGGCGGCGACTGGTCAGCTTACTGGTACAACGGCTACATCTACGCCTCTGAGATCGCCCGCGGCCTGGATGTCTTTGAGCTCGTACCGACGAAGGATCTGTCTCAAAACGAGATCGATGCGGCGAAGACAGTGCGGATGACTGAGTTCAACGTGCAGAACCAGCAAAAGATTGTCTGGCCACGCAAGTTGAGCGTGGCGAAAGCGTATCTTGATCAGCTGGAACGATCTCAGGCCCTGCCGGCCGATCAAATCGCGAGTGTGCGGCAGGCGATTGGAACTGCGGAAAGCTCAAACCTGAGTCGCGCTTCGCTGGTGAAGCTGCGTGGCCTGGGGATGTCGGTGCAAAAGAGTGCGACAACGGCCAAGAGCGCGGCGGACTCGAATCGGCTGCGAAGCCTTGCGGATGTTTTGCTTAGGCCGGTGCGGTAAGAGTGAGTTGGATAATGAGGTCAGTACCACCTGCGGTAGCGGGTGGGTAGAGGCGCAAAGCGCCGGAATGCAATACCCCGACCGTTAGGTCGGGGTAGCATCGAATACCTAATCTAGAGGTCGGAAGACTGGAATGACAATGCCGGCCCCTCCTGCCTCATGAACCCAGCCGCGACCGCAGGTGGTACTGACCTCATTAACCAGTGAACTCTGAACTCTTAATCCCTCTACTAACATTCGGCGGGACCCTTTTGCTGGTCCTGACCGGCCTCCTGAATTTTTCCGTCTTCGTCAGACAATTACGCGCCGCGCGGGACCAGCTTGAGACAGCGCGGCGGCAGCTGGAGAGCGCCCGGCAGCAGCCTCAGATCCAACTGGTGCAGCGGGCGATGTCCGAGACGTCTGACCACTTGAAGATCCTGATCGAGAAGCCTTACCTGCGTCCTTACTTCTATGACAACAAAGCCTGGGTCGAAGGCGACGCCGCGAGCCTCAATGAGGTGAAGGCCATGGCGGAGTTAATCCTGAACAACTTCGCCTCTGCGATCATTCATTCAGCTGTGTTCCCTGAATATCCGGTCCGTGGCGTTGAAGAGACGATCAGGTTTCATCTGCGTCACAGTCCCGCGCTGCGGGACTTCCTGATGGAAGGCTTCGACCGGTTTCAGCTTGCCGGACTCGCCCTGGTCTGTTTAAAAAACGAAACGAAGGCCGACGCCGAGCGCGACTTGCGCGAATTAATCTCTGCCCCCGGCGTGGATGCGGCAGAGAAGGCGCGACGCGAAAGGCTCCTGCGCCATTTGGAATCTGCGGACAAAGCGCATCCGCTCGAGTTGGCAAAGTACAGTTTGGAAAGGGCTGGAGCCAGTGAGGCGCGCAGCGCCGAGATTCGATAGCCCCGACCTGGCGCCTCGAAATGTTCTGGTTCATATCGATCCTGCGGACCCTCGGAACGTTTCTCAACGACGTAACCACGGCCTGACGGACGCGGCTATTTCATCACGGTCCTTCGGACCTGACCCGGCAAGAAAACTGATGAGCACTCTTCAGGCAAATCCTAATCCGACTCAATGACTTGTAGAGAAGTAACCGGGGGCACTCGAGTCGGAACCTGTGGTTTTGGTTTGGCGCAGGCCGACTACGCACGCACTTTCTCTTGCGTCGAAGTTCAACATACCTTCTACCAGCCACCTAAACTTAGTACCCTGGAACGCTGGCGCGCTCTCATGCCTCCTGACTTTGAATTCGTCCTCAAGGCCTGGCAATTGATCACCCATGACGCCAGGAGCCCCACCTACAGACGGCTCAAAGTGAAACTCTCAGACATTGAAAAGGAAGAGGCGGGTTATTTTCGTGATTCAGCCATCGTGCGGCAAGCCTGGGAAACTACCCTCGCGTCCGCCAGGGCTTTGAACGCCCGGACGATACTCTTCCAATGTCCGGCTAGCTTTACTCAAACAGAAGAGCACATTGCCAGCCTTAAGAAATTCGTTACCTCCATTGATCGAGAGGGCCTGAATCTTGGTTGGGAGCCACGCGGAGATTGGGACGGCGTCGTCGTCAAGTCCATCTGTGACGAGCTTCGCTTGTGGCATGTAGTCGATCCGTTCGTAAACAAAACTACGACTTCGAATCGCCCCTACTTCCGGCTTCATGGGCGCAACGGCTGGCGGTATCAATATGAAGAGGGCGAGCTCGAAGAGTTGACCCTCGCGCTGCCGAAACGGAAAAAGTCTTACGTCTTCTTTAATAACTACAAGATGACCGAAGATGCATTGAGGTTCTGCAAGCTCCTGGGATCTCGTACGCCGAAGGCATGAAAGATGGGAGCCAGCCCGAGTGAGGCGCGAAGCGCCGTTATGAAATAGCTCCGACCGTCAGGTCGGGGTTGCGGTCCAAAAGAAATAGTTAAGGCCCGATAGGGGCGACATGATTCATGCCGCAACGTCGGCGCTCGGTGTCATATATACTCGTCAACCACGGCCTTACGGCCGTGGCTATTTCATAACGGTCCTTCGGACCTCTCGTGGTGATGCGCGCAGCCCCGAGATGCAAAACCCCCGACCGTCAGTGGGGTGAAAGTCTTTATGTTGACACCGCTTCGCAGGCTAGTTCCCGCTTGGCTAAAACAATGCGATTCCTAACTCTCGTCTTCCTTCTCGCGATAAGTGTTTTCGGCTGCTCGCCGCGAATAGAGCAAGGTTTCTCTTCCGAGAACGACCAAATACTTCGACGCGCCTTCGAGAGTCAGGCTCGCAAGCTTCAAGTCGAAGGCCGGGGCGTGGTCAAGCAGATTCTTCCTGACGACTACAAGGGAAGCAGGCATCAACGTTTTATCCTGGAACTCAGCTCGGGGCAGACCCTGCTCATTGCCCACAACATTGACCTGGCGCCACGAGTACCTGGCCCACACGTGGGAGACGAGGTGTATTTTCGCGGGGAATACGACTGGAATCCGGAGGGCGGGGTCGTTCATTGGACTCACGACGACCCTGCCGGGCGACATCCGGGCGGCTGGCTCAAGCACCAGGGGCAGACATACCAATGACCGACCAGTTTTCCGGGCCACAGAGAAGCGTTGAAAGCTGAGCAATGCCGCAACTTTGAATTTTTCAACTCGGCGGCGAAACTACCCGACAATGTTGTTCACTGAGCCGTTATTTCTATTTCTTTTTCTGCCTGCGCTCTTAGCAATTTACTTCGCCTCTCCCCGCCCGATCCGCAATGCGGTACTTTTGACCGCCAGCTTTCTGTTTTATGCATGGGGCCAGAATATTTACGTCGTCGTGCTGTTGATCTCGATTCTGCTCAACTACTGGCTAGGGCGGGCGATCGGCAACTTTGAAGAAATGAAACCGCGTCGACTGATTGTGGCGCTGGCCATCGCTGCGAACCTTCTGTTACTCGGATCCTTCAAGTACCCGGCCTTCATAGTGTTGAACCTCAACCGCTTGCTCGGGATGTTGGACTTGAGCTCCATACCCTCGCCTCGCTCGCACCTTCCCGTCGGTATTTCGTTTTTCACTCTGATGGGCATGTCCTATGTGATTGATGTTTACCGAAAACAAATCAAGCCAGAGAAAAAGTTTCATGTCTTCCTGCTCTATCTCACATTATTTCCCTATTTGATTGCCGGCCCCATTGTGCGATATGCGGGCATTGCAAAAGAACTCGTCGAACGCCACGTTAGTCTTGGCGGTTTCGCAGCCGGCATCAGGCGTTTCACTATCGGTCTGGGCAAAAAAATGCTAATCAGCAGCACGCTCGGGCTGACGGTGGACACGATCTTCAAAGTTCCGTTCGCGGAATTAGAGCCGGGGATCGCCTGGCTGGGGGCGGTTGCTTACGCGTTGCAACTCTACTTTGACGTTTCCGGCTACACCGATATGGCGATTGGTCTGGGTTTGATGTTCGGCTTTCATCTTCCGGAAAACTTCAACTATCCCTACGTTGCTCAGTCAGTCACAGACTTCTGGCAAAGATGGCACATGACGTTGGTCGGATGGTTTCGCGACTATCTGTTTTTCCCTTTAAGCTACCGGCGCCCAACCTGGCGCATTCATCTCAATCTGATAATCGTGTTCGTGCTTTGCGGGTTCTGGCACGAGGGGAGCTGGAAGTTCGTTGTCTGGGGTTTTGCGTTTGGCAGTGTGCTTGCCGTTGAGCGCATGGGCTTCGCGAAATTGCTGGCGCGATGGCCGCGACTACTGCGCCATCTCTACGTTGTGTTTGTGATCTTAGTCACCTGTATTTTAGTGCGCGCGCCTTCGCTTTCCGACGCGTTGCGTTTTTATCAGGCCATGTTTGCGCTTAACTCCGGGAGAGCTGGACACGTCCTAAGTACATACTTGACCCCGATGTTTCTCCTCGCTCTCAGTGCGGGAATACTGGGCTGTTTGCCCTTGGCTCCAACGATTAGAAATTGGCAGGAGAGCTTGAGCAGTCGACTTGGGGATGCGCGGGGGAATCTGTTAGACGCCGGGTTCGGGGTTTTCAATACCGCGAGCCTGGCCGTGATTTTTCTTTGTTCGGTGTCACTGTCGGCGGCGGGAACCTACAGTCCCTTCATCTACTTCAAGTTCTAGAGTGAGGAGACACTTTGCAGCTTTCTAAAAAATTTCGCGCGGTTCAAGACACCTTACTGACGTTTCTTTTCACCGTCGCCATAAGCTTACCGATGGTTGGTCTGGTGTTCCGTTGGGACGTAATGTCCGAGCAGCTCGAGAACCGGCGATTAGCGAAGCTCCCTGCGTTACCGGCAAACTCAGAAGCGATTTCTAACTTTCCGAAAGAGTTTACGGCTTACTTTAACGACAATTTTGGTTTTAGGGCCTCGCTGGTTCGTTGGCAGGCGCTGGCCAAGCTGAGATTGTTTAAATCGGCTTCGCCAAACGTAATCGTGGGAAAGGACGGCTGGCTTTTCTATGCGGGCGAGTACACGGCCCACGGGCAACCTACGGTTCCGGCTTACACTAAAGAGCAATTGGATCGATGGCGGCAGCTTTTGGAAGGAAGACGCGACTGGCTGGCGCGGCGGGGAATTCGCTATCTGTTCGTAGTCTGCCCAAATAAAGAGTCCGTTTACCCCGAGTATCTTCCGTCGACGTTTCGCCGGAAGAATGAAACACGCCTCGACCAGCTGCTGGCCTACCTCAGGAAGAATTCAGATCTGAAAATCCTCGATCTCCGGCCGGCGCTTCATGAAGCGAAGACTCGTCGCCCGGTATTTTACAAGGTGGATAGTCATTGGAACTCTGCCGGAGGCTTCGTGGGGTATCAGGCTATCATCAACGAACTTCGCAAATCATTTCCTGATTTGCAGCCCGTTTCCGAGTCTGATCTTGTGCTGGTTAATCGCCAGCGGGCGGGAAATCTCGTGGGCATGTTGGGTCTGGGGGGCCACGATAAAGAAAACTCGGCAGACCTTCGCGTGCGCAAGCCGGCTTTTTCGATGCTTAGCAACGAGCCGATTACCGTTTTGGCAGAGCCGCTTTACGCCACAGTTGCAGAACGTAGAGGGGAGGATCTGCCCCGGTTGGTAATGTTCGGTGATTCAATGAACAAATTCATGATCCAGTTCTTTCCTCAGAACTTCAGTCGGGCAGTTTTTGTCGCGGCCCCCCGACTTGATCCGGTGCTGATTGCGTCCGAGCGTGCCGATATCGTGATCCAGGAAATGGCAGAGATGAGGCTGGTGGACGATCCGCCGGCGGACCTGTCGGAGATTGATCTGTTGACGTCGGAAGGAAAGGGAAGGGTTTCGTTCAAGTTTAATACCAATTACATTGACGCCGAGCCTTAGCGCCGTCGAGGTTACCCCGATTGGTGTCCATTTTGCGCCCGGACGGCTTCACTGATTGCCTCGACGGTATTCAGTCCGGCTATTTCATAAGTCGGAAATCTGATCCCAAATTCTTCTTCGATTCCAACCAGCAACTCCAAATGTCCGATTGAATCCCATCGAGGAGGATTGCCAATTCTCAACTGACCTTTAGCTTCCTCAGGGGAAAGTTCAAACAATCTGGCAATCACGGCGCGCACGCGCTCTTCCACGTCGAGCGATTTCTGAAGTGGCGAAGGTTTCTCGCTTCCGGCTGCGCCAGACAGAGAGGCAATATTCTTTTCGCGTGTTTCCCGAAAAAGCGAACCAACGTCATCGAGGCTAAGAGGAGTTTCGCAATAGATCGCTTCGAAAAGCTTCAGGAAAAAGAGAATGAGATCGTCAGAAGGATGGCGGTTGTCGTCGGTAAACTTATTAGGGAAAAGCTCGTTGAATATTTCGTAGGACGGTAGATAGAAAATCTTCTTGTTGAGGATTTCCGAATTCTCCCCCAGAAATTCATCCAGCGCTGCCCGCAGGATGGACTTAGATGCGGAGTTTGCGGTCATGGAGCTCACTGGGCGGAAGGTTGCAGCGAGCGGAATCGGAGATAAAGTGAACAACACTCTGGCCTGGGGAGAGTGCTTGAAAATCAATTCGCATATGCGGCGGATATTCTGCTTCGTCTCGTCAAACGAGCAGACGCGAAACCTGTGTCGAGAGGGATCATATAACCTCATCGGAACAGCGCGCCAGAACACGCCGCCGGTCTTTTCGTCATACCAAACTTCCGAAAGGCCCAGAGTGATAACGAAAAAATCCGTCTCGAGAAATACTTTCCTGGTTCTTTCTTTTATTTCAGGCCGATAGCCAAATTCTTCAGCGCGGAATCCATACCAGAGGTTTTCGGGCGGCTCCAGGTCTTCCAGCGCCCACTCGAACTGCTGGCGCAGGGCATAAGTATTAACCAGACCTTCGCCCATTGAAGATATGTAGATCTCCGGGTGGCGATCCCTGGCGACGTCGTATCCGATTTGCCTCAGATAGTTGACCAGATGTGCAGCGAAGCAACTCCCAAAGGCGGTGATTCTTGTACGACTGTTCAGGAACGGTCTTTCCGGGAGCCATCCCTGCAGCACGAAGTTTTCCAAAAAATCCGGATTCGCGAAATCCGTTTTGTACGGGTTGAAATTGCAAGTGTCTCCACGAAAAAAGGAGCTGCCAATTTCTTTCTCGCTTTCGCCGGCGGGCCGATGCTGTACGATCTCCTGCAATTCAATATCCGTAATGTTGTGGCTCATTCTGATTCCTTGACGGTGTCGTCCAAACTTTCAGGCGGCATTTGAGCGGGCAGTTTATACTCAAAGGTCCGTTACGGGTAAACGTGCGCCTGTTTCAGTGAAATGATTGCCTGAACCGTCATTTGGAATCAATGAGGTCCCTGTCCCGAAACATCGGATTCATGCTAGAGAGACTAGTGCCCGCGCCGGTGTCACCCTTTTTAGTGATTTTCACTCCAGCGGCCAAAGTCACTCAAAAGGATGACGACAAGGTGAGTGCTTAAAGATTACCTTCCACTCGACTTCAAAACGCAGAGGAGTGGGAACGCATGAAAAAGACTGTTCTGTACTTCGGATTGTTTTCGGGTGCCATCGCGGCCTTGATGATGTTCGTCACCATCCCGCTCATCGGTCGCATTCCCTTTGAATATCTCACGGTTGTTGGTTACGCGACATTCGTCACCTGTTTTGTGATGGTGTTCTTCGGCATCCGCTCATATCGCGACCGGGTTGCGGGAGGGACGATCACATTTGGACGGGCCTTCAAAGTGGGAATTTTTGATCACGCTGATTTCCTGTGCGATTTACATCGTGACCTGGGAATTTGTTTACCACTGGTTCCTGCCGGACTTTCTCGATCAATATTCAAACTACATGGTTGAGAAGATGCGTGCGCAGGGAGCGACGCCGGAAGCGCTCAACCAGACGGTTCAGGAGTACCAGCAATTCAAGGAGTGGTACAAGAATCCTTTCCTGCGTTACGCCATGACGCTGATGGAGCCTTTTCCGGTGGGACTGTTGATTACCGTAATCTCTGCTTTGATTCTGAGAAGGAAGCTACCGAAGCGTGACGGGGACTCAGGCGACGCGGAAATTGCACCCGTAACAGGGTGAGCGGGCGTCAGCCGTAGGCGACTGCTTCTGAGAATCGCAAAATCGCCGGCCTGACCTGGTTGGGTTGCGGGTCGTGTCCTCACCCGTTGGGTTGTGACCTGATTTCGTAATCTCTGTGGGACTCTGTGGAACTCCGTGCCTCTGTGATGAATTTGCCGCCAGAAATTTACCACCACAGAGACACCGAGAATCACAGAGCATGCACAGAGAAGCCCATCAGGATTCTACTGTCTGACTTGATAGCTGCGGACAGCCAGCCAACAGCTTGCCTTATGGTGGGAAACCGACTTTCTTTAGCAACTCCGGAAAGCGCGGATCGTCGCGCAGCGGTTTCATGAAGGGATCGACTTTCACAAAGCCCACCAATTGATCAGCCTTGACTGCTTCGTTGAGTGCCGCAAAAGCCCGCTCATTGTCTCCGGTTTCCGCGTAAAACCCCGCCATGTTGTAGGGACTCATTTTCATCGCCGCAGGCTGAGCGGTCACCGCGCGCAAAAATCCCTGCCACCCTCGCTTGGCAAAACTCTCTCTGATCAATCTGGCGGCTTCCGCTTCGTCTCGTAAGTCTTTGCTCTTCGCAAGTTCGTCGATAGCCGAAGCATAGTTACCCTTAAAGCGATAAACGTTGTAGAGATAGTAATGCGAAAACCAGTAATCGGGCGCCAGCTCGATCGCCTTTTTCATTTGCGCCTCGCCCTCGTCGATTCGCCCCGAATAGAAAAAACAGACGGCATAATTGACGTTACCGGCGGTTGATAAAGGTTCTATCTCCAACGCCCTCTGGGTCGCGGCGAGCGCCTCAGCAAACCTGCCCAGATAGAGAAGTCGCAAACCATTCAGGCGATGAGCGTCACTTGAATTGGGATTAGCCGCCAGTGCCAATTGAACCTCGCGTTCCCAGCCGGCAAAATCGTGGTCCTGAAGAAACCTGAGCACGCCTAGCACGATATGGGGTTCAGCCAAAGAGCTGTCCAATTCGGTTGCCTTTGAGGCAAACGCGCGGGCTTTGGGAAATGTGTTTCCGGACGGCTCATCACCAAAAATCGTGAGGTAGGCATAACTGATCGCCAGTCCGGCGTACGCCAGGGCATAGTTTGGATCGATGCGCACAGCCTGCTCGAAACAGTCGATAGCTTTATGCGAGTCCTTTGGCGTGCGTTTGTTGGCGTAAAAGCGGCCCTGCAAGTAAAGCTTGTAAGCCTCGGTATTTTGCGTGTAGTGCTTGGCTAACTTCTGTTCGTCCGCGCCTGACAATTTGATTCTGAGTTTACTGGAAACGTCGCGCGCAATGTCGCTCTGCAAAGACACCAGGTCGGTTTGTTTGCGATTGTATTGCTCGCTCCAAATTACGTTTTCGGTTTGGACGTCAACCAATTCAAGATTTAGCGTCACTCGATCACCGTATTGAGCAACCCGGCCATTCAAAATCGCCTGCACATTCAGTTCGCTGCCCACGATTTTTGGGTCGGTATCTTTTCCTTTGTAGCGAAAGACAGAACTGCGCGCTTTAACGTTCAGATTCGGCAATTGTGACAAGCTGCTGATCAGGGTTTCGGTCATCCCGTCCGCGAGATATTCGACGTCCACTTTGCCGCTTTCGTTGATGAAGGGCATCACCGCGATCGATTCAATAGTCGCGCTTGAAGTGCGGCCACGCAGATAAAAGCCGACGGCCGTGGCCGCCGCCAGCAACGTGAGCAAAGCAATTCCCGCCGCGAATTTATGCTGTTTGATGCGGGAGACAACATTCTCGCCGCTGGAGGCGCTCGTCTCAATCGAAGCCGATGGCGTACTGATTGTTGGACCGAAGCTTTCGCTGCCGGTGGACTTCGCGCCCGCCGGCTCAGTCGTGGTGCTTCTGGCCGGTGGCACAGTTGTATCGATGCCGGCGCCGCGAACCTCGCGCCGCAGCTCTTTCAACTCATTTGCAACTTCCTTAATCGATTGATAGCGGTCTTTGGGATCTTTCGCGAGACAACGTCTCACAATACGCTGTAGTTCCGGAGGCGCGGATGGATTGGAATCAGCGATGGACGGTTCCGGTTCATAAACAACCATGTGTAAGGATTTAATGAGCGACTCACCTTCGAAAGGCTTGCTGCCGGTGGCCGCTTCATACAGGATGCATCCGAACGAGAAGATGTCGGATCGCTGGTCGATCTCTTTTGTCTTACCCTGGGCCTGTTCCGGAGACATGTAACCAAAGGTGCCCATAATCACGCCGGGCGTTGATTGCTGCTGCATGATTGCCGTCTCAGCGTCTTCGTTTGAACTCTCATTCTCGTTTAGAGGCGGGCTACCCCCCGCCACCTCGCCCCCGCCTAAACTGGTTTGAGGTTCGACAAGTTTCGCCAGACCGAAATCCAGAATCTTCACGTGCCCGTCGCGCGTGATCATGATGTTTTCAGGCTTGAGATCGCGATGAACGATCCCCGCAGCATGTGCCTGGGCCAGACCCTCCGCCGCATGTTGCAGGTACCGCAAGAACCTGCGCAGCTCGGTATGCTGACGACGGAGCTTCTTACGCAGCGTCACGCCATCGACGAATTCCATCGCAATGAAGTGGTAGCCCTCATGTTCGGCAATCTCATAAATCGTCGCGATGTGGGGATGGTTGAGAGCCGCCGCGGCTTGCGCTTCCTGTTCGAACCGCCGCATTCGATTTTTGTTTGAAGCGAGTTCGGCGGGAAGAACTTTTAAGGCGACATTTC
Organism: Pyrinomonadaceae bacterium; assembly: GCA_036277115.1. Taxonomy (NCBI): domain Bacteria; kingdom Pseudomonadati; phylum Acidobacteriota; class Blastocatellia; order Blastocatellales; family Pyrinomonadaceae; species Pyrinomonadaceae bacterium. The sequence continues at coordinate 160,005 of DASUNM010000024.1, forward strand.
GGCGGAGCCGTGTGTCTTCAGCCAGATACACTTCTCCCATTCCACCCGCGCCAATCTTCGAACGGATTTCGTAACGGCCGAGTTTTGTGCCGGGAGTTAAGGCCATTGAGGGTCTGGCTATTTTACTCAGGAAAGGAGTTTAGGAATAGCTCTAATGTGTTGAATTAATCGGGGTCGAATTAATCGGGGTCAGGTCAGAATTGATCGGGGTCATGGCCTGCGATTTTGCCATTCTTGGGTGCAGCGCACGACAACATGGAGCGTGGGGCGTAAGCCCCAGATAGCAGCCCCCAATATCGGTGAGCCCGGGAAGCGGGCGAAAGAATTTGGGGTGCGCAACAGAGCGCGCCGGGGTCCCCGGCGCGGCATCCGCGCTGGGGTGGTCGTAGCGGCGACAGCGCTTGGATTCAAACTCATCCAGGATGCAACTATCGCTGGGCGCGAAAAGATCCAAAGCGCTGTCGACGTCCCGACAAGTCGGAAGTCAGCCGGCGCACTCCAAATCTGTCGCCCCTCCGCGGTTGTCCATCTACCCCTCACGGAATCAACAACAACTTACCCGTTGTCTTTCGTCCCTCGAGGTCGCGGTGCGCTTGCTGCGCTTCACCGAGCGGATATCGATGATGAATCTGGATTTTCAATTCACCATTAACAATCATCCCGAGCACGTCGCCCGCGCGCCATTCCAAGTCCTCTCGTGTCGCGGAGTAATGTGCGAGCGTCGGTCGCGTGATAAACAGCGAACCCTTCTGCGACAGCTTGATCAAATCGAACGGCGGCACCGCCCCGCTCGCGCCGCCAAACAGAACCAGGTACCCGCGCGGGCGCAACACATTCAGATCGCGATCAAAAGTTGCCTTGCCCACGCCGTCATAGACCACGTGAACGCCAAGGCCGTCCGTCAGGCGTCTTGTCTCTGATTCAAAATCGTCTTTCGTATAGACGATGCACTCATCCGCTCCGGCTGCGCGCGCCAGATCCGCCTTCTCTTCGCTGCCGGCCGTGGCAATAACACGTGCGCCGAGACCTTTGCACATCTGCACCAGCAGTTGGCCCACGCCGCCCGCCGCCGCGTGAATCAAGGCAGTTTCACCGGCTTTTACCGGATAGGTGCTGCGACAGAGATAATGCGCGGTCATGCCTTGCAGCATCGCCGCGGCGGCCGTGTCGAAATCCAATTGCGCCGGCACCTTGACGAGGCGATCCGCAGGCACGCACGCGTATTCGGCATAGCTCCCGGTTATTCCGCAGTACGCCACGCGATCACCCGGTTTGAGATTCGTCACGTCAGCGCCGACTTCCGCAACCACACCCGCCGCTTCTTGTCCGGCAATGAATGGCAGCGGCGCGGGATATCTGCCCTCGCGCAGGTAGACATCGATGAAATTGATTCCGATCGCCTTGATCTCGACGAGCGCTTCGTTTGGTTTAGGCGTAGGCGTTGGCAGATCTGCGAGTGTGAGCACTTCGGGCCCGCCCGTTTGCGTAACCTGGATGGCTTTCATAGTTGGGATCGTAATTCAGTGGGAGGCTATTTGAGAAATAGAGAGTCAGTACCATCTGCGTTAGCGGGTGGGTATGAGGCGCGAAGCGCTGTCATGCAATAGCCCCGACCGTCAGGTCGGAGTAACATACGCAGACCGCATCGAGGCCCGAAGGGCCGACATGATCAATACCGCACCTTCGGCGCTCGGTTATTTTTCCGTAATCAAACCACGGCCTGACGGCCGTGGCTATTTAATGACGGCCCCTTCGGGCCTCACGAACAATGAACCTTGAAACTCTGAAAACACCGAGTCTCGTACTCGACGTCGCGAAGGTTAAGCGCAATGCCGACCGCATGAGCCAACGGATCAGCCAATTTGGTGCTGATCTTCGCCCGCACATCAAGACCCACAAGTGTATTGAAGTTGCTCGCATTCAAACTGCCGGGCACTCCGGCGCCGTCACGGTCTCAACCCTTGCCGAAGCACGAGCGTTCGCTGCGAATGGATTCTCCAAAATCACCTACGCCATCCCGATCGAGCCGGGCAAATTTGCTGAAGCGATTGAGCTCTCCAGAGATTGCGAACTGGCTTTGATAACGGACGACTCTGATCTGCCCGATCCTCTGAATACGGCCGCCAAACAGGCGAACGTTCATCTGGATCTCTTTCTGAAGGTCGACTGTGGATATCATCGGTGCGGTGTCGAGCCCACTGAAGGAGCGGCTACCGAGATTCCCCGCCGCATATCCAACGCGTCAAACCTGCGGTTTGCGGGAATCCTGACCCACGCGGGTCACAGTTATAACTGTCAGACAAAAGCAGAGGTTCTGGCCCTCGCGAAACATGAACGCGATGTGATGGCCGGCTTTGCTGCGACGCTCCGCCAGGAAGTCGGCCCGGTACCAATCGTAAGTATTGGCTCAACTCCAACTATCACGAGTGTCGATCATCTCGACGGCATCGACGAAGCACGCCCTGGAAACTACATCTTTTTCGACGCGTTCCAGGCGACCCTGGGTAGCTGTTCATTTCAAGACTGCGCACTGACGGTCCTCGCTTCAGTCGTGCATCGCGACCGGGGCAGACAAAAAGTGATCATCGATGCCGGCGCCATCGCGCTATCGAAGGACCGCGGTCCGGTGGGTCTCAATCCGGATTGTGGCTATGGCAGAGTACTGAACCTCTTGGGCGAGGATCTGAATCTAACCGTCAGCGAGATGTCACAAGAGCACGGCGTCGTCATGGTGAAGGATGAGAACACTTTCGACCGGCTACGCGTTGGGTCGCGCGTCAGAGTTTTGGCAAACCATTCGTGTCTGACCGCGGCCCAACATTCCTACTACAACGTGCTCGAAGGCGAGCACATTGTGGACCACTGGAAGATTCATGCCGGCTGGTAATCTGTGGTCAAACATGACAATGCCCCGGCGAGGAGCCGGGCAGTCGCCGGCATCGCGGCGCGAAAGAGCGTCGAACAAAAGCGCCCAATCAAAATCGCCGAGCTGGTTAAGATCTAATGAGGATCCCAAAAATCCGCACGCCTGTCCCCCGTCCTTACCGTCCTCGCTTCATGGCTGATTAGCAACAACCTTCACCTGCTGCTTCACCCACGAGACCATCTTGTCGAAATACCCGGGCGCGGTCCGAGGGATGTCGCCAGGAGCCGGCGGCAGCGTGAAGTCATGGTTAGCTCCGGGAAACACCTCGATCGTTAATTGTCCTTTTCCCATCTCGGGCAAGGTGCGCTTGAAGACTGCGATAGTCTCCTGGGCCGGAACCACTTTGTCCGCTTCACCTAAAAGCGCCAGGATCGGCAACCTTAATTGGCGGTAGTGAACGACGGGGTCGAAGAATAGCTCAGCCGCAAAACTACGCCGGGCGGCGGGCCACTCTCCGACTGTCGGATCGGACGCCGGAAGATCGAGCAGCTTAAACCAGGGCTTGTCTTTGTGGGCCTGCCACAAACGGCTCACTTCAATCGCGCCTTCTTTGCCGTTGCTGCGAAGGTAGGGGAAATATTTGCCGAGCACCTCCTCGGCCTGCTTGATCTCCTCCGCTGAATGGCCCGCATCGCGGACCAGCCAGAGGCGTCGGTACGTTTCCTGCAGTGCCGGCGTAATCGGCCCGCCGCTCGAGGTGACCAGGAACGCAAGGTCTTTCTCGCTTGTTGCTGCGATCCCCATCACCCAGGGCCCCTGGCTGGTGCCGAGCAGACCAATGTCCTTCAGTCTTATGTCGGCGCGTGACTTGAGCAAACGCACGCCGGCTAACACGTCGCCCGCCAAATCCTCGTAGCGAGATGTCCGAAAGTCTCCGGTAGATTTTCCTGTTCCTCTCTTGTCATACGCGAGCGCGGCGATTCCGTGTCGCGCAAACAACATCGCCCAAGTCAGGAAGCCCCGACGGGTCGCGGCTCCGCCACCGTGCACGAAGACAATCGCCGGGTGCGGCCCCTTTGACGCGGGCGTGATCAGCGTCCCGGCCAGCGTCGTATCGCCGTTTCGAAAAGTGACCTCCTCCTGTTTCAGCTCGATCTGGCTCCCACTCCGTTCAGGCCGATCCGGCTCCCGCAAAATAATGCGCGAGCCTTCGGCCGTTTGTTCAAAGGCCACCTTGACCGGAGAAGTTCGCGGACCATGGGCCACCAGGTTGTAGACGTTCGGTTTGTCCGGCGCGGGAAAAAGTCCTCCCGTGCGACCGGTGTTGAAGTCCTGCAGCATAAGGAAATCGCCGAACTTGTAGACCACAGCTGTTTCCTTCGCTCCAATGGCGTAAGTGCCGATCAGTTTCTCTTGATCCAGTAAACTCACGGGCGCTGCCGTCTCCTGGCCGGCAGTTGCTTTCAAATCCGACGGCGAAACTCTTAGTCCGCTCCGACTCGCTATCCATTGAGTTATGTCTTGCAGGACTCCGGACGCCAGTTGCGTCGGGTTCTCCTCGCTGTAGTTATCCGGGATATGTCCGGCTCCCCCATCTTTCACCTGCAGCAGCCCGTGATTGGCGGCTCGGACTGTGCGCAATGTGAAATCCTTGTTGCCCGCAGCGCGCAGGTAGCGCTCCCACAGAGGCAAATTTTGTTTGGGCGGCACCACCCCATCTAATTCTCCGAACATGGCCAGTACGGGCGTCCTTAGTTTTTCGAGTGCTGCGCGCGGGTCATAGGCAGTTTGCCGCCAACGCGCCAGGTCACGCTCGGATGAACTGAGTTCCACCACACCCCACCATTTTGCCGAACGCGCCTTTTGCACTGCCCGACTTAAGGCTTCCCACTCACGACCAGTTGCTGCGACGCGAAACATCAGTCTCATTGAGTCAAGCGCGTCAGCTACGTCGGCTTCGGAAAAACCGCGACTGCGCATATCGTTCTCGGCCTCGTTGAGTTCCTGGTCCCAGGTGTTAGTTGCCGGTGGCGCGAGCAGACAGACGAAGGCGACGTCAGTGCCGCGCGCAGGTACGAGCGGCGCGATAAAGCCACCCTGGCTGTGACCATAAAGTCCGATCCGGTTAGCGATCGTGTCCGGACGCCGCTTAAGGTAATTCACGGCCGCGCGCGCGTCGTCTGCCAACTCCTCAATCCCAGCATTACTCCAACTCGGTCCCAGGGAAGATCCGTAGCCGCGTTTATCGTAAGTGAGCACCGCCACCCCCTGCCGGGCGAGGTGGGTTGCCAACAGACCGTAATAAGCGTAGTCGCGGCCACCCGCGCCCGAGCCCTGAATCATCACCACCGCCGGGTGCGGTCCCGGGGTGATGGGCAGCGTTAGTCTTCCGGCCAGCTTCACGCGGCGGTTAGTGAAGGTGACCTCTTCGAAGCGGATGCTATTAGTTGCTTTTGCGAACACCGGAAAAGCGGCCCCTTCGCGCCAGTGCATCCCGATGACGCTTCCATCCGTCGTAAGCAAGAAATTGATTTCCCCCAAGAAATTGCTTTTTCCACCTGCCGGTCCACTCGCGCCGTATGTAAAGGAGGTTTCCGTAGTGCGCCGCAAAACACCTATGCGCCCAGTCGGAGGATACAGAAAGCAGAGAAGGTTAGGCTCTTGTCCGCGGAAGCTGTGATCGCAGTTGGCGATCACCAGCTGGTGCGCGGCATCAATTTGGTACACGCCGTGGAACTTTGTGTCTGCCAGTGCGCGCCCGGCAAAGATTGCGGGGCGCTCACTATCGAGTGTGCTATTTGCTTTTCGGGCAAACGACGATGTGCTGTCTAAAACCAGGAAAGTCAGGATGGCGAGAGTCGTACAAATGGCGATCTTCACGGGGCTGTCTCCTTCGAGGTATGGAATAGGTTCTCCGGGCCACGCTATCAATACGCCGCTGACGTGGATTAAATGGCTAAGTTTTCCCTGAGCTTTCGCTGAATTCGGTGAGTGCAGTCTTTTCCGGGAGAAACGGCATGAGGGTAACGATGTAGTTGAGTCACCCTAACAACCCTTTGGGTTGCTTATCGGCAGACGGCAGGAACCCGAAGGGTGCCCAGTTCGTATGAACTTGCGCCACATCGGATCTCGTTAGTAGCTCGAACAACCCAATCAGCCTGGAACCGAAGAAATGCAAAACCCGGAGCATGAGACCAGCCGGAGTCGCCTTGAGGACGACGTAGTCATTGAAGGGCGGATCATCCGACCGCAGTTGAACAGAATTGAAGATCAGGGCCGAGTGATACAGGTTCAGCCCAAAGTGATGGCCGTTCTGATGTGCCTGGCCAATCAGCCGGGCCGGGTGGTGACCAAAGAGCATCTGCTCCAGACCGTCTGGGCCGACACGCATGTCACCCAACATGTGCTGACCCGCGCAATATCGGAACTCCGCAAAATCTTCCATGATGACCCTGAGAGTCCTTACGTCATAGAAACCATTCCCAAAACTGGCTACCGGCTAATCGCCGAACTTTCAAAGGCCCACCCGGAGGAAGACAAACACGCTGCGCGCGATATCGCAACCGGCTTGCGTCAAAATCCTATTCCGGCTCCGCGGCCACGGGTCTTTCGGCAGTGGTGGGTCCTGCCAACAACTCTCACCGGAGTGGGAATGATGATGGTCTTTCTGGTTTTCCTCTTTTTCTTGATCGGCAGGATCATGCATCAGCATTGAAGAATTGCAGCCAGAGTACGCGGAGCGCACGGCAGATAAAGCCTGGGCGTAAGCCCCAGGTTCACGAACCCAAAATGATGCTTAGCCCGCGAAGCGGGCGACAGATATATGGAGTGCGGCGACTAGTCGCCGCTTGCATACGCAATACAAAGCACCGTCAGGCCGGCGCACTCCAAATTCGGTGCGCGACGTCAACCAAGTCAGTACCGAGAGCGGTAGCGACGGTCTAGAGGCGCGAAGCGCAGTCATGCAATAGCCCCGACCGTTAGGTCGGGGAATCCGGTTAGGAAGTGATTGCGAGGTCCGAAGGACCGGAATAACCGGTGGCTCCGTTCCGATTGTTCCGGCTCATGCCGCACCTTCGGCGCTCGGCTGTAATAACTCATCTTCCACGGCCTGACGGCCGTGGCTATTCAATGCCGGTCCCTTCGGCCCTGGCCTCAATGCTCGTCGTCGTAATAATCTGATCTGCCTGGGCCGTCTTTATGCATGAGTGGGACGTTATTGTCATTGGCGCCGGGGCGGCGGGTCTTTTTTGCGCAATCGAGGCGGGCAAACGCGGGCGTAGAGTCTTAGTAATTGAACACGCCGACCGGGTCGGCAAAAAGATTGCCATCTCCGGCGGCGGGCGTTGCAACTTCACCAATACCGGGACCAGCCCCGATAACTTCGTTTCCCGCAACCCACACTTCTGCAAGTCAGCGCTCGCCCGTTACACACCTGCGGACTTTATCGCCCTCGTTGAAAAACACGGCATCGCTTATCACGAGAAGAAGCTGGGCCAACTCTTCTGTGACGGCAGCTCGCAACAGATCATCGACATGCTGCTCCGCGAGTGCCGAGACGCTGCCGTGGAGATTCGCTGCGGCTGCGCAGTCCTTCAGGTGGCCCAAAACATTAATAGCCACGAACCTGTTGCCGGGCGCTCGTTCATGCTGCAAACCAATCAAGGCACTTTCCACTCCTCCTCCTTGGTTATTGCCACTGGCGGGTTATCTATCGCCCCGCTGGGAGCGACCGACTTCGGTTATCGCATTGCGCGACAATTTGGGCTGCGCATTGAAGACACACGCGCTGGCCTGGTGCCTTTAACGCTGCCGGCACAGATTCTGAAAGCTTTGGCGGCGCTTAGCGGAGTCTCGATTGACGCCCTGGTCACTTGTCCCCAGTCTCCATCGTCTCCATCGTTTCGGGAAAACATTTTGATTACACATCGCGGCTTGAGTGGGCCGGCGATACTGCAAGTTTCAAATTACTGGCAACCCGGCGAGTCGATCTCAATCAACCTGTTACCCGATGAAGACGTAATGGAGATCATTTCGGCGGCCAGAATAAGCGAGGGCGATTCAGCACCAGGTTCTGCCCAGGGGGTCACACAGGGCGCGACCGGAGGAGCGAGCTCCCGGATTGAGCTGGTTAATCTGTTATCACGTTACTTGCCGCGACGGTTTGCCCACGCCTGGTGCGATCTTTATGGAGCGTCCCGGCCGCTGAAAACTTACAACGGCAAGGAGCTTCAGGAAATTGCGGCTAACATTCACCGGCTCCAGCTTACGCCGGCCGGAACGGAAGGCTTCAACAAAGCTGAAGTGACAGTCGGAGGCGTCTCTACCGCGGAACTCTCGTCACAAACAATGGAAGCCAGGCGCGTTCCCGGGCTCTACTTTATCGGCGAAGTGGTGGATGTGACAGGCCAACTAGGTGGCTACAACTTTCAGTGGGCTTGGGCCTCGGCTTTCGCCGCCGGTCAGGTTGTGTAACGTGGAATCGAGCAGCAACCCGAAGGGTTGCGAAGAAAGTAGCCGGTGGTCGGAGCGAAGCGCAGACCTCCGGATCGGGAGCGTGCGTTAACGCACCCCGCAGGGGTGCAAAGAAAGTAGCCGGTGGTCGGAGTCCGCGGAGACCACCGGATGTGCGAGATTAATTGACCCGCCCCGGAGGGGTGCCAGACCTCACAATAGATATTTCTCGTCAAATTCGATACCCGCGCCATTGAGAAGCTCTGTCAATTCAGCAACAAAGGAATGTTTATGATGATGCGCCTCTTGCGTGGCAATGTACCGCCGCACCGAGTCGGTCGCCGTGGGGCTTACTGTGAACGCTGCATAACCCTCCTGCCACGTGAATCTGCGATCAAAATTCTCCTTAGCCCACGTGGACGACTCCTTCTTCAAGTCGCGAAGGACATCGGCAATGCAGTGCACTGGCCTGAGACTCGCCAGGATATGGACATGATCGTCAACTCCCCCGACAATCTCGGGCAAACCGTGCATTCCTTTAATGATCCCGCCGAGGTAGGCATGAAGACGTGGCTGCCATTCGGACTTGATGAAAGGTCTTCGTTCTTTGGTCGAGAACACGAGGTGATAGTGCAGGCTGAAGAAGGTTGAGCCCATGAACGAAGTCTAAATCACAGGTCAACGTAAAAGATCTTTACATCGAAGGTCTGGCACCCCTCCGGGGTGCGGGTCGTAAGGACGACTTTTCCGGTGGTCTCCGCAGACTCCGACCACCGGCTACTTTCTTGCAACCCTTCGGGTTGCGTATGGTGCTTCTGCGGTGGAGGACGCTCGAGTTCTTAACGTTACTTCAGCCGCCGCTTGAGAAAATCCAACATCCGACTCTTGGCCAGCTTCGCAGCCTCTGGATCATAGCTACCGCGAGTGTAGTCACAGAACGCGTGGCGGGCTCCTTCGTAATAAAAGAACTCCGCGGGCGTGCGTTGCGCTCGTAACGCTTGCTCAAAGTTCTGCACCTCAGTGACCTTAATCGCATAATCAGCAGTTCCATAATGACCCTGGATCGGAACCTTGATCTCCTTTACCACGTCCATGACATTCGGTTTGCGATCATTAGGTGTTTGAAACTGTTCAAGCAGAACGGGCGGGGCATAGAACGCGACCACCGCATCGACGTCGCGAGACTTGGTGGCCAGCATCAGACTTTGATAGCCGCCGCCACAAAAACCAACCATGCCAACGCCGCCACGCTTCACCTGAGGTAGAGACTTTAGGTAGTTGATCGCCGCTTGCGCATCTCGAAGTTCCTGCTGGCTAAAAGCACCGCTGAGGTAGCGCCGGTCTTCTCGATCCGATCGATTGAGCTCAGCCATTGTCAGGTCGGGCGTGCGGGAGAAACGCTTGATGGCGAGGCTTACGAAACCGGCTTGCGCCAATTGAGCCGCGGTATAACGATGGTCTTCCGGCAGATGAAGATTTCCATGAAGCACCACAACGGCGCGAAACCTTCCGGGTTTTTTAGGACGCGCGAGATAGCCCTCGATGGTATCCGCGCCACTTTTGAACGAGACCATGTTCTGAAGAACGCTTTCGTCGCTTAAGGCGTTTGTTGGTGGCGGCTGCTGCGCGCTTATCTTTGGCGAGACCGCGACACCGATAACCGCGGCGGTGGCGCCGACGAGGAACGATCGCCGGTCCTCATTACAATTGTCGCTGGTACACATGCTTCTTAACTTACATCTTTTTCAATCAATTTTCTGCGCAGTTCCGGTAGAGTCCGTGCAGCAGTCGAACATGAAACTTAGTCCTTTTAACGTCGCCTAGTCAGTTTGGTTCCGAACTTGGTGGATCGAATATGTCAGTACCGCTCACGGTACTGACCTCATGATCCAAGCGTGGCGTCCCGACAAGTCGGGACTTACCTCTCCCACCCCACGCGGGATGCCCGCGTGGGGACCCCGGCCTGGCTACTTCTCCCACGCCTGCGGCGTGATGAGGGAATGCACTTAAAACCGCAGAATCGCTGTCGAATCCATGCATCTCTGACAAAACTCTTCCCCTCGCGACCGGCTTTTCGGTAAGCTACCGATCAGGTCCCACCAGAACCCGCGCCCCCCAATCATGCTGAGGAGGCTCGTATGAAACGCTGTCCGGAGTGTGAGTTTCTTTACGGGGACGAGCAGGAGTGCTGTGATATGGACGGCACCGTGCTGAGGTTTACGTCCTTCCTGCCACAGGTTGCACCTCCCCAACCCACGGCAAGAAAAGACTTGAAATCCATTCGGAGCGTTCTTGCGATTCCACTGCTCGCCCTGATTGTGATTGGCAGTGTGCTGGTGACTCTCTATCGCGCCGCGCCACCTAAATCCAGTGCATCATCTGCCACGTCCCAACCGGCCGTTGCGAATGAAGTTCCGAAGGCTCCTGTCTCAGACAGCCCGGAGGTAGCTGAGCCGGCTAGTCCGGCAAAACCGGTTGAAGCTTCCCCGGTGCCCGCAACGCACGCGCGAGATCCATTTGCTAAGCCGAGCCAGCCCAGGTCTTCCGCCAACGAGAAGCGCATTACAGAGAAGCGAATTTCAATTGAGCCGGCAACTCGCGTTCAGATTTCAACGCCTGCCCCGGTCATCAACGCACCGAAACCGACGCCAAACCAGACATTACCGGCGCCGGCTGAAAGCCCGAAAGCCGCAGTGCGATCCAACACGATTTCGGTTCCTCCTAAGCCCTCGCCGGACAAACCCACTCCTCAATCCAAAACGCAAAACCAGGACAAGGATTCAAAAATCAAGTCGCTTTTTAAGAAAGCCGGCCGGATCTTGAAGAAGCCTTTCTAAACCGTGAATCGTGAATCGATCGTCCCCGCAGGGGACGGATTTAATAGCCGGTGGCAACGCCACCGGAAATCGGCCCAATGATTTATCGACCTGTAAGGGTCGGATTCATTTCCAGAGATATCGCTCGTCGTACTCGATAGCGTGCTCGTCAAGAAACTCGATCAATTCTTCTTTGAACGTACGCTCGCGATGATGACCGCCATCAGGACCAACCATGCGACTTTTCTGGAGAAGGGTTTCATAGATGGGAAATAGTAAATCGTAAAATGGTAAAGCGTGAATAGGAGAGGGTATCGGGTAGTGGGGGCTCATGGCTTTCACATGCGGCTTTGCCGCAGCACATAGCGGTAAGCCTTCGGCTTACCGGGAGTTACTTCTTAAGATTTGCGGCTAAGCCGCCGTTTCGAGGCGTAGCCTCGAATGTTCACAATGATGACACACCGGAAAGGCGGAGCCTTTCCGCCATGTGCGGCGGCAAAGCCGCGCTCCACTCGCTCAGAACCTTATTATTTTTCGGGTCGCTACCGCCGCGGTACTGACACCCAGCTCATTATTCCCGGAAGCGCAGGCCCTTGAGATCCTGCAGGAGAATGCCGTTACGTTGCGCGGCGGTTGGAAGTTCGAAGCGCACGTGATCGCCGACTTTCAATCTCTTCCCCTCGAGGTTGGGGGCGCCTTGATAATAAGCCATGACGGTGACGTGCTTGAGCTCGGTGGGCTCGACCACTGCAAAACGAACGATGTCGGAAACCAAAACCTTTCCGTCTCCGAGATCGTCGGTGTAAGCCTTCGGTTCGAACTTCGTCACAATCGCCAAAACCTCACGACCGGTAACGTCCTCTGATTTAGAGACCCTCATTAAGGTGCCTCCTCCGTAATTCAAAGACACGATCTTTCCTTCGGCATCCTTCGCGAAGCTGATTACTTCACCGTTTCCTCCGGGCAGCACCACGACGCGAATGGTGTCCGGTTCGGTATACGGCGTAGCTATTGTGTTGAGCTTACCCATGCGGAGCGCGAGCGCTTTATCCTTTGCGACGATCTCGATTGTCCCAAGCATGTCGTGCTTATAAATGCCGGCATAGTCAGTGAACGGCTTGCTCAGCTGCCACTCTCTCTTGGCCCGCGCAGCGGCTTCATCCACCACGCGCTGTCTTCTGTTCTCAAAAGTCTTAGCGTCCTGCTGTAATTGCTTTTCAAAATCTGCCTCAAAATTCTCCGTTCGCAGCCACCAGTCATAAGCATAGGCAGCCAACATGTCCGCCAATCGCCCGCCGAGCGCGTCGTTGTTTACCAGCACCCCGACTGCGATTTTCTTGTCAGGCATGAATGAAACATGACTGCGATACCCGGGATACCCGCCATGGTGATAGATCACCTTTTCGTTGCGGTACTTACCGATCTGCCAGCCTAACCCGTATTCACCTTCGCCCGAAAATGGCGGTTCATTACGTGTGCTGGTGGTGAGTCCAGTGTGCGCATTGCGGATAAGATCGGCAGGGAAGACCTGTTTGCCGCCGAGTTTGCCGCTGTTCATGTTCAGGTTAAGCCACTTGCCCAGATCCGAGATGCTCATGAACATGCCACCGGCCGACTGCATGTTCTCATCAGTCTTTTCAAGCTGGCTTCGCACCATCTTGCCTGCGTTGGCCGCGTCGGTGTCGATCACATATGGCGCCGCGATGTTGTACTTCCTGGCGCGCGCCTTTGAAGTGTAGGCAGTAGTGTGTTGTAAACCCGCGGGAGTGAATATGCGCTCCTGCAGCACGTCCTGCCATTTCTTCTGCAAATTGTAATGAAGCAGGAGACCGTAAATGTTGTAGCCGAGATTGGTGTACGCGTACTTACCGAAGTTCGCTTCGTTAAGAGTAGTGCCTTCAGCCAGGACCCGATCAAGCTCACTTTGATCGATCTGGCCCGTGAAGGCGAGGCGGTTAACGAGCGGGTTGTTCCGCAGTCCGCTGGTGTGGGTTAAGAGATCTCGGATCGTGATCTTGTCCGGTATGTCATTCTTGAATCGGATGCCTGAAGTGTATTTTGTCAAAGGATCCGAGAACTTAATCTTGCCTTCCTGATCCAGCATCGCGGCTGCCAGCGCCGTAAACGATTTGGTCGAGGAAGCGATGTAATAAAGCGTATCGGTATCGGCCTTCACTCCGGCTTCCTTATCGGCCATCCCATAGGCGCGCAGAAAGATCGGCTTATCGTCCTTGATCACAACGACTGCGATGCCGGGCAGGTCCGGAAATATGGCCAAAGTTTTGCCGACTGAAGCGTCATAAGCTGCGGGAAAGTCCTTCGCAGTTGCGGGCGGCGAGGTTTGAGCAAAGACGCAAGCACCGGCAGAGTTCGCCAGCAACGCAATGAGCCAGATAACGATCGCTTTTTTCATGGGCTCTCCTGAGGAAAGAATGTTCTTCGAAGTCGTTATTCGGTACGACTCACGGACCGGGAAGGTTCCCGCCCGCACAAATTTCTCAGGCGCCCGTCGAACTGTGATAAAAGCTGTAGCCCTCCGGAAACTAGCCTAACTCTAAGGAGATTCTTATGAACAACCTTCGACTGACTTTGCGCGCTTCCGCGGTGTTTGCTCTCGCCCTGCTATTTGTGTCTGGCGCTCAGGCCCAGGCACAACGGACATGGGTTTCAGGAGATGGCAATGATGTAAACCCCTGTAGTTTCCCGGCCCCATGCAAAACCTTTGCGGGGGCTATCTCAAAGACAGCGACGGGTGGCGAGATTACGGTAAAGGATGCCGGCGGATTTGGCCCGGTGATAATCAGGAAATCGATCACGATCGACGGTACCGGCGTTCCGGCGTCGATTCTCGCCAGTCAAGGCTTCGGAATTACTATCGATATCCCACGGATAGCGAGCAACATAAGACTAAATCCGCGAGTAGTACGTATCCGCGGGCTGTCTATAAATGGGGTGGGGACCGGCATTCACGGAATCAACGTTATCGGTGCCAGTAAAGTCTCTGTCGAAGACTGCGTGATAGACGGCTTTAGACAGAACGGCATCAATGTTCAGTCTGGCACCCTATACGTACGCAACACCACGATAAGGAATAACGGCAGTGCCGGCATTAATGCGACAGGCGGAGCTCAAGCAGGTATCAGTGACACCTCACTGGTCTACAACGGCACTGGCCTGGCTGGCGCCGTCGTCAAGCATTGTTGCGTCGTTCTATTTGGGAACAACAACGGTGATCCTCCGCCACCGTCGCCATAGAGCGCGCCCCCTTAACCAGTGACTACTCTGCCTCTTCCCGAAGAGATCGAACTCCATCGCGATCGAATGTGGCGGCGCGACGAAGACCTCCGCGTGGAAAGCGCGGTTGATGCCGAACGTTTCATCGGAGACGTGGGCTTTGCAAATACTTTGACTGATACGCGGCGCGCAGGTCCGTCGCTGTACATCGCGGTATGCGGTCGGAGGGATGTCAGTTTGCCGCGTAATGTTCAGAAGGACGAAGAGACGCGCCTCACCTGGTACCTCAAAGACGAAGTGATGCGCCGCGGTCGCGTTTACTACGCGAAGCTCGCGGGCGGTCGCTCGATATTTGTCGCGCCGCGTTTGATCAGCGCGTTTGCCGCCGTCTGGATGCCGCGAAAAAAGGACGAGCCCACCGTTTTGTCAGACGCATCCCAGCGTGTTCTGAAGGTGCTGCGGCGCGAACACGAACTGGCGACCGCCGACCTGCGGGCCGAAAGCGGCGTCACGGAACGTGCGGCGTTCACCCGCGCGCTCGATGAGTTACAACGCGCGATGAAGGTGATTCCTCAGGATGTGATTTATCAACCGTTTTCCTACATCTGGATGCTGGCCGGAGATCGTTGGCCGGTAGAATTGCGAAAACGTGTGGCGCGCAGGACCGCATTACGAGAGATCGCTCGAGCGTATCTGGCAGGCGCCGGAATGACTCAACTCGGCGAGACCGCGCGCGCTTCGGGGTTGAGCCGCGTGGAAGCCGGGCTGGGAAATCATCAGTTGGTAGATGAGGGATATGCGGTGCGGGTCAGGCCGGGAGTGTACGGGCTAAAAGAAATTGAAAATTGAAAAGTGGAAATTAGTCCAAAGTCGAAAGCCCAAAGTCCAAAGTCCAAAGTCCAAAGTCCAAAGCCGAAAGTCCTATCTGTATAATCTGTGGACGACTCTTGTTCTATTACTTATGCTCAAAAAAGTCCTCCTCCTTTCTGCTTCAGCCGGCGCCGGACATGTGCGCGCAGCCCAGGCGCTCGAAAAAGCCTTCAAAGAAACGCTCAAAGGCGATAGCGAAGTGCATCACTTCGACGTGCTGAATTACACCAACAAGGTCTTTCGCCATCTTTACTCAAGAGCGTATATCGATCTTGTCAATAAAATGCCCGAGGTGCCGGGTTGGATTTACGACAAACTCGACACGCCCTGGAAGAATGAACGACGGCGGCTGGCGCTTGATAAGCTCAACACGCGGCCGTTCGTTAAGCTGCTGCGGGAATACAATCCGGACCTGATTGTCTGCACGCATTTTCTTCCCGCTGAGATTGTGTCGTGGTTGAAAGCCAAAGAGCGTCTCGCCAGCCGCCAGGCCATCATCGTCACCGACTTTGATGTGCACGCGATGTGGCTGGTGCATCATTACGAGCGCTATTTTGTCGCCGTCGACGAAGCACGCGTCTATCTTGAAGCGCTGGGCATCCCGCCGCCAAAGATTACAGTGAGTGGAATTCCCATCGATCCCGTTTTTGCTTTAAAGAAAGACAAGCAGGCGATGCGAGCCAAACATGGCCTGGCGCCGGATCGCACCACGATTTTGCTTTCCGCGGGGGGCGAGGGGGTTGGTTCGGTGGATGCTCTTATTAATGCACTGCTGCCGTTACAACATCGAGTGCAAATCGTGGCCATCTGCGGGCGTAACGAGGAACTGAAGAAGCGTCTGAGCAGAATGGCCGCGCGTATCAAGTCCGATGCGACTGTGCTGCTGAAGCCGTTCGGTTACACGCTCGAGATGGATGAGCTCATGACCGCGTCAGATCTGGTGATGGGAAAGCCCGGCGGTCTGACCACCTCGGAAGCGTTGGCCAAAGGATTGGTATTCGTGATTGTGAACCCGATCCCCGGGCAGGAAGAGCGAAACTCAGATCACCTACTCGAAGCCGCAGTTGCGATCCGCTGCAACAATCTGCCTACGCTGTCCTACAAACTCGATAGACTGCTGGATGATAAGGCGCGGTTTAAAGCGATGCAGGGAAACGCGCGGCGCATGGGCCGACCCAACGCAGCGCGGGAAATTGTGGGGCAGTTGATTGCTTCGGTGTGAAGCCAAAGATCTAAGACCTATCTGATTAACCTGGACGACTCGCGTGATTGCAGGATCACCCACCCGCTGCCGCAGGCGGTACTGATGCTTTTTGTCCGGTCGATTTAGCTGGCACCAGCCCTTCAAGCCAGCTGCCGATCCAAGCCACTGCTGCAGGCAGAACGACGTCCTGGGCCTTTTTCGAAATCTCATTAACGAACTGATTCCCGATGACGCCGGCTTCGCTTTTCACCCGATCGAAGGCCGGCGTTTCTTTGATTCGCTGCATCAGTCCAACGCCCGACTCCTGATGCGGCCGTCGCTCCCGACCTCCATTGCCTGGCGAAGTCGCGAGCGGCTGGGTCATAGGTCGATCTTCATAACTTGGATCGATAGCGTCCTCTTCATACCGCGATACGGAGATCTTTGTCGGTCCCTTGACTACTGCGGCGACGCCATAGCCAACGATGAAACCCACTCCCAGTGCGCCCGCGCCCCAAGCGACGGGACGCTTCTTGACCTGCTCATGCCAATCCAGCGTCTGTGAAACTGATTCCTTAACAGACTCATATGAATTCACAACTGTATCCTTTATTTCATCGACGGTGTTCGAAATGGATTCGCGCGTCGCTTCCATTTCCTGTTGGAGCTGATCCTTCGAGGAGTCATGATCCAGTTCTTTCAATCCACCTGGTGTTTCAGTTGCACGCACCAGTCCTAGAGTTCGTTCTTCAACCATTCTTTATCCTTCCTTATTTCACGGATCGTCCGGTCGGGTACGAGGCTCTGCTTTGATAAACGGCCCTTCATCACAACAGCGACGATACTTCCAAGTATCGAATAGATTAGTCCTACGCTGAGGAAGCCCAAGCCATATCTGGCCGCCTGAGAAAGGTCGGTATCCGCCAACAGAGTTGCAATGCCGAATGCCCCCGCTACACTGGCAAGAGCAAAGCCCAGGAGGGCCACGATTGAGGCAACCGCAATTCCGATCCCGGCCCGGAGAAATGAAGTTACATCCTCTTTGACTTCAATTCTTAGCAGACTCATCTTTGTATCGAAGAGCCGCGTTACGTCGTCACCGAGCCGACTTAAGAGTACCGGCAGATTTTCAATTTCCGTCCGCTGCTCGGACCGCCTGTCTAGTGCTGTAGCTGGTGTAGCCATCGCCAAACCCCCTTATAGAAGCCACTGTGCTTTCGTTTAGCCCCTGAAGAGTTACCTTCGGGCGCGAACGAACAATCCCAGTAACAAGCCGGCCGCCGCGGAAACCAAAATCGCCTGACCGGGATTTTGGCGCGCAAAGTCTTTAGCCTTATTCGCCATTCCACTCAGATCATCTGTAGCGAATTCTTTTATTTTGCCGCCGACGGCGCCGACCTTCTCACCCAGGAAATCCTTGGCTTGTGTCACCACTCCGGCCAGTTTGTCCGTGTACTCGTTGGCGGCGCCAGCCGGGCTGACGACTTCTTGTGTTGTCTCACTATAATTCGTGAGGGCATTCTCTCCCTCCGAAAACCCACTGTTGCCGGCCGGACTCCAATCCTTTCGGTCATTTTCATTTGCTTGTATACCTGTCAAATTATCTGTCATGCGAAATTCTCCTTAAGATCGATTGATGTTGAATTGTTTACTGAAGATCAGCGAGAGCAATTGATGTGCCCGTCCCGTAAGGCCTGCTGGAGAGAGTCGCGTAGCCTTTCTGGCGTTGTGGACAGGTACGTATTCGATTTGTCTTGATCGAAAAAAATACAAGTGAAAGACGCTGGATCGGGTTCTCTCGATCTAGTGTGAGCTGAACGCGCCTAATATGGCCTGCGGGGACGATCGGGTGGTGGACGCGATTGGCGGCATAAGCATTGCTCGCGGAACTCGCTCGCGACCCGAATATCCAAAAGCATGCACAACGGCTGAAGCCAATCGCGCAAGTTATACATGGAAGAGAAACCACCAATCGTAAACGAGGTGTCTGACGAGACCGGACAGTTTGATCCGCGCTTCCGTCTCTGGCGGAAATTCTGTGCGGATCGAGGAATACCTGTGGAGTCCCTGCCTAGTACGCTCAGTGGTGAACTAAAACAAGAGTGGGAAAAATTCAAAGAAGAGAAGCCGCACGCGGACGAACGTACTAACTAAAACTCCGAGCTAGCGCACCGGGCGCCTTTGAACTCCATCACGCCGGCCCCGAGCGCTCCACGCCAACTAAACCATCGTGGCCGCCGACGAACTGCTGATTGGCTACCTTCTTTCAAGCCCTTGGCGTGAACACCGGAAAGGGCCTCATCATCATCCCGATGTGTAAACGTGCCAATAATTTCTATCACTAAAAAACTTCACCTCGCCCGGGACATCTGCTAGAATGCGCCCGCGTTTGAACCAGGCAGAATTCAATGAGAGGCGCGAGCCCCGCTTTCCAGGCTCTGCCGATTGAACGAACGCTCTGGCCCTTCCTCGCGTTTCCAACTCAACGCAGCTAACCAGAGGAGTACCCTATGTCACACCAACCTGCTGCCATCTCGGCATCGGCGAATCGAGTTGTGTCGATCGCGCTCGTCGTTACGTTTTGTCTTGCAGTTCTTCCCATGTCTGCATTTGCAAAGAAGCCGCGCGGTATCCGTAGACCGCTGCAAACTTATGGTCAAACGGGAAAGTGGACCAACGGATTCTTCACCGCGGCGACGGTCCACTTACATGTTCTGCCTAATGGGAAGGTCCTGTCATGGACGCAATTTCCGGCCAGCGCACCTCCATGCCCGTTTTGTAGGAATCCTCCAATCCAGACCTACGTCCGGATTTCGGATCCTCCCTACACTACTGTTTCAACTCTCTACAACTATTGGCTTGATCTGTTTTGTAGCGGTCATTCACTTTTGCCGGACGGAAGACTCTTGATTACGGGTGGCACCACCTTTCAAGGTCCACCGAATTCAGGAGTCTATGACACTACGATTTTTGATCCCTCGAACAATACGTTCACCAACGGTTCGGACTACATGTACTTGCCGCGGTGGTATCCGACTAACGTGGCTCTCGCAAACGGCGAGACGCTTACTATTTCGGGATCGTATCTGGTGGGTAGCCAGCTCAATTTTAATAACTACCCGCAGGTTTGGAAGACTACGGGGGGATGGCGCGACATTCCCGGAGCGGCAACACCGCAACATCTTTGGCTCTATCCCTGGATGCACCTGACGGCTGGTGGCCTGGCGTATAACTCCGGCCCAACCCAATCGACCTACTTCATCAACACCAGCGGCAACGGCTCCTGGAGTCAGGGACCTAACAGCATCTACGGCCTTCGTGATGAAGGTACGTCGGTCATGTATGAACCCAACAAGATTATCGTTATTGGCGGAGGCAACAAACCTGAAGGTCCTCTCGGCGCCGTCGTGCCCACCAACACAGCCGAGAAGATCAATCTATATGATTCGCCTCCCACCTGGACGCCCGCGGCCTCAATGACCTACCGGCGGCGTCATCTGAATGCGACCATTCTGCCAAACGGGAAGGTGCTGGTTACGGGAGGCACCAAAGGCGGCGGCTTCAACAACACCTGTCATGACAATTGGGTGTTGGAGGGCGAGATATGGGATCCGGCGACCGACACCTGGTCGTTTACGGCCGCAGCAACACATCCGCGGCTCTATCATTCAGCGGCCGTGTTGTTGCCCGATGGAAGAGTATTGGTTGGTGGCACAACGCCCTGGGGCGCGGGCGGCGGCTGCCCAGGTATGTCCGACCAAATCCAACAGACGGAAATTTACTCGCCGCCGTATCTCTTCGACGCGAGCGGCAATGAAGTCCCACGACCGTCGATCACTTCGGTGCAGGCCACGGCAACTTACGGCGAAACCATCACCGTAGGAAAGCCCGTAGATCCTCCTTCACAGAATATTTCTAAAGTGACTTTAGTCAGGTTGTCGTCGACAACCCATTCGTTCAACCAAAATCAGCGCTTCAACAATTTGAGCTTTACGTCGTTCCTTGGTGGTTTGAACGTCACGATGCCTGCTGACGGGAATCTTTGCCCGCCCGGACATTACATGCTGTTCATCATCAACAGCGCGGGCGTGCCATCTGTGGCATCGATCATCAAGATCTCTTGATGGGGAGGGAAGCGAACGTGGCAAAGCTCAAAACGCAATCACTTCTATGCTGCTGTTTGCTCCTGCTCTGCACCGTGGGAGCGCGAGCGCAGCAGCAGAAGAACGCAACGGGCCATTCGCATGGACATCAGCCGGTCACAGACTCCTCCCCGTCTGTGCCGGCTCGACTAGCGATTCCTGATGTTGAAATTCTGGATCAGAACGGAAAGAAGCAACGGCTCTATACCGACTTGGTCAAAGGCAGAAAGGTCGTAATCAACTTCATCTACACTTCGTGTACGTCCTACTGCCCACTTTCGGGTGACAACTTCGCCCGGCTGCAAGCACTGCTGGGGAAGCGAATGATAAAGGACGTGTACCTGCTGTCGATCAGCACTGATCCCGAAACCGATACGCCGGCAAAACTCAAAGCCTGGAGTGCGCGATTTGGACCAAAACCCGGCTGGACGCTTGTTACGGGAGAGACACCGGCGATGCAAACGTTACTAAAGGCATTCTTGGGCGAAGGCCCGCGGCGCGGGGAACATACGCCGATTGCATTTGTTTTAAACGACGAACGCGGCGGCTGGCAGCGCACCTTTGGCTTGGAGTCGCCGGAAAAGCTTTTGGAGATATTGGGCGAGTTTTCCGCGCCGGCAAGAAAATAGCTCTGGAAATAATGGGAGAGCTCGTGTCAGACCCGGAGCAAATCCCTCTCCCTTTGGGAGAGGGTGGGGTGAGAGTTCTCGACGAAGTCGAGAATAGCGACGGGATCGACACTCAAGTTGTGTTTTGATCTGGTCGATATAGCCACCCACCCTGCCTTCTCCCAAAACATCTCCCAGTATTAGACGGCTGCGGCCAGCACTGACGCGTAGAATCCTAATGAGCTCCGAGTAAATTGATCAGGCCGTCGGCGAGCGCCCCACGCCAACTTAAACCATCGTGGCCGCCGACGAACTGCTGATAGTGAACCTGGTAGCCTTTAGCGAGTAATACGTCACGCAAATGACGCGTGCTTTCCAGGATCTCACCGCCACTGCCGGCGGTGTCGGCTTCAAATGTTCCCGCCGTTAGATAAAAGCGCAGAGGCAATTTGGGACTCGCCAGGAATTCCTTAACCAGGAAGTTGCCTTCGGTCGTAGCATCCCGCGAGCCGTCGCCGCCGCGTCCCCCGGAATCGGGACAGCGTGCGCCACAGATTCCATCGTTATGTTCGGGCGACCACCAAAAGGCGCCGGATCGGCTGAGTACGTTGCCAAAGACCCTGGGGTGACGCCGAGCGACGTACACTGATGCAAGACCACCAGCGCTATAGCCAGTGACCACGGTTTTCTTCGGGTCCTTTGTAACGTTGTAGTGTGACCGAACCCAGGGAAGAAGTTCCTTGGCCGTAAAATCCGCGAACTCATCGCTGGCGACGAGGTCTACCAGACGCCGGCCGGGAACATTCTCAACAAATACCGCAACGGTCGGAGGAATTTTGGAAGCTGCAATGAGATTGTTCAGCGTCGTCACTGGAGACGCATCGTTCGCCAGGTCTTCGCCGTCGAACAAAATCAACAGCGCATTGGGGGGACCATCTGCTTTATAGTTAGCCGGCGTGTAAACAGAAAAGGGCCGGTCAATTTTTTGAATGGCGCTCTTGATGGTTTGTTTCTCGACGCGTCCTTCCGCTACTCCGGGTTTGCTGACGAGCCATGGTTGCGGCGCAACTCCAGGCAACTCCGCCACGCTTCGACATCTGAACTTGCTGGTCTCGGGCGGACATTTGGATAACGGATTCAGACTGAACGGATCCGCCTGCCTGGTGGCTGCGCGCTGTGCAGCGCGCGGACCCTCGGACGTTAAGGGATCGTTTGGCGACAGTTGGTAGTTAACCCGGGTCCCGCTGGGGAGCTTCAAGGTCAAATACCAAATGTCCGAGTTAGGAATGTTGTGCATCGAGTATTTGTTCGCCGTACCATCAAACCCCCAAAAAGAGCCTATGACGAACACATTTCTCGTGTCGTGCTTACTTCGCCACAGGAATGTAACCAGTTGATATTTGCCGTCTGAACCATAGGCTTCGGTGAGCGGCGTGCCCTGTGCTTTTACCTCTTTCCAGAAGCTCTCTGTGTTTGTCTCACCTGCGCTAATCTGTTTACGAAGAGCCTGAATCCGTGTGGTCGGATAGGGATCGCTCGCGGGCTGAGGTTTGAGTCGCTCGTCGAGCGAGACCACTGCGCCGATGGACAATTCATAACTGGCTGTTTGGTCGCCCGAATTCTCAATCTTGAAGGAATACGAGCCGGCGCCTTCGGCAGCAAAGGGAAACGATCCTTTCGCCTCGGTCGCTGAGCCAGTTGCCCGCCGAGCCACCGTTCCGTCGGGATTCAGAATAAAAACGTTGACCCTGCCCTTGTACCCCAGCGAAATGTTGAAATAGTCACCGTCGTTCAGGGCAATTGAGAAGAAATCAGTCTTGCCGGGCTCGATCTTTCTGGCCACGGGCTGATTTGGCGAGAGTTTCTCTTGCGCGCTAACTTCCGGCGCCGGCAAGCACAGGAAACAAAGTAACAGCAAACAAATTTTCATGGGACCCCTTGCTTTAACCTGTGTTGAAGTTTCAAAACTCCGTGAGTCTCTGTGAAGCTCTGTGCCTCTGTGGTGAGACTACCTTAACAATCACCACCGAGACACTGAGCTCCACAAAGGAAGCCACCGAGAGAGCCGCATGTTACCTGAGGACAACGTCGCCGTCTGTTACCAGATTAGGATTTTGTATGATTTTAAGATTCGCGCACGAAGCTTCGATACTCGCGCGGCGTGATCCCAACATGCGATTTAAAGACCTTTGAGAAGTGGCTCTGATCCGCGAAGCCTGCCTGCAAAGCGATCGCAGACAACGGCAGGTCTTCGCGTTTGAGTTCGGCGCAGGCATGTTCGATTCTTAGTTTGCGCACGAATTCACCAACCGTGACTCCGAACTTCTGGCGAAAAGCTGTGGCCAGGTAAACGGGATGTACGCCAACTTCAGCCGCGATCTGTGTGAGCTTCAAGTTTTCGGAAAAGTGTTCGGTAAGCATTTCGCGAGCTTGCCTGAGCCATGCAGGTGCGGCTCCGATTCCGTTGACAGGCTGCCGGGTGGCCTCAGCCAAAAGCTCGAGTGCTAAACCTTCAATCGCTAATTTCGCGGCGCTGTCGGTCTTGTGAAACTCACGATTGAGTCGCGCGCATAGTCTCGTCAAAGTACCGCCATAAAACTCAAATGCGCTTTCCAACCTAAGGGAATCCGCTCGTAGTCTATCAATCCACTGGGGAGAAATTTCCAGCACGAAGACTCGGGCGTCTGCGCCATGAACAAGATCTTCGTGTGTTTGGCCTGACGCGCGAAACGTCAAAGCAGAAGGCCGACAAACAACTTCTCGGTTTCCGTATCGCTCGGTATAGGCTCCCTGCAAGACGAAACAGAAGTACGAGTTTTCGTGAGCGTGCCGCGGCAATCTGGAGTGCGGGTCAAACGCCGATTCCGTCAGAATAAAATCCGCAACTGCCAGACTCTTTGTGACGTGACCATGCAAGTTGCCGGGCCGTAGTCTTTGGATGACCATATCCACGAATAGTAAATGGTAAATGGTAAATCGTGAATGGAATTCCCGCATGGGCGGCAACGAACCGCGAAGCGGCGGGGGCGGTAGCCTGTGCGGCGGCTAAGCCGGGGGCCCACAATCTCCTCGAGCTCTGTAAACCTCTTGGTGGTTTCGTGCGTACTAGTTAGTCTGCACAAATGGGTTGCAACCAGTAAGATTCTAGAGTTGTGCGCACTGTTCGGTTTGAAAACAACCTCTCATTCTCGCCGTCGCTTTAGCGCGGCGATCAAGTCGGCGCCCGGCTTGGAAACCGTTTCAAAGGGTTTCTGTTTTATCGCGGCAGTTCACCGCCGGGCTAAAGCCGCGGCGTGAATAAGAATATGCAACGTGCACCCTTTTTGGATCGTGAAAGAAAGCAAAATTCATCAGGAGCTTAATTGATGTCATCAAATCGGAGAACCTTCCTTAAACTTTCCGCCATGGCCGGCGGCGGTGTCGGCCTCGGAATGATCCCTGGCATATCGCTCGCCGGGCAGAAAAACCAGAAGAGCCTGCGCATCCTGATCCTCGGCGGCACCGGCTTTACCGGTCCCTTCCAGGTGCGCTACGCATTAAGTCGCGGCCACAAAGTGACCGTATTCAATCGCGGTCGCACGCATCCCGGCGAATTGCCGAAAGAGGCCGAGCAGTTAATCGGCGACCGTAACGGACAGCTCGACGCGCTGAAGGGCCGAACCTGGGACGTCGTGATCGACAATCCGGCGACGCTTCCAGTCTGGGTCCGCGACGCGGCGCAAATTCTGAAAGGTAATGCCGACCGCTACGTTTACATTTCTTCCACCGCGGTTTATGCCGACACCAGCAAGCAGGGCATGGACGAGACGGCGCCGCTCACGAAATACACGGGCGCGGATGCGTTGAAAGAAACGAGTGCGACCATGCGCGCCAGCAACTTCTCACTGTTTGGGCCTTTGAAGGCGCAGTCGGAAGCGGAAGCTGAAAAGTGGTTTCCTAACAAGACCCTCGTCATTCGTCCCGGATATATCGTTGGTCCGGGCGATGAATCCGATCGATGGACCTATTGGCCCGTGCGCGTGGAACGTGGCGGCGAAGTCCTGGCGCCGGGCAGTCCCTCGGATCCTATGCAGATCATCGACGCGCGCGATTTAGCGGAATGGACCATTCGCATGGTTGAGCAGGGCACCGTGGGCGCTTTTAACGCCACCGGACCTAAATCAAGACTGAGCATGGGTCGAATGCTTGACGATATTAAGAAGACGACGAGATCAGACGCTCGCTTTACCTGGGTTCCGGACGAATTCCTGAAAGAGCAGAAGGCCATCGACGAGTTTCCGATTTGGACTTCAAGCAAGGGGCCGTATATCAGTTACCTAACGACGAACGTCGACAAGGCGCTCAAGCACGGACTGACCTTTCGCCCGTTGTCCGAGACGACGAGGGCCACCCTCGAGTGGTTCAGAAAACAGACACCCGCACGACAGATAAGAATGCGCGCCGGGATGAAACCGCAACGCGAATCTGAACTACTGGCGGCGTGGCATGCGAGCAAGAAGAAGTGAAGGGAAGGCGCGTAGCGCCGGGATGAAATAGCCCCGACCGTCAGGTCGGGGGACCAGATTACGGCTCGACCTGGCCCAGCAATTCCACTTTTCCAGAACCGCGGATCACGCGGACGCGCTGACCGTCGTTGTTCGAGTCGCTGCTTTCAAGCAGAAAGACAGCATCGCCGAACGTTGCCACTGCCGTGACACGCCAGCCGCCCACGCTCCGGTCGACGACGTGTTGCGAGCCGTCCGTGTCGATGCGCACAACCTGGCCGATATCTGGAAGAGCCGTGTAGATGCGTTTACGTTCGTCGGTCGCGATACTCCAAATTCGCGGCGCTCCGGTCGAGTTCCAGATCTTCGGGTCGATTAGCTTGCCATCGACTCGAGCCACCAAACGTATGACGCCATCCTGACCAACACGCCGGAGGTGGTTGCCATCCGAAAGGTAAAGTGTTTCATCGGCCGCCCAATGATAGGCGATGACCTGCTGCAAAGGTGGTTCGCCCTTTGCGACTTCGCCTGCGCCTCGGAAGCGCCGCACAGTTCCGGCAGAGGTCCGTTCCACGATCTGCGCGCCCTTTTGGAAAATAAGCGCACCGCGTTTGCCGACGGCAAAAACCAGGGCGTTCACGTGTGACTCTTCGGCAACCTTGAAAGGCTTGCCGCCGGCGAGGTCAATGCGAAACAGGGCGCCGCCCATCTCCTGAAAAGATTCTGAGTAGATCCGTCCATCCAAACCGCGCGTCGTCCAATGCGCGTGAAAGTTCTTCGCTAACGCTTGTTGCTTCTTGCCCTTCTCCAGCCGCCACACGGCGTTGTACATCGAGTCTCCGAAAATCACCGTATTGGCATCGAGGGCGATCAGACCGCCGCCCGGATGAGCGGCCACAGAAACGGGCAGGATAAGAAATAGCAGCGCCTTGATAAGCTTCATTGTCCGAATCGCCCTCCGAGTGAATCCATTTTACCGGTGAAAATGTAATCGCCTCTCGGAAGTGGCGTTCACTTCCAAGAGGCGATGTTCCTTTCTATGACTGGCAGCGGCTATAAACATTCCGCTCCTCCGGAGCGGCCCGCTTATGGTTGCCGGTTGCCAGGCTCGCGACCTTTTACCACCGGCCGGGGTTTGTGATAGTTCGGATACGCCGGCCGCTTTACCTTCGGTGGCGGGTTCTTTTGAAGGGCCGTCATCACCACCTCGACCGCTTTCTCAAGTTGCGGATCACGTCCTTCACGCCAGGCCTTCGGATCCATTTCGACCTCGATGTCGGGCGAGACACCGCGGTTCTCAACTTCCCACTCGCCTTCGGGGCTGTAGAACGCGAAGTGCGGCGCCGTTACTGAACCACCGTCAATCAACACCGGGTAACCGCCGATGCCCACCAGCCCGCCCCAGGTTCGCTTGCCGATAAGTGGGCCAATGCTGTGCCGGCGAAACATCCAGGGCAGTAAATCGCCGCCACTGCCGGCGTACTCGTTGATGATCATGGCCTTTGGACCAGGCAGCGTGCCGAATGGTTGGCGAAAGTCATCGCCATCGCGCACTGCCCAGTAGCTGTTCAGCGGCTTTTGCAGGTAATCGATGATGTAGTCAGCCGCGTGACCGCCGCCGTTGAAGCGCTCATCAATTACTGCTCCCTGTTTGTGGAGCTGCGCAAAGTAGTAACGGTTGAAGTTGGTGTACCCACCTCCAGCCGTGTCGGGCAGCCAGACATAGGCGAGCTTGCCGCCGGTCATCTGGTCCACCTTGCGGCGGTTGCCTTCGATCCAAGCCAGAGTTCGCAAGCCGCCTTCGTTCGGAACCGGCACGACCGTTACTTCGCGAGAGCCGGCGCCGTCCGGGTTGGCCCCGACGCGAATCACAATCTGTTTGTTCGAGGTGTTCTGAAAGTAGCTGTAAACGTTGTCATTCGCCGTGAGATTCCGGCCGTTGACGGCGAGCAGGTATTCGCCCTCCTGCACGTTGACCCCTGGTTGCGTGAGCGGGGCGCGCAGTTGCGGGTTCCAATTCTCACCATCAAATATTTTCGCGAAACGATAACGGCCGTTTTCAATCGCGTAGTTTGCGCCTAGCAATCCGCCCGGCACGCGCTTGGGGTCGGGCAGGTCTCCGCCCCCGACGTTGAGATGGCCGACCGTCAACTCGCCGAACATTTCCTGGAAGAGATAACTCAGGTCAGCGCGGTGAGTGAGCGCATTCAGGTACGGTTCATACTTCTTCGCCGTGGCCTTCAGATCGAGGCCGTGGTAATTGGGGTCATAGAAAAAGTCGCGCTGAATGCGCCAGGCCTCGCGATACATCTGTTGCCACTCGGCCTTCGGGTCAACATAGACCTCGATGTCCTCGGTCTTGATCTTTCCTTCGCCGGGTTTGATCGGCTGGGTGGTGGAAGCGATGAACCAGTTGTCGGCTTGACCGGCAGTTTGACGGAAGAGCATCTTTTCGCCGTTGGCCGAGAGGTCAAAGCTGCGCACTCCGTCCAGAACCTTTTCGAACTTGCGCTTCTCCATGTCGAACTTGTGCAGCGTGACCCCCGTCACACCGGGAGCAGGCGGCCCAGCTTCAATAAGGAAGACGGTATTCGCTTTACCCGTCGCCAATCCTACGAAGTTGCGAGCCGGGATTGGCAGAGCAAGGACGCGCTGGTCGGCACGCTCAAAATCAATTGTGACTTTCGGCGGCGCCTTCTTGTCATCCGGCTTAGCGCCGGGCTTAGCAGCGGCCGCAGGCGCAGCCGGATCGGTTTTCTGCTCGCCCTCCGCCGGCTTGTCGCCCGCTTCAGGCTTTTTCTCGTCGCCGGTTTTCTCTTCATCGCTTTCAGGCGCGAGCGGCGAAGGGTCGGTCTTTTTCAGGACGACCACGTAGGCGCTGCGCGTCGGCTGATGCGGATAGCCCGACATATCGAAGCCGGAAAGTTTCGGCCCGATGTCGGTGCTGGCCATGAAGTAGAGGTGCTTGCCATTCTTGTCGAACGCAGCCCAACTCGCATCACTCAAACCGTCTGTCACTTGCCGCGTTTTCGCTTCCTCCAACGAATAGATGAAGACCGCGCTGTACCACGACTCCAAAGGCTTGGTGTAAGCCAGCCAGCGGCTATCCGGCGACCAACTGGCATTGAAGCCTGCACCGCGTCGCGAGGTGTCAACCTTGATCGGCGTTCCTTTGTCGATATCCACGTACCAGAGGTTGAGCCGCTTGTCCGTGAACGCAATCTTCTTGCTGTCGGGCGACCAGTTTGGCGCGTAGAAGAAGGATGGCGGATTTCCGAGGCTGATCTTTTTGACCTCGCCCATTCCGCTCTGCTGTCTGAGATGGAGCGCGTACTCGCCCGACTCATCGGAGAAATAGGCGATCCACTTGCCGTCCGGCGACCAGGCGGGGTCGCGGTCAGCGACGCCCGTGGTGTTGGTCAGATTGCGTACGTCACCCTTCTCGGCAGGCACGGTGATAATTTCGCCGCGCGCTTCAAAGAGAGCGCGCGCGCCGGTCGGAGAGAGGTTGGCATTCAGGATGCGGTCGGCAACCTTCTCGTACTTCGCCCGGACTGACGGGACATCGGCGTTGATCGTGACGGGGACGCGTTTAGTCTTACCCGACTTTAGATCGTAAAGATTAATCGAGCCGAACTGCTCATAGACGATCGCATCAGCGGATGCCGACGCCGACTTAATATCCAAGCCGTCGTTCTCAATTACTTCCGATATTCTTTTGGAGGCCGTGTCGTACGCAAAGAGCGTAATGGTTCCGTCGCGGTCAGAAAGGAAATAGACCTTGCGCGAATCTCCCGACGGCCACATAGGATTAAAGTCGTTGGAATCAGTCCGAGGTATCTTCTCAACGCTCGAGTCGCTCAGGTTAGCAAGGTAAATGGGAGTGGCCAGGCCGCCACGATAACGCTTCCACGTGTTGAAAGCGCGCGGCAGCGGCACGTATGCGAGCCGCGCGCCGTCCGGCGAGTACGAACCTTCGTAAGCCATCGGCAGCGGCACCTGCGTCGGTTGCACGCCATCAACAGCCATCGTGAAGAGCTGCGCCGTGCGCCCGCTTTCGGCCTGGCGGCCAGAGACAAAGAGCACTGATTTTCCATCCGGCGTCCAACCCGCAAGTTGATCCCCGCCGGGATGGTAGGTCAGCCGCCTGGGCACACCGCCCGCGGCGGGCATGACATAAATATCCACGTTCCCGTCGTATTCACCGGTGAAAGCTATCCACTGCCCGTCGGGCGAGAATTGCGGGCTGAATTCCCGCCCAACTCCCGTCGTCAAGCGGCTAGCCTCGCCGCCATCGCGCCCCACCGCCCACAAATCGCCGGCGTAGGAAAACACGATGTGTGTTTTATTCAGCGTCGGCGTCCGCATCAGGAGCGAGGTGGCTTGCGCAGAAACGAAGGACGTCGCGCTTAGGATTAACGCTAAGATCAGGATTAACTTTTTCATTTCAACTCCTTATTGAGAGAAACATGGCTAAGTGTCCGGGCTGAACCATAATCGCTACACTCGGATCTTTCGAAGAGCCGCCGAAGGGATGGCACGCACTCCCGCGCTCCAGTCGATGAGGGAGACCTCAATCACGACCAGTTGGAAGCACGAGAATTCTTTGAAGGGTCCATCCCTGAAAATTCCTAAACGGTGTGGACGTTAGGCAAGGTTATCCATCTACATCACTAAAGTGGTGAGCCGAGCAGGACTCGAACCTGCGACCCACTGGTTAAAAGCCAGTTGCTCTACCAACTGAGCTATCGGCCCACGGAAGAACTGAGTTTAAGAAGTCCAACGTCCAAAGTCCAATGTCCAAAGTTCCACCCAGGCGAATTGCGTACATTGGACTTTGGACATTAGACCTTGGACTTCAACGAAGCCACTCCGCCAACAATGACTCGCGCACCACGATCGTCTGTGAGCGTTCAGGGCCGGTGGAGATCAAACCAATCTGCACGCCGATCTGGGTTGAAAGGAAGTTGACGTACTCGCGTGCGGCGCGCGGAAGGTCGCTCAAATCGGTGACGCCGACAGTTGGGCTCTTCCAGCCTGGCAGCGTTTCATAGACGGGCACAACGCGACGCATCTCGTGCGAGACCGAGGGAAGCGAATCAACCTTTTTCCCGTTCATTTCATAGCCGACGCAGATTTTGATTTCGTCCAAAGCATCCAGCACATCGAGCTTTGTCAGGGCCACGGAACTGAAGCCGTTGATCTCAGCCGCGTAGCGCGTGGCGAAAGCGTCGAACCAGCCGCAGCGACGCGGGCGGCCCGTTGAGGCGCCGTATTCATGCCCGCGTTCGCGGATCAACTGGCCGAGTTCTTCTTCGCCCTCGAGCATCTCGGTGGGAAACGGCCCTTCGCCGACCCGCGTCGTGTACGTGCGGACGATGCCGAGCACGCCGGTGATGTGCTTCGGCGCGAGACCGGTGCCGACACACGCGCCGCCGACTGTCGTGCTCGACGAGGTAACGAATGGATACGTGCCGTGATCGACGTCGAGGAGCGTCGCCTGAGCGCCTTCCAACAAAATCGTGCGACGCGAGGCGGCTGCCTGATTTAAAAAGTGACTGGTGTCGGCGATGAAGGGCGCGAGACGCTCAACGAGAAAAGACGTCTCCATGATAATCGTGTCGGCATCGAGGGGATCGCCGCCGTAGGCTTCGATGATTCGGTTCGCGTCTTCCAGGTTGCGCTCAATCCGTGAACGCAGAACTTCCGGAACCAGCGCATCGGCGACCCGAATGCCGCGCCGGCCGGCCTTATCTTCGTACGCCGGGCCGATGCCGCGCAGCGTTGTGCCGACTTTCTCGTTACCCAGACGTTCTTCGCTCGTGTGATCCAGCGCGCGGTGATAGGGAAGAATCAGGTGCGCGCGTGAACTAACCTTCACTCGCTCAGGCGTAATGTGGATGCCCTGCGCGGCCAGCCGGTCGGCCTCTTCGAAGAAGGCTTTGGGATCGATCACCATGCCGTTGCCGAGCACGCAGGTCTTGCCTTCGTGCACGATGCCGGACGGCAGCAGATGAAGGACAAACGACTGGTTCCCGACCTGCACTGAATGACCGGCGTTGTGACCGCCCTGGAAGCGGACGACAATGTCGAAGCGCTCGGCCAGCAGATCGACGATCTTGCCTTTGCCTTCATCACCCCACTGGGCGCCGATGACTGCGATAACCATAAAAACAGTCCAACGTCCAAAGTCCAAGGTCCGACGTCCCTCTAAAGTCTAAAGTCACCGGCTTTGGACTTTAGACTTTGGACATTGGACTTACTTAGACACAAAACAGGCGCGGCTGTTCTCACAAACAAAGATAGCCGCGCCTGAAACTCTTAAAAACTTAAGCCGTGGCCGCGGTACTGATGTGCTTGTCCAGCATGCGCGAGATGGCGCCTTCGGAAGTGGCCCCGACCACACGCTCTTCTTCGCGGCCGTTCTTAAAAAGAATCAGGGTCGGAATGCCCTTGATGCCGTAACGCTGCGAAACCGACGGGTTGTCATCCACGTTCAGCTTCACCACGCGCGCTGTCGATGCGTACTTGTCGGCGACGGCTTCGACGGTGGGCGCGAGCATGCGGCAGGGCGCGCACCAGGCCGCCCAGAAGTCGACCAGCACCGGCTGCTCATGCTTCAAAACGTCTGCTTCAAAACTGCTATCACTAACTTCTCTTACGTTGTCACTCATTACTTAAGCTCCTTGAAACTATCTCTTGGTTCGGTGGAATCGGTGCCCGTTTGCCGCCTCACTTGAGCATCGATTCGTAAAACTGAATGTAATTTTTGGCTGCGGCCGACCAGGAATTGTCTGCGACCATTCCATTACGTTGAATCTTCGCCCACGCTTCCGAGTTGTTATAAAAGTAAAGCCCTTCGCGAATTTTTTCAAGCATGGCCGCCGCGTTGTACGGACCGAACTTGAAACCGTTTCCCGTGCCGTTCTTTGCATCGAAATTCCTGACGGTATCTTCAAGTCCGCCCGTCGCCCGCACGATGGGAACTGTACCGTAACGCATGCTGTACATTTGATTCAGCCCGCAAGGCTCGTACAAAGACGGCATCAGGAACATGTCGGCGCCCGCTTCGATTTGATGCGCCAGTGGTTCGCCGGCGTAACCTTTGTAAACGCCGACACGTTGGGGCGCGGCATCGTGCCAGCTCTGCAAAAAGTCCTCGTACTCGCGAGCGCCGGCGCCGAGCGCGATAAAGAAAGCGCCGGTATCGAGGATGCCACCCGCCGCTTGTCGAATCAGGTCATAGCCTTTTTGTCCCACGAGCCGCGAGATGATGGCGATGATCGGCCGTTCAGGTTCCGCGGGCAGCTTGAAGCGACGAAGCAAATCCAGTTTGCATTCACGTTTACCCGAAAGGTCGTCAGCCGAAAAGTTCTTTGCGATATGAGGATCTGTCTCAGGATTCCAAACGTCGTAGTCCACGCCGTTGGTGATTCCGGCGAGCCGGTCGCTGCGCGCGCGCATCAGCCAATCCAGGCCATAACCCTGTTCGGACGTCTGAATCTCGCGTGCATAAGTTGGGCTGACGGTCGATAGCGCATCGGCGGCGACGATGCCGGCTTTCAGGGCCGACGCTGCGCCTTCCAGCATGAACGCATCGCGATAAGCAGCGAAATCCATCCACCAAAGGTTCTCGGGATCGAATGCACCCTGATATGCGAGGTTGTGAATCGAGAAGAGCACCCGTGTCTCGGCAAAGAACGGCTCGTGCCGCCGCCGCGCGCGCAATTCCACGGACGCAAATCCGCACGGCCAATCATTGAGGTGAACAATGTCGGGCTTGTCGCCGATTCTTTGCAGCAGCGCGATCGCCGCGCGACAGTAGAAAGCGAACCGCTCGAAATCGTCGGTGTCGCCGTAAATCGATTTGCGCGAAAAATAGTGCGGCGATTCGATGAAGTAAGTCGGCGCGCCCAGCGCATCACTGATGCGGACCGGAACACGCGGCCGGCGACCACGCCAATTCACTTCGAGGTCTTCGGTGTATGTGCCGGTGAGCAGGCCTCGATCGACTTGATCGTAGAGCGGCAGAATCAGGAGTGAATCAACGGTTTCGGCGTGAAGCGCTTTAGTTAAGGCTCCGGAAACGTCGGCCAGGCCGCCGGTCTTGGCGAAAGGAAGCGCTTCGGATGAAAGGATTGCTACGCGCATTAGGGGTAACGGGTGACAGGTGACAGGTGACGGGATTCTTACAACCGATCACCTGTCACCCGGCACCCGTCACCGTTTCTACTGTTGCATTGAGGCCAGAAACTCTGCGTTGCTCTTGGTCTTTTCGATGCGCTCGAGCACGACTTCCATTTGCTCGGTCGGGGACAACGGATTCAACACGCGACGCATGACCCAGATCCGAGCCAGATCTTCCTTCGGGATCAGCAGCTCTTCCTTACGCGTGCCGGAACGTTGCAGGTCGATGGCCGGGAATAGACGCTTGTCGCTCAGGCGACGGTCCAGATGAATTTCGGAGTTGCCGGTGCCCTTGAACTCTTCAAAGATCACGTCGTCCATGCGCGAACCGGTGTCGATAAGCGCCGTGGCAATGATCGTCAGCGATCCGCCTTCTTCAATATTACGGGCCGCGCCGAAGAACCGCTTCGGACGCTGCAACGCGTTCGAGTCGATACCACCCGAGAGGATTTTGCCGCTGGGCGGAACGACCGCGTTGTGCGCTCGCGCCAGACGCGTGATTGAGTCGAGCAGGATTACGACGTCACGCTTGTGCTCGACCAGGCGCTTGGCTTTCTCGATCACCATGTCGGCAACCTGCACGTGGCGCGTCGGCGGTTCATCAAAGGTAGATGAGATGACCTCGCCCTGAACTGACCGCTGCATGTCGGTGACTTCTTCCGGCCGCTCGTCAATCAGCAATACGATCAGAGTAACTTCCGGGTGGTTCTGCGCGATTGAGTTCGCAATCGTTTGCAGCAGCATCGTTTTACCGGTGCGCGGCGGGGAAACGACCAGGGCGCGCTGGCCCTTGCCGATCGGCGTCACCAGATCGATAACCCGAGCCGAGAGGTTGTCCGGAGCGACCTCCATTTTCAGCATTTCGTCCGGATAGAGTGGCGTCAGATTGTCGAAGAAAACCTTTTCGCGCGCCATGTCAGGCGATTCAAAGTTGATCGCTTCAACCTTGATCAGCGCGAAGTACCGTTCGCCTTCCTTGGGTGGACGAATCTGGCCGCTGATGGTGTCGCCGGTGCGCAGGTCGAACTTGCGAATTTGCGAAGGCGAAACGTAGATGTCATCCGGCCCCGGCAGGTAGTTGTATTCCGGGGCTCGCAGGAACCCGAAGCCGTCGGGCAGTGTTTCCAGCACGCCTTCCGAAAAGATCAAGCCGCTCTTTTCGGTCTGCGCGGCCAGGACTTTGAAAATCAGCTCCTGCTTGCGCATGCCGGTAGCGCCGGGAACGTCCATGCCCTTGGCGACTTGCGTCAGCTTGGAGATGGACATCTCTTTGAGCTCAGACAGATTAAAAACATCTGGATGGCCGTCTTTACTCGGCACGTACTCTTCGCCTGCGTCAACGGTGGCGACACCGCCTCCGTTGTCGCCGCCATTCGTAGTAGATCTTCTTCTATTTGCCATATCAGTTCTTTCGTCGGCAGCCGCGGGGCTACCAGGTCGTTCGAGATTTCAGCATGCTGTCAATTGATTTGAGCGATGCCGGTCAAAAAGGGAAAGCGCGATCGGGGAAGCTCAAGTGGGGGCCTCCACCGCAAAAAAACGGTTTATGCCAACTGCTGCCTCGGAATCCAGGATTGGTTAATTAATCGTGTTTTGGATGCCGCTGGCAGGATCCGCGTGGTCTCAGATCAGAACCTCAGAATGTCTTGTGAGCCTGATTCAGTTTGGAAATCCTATTCTAAACAAAAGCTCAAAAATCGCAAGTGCTGAGTACTAGAAAACCTTAGATCGGTTCGGCAGAACCATCAGCGTTTTAGAGCGTTGTCGATTGCGCGCCAGATATCATCACGTCCGCGGCCCGTCACGCTCGAGTAAGTAAAAACTTCCGGCGTCCCCAAAATCTCCTTTGC
This sequence comes from Pyrinomonadaceae bacterium, assembly GCA_036277115.1. Lineage (NCBI taxonomy): Bacteria > Pseudomonadati > Acidobacteriota > Blastocatellia > Blastocatellales > Pyrinomonadaceae > Pyrinomonadaceae bacterium. The sequence goes on from DASUNM010000024.1 coordinate 195,699, forward strand.
CCGGCGAAGCGTGCGGGAAAGTTCATTGTTAGACAGCTTATCGGATTTGGTAGCCACGATTACGTGCGGCTTCCCGTGATGCTTAAGCCATTCGTCGAGCTGTAAATCGTGTGCCGTCGGCTCGTGTCTCGCATCAATCAGGTGCACCGCCAGCACCAGTTGCTCGCGTTGCGCCAGGTAGTCCGTCGCCGCCGCGTTCCACTGCTCTTTCACGGCCCTGGGCGCACGGGCATAACCATAGCCCGGCAGATCCACGAACCGAAACTTCTCATTTATCAAAAAGAAGTTCACCGCCTGGGTGCGACCAGGGGTTGAAGAGGTGCGCGCCAGGCCTCGGACGCCGAGCAGGGAATTCATCAAGCTCGATTTTCCCACGTTCGAGCGTCCGAGGAAGGCGATCTCCGGCTTTTTATCGCGCGGCCAGTCGGGTTCCTTGAATGCGCTCTTTTCAAACGTGGCGCTGGTGATTCGCATTCAATTTTATCCGCGCGGCGTGTTTACGCGGTGGCGGATTGCGCCTTCATCTGTTCCGCGCGCATTTCGGCGAACTTGGCCATCCGCTCACGCATCGCCGGCAGCTTCGTCTCGATGTCGGGAATGCGTTTGACGACTGTCTCCAGGTTCTTCAAAAACTCCTGGTTGTCGAACATTGCCCGGAGGCCTTCGATGACCGGCTGGATTTTCATGTAAACGAAAATATGCTCGCCGTTCGTTTGGTTAAACAGTTCCTCGTCAATCGCGCCGTTGGTAACCATCGCGCAAGCCATGTCCCAGTAGGAAATGACCATGCGCAGGTGGCCGCTGTGTTCGCCAATCATGGCCTCCATGACGTCCTGAACGCTGGTGGGGTTGAAAGTGAACATCCAATTGCGGGCTTCGCGCATGACGGGCTCGCGCCGGAGGTCGTAAAGTTTCAGAATCAGATCTGCATCTTCGTGTTTACCCATAGTTATGCTCCTGTTTGTTTAATTAAGCCAGAATTCCGACGTGTCGGAATAGCGGGCGGTTGGTCATTGATTGAATGCGTTAGAGTACCAACTTTAGTTGAGCATTGCACGAATGCCCGACTGAAGCCGGTACTCTAACACTTGGATTGATCGAGCTATTGCTCCGCAGGTGTCTGCAGGCTGGGCGGCGGCTCAGTCGTCCAGATCGGCGGAGTCTTTGCTTCGTCGCCGAGTTCCACCGGACTCGCCTGCTCCTGGAGGGCGAGCGCAATGACTTCATCGATCGTTTCGACCAGATTTATTGTCAATCCGCTTCGGATTTCCTCCGGCACCTCCGGCAAATCTTTTTCGTTTTCCTTTGGCAGGATTATGGTATCGATGCCGAACCGGTGCGCGGCCAGCAGCTTTTCTTTCACGCCGCCAATCGGCAGTATCCGGCCGCGCAAAGTGATCTCGCCAGTCATCGCCACGTTCTTGTTTACCGGCACCCGCATCAGGGCGGAACACATCGCCACGGCCATAGTGATGCCGGCTGACGGACCGTCCTTCGGAATCGCACCTTCCGGAATGTGAATGTGCAGGTCGCGCTTGCGAATGAAATCCAAACTCACGCCGAGACGTTCCGCGCGAGACTTGATGCAGGTGAGCGCCGCCTGGGCTGACTCCTGCATGACTTCGCCCAGTTTCCCGGTGAGCGTCACCTTGCCGCGGCCTTTGACCAAAGTGGCTTCAATTTGCAGCACCTCGCCGCCGACCTCTGTCCACGCCAATCCGGTGGCCAGCCCAATCTCGCTTTCGGCCGCGACGCCCTGTTGACGGAATTTGATCGGACCGAGCATGTCGCGGACTTGCTCAGGTCCGATTTCATGTTTGAAATCCGCTGAGACAGTTTCCGCCACGAATTTACGGGCGACTTTGCGGCAACACGATCCAATTTCGCGCTCTAGGTTGCGCACGCCGGCTTCGCGCGTGTAGTGACGAATAATTTCCAGGATGCCGTCGTCGGAAAACTCAAATTGTTCTGTCCGCAGACCGTTCCCCTCGGCCTGTTTCGGCACCAGGTGTCGCTTTGCGATCTCGAGTTTCTCGCGCTCTGTATAACCAGACAGCCGCAGGACTTCCAAACGATCCTGGAGCGCCGGCGGTATCGTGTGCATCACGTTCGCAGTGGCGATGAAGAAGACCTTGGAAAGATCGTATTCAACGTCGAGATAGTGATCCTGGAACATGTGGTTCTGTTCCGGATCGAGAACTTCGAGCAGGGCCGCGCTCGGATCGCCGCGAAAATCCGTGCCGAGCTTGTCCACTTCATCAAGCAGCAGGACGGGATTAACTGCGCCGGCTTTCTTCATCATCTGAATGATTTGGCCGGGCAAGGCGCCGATGTAGGTGCGACGATGACCGCGAATTTCAGCTTCATCCCGCACCCCGCCAAGGCTCAGACGCACGAATTTGCGACCGGTGGCGCGGGCGATCGATTTTCCGAGACTTGTTTTGCCGACGCCCGGAGGTCCCACAAAGCAGAGAATTGAACCCTTTGGATTCTTTACCAGTTGGCGGACAGCGAGGTATTCGAGAATGCGATCCTTAATCTTTTCGAGGCCGTAATGATCTTCATTCAGCACCTCTTCGGCCTTGCTGAGATCCTTGATCTCTTTTGACTTTTGCTTCCAGGGCACGCTGACTAACCAATCGATGTAAGTCCGCGACACAGTGCCTTCGGCAGACATCGGCGGCATGGCTTCGAGCCGGTGCAACTCCTGAAGCGCTTTCTCTTTCGCTTCCTCGGTCATGCCGGCTTCTTCGATCTTCTTCTTTAGCTCGTCGAGCTCGGCGCGCTCATCCTTGCGGCCCAGTTCTTTGTGAATCGCTTTGATTTGCTCGTTGAGGTAGTACTCTTTCTGCGCCTTCTCCATCTGACGCTTTACGCGTGTCTGGATCGTGCGGTCGAGCTGCCGTTTCTCGAGCTCCATTTCCAGAATCTCAATCAGACGCGCCAGCCGCGCGTGCGTCGAGAAGAGCTCCAACAGTCCCTGTTTGTCTTCAACTGAGATTCGCAGCTGCGAAGCCAGCGCGTCCGCCATATGCGAAGCGTCGGCGTTGCGCATCGCGGTTTGCAGCGCATCGGGTTGAATATCGGGAGCGAGCCGCAGATGCTGTTCAATCAGTTGCGCGACCTTCTGCACCAGAGCGTCGGTCCGCACCCCTTCTTCACTGACTACGGGCGCGCGCCGAACCAGCGCGGTGAACGCGCCGTCATTATTCTCGACGCGAATCGTCGTGGCGCGTTCGCGGCCTTCGACGACGACTTTGATTTGACCGTTCTCCTGCTTCTGCGATTGCAGAATCCGCGCGATCGTGCCGACGCGATAAATCTGTTCAGGTGACGGTTCATCGACCGTGGCGTCGTGCTGAGTCGAAAGAAAAATGGTGCGGTCTGAGGCGAGGGCCATCTCGAGCGCGCGCACTGAGCCGGGTCGGCCAATTTTGAATGCGACTTTGGTGAACGGGAAAATTACGACGTCGCGAATCGGCACCATTGGATAGCGCGCGATATCAGCGGGGGTTCGGTCCGAATATTCTTCCATGATTGATTACTGCGGAATGAACGAAAAAACTCCTGGAGATTGCGGCGGAACAGTCAATTAAACGACGAATACGGTCATAACTCTCAATTTCACCGCTAGTCGCTCAGGCTGCGAAAAAGGCGAGTCGCCATTGTCGCCTCGCGCTTTGGTAACCAGCGTGATTGTAAACGATATTGCATTGTCGCGCTACCACCAATCACAAACTCGCGGATTCGGAATTTCCCCAATTAGGCATTCAAATGCACTGGGATCGTGACAAAGCCGAAGAAGTAGGGAAGCGCCGGCTAGGTTTTCAGCTCGTCTTTCATGTTGAGGTTTCGAATCAGGCGGTGCAGGTAATTAGGATGCAGGTTGAGCAGCTTTGCCGCCGCGGTGTAGTTCCCGTTTGCCTGTTTCATGGCGTCGGTGATCATTCGCTTCTTCGTCTGCACGACCAACTCGTGATAACTGGACGGAGCTTCGGCCGACACAGTCGCCTCAGCTTCGACTACTGCTTCGGGAAGGTCGTCCGCCAGAATCTGCTCGGTGGTGCCAAGTACCACGGCTCGCTCGATCGCGTTTTCCAATTCACGAACGTTGCCGGGCCAGTCGTAAGTCATCAATCGTTTACGTGCTTCCGAAGAAATTCCCATCACCCGGCGGTTGCACTTTTCCGCGTACTTACGCGCGAAGTAATTTGCCAGGAGGGGAATGTCATCGCGTCGCTCGCGCAGGGGCGGCATAGTTAACTTCACGACGTTCAGCCTGAAGTACAAATCCTGCCGGAAGCCGCCTTTCTTGATCCCGTCCTCGAGATCGCGATTGGTTGCCGCCAGCAATCTAATGTCCACTTTGATCGTGCGGCTGCCGCCGACACGCTCAAACTCGCGCTCCTGAAGAACACGCAACAGTTTCGTTTGCAGAGAAGGGGACAAATCCCCGATCTCATCAAGAAAGATGGTGCCGCCGTCCGCGAGTTCAAGCCGCCCTTTTTTTTGAAGTAGCGCGCCGGTGAAAGCGCCCTTTTCGTGGCCGAACAACTCGCTTTCCAAAAGGGTTTCGGCGAACGCGGCGCAATTTGCCGCGATGAAGGGCTTGTCACTACGCTTGCTGTTGCGGTGAATCGCGCGCGCGGCCAGTTCTTTTCCGGTGCCGCTTTCACCAAAGATCAGAACAGTTGAATCCGTCGGGGCCACCTTTGAGATAAGTTGATAGACCCTTTGCAGCAAGGGGCTCTCGCCGACCATATTGTGTTCGATATCGGCATCGACCATCAGGCGGGCGTTTTCGTTCTCCAGATCCTTGAAATTGCGCGCGTTGTGGATGGCGACGGAGGCGATCGCGGCCACCGCAGTCACCATCTGCAAGTGATTCTCGTCGAATCGCGCCTGCGGTTCGTCGCTGTCCAGGTAAATCACGCCAAGTTTTCGATCGTGCATGATCAGCGGGACGCACAAAACGGATCGCGAGCGTGCGGCAATCAGACTTTCTGTTTTCAGATCAGCGTTGTCGTCGGCCTCGTTGATCAAAATAGCGGCGCCATCGCCCAGCACGCGCCGCACAATCGTGCGACTGACATTTACGGTTTGCCCGGCGCCCTCGACGCGGTCCAGCGTGATGACTGAAGAAAACTCATCAGCGGTGTCGGCATGGTTACCGGTCAGCAAAATGGCGCCGCGTCGCGCCGGAACCACTTCAAACAACAGATCGAGCAAAGCCTTTTCCAGCTTATCGAGATCACGAATCGCGTTGATGGTGGTGCTGATCTTGAGTAGTGCGCTGAGGTCGCGCGCCATCACAAACACTGCGTCGCTGTAAGTCATGCGGACAGCCGGCGAGCCGAGCAAAGGCGCTTCGTCAAAGCGAATCTCACTGGTCTGGGACGGATCTTCGCTGTCGTCGATCAGAAAAAAGAATTGCGACTCGCCAATCTGCACCCGATCGCCGTGGTGCAGCTCGCAGCGCTTTACGGGCATGTCGTTAACAAACGTGCCGTTGCGACTGTCGAGATCCGCGATGATGTATTTGTCGCCGTCCTTTTCGATGAGGGCATGGCGGCGAGAGACGGCGGCATTTCGAATGCGGAGGCTAGCGCCGGTTTGGCGGCCGATCAGGACCGGCCCCTCGCTCATCGCGATGACGGTGTCTTTTAACTTGCCAGTAATAGCGGCGAGCCGTGGTTTCATACGTTGCTCTGGTCGGGGGCAGCAGTGTACTTATGTGACCGTGATGAAGCAACAGGTTTTGCTAGCCATGCGGAACGTCTGACTTCGCTTCTCAACCAAGTGTGGAGCGTACCTCTATCCGAATGGTTAATGAGCGCTATCCGATTGGATAGAAAAGTTGCCATGCCGATCGAGAGAGTTGCTGCACGGAAAGAGTTTGTCGGTTCCTGTAGCTGTTGTTATTAAGCGCTTTAGCTGCCGTCGGACGGCATTGACCGGCGGGTGCGCATTCGTGGCACACAAGTAGCAGATGCACAAGTCGCTCGTACTGATCCTCATTAGTTACGAACTATGGTCAGCATCGCCGCGGATGCTACCAACTAACCGCCCCACGCCAAGGGCGAGCGGGATTTGAAAAGCTCGCTTCAAGCAAAACGGCAACCCTGCTGAACCCCAGGGTTGCCGTTTCGGTTTTTAGGATTAAGGAATTCTAGGCCGCTGCGTCATCTACGCCCGCGAGTCCCTCGCCAGGCATCGCGCGATGCCGCTCGACCATCTCGCTGGTGATCACGAACTCCTTCACACGCTTCTGCGACGGCAGAGTATACATTGCCTCCAGCAGCAGTTCTTCAAGGATCATCATCAAACCGCGCGCGCCGACCTTCCGCTCGACGGCTTGCTGAGCGACGCGTCGCAGCGCGTCATCGGTGAATCGCAGCTTGACGTTGTCGAATTCGAATTTCTTTTGATACTGCTTGACCAGCGCGTTCTTCGGTTCGGTGAGGATCTTAATCAACGCTCCTTCGTCGAGTTCGTGCAACACGCCGACGACTGCCAACCGTCCGACAAACTCTGGAATCAAGCCATACCTGATTAGATCCTCCGGTTGCACGTGCGCGAGGGCTTCAGCGTTACGTTGCGAGCCCGACTTCACCTCGGCATGAAAACCGAGTGACTTGTTACGCAGCCGTTTCTCGACAACCTTTTCCAAGCCGACGAATGCACCGCCGCAGATGAACAGGATGTTGGTCGTGTCCACCGGGAAGAATTCCTGATGCGGATGTTTACGTCCGCCTTGTGGTGGAACGTTTGCAATCGTGCCTTCCAGAATTTTCAGCAAAGCTTGCTGCACGCCTTCGCCGGAAACGTCGCGGGTGATCGACGGGTTTTCGTCTTTCCGGCAAATCTTGTCGATCTCGTCGATGTAGATGATGCCTTGTTGGGCGCGTTCCACGTCGCCGTTCGCCGCCTGCAAGAGCTTCAGGATGATGTTCTCGACGTCTTCACCGACGTAGCCGGCTTCGGTCAGCGTCGTCGCATCAACGATCGTGAACGGCACACTCAGCATGCGGGCGAGGGTCTGTGCGAGCAGTGTCTTGCCGGTGCCCGTCGGCCCAATCAAAATGATGTTCGACTTCTGAATCTCGACGTCAGAACGCCGCCGCGCTAACTCGATTCGTTTGTAGTGTTGATAAACCGCGACCGCCAAACGCTTCTTCGTTTCGTCCTGGCCAATGACGTATTCTTCGAGGAAGTTTTTGATCTCGCCTGGCTTGGGCAGCGGTGGTCGGGAAGCTACGGACTCAGCTTGCTGGTCGTCGCTGATAATCTCGTTGCAGATATCGATACACTCATTGCAGATATAGACAGTGGGACCTGCAATGAGTTTCTTAACTTCGTTCTGCGATTTCCCGCAGAACGAACAACGCAGCGTTTCGTCACTTCTTCTCACCATAGTCCGGGGAACTCCATCCTTTGAGACTAGTCGGGGCTACGTAAAAGTTGAGGCCGACGAGCTCGCCACTCGAGTGGTTGGCTCCTGGAACTCGGTTCTTGCGACCTATTCGCGGTGCGCAATTACCTCGTCTATTAAACCATACTCCTTCGCCTGCGCGGCGGACAAATAACGATCCCGCTCGACGTCGCGCTCAATCTGTTCCATGTCCTGGCCAGTATGTTTTGCGAGAATTTGTGAAGTAAGTTCGCGAATTCGAATAAGTTCCTCGGCGTGAATCCGCACGTCTGTGGCCTGTCCCTGCATGCCGCCCGACGGTTGATGAATGAGAATCCGCGAGTTTGGCAACGCGAAGCGCTTTCCTTTGGCGCCCGCGGTCAAGAGCAACGCGCCCATCGATGCGCACATGCCCACGCAGATCGTAGTCACGTCAGGACGAATGAATTGCATCGTGTCGTAAATCGCGAGGCCCGCGGTGACCGAACCACCCGGTGAATTGATGTAGAGGTTAATGTCTTTTTCAGGATCTTCGGCTTCCAGAAACAGCAACTGCGCAACGATCAGGTTTGCGATCTGATCGTCGATCGGAGTGCCCAGAAAAATAATGTTGTCTTTGAGGAGCCGGGAATAAATGTCAAACGCGCGTTCGCCACGCGACGTTTGCTCGACGACCATTGGAATAAGTGCCATATCAGATTCAGATCTCAGATTTGAGATCTCACAAAATCAGGAGGCAGTAAGCAGTAGGCAGGAAGCAGAAAAAACGTTGAGCTGTTTTATTCTGACTTCTGACTCCCGGCTTCTGACTCCTGCGTTTCTTCCTCCCAGTCGGCATCGATCACGCTCGCATTCGCGACTAAAAAATCCAGCGCTTTGCGATTGCGCAATCTGCCAGCGATGCTACGTTCGCCCCCTTGCTTTGTCAAGATACCTCGCACTTGTTCTGCTGACTGTTTTGAAGCATCTGCGATCGCGTTAATCTCGGCGTCAATGTCCTGATCGGTGACTTCGATTTTTTCTTCATCCGCGATCCGTTCGAGCAGCAGCGAACCGCGCAGATCGTAACCCGCCTGATCTTTCAAAGACTCGCGCGCTTTCTCCCAGTCGAGATCCGGATGGCGCACGTCGATCCCCTGGTTAATCATGTCGCGCACAACCGATTCCAAACGATGTTCGGTTTGCTGTTGCACCAGACGGTCGGGCAGTTCAAAAGCGTGTGCCTCGACAAGTTGCCGCATGAGGTCAGCGCGCATCTTGCCTTCACCTTCGTGTTTGGCTTGCGCTTCGATATCGGAACGCACTTTTGTCCGCAGATCGGCAACTGATTCGACCTCGTCCCCGAGGCTTTGCGCCCACTCGTCATCGAGGTCCGGAACTTCCTTAGTGCGCACGGCGCTAACTTTTACCGCGTACTCAAGCCGCTTGCCAGCCAGGCCTTTGGCGCTGAAATCCTCAGGATATTCGACCACAAACGTCTTTTCGTCGTCAGGTTTGGCGCCGGTCAGGTTGTCGGTAATCGCTTGCACAATGCCTTCTCCGCCGAGCACCACGTCCACGTCCTCAACATTGATCGGTTCCGCTTCCGGGGTGTCCAGGAACTTCCCGTGGAAGTTCGCCGTGACCGTGTCGCCAACCTGCGCACCACGGTCTTCAACCGGTTCGAGGGAAGCAGAGTTCTCGCGCAGCTGTTCCACGACGCGGTCGACGTCTTCATCTTTGACCGGCCGCACGCGGCGTGACACTTCGATGCCTGTGTATTTGCCGAGCTGAATCTCCGGCAAAACTTCAACGTTGACGTTGAATGAGATTGGGTGCTCGCCGAGTTTGTCCAGGCCTTCGGCCACCTCGAGATTCAACTCGGGCTCGCCGAGCGGCTCCAGTTTGTTCTCAGCGATGGCGTGCTGGACGGCGTCGGGAATCAACTCGCGCAGCACTTCGGTGCGAATCTGATCCTTGAACCGCGTGCGCACTACTGCGCGCGGCGCATGTCCGGGACGAAAACCTGGGACGCTCGCCATCTTTGCATATCGATCACTGACGTCGTCGTAAGCTTTCTTAACGGCGCTCGCATCGATCTCGATGTCGATCTGTTTTAGGGTTGGTGATACTTCTTTGACTTGAGATTTCATAATGCAGATATCAGATATCAGAAGTCAGATGTCAGCAGCTCCTCGCGTTGGCTCTGACGTCTGACCGCTGATGTCTGACCTCTATTCCTTTGGTGCGAAAGGGGGGACTCGAACCCCCACACCTTTCGGTACCAGATCCTAAGTCTGGCGCGTCTGCCAATTCCGCCACTTTCGCGATGCAAGGGCGAGAATAGCACAGCGAGCATATCGTCCGCATGCAGGTAGCCGAATGGATAGAGTCGCAGTCCGCAGTCTTTCTCGGTGTCTCCGTGTGTGCTCCGTCTCAGTGGGCAGTTGAGCGGTGAGCAGATTTTGTGATGAGAGTTGTGTGACCAGTTCAATTGGCACCAGCCAGTTCTCAACTGCTCACAGCTCACTGCCCACTCATTCACAGGGACACCGAGCGAAGGCGGGTGCGGAACTTTTTAATTGAAACTAGGAGCTGGCGCGCGGTCGAAGGAGCTTTACAATCAAATAGAGCGGATAGCTGCCCGCGAGGATCGCCAGCGCGACCAGACTGTTCTTTCGATCACCAATAATCGCTCCGATCAGAAATGCGGCTGAGCCCAACAGCACCAACAAGGTCGTCCATGGATAGCCCCAGGCGCGATATGGGCGCGGCAAGTCTGGTTCCCGCCAGCGCAGGATGATCAGCGACAGATAACCCATCGAGTAATTCGCGACGAAGAAAAACGCGAGCGCGGCCAGGATCGCGCTGAACTTCGCACTGAGAATAAAGAGCACCGCGCACAGCGTGCTGATGAGAAGAGTGACCGTGGGCGTGCCGCCTTTATTAACGCGCGTGGCGCGGTGATGAAACAGTTGATCGCAGCTCATCGCGTAGAGAATGCGAGGCGCTGTCAGTACGTATGCATTCACTGTGCTAAGGATTGAAACGATCGCGAGCAGCCGAACGGTGGAATCTCCACGTTGACCGAAGATTTCTCGCGCGATCACGCCGGCGGCCAGCGGCTCGCCTGCTAGTCGCGACATCGGCAGCACGTAAACGTATGCCAGATTAACGACTACATAGATCGCGGTGACCAGCAATGTGCCGCCAATCATTGAACGCAGCACATCGCGCTTAGGGTTTTTCACTTCTTCACCGAAGTAAATCACGCCATACCAGCCGTCATAGGTGTAGAGAACTCCCTGAAGGGCGATGATTAGTGCGCCAAGGATCGCGAGGCCTTGTGGAGGTGACAAAGGTTCTCCGGGCGCGGCCTTGCCGGCGAGTGTGAAAGCAGCAATCGCGAGGGCGACGAAAACCAGGGTCTTGATGGCGCTGGTTACGTTCTGAATAAAACTGCCCCAGCGAATTCCTCGCCATTGAAGCGCCGCAAACATCAGAACAATCGCCAGCGCAACTCCTTTTTCGCGACCGGCGAGTTGCGGCACCAGCACGCCCGCATATTCGGCCACGACCAGCGACAGCACGGCGAGCGTTCCGCACGTTGATAGCCAATCGCTGTAACCGATGACGAACCCGGGATAATTTCCCATCGCGCGCTGAATGAATACATACCAGCCGCCCGAGCGAGGAATCATCGCGCCGAGTTCGGCGACTGAATTCGCTCCGAGAAGCGCGTAGAGGCCGCCCAGGATCCAGACGCCGATATAGAGGTACGTATTCGGAAGCGCCGAGGCGACTTCTCCCGGAGTACGCAAGATGCCCATGCCGATCGTGCCGCCGATGGTCACGGCGAGACCAAAGCCTACGCCGAGTACGCGCAGCAAATGTCCCCGAGATTTGGGTTCGGTAGTCAAAGATGTGGGCATTAGAGGGTGCGCGTGACTTTCGACAGCGAGCGCGGCTTATCAGGATCCAATCCTTTTGCTTCCGCCAGGAGAGCCGCGAACAGTTGCGCCGGAATGATGTAAGGAATCGGCGCGAGAAACTCGTCAATATCGCGCGGCATGATGATCGAGCGCGTACACATCGTGGCGGTCTCGATGTCGCCGGTAATGGCGAGCGTGTCGGCGCGCAGTTCCTGCAAGCGCCGGATCAGATCTTTCGTTCCGTCGAGCATTACGCCCGGCGGCGCAAACAGCATTACCGGGAAGTGACGTTCGATCATCGCGACCGGACCGTGCAGAAAGTCGGCTGACGAAAAGCGTTCGGCGACGACGTAGCAGGTTTCCATGAGCTTCAAAGCAAACTCGTAAGCATTCGCGTACGCGAGCCCACGGCCGACGACGACACAGTTCTCCATGAAGACGTAGCGCTGCACCAATTCGACAATCGCCGGTTTTTGTTCCAGGGCGCGCGTCGAGAATTCAGGGATCCTGTCGTAATCGATCTTAAATCCATCTTTCGCCAGCGCCGCCGCCAGCATGCAGAACAGCATCATCTGGCCGGTGAATGTCTTGGTGGCTGCGACCGAACGTTCTTTGCCGCCGTGCATCAAGAGCGTTTCATCGACCAGCCGGACCATCTCTGACTGCGGCTCGTTCGTGATGCCAACGGTAACCGCGCCGCACGAGCGCGCGTTTTCCAGCACGCGATTGATGTCTTCGCCTTCGCCGGATTGTGAGACGCCGATGACGAGAGCGCGCTTCAGGTTCAGTTTTGCGCCATAGAGTGTGTGGACGGACGGAGCGGACAGCGAGACTGGAATGCCGGTCGCGATCTCAAGCAGGTAGCGGCCAAACAGCGCGGCGTTGTCTGAGCTGCCGCGTGCTACGAGAACGATTAGATCGATGTCACGCTGTTTCAGCGATTCACCCAGCCGGGCGATCTTCACGCGCTCTTCGGCGATCGTTCGCTCGAGCGCCGCGGGCTGCTCGGCGATTTCCTGAAGCATTAACGACATCGTCACTGTTGTCTTCGCGCCCGAGATCAGGTAAATAGTCCGCGCCTTTTCAAAAGCCTTCGAAAAAAACTTATGACATCGATAAGAACCTGTGGGATGGAACTGACAACTCTAACACGAACCCCGCTGCGGCAAATCGCAATTGTTTGGCTCGTGCTATTAGCCGGCATGTCTGTACATGCTCAGTCGACTAAGATCCAGGTGATTCCAGCGCCCAAGCAGATCACCGCCGGCGAAGGCGCTTTCGCGCTCAGCCGGGACACGCGCGTCTCGCTCGCTGACGGCAAGTCGGCTGAAGACCGGTTCGCGGCGCAGGACTTCATCGATGATGTTAGCGCGACGGCCGATGTGCGATTGGCGATGGGTAGTTCGCGCCGTCAAATCCTGATTGGGGGCATCCACGACCCGCGCATCGTGGCAGCGTTAAGGAAAAGTTCAGCCGACGTTCCGGCGTCATTAAATGATGAAGGCTATTTGATTCTGGCAGATCCGCGACAGGTGATCGTCGCCGGAAAGACGCCGGCCGGAACGTTCTACGGAATGCAAACGCTGAAACAGCTTGTTCGCGGCGAAGGCGCGAATGCTTTCATTCCCGCGGTGAAGATTGTCGATTGGCCAACGATGCGTTGGCGCGGAGTCTCTGACGACATCAGTCGCGGCCCGGTCCCCACCGTCGATTACATCAAGCGCCAGTTGCGTACCTTCGCGTACTTCAAACTGAACATGCACTCCTTCTATATGGAGCACACGTTCGCGAGCGAGTCTCATCCGCTGATTGGGCCTGAAGGCGGATCGTTGACGCCCGCGGAGATTCGCGAGCTGGTCGCGTATGCGCGCAAGTACCACATCGAAGTAGTTCCCGAACAACAAACCTTTGGCCATCTCCATAAAGCGCTGCGCTTTGAAAAGTATGCCGAGCTGGCTGAGACGCCTTACGGCGATGTGCTCTCGCCGCAACAACCCGGTTCGTACAAATTAGTCGCCGATTGGTACAAGGAGCTGAACGAACTCTTTCCCGGACAGTTCTTTCACATTGGCGCCGACGAAACGTTCGAGCTGGGGGAAGGGCAAAGCCGCGCGCAGGCGCAAGCGAAAGGCGTCGGGGCGGTTTATTTTGAGCATTTGAATCGCGTTCGCGATCTGCTGAAGCCCTACAACCGGAAGCTCATGTTCTGGGGCGACATCGCTTTGAACCATCCCGATCTGATCGGCAACGTTCCCAAAGATTTGATCGTGATGAACTGGCAGTACGGCGCGCGCGACGATTTTTGGTCCTCGATCAAACCGTTTCAGGATGCGGGCCTGCAACAATTCGTCTGTCCCGGCGCAAACAACTGGAACCAGATTTTTCCGAACCTCGAGGCCGCGTCCAAGAACATCACTAACTTTGTGCGCGACGGACAGAAGGCCGGCGCGATCGGCATGATGAACACGACCTGGGACGATGACGGCGAGGCTTTGTTCGAGATGACCTGGCATCCGATGGCGCTCGGGGCGGCGGCGTCGTGGCAGGAGGGCGCGGTTGACGTCGCAAAATTTGATGGCGACTTTGACTGGTCCTTCTTTCGTAATGACGGCGATCAATTTGTGAAAGCGGCGCGCGCGCTGGGCCGTGTGAACATGACGCTGGGAATCGCGACCAGCGACGACATATTTTGGCGCGACCCTTTTACAACTCAGTTTCAAACCCTGGCGCGCACCAACGCGGAGAAAATCAAGCAAATGCGGCTGATGGTCGAAGAGGCATCCGAGTCGCTGTTACGAAACGAAAAGCGCGCGCGGCGAAATGCTTTGGCAGTCGCGCCGATGAAATTTGCGGCCCAGCGCTTCGATCATCTCGGCCGCCGTTTTCAAATGGTGCAGAAGTTCAGCGATGAATACTGGAACGCCTATTTGAATTTGGGCGACCGCGCTAAGGCCAGGAAGCTTCGCTACTATCACGGCGCTATTTACAACAATAACCGCGAGATGGCTGAAGAGCTGGCGATCTTGAAAGAAGGCTATCGCCGGCAATGGCTGGCAGAGAACCGTCCGTACTGGTTGGAGAGTGTGCTCGCGCGTTACGACCAGATGATTTCTACCTGGCTGGCGAAGAGTCGCGCTATGGACGAGGCGATGCGGAAGTATCAAGCGACTTCGACGCTGCCTGATCCGGAAGAGTTTGGAATGGGAACCAGGCCGGCGCCGTCACCGAGTCCGAGCCCGCGGCCGCAGTAGGATTCATTCGCAGATTACATTTCTTCCTCCGGAAGCTATAAACATTTCGCTCCTGACGGAGCGAAGAAGGTTGGCTTGTTGTTCACACTAAATCCGCGCATCGATCTTCATGACTGAGCCGCCCCAGCGACTGATTTCACTCGACGTGTTCCGCGGCATCACGATCGCGGGCATGGTACTCGTCAACAATCCCGGATCATGGTCGAACATCTATTGGCCGCTGGGGCATGCGCAGTGGCATGGCTGGACGCCGACGGATCTGGTTTTTCCGTTCTTCCTGTTCATCGTTGGCGTGGCGATCCCTTTGGCTCTCGGGAAGCGGGTCGAACGTGGCGACGAACTGAAACCGATCTTTCTCAAGATCGTCTTTCGGACGGTATTAATTTTTCTCCTCGGGGAATTTCTCGCCGGCTTCCCATACTTTCAGCTTTCCACGATTCGGATACCCGGTGTATTGCAACGCATTGCGGTCTGCTACTTCTTCGCGTCGATCATTTACCTGACGACGCGCCCGCGCACGACTGCGATCATCGCCGTGGCGCTGGTCGTCGTTTACTTCCTGCTCATGAAGCACGTGCACTGGAACGGGTATTACGTCGGTGACTTAAGCAAGGAAGGAAATCTGGCGGCGATTATCGATCGTAAGTTGCTCGGACCGCACATTTGGAAAGGCGGCGTCGTTTACGATCCGGAGGGGTTGCTCAGCACGATGGGCGCGCTGGCGACGACGTTAATCGGCGTGCTGACCGGCAATCTCATTCGCGGAAAAGAACGGACGGCGATCGACAAAGTGGTCGTGATGTTTGTCGCCGGCATCGTCTGCATAGTCATCGGTTGGATTTGGAATGCGTGGTTTCCGATCAACAAGTCGCTGTGGACCAGTTCTTACGTGTTCTTCACCGGCGGGTTAGCGCTGCAATTCCTCGCCTTGTGTTACTGGCTGATCGACATCAAGGGTTACAAGGCCTGGACGAAACCGTTCGTCATCTTCGGCGTCAACGCAATCGTGTTGTTCGTGGGCACGGGCGTGATGGGGCGTTTAATGGGGATGAACTCAGGCTTTATGGGACGCTTTACGTCGATGCTTCACATCAGAAGGCCCGACGGATCGCCGATGGCGCTGCAACCATTCATTTACAACCACGTGTTCGCTTCATGGCTGCCGCCTAAGCCCGCATCCTTGGCGTTCGCGCTCTCATTCATTCTGCTGTGGCTGTTTCTGATGTGGCTGCTGTTTCGGAAGAATATCGTGATCAAAGTTTGATTTGGACAGCGGCGGCTTGACGCTGCTTTAGACATTCGAGAGACAGCGGAACGATCCAAAGCGCCGTCAAGCCGGCGCACTCCAAATAATGAAGGAGAAAGACTATGCCAACTTACATTGCGCTGCTCAACTGGACGCAGCAGGGAATAGCTAAAGCTAAGGAAAGTCCGAGCCGCCTGGACGCCGGACGCGAGGCGTTCAAGAAAACTGGCGTCGAGATTAAGGACACGTACCTGACGATGGGACGTTACGATCTTGTTTGCGTAATTGAAGCGCCCGACGATGAGACCTACGCGAAAGCCGTGCTCGGACTTGGCGCACAGGGAAACGTCAGCACCGAGACGCTGAAGGCGTTCACCGAGGATCAATACCGGAAGATCGTCGGCTCGTTATAAAAGGCGCTTCTCTTGCGGTGTGCCGCCCGATATGCGAAATACCTTTGGCCTGCCGAGTTGCTCCTATTTTGACGCACCCGCGCGCGGGCACGAGTGCTAAGTCCGCGGTGAGGGTGTGCTATGATCGCGGCTTCCAAACATCTTTGAAGTTTCTGATTTTCCGGTCTTCTCCCCAACCGGTTTCCGCTTAAAGATGGAGGTGATAATGAACAGAGGCGTCCGACTCGTACTCGGCCTTGCTCTCGTCTTCTCCGCCGCATTCGTCGAAATTCCTACCGTCACCGCATCTCGCGCCGCCGGGCCGTATCTCAATGTCGCCCTCCCCCAGCAGGCTCGGAGGAACAGCATCACCGGTCATATCTTCGGCGAGTCGCGTCGCCCGCTCTCGGATGTGTTTATAGAGTTACTGGATGATATGGGAGTGACCATCAACCGCACGCGGACAAATGCGTCCGGTCGCTACGAATTCACGGGACTCGCGGAGGGCCGCTTTAGAGTCAGAGTTTTGCCTTACGGGACGGTCTATGCGGAGCAGGCGCAGGAGGTTCTCATTGCGAATGTCTCAGCTCGCGGCGGCGGCACGGGCAGCGAAATCCAGCAGCGTGATTTCTACCTGACGCTGAGGCCCGAAGTGAACGCCGGCCCGTTCGTCGTTCCGGGCACCGTCTTCGCGCAGGAGGTGCCAGAGGCAGCCCAAAAACTCTACGAGAAGGGCGTCGGCGAACTACGTGAGAAGAAAGAGAAGGAAGGTTTTGAGAGTCTGAGACAGGCGCTCGCGGCGTTCCCCGACTACTTCCTTGCGCTTGACCGCCTGGGCACGGAATACGCGGTGCGTGGCAACGCGAATCCGGCCTACTTCGAGGCGGCCCGTGTCCTCCTCACGAAGGCCGTGGGGGTCAACCCCAGAAGCTTTTCCAGCACGTTCGGCCTCGGGTTCGCACAGTACCACCTGAGGATGATCGACAGTGCCGTCGAGAATTTCCAGCGAGCCGTCGACCTCTACGACAAATCGGTCAACGGCCACCTCTGGCTTGGCGTCGCGCTGAAGAAGTTGGGTAAGCTCCAACAGGCCGAAGTGTCGCTCACACGCGCCAACAAGCTGGGCAACGGCAAGGTGGCCGAGGTTCACATGCGTCTGGCCGAGGTCTACAGCGAGCAGAAGCGTTACAAAGAGGCTGCCGACGAGTTGGAGCTTTTCCTGAAGAACCAACAGGACGCGCGCGACGCGGAGAAGATTAGGCAACTGATCGCACAATTGAGAGAGAAGGCGGGCGCCAAATAGCCACAAGCGGCGTGGGGTGAAATATCCCGCGCCTTTACGCGAGAACAAAAGAAAGCCCATCCGGTTTCCCGAATGGGCTTTCGAGTTTAAGCAGGCGACCTGGAGCCGCCTTAGAAGATAAACCGGACCCCGAGGCGGATGCTTCGACCGCTTTGGAAAGAGTTGGTCAGACCGTAACGTTCGTCTGGGCCACCCCCCTGGTTCGGGTCGTTGATGATCGCCCGGATTGCGTTGATGGTTGAAATCCTCTGGAAGTCCCCACCGGCTTGAATGAAATCGGTCGAAAGGCCGATCTCATCTCCCGCGAAGTTGAAGCCGCTGATGTTGTCAAATACTGTCAGGTCGTTGCTTTCATTGAAAACGTTCAGGACGTCCACATCGAACACCAGCATGAACCGCTCGCTACTGCCGAAGCGGATCTTGTGGCGGAGGGCGAGGTCCGTCTGCGTGAACATGCTGGTACGCCCCAGGTCGCCGCGCCTATCCAGGATGATGCTGTCGTAGCTCTGGAAGGTGAAGCGCGTCGTGAGCGGCGTGCCGCTCTGCATTGTGGTGAAGCCCGAGAACTCGGTAGAGTGGCCGGTGCCTCCTCCAAACTGCTCTTTCCAATCCAGGGTGTAAGCGCCATAGAACTTGAAGACATGCGGCCGGTCGGTCGGCAGACGCCCGTTGTCGAGCTGGGCGTTCGCTGTGTAGGCGCTGAACGGCTGGTCGAAGTAGCGGTTAACGTTCGGGCTGGTGCGCCCGTCCTCGTCCGAGCTGGCGAGGCCGGAGTAGTTGCCAAACAGGCGGCTAAACGTGTAACTCGCATTGAAGTAGTAACGCCGCGAGAAGTGTTTGTCGAGCCGTAACTCAAGGGCGTCGTACTTTCGCACCGCCTTGGGCGAATCAAAGCCAAAGTCTGCGTATATCTCTTTGGCCAGCCCCTCGCCGGGATTGCCGATGATGTAGATTTCGCTGCCGCTGGCGTTGTGGAAGCCGATGTCCTCTACAGCCCGGTCAACCTGCTTGTGCGTGAAGCGCCCGCTGAAGAGATAGCCACTGCCCAGGTCGCGCTCCATCCCCACGGTGAACTCGCTCTGCCGAAACGGCTTGATGTCGGGATCAATTCCGCCCGCTTCGAGGAGCGGGAGTCCGGAATTGGACGCTACACGGAAGTCGAGTTGGCAGCGTGTTCGTCCAGGAAAGGCATCGGGAATCGGGCACTGGCCGCCCGACGGGATGGCGGTACCCCCGCCGATGAACTGCGGGGTAAAGTTCGTGAACGCCCCGTCCCCCGGGAATATCTCGAAGTAGTCGTTGCGGAAGAAGTTACCGCCGAAAGAGCCGCGCGGCAGCTCGTACTTGAACCGGTCGAAGAACCTGCCGTAGCTCGCGAAGAGCTTCGTCTTGCCGTCGCCTGTCAGGTCGGCGGCGAAGCCGAGGCGCGGGGCGAGCTTGTCGCCGAAGCCAAACGTAATGCTGGGCTGGCCCGGGATGAAGCTGGGCGCGTTTTCGCGTTCGGCGCGGATGCCAAGGTTGAGCGACAGCCAACTAGTCGGCTGCCAACTGTCCTGGAAGTAGATCGCCTGGTTCTTGCTGCTCGCGCTCCCCTGCTCGCTGAACCGCTGAATGAGCCCTGAACCGATGGCGCCAGGCGTCGGCGGAAGGATACTGGCGGAGATGCCGGAGGTAAAATTGATGTCGCGCCCGTAGCGGATCGAGACCTGGTCAATGAAAGTGTTGAATACGTCGTTGGCGAGCGCGTTCAGCTGGAAACCGCCCTTGAACAGATGGCGACCGCCGAAATTGCTCAAGTAGTAGCTGGCGTCGACGTCGAACGTCCTTCGGCGCGAGGCGTCGAACAGGAGCTGCTCCGAGAAAAGGCGGTTGAAAGACCCGCGCTGGCCGCCCGCCTCCGCCGGGGGAGTGAGGCTCAGGCCGCTGATGAAAATGCGGGCCTGCCCGACGATGTTCTCCACGCCGTAAGACCCGATGGCCTCGTTGAGGAAGCTGTATCCGCCGCGCGCCGTGAGGACGAATTTGCTGTTCGGCGTCCACGTGAGCTGCCCCGTGACATTCTGCGAATTCTGACGACCGCCGTGCTCGCTCAGGTCGGCGGGGTCAACGGGCGAGCCGGAGAGCGCGTCGGAAAGCAAAGGCAGCTCGCCGTCTTGCTCAATTGGGTTCCACAACCACGTGCCGCTGAAGCGCAGGTTGTTGGTGACGCTGGCGTCCAAGCGGGTGAATGCATACTGGTTGACCTGGCGCAACCTGTAAGTCTCCGTGCCGACGATGCTGCTGTCGGAGGTGTCAATGAAGTTGATGGTGCGACGGGTGTTGCGTATCTGTGGTGTATAACTCGCGAAGAACCAGGCGCGATCTTTAATGATCGGGCCGCCCAAGTTGAACGTCGGGAAGTGATTGGTGCCCTCGTCCTTCGGTGGCTGGAAGTAAGTCGCCGGGCCGAAGGCATTGGTCAGGATGCGGCGCGGGCCAGCCTGCAGGCCAGCGGGCTGGAAGGAGGTCCCGAACTCGCCGTGCCAATCATTGCTGCCGCCCTTGGTGACGACGTTGATAACGCCGCCTGTCGCGCCGCCGAATTCGGCCTCGAATCCGGAAGACTTAACCTGCACCTCCTGCACGAACTGAAACGGAATGTTGTTGTTGGCGTTCAAAGTGCCGGTGCGGAAATTGCTAACCTCTTGGCCGTCAATGACATAGGTGTTCTCGGAGCCGGATGCTCCATCAATTTGGAAGCCTCCGCTCAGTGGCTCATTGCGAACCGCCGGGGCGACTTGTAGCAGGCTTGTGAAGTTGGTGCCCTTCGGCAGCAACTCGGCGGCTTGCGCCGTGATGTTGGTCTGAATCCTGTTACTCGTCGGGTCAATCGACGGGGTGTCGGTCGCGGTCACCGTCACCGTCTCCGTCACACCGCCGGCTTTCAGAGCGACGTTAACCGGAGTTGTTCTCCCGAGCGTCACCTCGACATCAGTTACTGTGCTCCCTGAGAACCCGGAGGCGGCGCTGACAGCAACCGTGTAGAAGCCGGGCGGCACCTGTAATATGCGCGCGAAGCCGCCCTCGTCTGTGGTCACCGTCCGGCTAAAAGCGCCGGTACCGGTGGCGGTCGGGTTCGCAGCGTCAACGCTGCTGCGACGCTGGACGGTCACCGTCACGCCGGGCACTACACCGCCCTGCGGGTCTTTCACCGTCACTTCAATGGAACCGGTCGTCTCTTGACCGAAGCCGAGGCTGGACACGCTCAAGATGAGCGCAGCGGCCAAGGCGATAATTCTAAGTGTAATCTTCATATTTTTGAGGCTCCTTCTGCAAAAATTAGGAGGGGGATCCAAAATTTTGTACTCTGCGGGGTAAGATAGCTCGCATCCTGGTTAAGCGCAAGACTAATTAAGCGTTGTTTTCAACTTGCTAGTTCGGAGGGACTCAAGGAGCAGTTCTCAGATTTACTGACAAGGCTGGCTTTTTTTACTTCTGACCTGTGTAATTGCCGGGACTTGCTGAGTGACTCAGCTACCTTCCATATCCCGGACCACGCAAGACTTTCCCCGCCAAAACCGGCGTGCGCTGCCCGTTGTCTACTTCGACCTCGCCATTGACGATCACAAAATTGATCCCCACCGGGTACTGGTGCGGCTGTTCGAAAGTTGCGCGGTCAATCACGGTCTTTGGATCGAAGATGGTAATGTCGGCAAAGTAGCCCTCGCGTAACAATCCGCGCTGCTTCAAGCCGACTTTCGTCGCCGACATTCCCGTCATTTTGTGGATCGCCGTCTCCAGCGACATGAGTTTTTCCTCGCGCACATAACGGCCGAGAATACGCGGATAAGTACCCCAACCGCGGGGATGCGAGCGTCCGCCGGATAGCGGCCCGTCAGTCGCCCGCGCGCCCGTGTCGGTACAGATGCTGACGAACGGAGACTTCAAAGCGGCCTTCATATCGTCCTCGTTCATCATGAAAAAGATCGCGCCGGTCTGGCCGTGATCGGCCACGATGAAATCCAAAAGCGCGTCCAGCGGATCTTTGTTCTCAGCGGCGGCGACTTCAGACAGGCGTTTGCCTTGCCACTTTTCGAGGTCGCGATTTGTGACTGAAGCGATCTGAATTCCAGTGGCGCCACCACTGCCCAGATAGATGTTCTCCCAGTCTTTCGGATCGCTTGAGATTTCTTTCTTCAGTTGTTGCCGGATGCGCATGTCACCCAGGCGCGCAATCATTTTGTCGGTCCCGCCTTCCTGGGCCCACGGTGGCAGACACGCACTCAGAGAAGTGCTGCCGGCAATGTAAGGATAAACATCGGCGGTTATCTTGAGGCCACTCCGGCGCGCGGCGGCCACGCGTCGCAGCATCTCAGGCATGCGGCCCCAGTTCTTCTTGTAGGCCGTTTTGAAATGCCAAATCTCGGTCGGTATGTTTGCGCGCCGGGCAATTTCAAAGACCTCGCGCATCGATTCATCGATCGCGTTTGCCTCGCTCCGTTGATGAGTGATGTAGATGCCGCCGCGCTGCCGGGCAACTTTCGCGAGCTCGACAATCTCGTCCGTCTTCGCGAAGCGCGCCGGGACGTATTGCAGGGAAGTCGAAAGCCCAAGCGCGCCCTGATTCATGGCGTCGGCCACGACGGTTTTCATCTTCACCATTTCTTCGGGTGTCGGCGGTCGATTGTCATAGCCGATTACGTACTCACGAACCTGCGTCGCGCCGACAAACGTACCGAGGTTGACGCCGATGCCTTGACGTTCCAGCCGCTTGAAATATTGATCGAATGTTCGCCAGTCGACGGTGAGGTTGTACTTTCGATTGAAGGCCTCCTGCTCTTTCAGAATCTGATCGTTAATGGGCGCAACTGATTCGCCTTCGCCCGTGATTTCAGTCGTCACGCCCTGCATGACCTTGCTCATTGCGCGGCCGTCAATCAGCAGAAACTGCTCTGACTGGCCGAGCATGTCGATGAACCCGGGCGCGACAACTTGTCCGCGCGCGTCAATCTCGCGTTTTGCTCTTGCCCCTCGAAGATTCCCGATACGCGCAATCCGGTCACCTTTAATTGCAACGTCGGCATTAACGCCGGGCCGCCCACTGCCATCGATGACGCGACCGTTGCGGATGATGACGTCGTATTCCGCGGCCGCGGGCTGTGAAGATGTAGTCATATCAATCGAGCTGATGACGATAATTACTAAACAGATCAAGCTGAGCAGCAGTCTCACGTTGTTGACCTCCGGCATTGACCCTCGCATATCGGAAAACGGCGCCGTTGATTATAATCGCGATTCTTTGATTTCAGCGCGAATTCGGAGTGCGGCGGCTTGACGCCGCTTTTCATGTGAATAGACTCGCCATCCGCGATTGAAAAGCGCCGCCAAGTCGGCGCACTCCAAAGTTTGCTAACGCTCAAGATTCTGTTAAGTGCTTTATTGCTGAGACAAACGTGAAGAACAAAAGACTCACCGTGGCCGACGTCGCCCATGTGGCGGAAGGAGAAGCGTCCGGCCCATCTGACGCCGTCGTCACAGATGTCACGCATGACTCGCGTCAAGCGAAGGCCGGAACTTTGTTCGCCGCCATCCGCGGCGAGTTGTTCGACGCGCACAAATTCATTCCACAGGTAATGCAACAAGGCGCTGAAGGCGTCATCTCCGAAGCGGAAAGACCTGCCGATTTCACCGGAGCCTGGATTCAAGTAAAGAACATTCGCCGCTCGATGGCTCTGGCGGCCGCCGAAGTTCATCATCATCCTTCACGCGAATTGAATTTGGTCGGCATTACCGGAACCAACGGCAAGACGACAACGGCGTATCTGGTCGCCTCGATTCCTGAAGCAGCCGGCGAACCGGTGGCGATGACGGGCACAGTCGAATATCGGCTTGGCAAAGAACGACGAAAGGCCGGCCGGACGACCCCGGAAGCCACGGACATGCAGCGGATGTTACGCGAAGCTGTGAATATTGGCTGCAAGACCGCGGTGATGGAATGCTCTTCACAGGCGATGGATTTTCACCGTTGCGACTCGCTGGAGTACGCCGTCGCTGTCTTCTCGAATCTCACTCGCGACCACCTCGACTATCACAAGACGATGGAGAACTACTGGTACGCGAAGCAGCGGCTATTCGATGGGCGGCTGGGATCGCGGCCAAAGACTTCAGTTATCAATCTGGATGATTCGTACGGCGTTGAGTTGGCCGATCGGCTGAAGGGCGATGGTCTAAACGTCGTCACGTATGCTGTGAAAGCGAACGCCGACATAACCGCGCACGAGCTGGAATTCTCTTTGGCGGGAATGCGATTTCGTCTGCGAGTCAAAGAAGGTACGCACGCCTCCGGCTTGCTGCAGGCTGAAAGCCTGCGTACCGAACTTGATTTCGCCTCGCCACTGGTCGGCCCGCCGCACGTTTACAACACGTTGGCCGCGGTCGCGACTGGTCTTTCGCTCGGCTATTCGCTCGAAGTGATCACGAAAGCGCTGGCGAAATGCACGGGCGCACCGGGACGATTCGAAGGCGTGCTGCACGATGGCAAGTTCGCCGTGGTGGTGGATTACGCGCATTCGGACGATGCGCTGCTGAACGTGTTGCGGACTGCTCGCGATGTTACGAAGGGAAGAATCATCACGGTGTTTGGCTGTGGCGGTGATCGCGACAGCAGCAAACGCGCGCCAATGGGCGAAGCAGCCGGGTCGTTGAGCGATGTTGTGATTCTGACTTCAGACAATCCGCGCACGGAAGATCCAAACCAAATACTCTGTGACGCTGAAGAGGGGATTAAGAAGACCGGCAAGCCATACGAGAAGATCGCCGATCGCCGCGAAGCCATTCATCACGCAATTGCGCAGGCGCGCGAAGGTGACCTGGTCCTGATCGCCGGCAAGGGACACGAGGACTACCAAATCATCGGGCGCGAGACTTTTCATTTCGACGATAAGGAAGTTGCCCGTGAAGCATTGGTAGAACGTGGATCTGGGCGATGAGGTCACTACCACCTGCGTTAGCAGGTGGGTCAAAGAGTTAAGCTTTGAAGTCGCTTTGACCCATCCGCTCACGCGGATGGTACTGACTTCATTTCGTCAGTCGCAAGAGAGGTTCTTCAAGCGCTTCACTCCTAGCGAAGTTACGAAAGTCATTAAGGCACGAAGACACAAACTCGAGGAATAGTCTTTGTGTCTTTGTGCCTTTGTGGTAAACCCGTACGAATTTCTCGATGAAGCCAACTTCACAAGAGGGACTCGTACGCGGTATTCGCCGTTGGGACCTTGTCGCCGTTACCATCAACGGCATTATCGGCGCCGGCATCTTCGGCCTGCCGGCGAAGACTTACGCGCTGATCGGAACCTATAGCCTGCTCGCCTTCATCGCGTGTGCCCTCGTCGTCACGCTCATCATTCTTTGCTTTGCTGAAGTTGGCAGCCGCTTCGAGGAAACCGGCGGGCCTTATTTATATGCGCGTGAGGCCTTCGGCCCGACGGTAGCATTCGAAGTTGGTTGGCTGATTTGGCTGGCGCGGCTGACGGCCTTTGCCGCGAACTGCAACCTGATGGTGAGCTACCTCGCATTTTTCTGGCCAACCGCAACATCGACAATCCCCCGCGCCTTGATCATTACCGGGGTAGTGGTCGCACTGACGGCCCTTAACATAACCGGAGTCAGGCAAGCGGCGATCGCGAGCAACGTATTCACCATCGGCAAGCTAATCCCGCTGCTTATCTTCATCGCGGCCGGTTTGTTCTTTCTCAATCCCGGCGCGTTCACTTTCGGCGCGGCGCCTGCGACGGGGGCGTTCTCCCAATCAGTGCTGTTGCTGATCTATGCGTTCACCGGGTTCGAGATGGCGGCGATTCCGGCGGGCGAGACGAAGGATCCGCGCAGAGATCTTCCGCGAGCTTTACTGATTGCGATTGGCGTCGTGGCGGTGGTTTACGTGCTGATTCAGGTCGTCAGCATCGGCACTCTGCCTGGGTTAGCTAATTCGACAAAACCTCTGGCCGACGCCGGTCAGCAGTTTCTGGGCACGGCCGGCGGCGCGCTGATTTCCGCGGGCGCAATCATTTCTATTACCGGCAATCTGAATATTATTTTGCTGTCCGGCTCGCGCGTGCCTTTCGCGATTGCCGAACAGAAGCAGTTGCCGAAGTTCGTCGGTGCCGTTCATCAGCGCTTCTTTACTCCACACGTTTCCATCCTCATCACCGCGGCGATCATGTTTATCCTCACGCTTAAGAGTTCGTTCGTAGCGGCTTTGACGATCAGCGCGATTGCGCGGCTGGTGACCTACGCAGCTACATGTCTGGCGTTACCGGTGCTGCGGCGGAAGAAAGACGTACCCGAAGCAGTGTTCCGCGTGCGCGGTGGAACTATTGTCGCGATAGCCTGCCTGGTTCTGATTGTTTGGCTCCTGCTCAACAGCACTTTGTACGAAGCGATAGTCGCCGCGATTGCCGCCGCCGTCGGATTCCTGATTTATCTGGCGTATTGGTTTTACCGGAAGCGCTCTTCGTAAATTCGGCCATCCTCGCCTGCTCGTGGTGTATCATCACGTCACCCCGTCAAAAACAATTTCCAATGGCCGCCAGTCCGCAGCAATTCCCAGAAGACGATCACTTGGTTGGTGAGTTGCGCGACATTGTCGGTGACGAGAATGTCCTTTCCGAACCCGACGAGTTGCTTGTTTACGAATGCGACGGCTTACCGCAACACAAGCACCTGCCGCGCGCGGTAGTGTTTCCAAACTCAACTGAAGAGACCGCTGACGTACTGGCGTTACTGCACGACGAAGGCGTGAGCTTCGCGCCGCGGGGAGCCGGAACTGGTTTGTCGGGAGGCGCGCTCGCGATCAACCGCGGCGTCGTAATTGAGCTCGCGCGCATGCGAAAGATTCTGAAGGTAGATACTGAGAATCGGCTCGCACAAGTGCAGACGGGTTTGGTGAACGCGCAGCTTTCACGCGCCGTGGCGCCCTATGGTTTGTATTACGTTCCCGATCCTTCCAGTCAGCCGTCGTGCACCATCGGCGGCAACATCGCCGAAAATGCCGGCGGCATTCATTGCCTAAAGTACGGAACGACCACAGATCACGTCGTGGCCGCGCGCGTCGTTCTGGCGGATGGCTCGATCGTAGATCTCGACTTGAAGAGTCCAGGCTACGATTTGCTAGGCGCGTTTGTCGGCTCAGAAGGAACATTCGGCATCGCCACTGAAGCGACCGTAAAGCTGGTACCGATCCCGGCGGCCGTGCGGACGCTGCTCGCTGACTTTATGAAGGTTGAGGATGCGAGTCGCGCGGTCTCAGCCATAATCGCTGAAGGAATGTTGCCCGCCGCGCTCGAAATGATGGACAACGCGATCATCCGCGCCATCGAGGCAAATCCGGTGTTTGCGGCCGGAATGCCGATCGATGCGGGTGCAGTGCTGCTTGTCGAACTCGATGGTATCGAAGCCGGGATTGACGATGACGTGGAAAAAGTAGAAGCGATTCTGCATGCGCACGGCGCGCGCTCAGTACGTCGGGCGAACGATGAAAAGGAGCGCAAGAAACTTTGGGCCGCGCGCAAAGGCGCATTCGGCGCCGTCGGTCGCCTGATGCCGGATGTGATGATTCAGGATGCGGTCGTGCCACGCTCGCGATTGCCGGAAGTACTCGCTGAAACGTATCGCATTAGCTCGAAATACAATCTTCAGCTTGCCAACGTCTTCCATGCCGGCGACGGCAATCTGCATCCGCTGATTTGTTTCGATCTGCGACGCGGCGACGATTTGAATAACGTCCGCGAAGCGGGGCGCGAAATTATGGAAACCTGCGTGCGCGCCGGCGGGTCGATCACCGGCGAGCATGGCGTTGGGCTAGACAAGGCCAGTTATCTGCCGCTGATATTTTCTGAGGACGATATGAGCGCGATGCTGCAAGTTCGTGCCGCTTTCGATCCTTCGGGGCTGTGTAATCCGGGAAAGATCATTCCTGCGCCGGGCGGCTGTGGGGAAGGCCGTGCGGTGGCAACGCACAGCGTGTCAGAGCCGGGAGCGGTAGCGACCGGATCCGGTGGCCCCTTTGAAGGGACACCATCCACTGATTCGCGGTTGCGTGCGGATCCAGTCGCTACCGCTCGCGGTTCTGACGCGCCTGAGGGTTTAGCGCGCCGTAACTTCGTCCCTCACCCCAACCCTCTCACAAAGGGAGAGGGGGAGACGTCGGCATCCATCCGGCAACCGCTGCTCGCCGCACGCATGAACGAAACGCGTGTCGCACGTGAACTTTCGCGCCTGTTAGGCGATGTGGGGGTGCGCCGGCTAGCCGACTACACGCTCGACCTTCAGTCGAGCACACGCGCTGAAAGATTGATCGAAGTCACGCCGGCTTCTGCCGAACAAGCCGCCGAGGCTATGCAATTCGCCGCGCGTGCAGGCCTGGCAGTTGTTCCGGCGGGCGCGCGGACATTCGTTGAGGCGGGAAATCTGATGTCGCGCGCCGATTTGATTCTGAGCACGCGTCGCATGGATCGTCTGATCGCGCATGAGCCCGCCGATTTGGTCGCGACGGCCGAAGCGGGCCTGCCGCTCATTGAATTTCAAAAACAGCTCGCGCAGAACGGACAATGGTTACCAGTTGATCCCGCGGACGACGGCAGCGCGACTTTGGGTGGAATTATCGCGACCGGATCGAGCGGACCACAGTCGTTCGGTTACGGGCCTTTGCGATCTTTTGTGATTGGATTACGTGTCGTGCTCGCTGACGGGCGTCAGATCAAAGCCGGCGGCAGAGTGGTAAAGAACGTCGCCGGTTACGATCTCTGCAAGCTGTTCACCGGAAGTTTCGGGACGCTCGGGCTGATTACTGAAGTCACTTTCAAACTGCGGCCTCTGCCGGTTGAGACGCGTACGATTGTGGCCGTCGGATCGCGCGAAGCATTGCTCGTCGCCGGGCGGCTCGCGGCGAACAATTCTTTTCCCGTGGCGGTGGAAGTCGTGTCGCCTCTGCTGGCGGAAACGCTCGCGCTGCAAACGCCACCGGGCAAAGGTTTACTGTTGATTCGGTTCGCCGGCTCAACCAGAACGGTCATCACACAAACGGCGCAGGCCCTGAAGGCGCTCCGCGATGAGAACTTTCGTTGTGCGCTCTATGACGATGATGCGGCTCTTTGGCAGGTGCTGGGCAGCGCGCCGCTTCAGACTAATTATGATCTCGGTTGGAGTGCTCGGGTTCGCCCCACCGAGCTGCCCGGCCTGGTGGATGAAATCGGCAGGTTGGAAAGCGATGAAGCCTGGCATTCCGCGGTGCGCTGGCACGCTTCTGCCGGCGACGGCCGTTTGCGAGTGATGGCGCGCAGTCCTCTATATCATCAGGAGGCCGCGCGAGCGCTTGAAGGATTTAGGCAGACAGCAGAAGATCGCGGTGGCAGTTTAATTGTGGAAAGGGCGCCAATCGAGGTCAGACGCGTGCTCGACGCGTGGGGCAGCTTTGGTTCAGCGGATGAGTTGATGAGGCGTGTGAAGCAGCAGATGGATCCTGATAACGTCTTATCTCCTGGACGCTTCCAGTGATCGGGTCCTTTACAGGAGTTCGTCCCGTTGGGACGAGATGTTCATAAAAACCGGAATTGTTTGGTTAGCAGCTCCGTAGGTGCGAAATGGCTAAGCCGCATTTCGCTCCGGTCGGAGCTTGTTGATTTATATGGTCAGCGGTTCTATAAACATTTCGCTCCTGACGAAGCGATGAGTTCGATCGGAGAGGTTCTTATGACGCAGACAAGCTATCGATCAATTCGAAATATCTCAGCGCTGTCATTGCTGCTGTTTGTCAGTGCTTCGCTTATTCGAATCCCGCCAACTCTAACCGCGGTAACGCTCGCCGCTTCACGCGAACCGGTGCGCGCGCGTCACGGCATTGTCGCTTCGACCAACGAAGTCGCTTCGCGCGTGGGCGTGGACATCATGAGGCGCGGCGGCAACGCGATCGATGCGGCCATTGCGGTAGCGTTCGCTTTGGCGGTAACGCATCCGGCCGCGGGAAATCTGGGCGGCGGCGGCTTCATGATGATTCGTTTGAAGAATGGCAAGACGACCGCGATCGATTATCGCGAGATGGCGCCGGCGGCGGCACACCGGAATGTCTATCTCGACAAAGACGGCAACGTCATCAAAGGCGAGGGCGGACCGATCGTTGGCTATCGCGCGGCCGGCGTGCCGGGCACAGTGCGCGGCATGGAACTGGCGCTAAAGAAATATGGCTCCGGTAAACTTTCGTGGGCGCAATTGGTCGAACCGGCGAGAAGACTGGCGGCGAATGGCTTCAGAGTGACCCACTCACTGTCGCGTTCCCTGCGCGGCAACGACGATTACCTTTCGAAATATGCCGAGACAAAGCGCATCTACCTGAACAACGGCAACTTTTACAACGAAGGCGATCTCTTTGTGCAGTCGGATCTTGGAGCTACGTTCGCGCGCCTGCAACAGCGAGGGCCGAATGAGTTTTATGAAGGACAGACGGCGCGCATGATTGTCGATGACCTAAAACGCAACAACGGACTGATCACTTTGGGGGACATGCGTGGCTACGTCGCCAAGGAACGGGAGCCCGTGCGCGGAACGTATCGTGGCTACGAAATCGTTTCCATGCCGCCGCCGTCTTCCGGAGGCGCGGTGCTGATCCAGATGCTGAACATTCTTGAAGGATACGATTTGAAGAAGGTGGATTGGGCTTCGTCGGATCGCTATCACCTGATGACTGAATCCATGCGTCGCGCTTTTGCGGATCGCGCCGAGTACATGGGCGACACCGATTTCGTAAAAGTTCCGATCGCGGGCTTGATCGACAAAAAGTACGCAGCGCAACTGCGAAATACGATCAATCCCGAACGCGCTTCTACGAGTGAGCAAGTGAAAGCCGGGAAGCCGCTCGGTTATGAATCGAACGAGACAACTCACTTCACCGTCGTAGATGCGGAAGGAAACGCCGTCGCGAATACTTACACGTTGAACAACTCGTATGGATCGGCGGTCGTCGCAAAGGGAACCGGGATTCTCATGAATGATGAGATGGACGACTTTGCCGCAAAACCCGGCACGGCGAATCTCTACGGCTTGATACAGGGCGAGCGTAATGCCGTAGCGCCACGCAAACGTCCGCTGTCCGCGATGACGCCCACTTTCGTGCTGCGCACAGATGGTTCGCTCTGGTTCACGGTGGGAAGTCCGGGCGGCCCGACAATCATCAACACGGCGTTTTGCGTCATTACCAACGTGATTGACTACGGAATGAATATTCAGCAGGCCATCGACGCGCCGCGCATACATCATCAGTGGCTGCCGGATGAATTGGTCTTCGAGCCATATGGACTATCCGGCGACACGCAACGCGCTTTGTCCGCGCGCGGCCATAAGTTGATCGACAAGCCGCGCTACCTCGGCGACTGCGAAGGGATCATGATTGAAGACAAGACCGGCATTCGTTTGGGCGCGACCGATCCAAGAAGGAGTGATGGTCCGGCGGTTGGGTATTAAACAAGTTGGGTAGGCAAGATTGTTTACATTGCGAATACGCGATTTGGCGCCTAGAATATTCCCTTAAAGTCATGTCGAATCGACGCGAATATACCTATCATCTAACTAGCATCATTGCTGTCCTTGCAAGTCTGATTGGAGCTTACGTCTTATCTAGCAAACTGTTTAGCTGGGCTGTACTCAAGGATACAGGACACTTCTATGAGGTCACCCTCCAAGCCACCTTAGTACTGGGCGTTCTTCACTTTGTGCTCAATGCCCTTTTCTCCAAAGGCGTTCTGAAGTCCGTCATAGCGCTCGTCTTCAGAGTATCTAACCCAGAGGGAAAAGAGGCGAAAAGCAAACAGTAAGCTCCGCAATGGATGTAACCAAGGCATCTGTACTGGTCGGCGCTGTTTGTACGCTCATTGTTCTTCTTCTCACTATCGTTAGACAAAGGCGGTTCGACGTGTCTGATTTAGGAAGCTTCGTAGGCGCGTTCTTTTCGGGCACTAACTTGCCGCCAGCGATGTTCCTTTGTGCTTACGTGTTTCTTGCAGACCCAGCTTTGCAGAACACTCGTCTCAAAGGATACGAGAAATACATATCTCTAGCCGGTTTGGTTTTATTCCTGGCGAGTCTTATAGGCGTCTGGAGATTCTGCAGGGCAGCGTGGGAGAAATCGCGATGACAAAGTATTCGCTCATTATCCAGGCGACCGCCGATCCTACTTTTTTCGGATTTTATTCTCCTGCTCTCGAGGGGTTCACCGGTGTTGGCCATTCGATCGAGGACTGTCTTTATAAGGCGAAGTGGGGAATCGAAGAGCATGTCCAGTTGCTGGTCCAACAGGAACCGCCGATTCCTGATCCTAATCCTAACCCTAACGTCGTCGTTCAGAACGAAGCAGAGCTAGCCCCGGCCGCTTAGCGTCAAACGGAAGCATGGCCGCTGAACTATCAAACCTCTCGAGCGAGCTTTCCGCCCAACAAGATAAAATTCTCGCCTGCGTTCATTGCGGTCTCTGTCTGGAAGCTTGTCCCACTTACGTGGTGACATCCGACGAGAATGACGGTCCGCGCGGTCGCATCTATCTCATGCGTGCGGTTGAGGAAGGGCGCCTGCCCAGCACTTCGAATGCGTTTCGCACGCACATCGATCGTTGCCTGGGATGTCGCGCATGTGAAGCCGCGTGTCCGGCGGGAGTTGAATATGGACATCTGCTGGAAGCAGCGCGCGCGGAAATCTCCGCGACTACGAAGAAGCCAACCGGTGTTTACCGCCTGCTGAAATTCGTTTTGCGTCACGTTTGGCTGAAGCCGGCGCGTCTGAAAGCTGCGTTCGTGTTTGCGCGGCTTTTCCGCGATTCAGGCTTACCGAGATTGCTTTTGAAAACGAACATTCCGCGCGAGCTTTCGACGCAGTTTCAATTTGGGCTTGCGTTATTGGAGGCATCGCGTGTCAGTACCCGGAGCGGTAGCGACGGGGTTGCAGGCAAGATGCCTACGACTCCCGACAAAGTCGGGAATGCCGGCGCTCCTCTTAAGGCCAACGTTACAGTCCAGCTTTTCAAAGGCTGTGTCACCGAAGGTTTGTTCAAGCGCGTCAACGACGCGACCACGCGAGTAATGGAAGTTAACGGATGCGCAGTCCAGGTTCCCAAGCAGCAAATCTGTTGCGGTGCGTTGCACGCTCACGCCGGCGACCTCGAAGGCGCGCGCGAACTGGCGCGACAGAACATTGAGGCCTTCGACGGTGGATCAAACGGCGGACATCCACCGTCCATCGTCACGAACGCGGGTGGTTGTGGCGCGATGCTCGTTTCGTATGGACA
This sequence comes from Pyrinomonadaceae bacterium, assembly GCA_036277115.1. Lineage (NCBI taxonomy): Bacteria > Pseudomonadati > Acidobacteriota > Blastocatellia > Blastocatellales > Pyrinomonadaceae > Pyrinomonadaceae bacterium. The sequence goes on from DASUNM010000024.1 coordinate 228,514, forward strand.
TCTACTGGCCGACGATCCGAAGTATGCGGAACGTGCGAAGCAATTCAGCGCGCGCGTGCGCGACATTGGGCAGCAGCTCGAAACGATCGGTTTTCGCAACGGAGCAAACATCGGCTACGAGCGCACGACTTATGACGCGTCATGTCATTTGCTTCATGGGCAGCGCGCGACCGATGCGTCTTTACAGATGCTCTGGGCGATTCCTGATCTAAAGTTTGCGCATTTGAACGGAAGCGATGTCTGCTGTGGCGGCGCGGGCGTGTACAACCTGCTCGAGCCTCAACTATCTCGCGCGGTGCTGGATGAAAAGCTGAAGCACATCAACGAGTCGGGCGCGGAAGTCCTCACCACCGGCAATCCCGGATGCCACATGCAAATCGCGGCAGGCGCCAAACTCGTGGGAATGAATCTGCGTGTTTGCCATCCGGTGGAGTTGCTCGACGAGTCGTATGCCCGCGCCGGCTTCTACAACACTAATCAAAAATGACCGATTGGACTTCGATTCGCGAGCAGTTTCCGGTAACGCGCCGGTTTGCCTACCTGAACAGCGCCGCCGCCGGCCCGGTTTCGATCAGTTCTCAAGCCGCGGCGACTGATTACTATCAGAAGATGATGAGCGACGGCGACGTGCACTGGTTTCGCTGGCTGGCGCAACGCGAAGCTATCCGCGCGCGCATCGCGAAATTCATCAATGCTGAACCGGATGAGATCGCTTTCACCACCAACACATCTTCGGGGATGAACGTAATTGTCGATGCGCTGGAAGAACGCGGGGAAGTGGTTTCCTGCGAACTCGAATTTCCAGTTACTACTTTGCCGTGGATGCACCGCCGCATTCCGGTTCATCTGGTGCGGGCGACAAATGGTGAACTCCTAATCGAAGATGTTCGCGACGCGATGACGCAGCACACGGGCGTCGTCGCCCTCAGTCACGTGCAGTTCTCGAACGGCTTTCGTATCGACCTGGATGAGTTAGGAAGAATAAAAGGTGACCACGTCCTCGTAATTAATGCGAGTCAATCCGCGGGTGTCTTCGAGATCGATGTGAAGCGAATGAACATCGACGCGCTGTGTGCGACCGGCCACAAGTGGTTAATGTCAGGCTACGGATCCGGGTTTGTTTATCTAAGCCGCAGTCTTTTGCAGCAAACTTCTTCGCGCGCGCTCGGATGGTTGAGTGTCGAAGAACCTTTTGAGATGCGTAACGACGAATTGCGGCCGCGTCACGATGCCGCCGCCCGTCTCGAGCTTGGCTGCCCGCATTTTGCCGGCATGTTCTCACTTGGGGCCGCGCTTGAACTGATTGAACAGGTCGGCATCGCGAACATTCAGGCGCGCGCGCTTCGGTTGAATCGGTTCCTTACCGACAAACTTACCGAGAACAATTGGAAAGTGCTTTCCCCGGTTCAGAACGATGGATCGCGATCGGCTGAAACGCTGATCGAGATCGATAAACCCGCGGATGTGGTTCGGGGTCTGTTTCGTCGGGGAGTTATTGTGACTGAAAAGCCTGAAGGAATTCGTGCGGCTACCCACTTCTTCAACGACGAAAGTGATATCGAGAGATTGATTGCAGCTCTGAACGAGATACGCGGCTAAACCTCAGGCGCGCGCCGCTTTCCGGCTTTGTTTTTGCTTGTCTTTGGAAGTCGTGGCCGCGTGTTCGCGAAAGTAATCCCGACAAAGTTGCAGAAACTTCTTCTGGATCGGCGATTCATAACCGCCCACGAGCCGCGCCAGTCCGAGCTGCCAGTTGATTTGCGCGCCTTCGATCCACCAGCGAACCAAGGTTCCTTTGGCGACTTCGTCGCGCACGGACTGCAGGGGCACAATGCCGACGCCCATGTCTTCCTCAACCATTCGTTTGATGGCGGCCAGCCGGCTTAACTCCATCGCGATTTTCGGCGTGACCCCCGCGTGCGCGAAGAATTGATCGATCAGGCGGCGCGTGTTTCCGCCGCGTTCGCCGAGAATTAGCTTCTCGTTCGCGAGCGCGTACGGGCTGACCACCTTCTGCTTTGCCAGTTTGTGACGCGGCGAAGCGATCGCGACCAGGTAATCTTCGTTGAGCAACTCAGTCTGAACGCCCCGCGCCTCGACAGGGAGGGAGACAAACGCGGCATCAATCTCTCCGCCCATTAGGCGGTGCACCAGCTCTTCGCTGGTTCCCGAAACGACAGAGGCCTCCACGGCCGGATGATCGTCTTTCAATCGCTTAAGAATATGTGGCAGTGGATCTCCGCTCACCATTGCCGACGCGCTACCAACGCGCAGACGGCCTTTCTCAGCGCCAGTGAGCGCCGCCATCTCCTGCAGCGCGGCGTCGTGCTCGCGCAAGATGGTCTGGGCGCGATCGAGCAGCTTCTCGCCCGCTTCAGTCAGGATCACTTTGCGCGGCGCGCGGATGAAAAGTCTCACCCCCGTCTCGCGTTCCAGTTGACGTATTTGCATGCTGATCGCGGCCTGGGTGACGTGCACCCGTTCAGCCGCGGCGGTGAAAGTGCCGGTCTCGGCGATGGCCACAAAGGCCCTCAATTGTCGGATTTCCATGTCCTTTACTGTATCACGCCTGATTATTACACGAATAAAATCTTTTAGTTTCCATGATGGCAACTTGCGCATCTAAAATCACAGGAAATGAGCAGCACCCTGCTTGAGCTTAACGTCCGAAAATCTCTGCCCGCCGTAATTCCACGAGCACAGCGCGCCAAAGGCCTTGTTGTGGGCGTCGATGGTGGTGGCACGGGAACTCGCGCCGTGATCATGGACGAGAAGCAGCGCGTGCTGGGCCAGGGTGAGTCCGGGCCGTCGAATCCTCTGCGCGTCGGCATTTCGAAAGCGGTGAGTAATGTGCGCGAGGCAATCGATCGCGCCTGCGCTGAGGCGGCTGTTCATCGCGACGATATCTCGAACGCGACGATTGGATTAGCCGGCGTGCGACGCAAAGATATCCATCAATGCACGCTCGAAAAGTTGAATGAGTGCCTGAAGGAAATTCGATCCATCGAGCTGCTGCCTGATGGCGAAATCGCTTTGTATGGAGCGACCGACGGCGAACCGGGATTAGTAGTCATCGCCGGCACGGGATCAATCTGTTGTGGCCGAAACCGGCAAGGCAAGAAAACATGTGCCGGAGGCTGGGGTCCGATAGTCGGCGATGAAGGCGGCGCTTCGTGGATAGCGCGCAAGGCTTTGCAGGCGGTTGCGCACGGCGCCGACGGACGCGGTCCGGCCACCGCGGTGACAAACGCAGCCTTAAAATATTTCAGAGTGGAAAATGCTGACGACTTATCGACTGCAATCTATTCGCCGACGATGACCAACGATCGTCTGGCGGGCTTTGCGCGCGAAGTCGTGCGCACGGCGCGGTCCGGCGATGCTGTGGCGCTCGAAATTCTTGAAGAGGCCGGCAGGGAACTGGCCGCAGCCGCGATTGCTGTGATCAAGAAACTGCGAATGGAAAAAGAAGAGTTTCGCGTCGCGTGCGTGGGCGGAGTTTATGGCGCGGGTGATTTGTTGCTCAGCGCCATGCAACAACAAATCAAGACCGTTGCCAAACGCGCTTACCTGGCGCAGCCCCTATTTCCGCCGGTGATGGCCGCTGCGCGCATCGCGCACGCGCACCTGCGCGACGAATACGCTCTGGCCGGATAGGCCAGACAGTTTCAAGTTCCAAGTTGGGCCATGAGGTCGGTACCACCTGCGTCAGCGGGTGGGTCAGTAACTCAACGACGTTGACTTTAGACCCATCCGCTCACGGGGATGGTACTGACATCCGCGCTCTCTAACTTGAAACCTGGAACTTGAAACCTGACACTTTCACCGATGCCCTCCGACAGCTCCGCGACAGTTCCGATCACTGAACAGGAAAATCCGCGCACCGCGAATCTTAGTTCGCTTTCATCACTGGACATCGTTGAAGTGATGAACGCAGAGGACGCGCGCGTGGCATCTGCCGTAAACGCCGCTTTGCCCCAGATAGCCGAAACGGTGGACAGAATCGTCGAGCGAATGCGAAGCGGCGGACGTTTGTTTTACATCGGAACCGGGACGTCAGGCCGTTTGGGTGTGCTGGATGCAGCCGAATGCCCGCCGACGTTCGGTGTCTCGCCAGAACTGGTGCAAGCCATCATCGCCGGCGGATTCGAAGCGTGCTATCGCGCCGTCGAAGCTTCCGAAGATGACGCCGAAGCGGGCGCGCGTGATTTACAAACGCGCGGCTTTACCAAAGACGACGCGTTAGTCGGAATAGCAGCTTCGGGCCGGACGCCTTACACTGTCGGCGCGGTTGAGTACGCGCGGGAAATTGGAGCATTCACTGCGGCGATAACCTGTGTCCCGGATTCGGCTATTACAAATGCCGCGGAGATCACGATCGTACCGGTCGTCGGACCTGAAGTTGTGGCCGGCTCGACGCGCTTGAAAGCCGGCACGGCGCAAAAGATGGTCTTGAACATGCTTTCCACCGCGACGCTAGTGCGACTCGGCTACGTCACGGGCAATCGCATGACGAATGTACAGACGCGGAACGCAAAGCTACGTGCGCGTGCGGTGAGAATCCTGACGGCTGAAGCCGGCATTGACGCAGCGTCAGCCAGTAAAGTTCTCGATGCGGCCGAAGGCGATTTGCCGGTGGCGATCGTCATGGCCAAATCGCAGTCCAGTCAGCTTCGTGCGAAGGACGCTCTCGAAGCCGCTGACGGAGTGATTGCCCGCGCACTCGAATTGATTAGTTCTGAAGCGGGGTCAGAACCGCCTGCGGTAGCGGGCGGTTGATCGTTGCTGGTGAACGCTACCTGCGATTAGATTTAACCGCCCGCTAACGGCCACCCCACGCGAGATGCTCGCGCGGGGACCCCGGTGACAGGCGGTTCCGACAATATCTGCCGAACCGAGCATGAAAGCTCTCGATCTCGCAATCATCTTTGGCTACCTAATCGGTATCGTCCTGTTTGGGGCGTGGTTTGGACGCAAACAGAAGACGACTCGCGATTATTTTCTCGGCGATCGATCCGTGCCCTGGTGGGCGGTAGCGTTCTCGATCGTCGCTACCGAAACTTCCACGATCACCTTCATCTCGGTTCCGGGCATCGCCTTCTCGCGCGGTGGCAACTACCAGTTTCTGCAACTAGTTTTCGGCTACATGTTGGGTCGCATCGTGATCGCGATCCTTTTTATCCCTTCGTACTTTCGCGGCGAGCTGATGACGGTTTATCAACTGCTCGATCGACGGTTCGGCGGAAAGATCAAGATGCTGGCGGCGTCGCTGTTTGTGGTGATGCGAAACATCGCCGACGGGATTCGTCTGTTGTTGACGGCGATCGTCCTCGCCGCCGTCTACACGTCATTTCAACCGACGGCTAACGCAGAAACGATTGTGGTCGCATCCATAATTCTGATCGGCGTGGCGATGATTGTCTTCACCTATTTCGGTGGGATGGAAGCGGTCATCTGGGTCGAGGTCGTGCAACTGGGAATTTACATCGTGGGCGCGCTGGCCGCGGCAATCATTCTCACGCAATCGATCGAAGGGGGATTGTCCGGGGCGCTCGCGCTCGGCTCGCAATTCAACAAGTTTTCGCTGTTCGATTTTTCATTCGACATGACGAAGACCTTCACGTTCTGGGCGGGCTTAATCGGTGGATGTTTTCTGACGATGAGTACCCATGGGACCGATCAGTATCTCGTGCAGCGCTATCTCTGCACTGATCGGCCGCGGCGCGCGGCGACGGCGCTGCTCACCAGCGGGGCGATCGTGCTCGCCCAGTTCATCGGATTTCTTTTCATCGGCGTGCTGCTGTTTGCTTTTTATCATCCACACACCGATCCCGGTTACGCCACCGCAGCCTCGACCGCGTATCCGTTCACCGGCGGCGATCGAGTTTTCCCGGACTTCATCACGCGCCACTTGCCGACCGGATTGTCGGGGCTGGTCGTGGCGGCAATCTTCGCGGCCGCTATGTCATCTTCGTTGAACTCGATCGCCGCCACGACGGTTAACGATCTTTACCGGCCGTTTCGACAAAAACTCAGCGACACGCATTATTTGAAAGTCTCGCACTGGCTGACGCTGCTCTGGGGAGTTGTCCAAATTGGCGTAGCGTTGCTGGTGCGTAATCAAAATCGATCGGCGCTGGATCAAGCGCTGTCAGTGGCATCGCTCATCAATGGGCCGGTGTTGGGTGTGTTTCTCGTCGGCGTGTTCCTGAAACGCGTCAGCGAACCACCCGCGCTTATCGGCATGGTAACGAGCATGGCCGCCATGATCTACATCCGGTTCGCGACGGGCATCGCGTGGACGTGGTATGTCTTTATCGGCAGTCTCATTACGCTGGTCGCAGCCTGGCTGGCAAGTTTCGCATTTGCAGCCGCGCCCGCGAGTCGCAGCCAGCAGCTCGCGGTTTCGCCCACCGAGGGGCTGGAAGAAATTTCAGAATAGGATTCGCTCTTCATGATCAAATTGAAACGATTACCAACCAAGCCGGGACGACTTGCGATTTTCCTTATCGTTGCTTTCCTGCTGGTACCGCTGCCACGAAGTTTTGCAGAGTCTGTTTCCGTTACGCGCGACGTTGCGGCAACGCCGGCCGCGGACAAGACGCCGGTCAAGCCTTACACGCGACGGCCATCGAAGGACGCGCTGAAGTGGGCCGACAAACAACTCAAGCAGATGTCGCTCGAGCAGAAGGTTGGACAGTTGATTTCAGTCGGCGTTAACGCCACGTTTCTGAATCAGGACAGCGCAGCTTTTAATGCGCTGCGTCATCAAATTGTTGATAACCACGTCGGCGGAATCATCCTGTTTCGCGGGCCGGTTTACGAATCGGTGGTCCTGGTGAATCGGATGCAGGAACTTGCGAAGTATCCGCTCTTAATTTCCGCGGATCTTGAAGCCGGCGCAGGCATGCGGTTCGACGACACCATAAATTTCCCCTGGGCGATGGCCACCGCGGCGACGGGAAATCCTGAATACGCGCGGCGAGCGGGCGATGTGACCGCGAGGGAAGCACGTGCGCTCGGGGTCTACCACGTCTACGCGCCGGTCGCGGACGTTAATAACAACGCGGCGAACCCGGTAATCAACGTCCGGTCGTACGGCGAAGATCCCGCTGCCGTCGGGCGATTCGTCGCTGCCTTTGTTGAAGGCGTGCAGAATGCGGGTGTGATCGCGACCGCTAAGCATTTTCCCGGACACGGTGATACCGCGGTCGATTCGCATCGCGGACTGCCTGAAATTGACGTGACACGCGAGCGGCTGAACAGCGTCGAACTCGTGCCCTTCCGCGCGGCTGTTAACGCCGGTGTGGGTTCGGTGATGGATGGCCACATCGCTTTGCCGAAAATCGATCCGACCGTGATCACACCTTTGCCGCGTGACCGGAAAGTCGGACCTATCGATACGGACGAAGCCGGCGAAATCGTGATTGAAAAAGGCACGATGCCGACAACTCTTTCGCCGAAGATCAATGCGATACTCCGCGACGATCTTCAATTCGATGGTTTGATCGTGACCGACGCGATGAGCATGAGCGGTCTAACGCTGTACTTCACCCAGGAAGAAGCGTCCGTGCGCGCGCTCGAGGCCGGCGCCGATCAACTTTTGAAGCCCGCCGATGCCGACGCTGCTTTTCGCGGGGTAATTGCGGCGGTGAAGAATGGCCGCTTAACTGAGCAACGTATTGAAAAATCCGCGCGCAAGATTCTCGCCGCCAAGTACGACCTCGGGTTGGTGAAACAGCGAATTACGCCGATCGACGAAATAGACCGGATCGTTTCTGCAAGACCGGCGGGCTTGCTCGCCGAGGAAATTGCGCGACATGCGGTAACCCTGGTGCGTAATGATGCGGGACTACTGCCGCTGAAACTGACGCCGGCTTCGAAGGTCCTCAATCTTGCTATCACAAACGGCGACGATCGTCTTTGGATCACTCAGACGTTCAACGGAACCATGAGTCGTGGCGGGGTCAAGCTTGAGACGATCGTCCTCGACGATCGGTCGTCGGAATCCGAAGTTAAGAAAGCCGTGGATGCGGCGGGGCGCGCAGACGTTGTGCTTGTTTCGATGTATGGCCGCGTACGCTCAGGCCAGGCGCGCAGCGTGGCGCTACCCGAGCCCGGCGCGAAAGCACTGAATACCTTGATCGATCGGCGCAAGCCCCTGGTGGGGATCAGCTTTGGCAATCCATACCTGCTGATGAATTTCCCGAAACTGCAAACGTATCTCGTCGTCTACGGCGATATGCCGAGCTTGCAGAAGGCCACTGCTGAAGCATTGCTTGGGAAGAACAACATTAGCGGCCGTTTGCCGATTTCGCTTCCGGGTCTGTATCCTCTCGGCGCTGGAATCCAGTTGAAGGCTAATTCCGCTCAGTCTCAATAATGATCGCTCGACATTCGAAACTGGCCATCGCGCTGGCGTTGCTGCTGGCGCGCTCGATCTCAGCCCAGCCTCCCAGCGGACCTGCCGTCGCAGGTGTCGCCACCGATCGTTTGGCGCGAATCGACGCGGTCGTCGCGGAATCAATCAAAAATAAAGAACTGCCCGGAGCTGTTGTAGTGGCAAGCCATCGCGGACGCGTCGTTTGGCGTAAAGCGTACGGTTCGCGTGCCGTCGAGCCGCAACGCGAAGCGATGACGACGGACACGATGTTCGATCTCGCGAGTCTCACGAAAGTCGTCGCCACTGCGACCAGCATCATGATTCTCGTTGAGCGCGGCGAAGTGCGTCTGAGCGACCCGGCCGTTAAGTTCATTCCGGAAATGAGAGGCGGAGGCCGCGACGCTATCACGATCGCGCAACTGCTGACACACGTGAGCGGCTTTCAACCTGATTTCGATCTGCGCGAGCGTTGGACGGGGTACGACGAAGCGATGAAGCGACTTCAGCGCGAGCCGTTGCGCAGTACACCCGGCACACGTTTCGTTTACAGCGACATCGGCTACATCGCGCTGGGCGAAGTTGTCCGGCGCGTCAGTGGACAAACTCTGGATGAGTTTGCGCGGCGAAATATTTTCGTTCCGTTGGGGATGCGAGACACGGGTTTCAATCCTTCCACGAGTTCGCGCATCGCGCCCACCGAAAAACGTCGCGGCCAAATGAACTATCTCGGCGACAGCGGCGCGGACGCAGGCACCGAAGGCGAGAAGTGGTTGCGCGGCCAGGTTCACGATCCGACTTCATTTCGCATGGCGGGCGTTGCGGGCCACGCGGGACTCTTTTCGACTGCCGACGATCTCGCGATTTACTGTCAGATGATCCTCAATGGCGGCAGTTATCGCGGCGTGCGAATTCTGAGCCCGATGGCTGTTGCCACGATGACTCGCCCGCACGCAGTCAGTGAAACCGGTGCAGCGCGCGGCTTGGGTTGGGATTTTGCGAGTTCATTCTCAGTCAACAAGGGCGACCTGTTTCCGCTCGGCTCGTTCGGTCATACCGGATTCACGGGAACGTCGCTGTGGATCGACCCCGCGAGTGACACGTTCGTCGTCTTTCTCAGCAACCGAGTGCATCCTGACGGCAAGGGGGACGTGGCTTCGCTGCGTGGACGCGTCGCATCGATCGTTGCCGGCGCGATAACCGACGCCACAGTCGCCAAAGCGCGCGCGCAAGCCGGCGACGCGTCAGCTGAATTGCTGACGAGTCTCGCGCGCTTGAACACCCCTCGGCCCGCGCCTGCGATAGTGCCGGACGCTCAGGTACTCACGGGCATCGATGTGTTGGAGCGGGACGGCTTCAAGCAACTATCCGGAATGAAAATCGGTTTGATTACAAACCACACCGGTCGAAATCGCGCGGGCCGTTCGACAATTGATGTTCTGTTCAAAGCACCGGGCGTTAAGCTCGTCGCGCTGTTTTCTCCTGAGCATGGCATTCGCGGCCTGTTGGATGAAAACAAGATTTCCGACGGGAAAGACGAGCAGACAGGCCTGCCGATTTATTCTCTGTATGGCGAGTCACGACGGCCGAAACCAGAGCACTTGAAAGATCTCGACGCGCTCGTTTTCGACATTCAGGATGTCGGGGCGCGTTTCTACACTTACATTTCGACACTTGGCTACGCGATGGAAGAAGCGGCCAAAGTGAAGTTGCCGGTCTACGTTCTCGATCGCGCTAATCCCATCAATGGTCTGGACGTCGAGGGGCCAATCGCTGACAGCGACAAGTTTTCATTTGTGGTGTATCACGCCCTTCCGGTGCGTCACGGAATGACAGTTGGCGAACTCGCGCGCCTCTTCAATGAACAGCGAAAGATCGGCGCAGACGTGCGGGTGATCAAGATGGAAAATTGGCGGCGTACGATGTGGTTCGATTCGACGAACCTGACGTGGGTCAATCCCTCGCCAAACATGCGCAGCCTGACCCAGGCGACTTTGTATCCCGGCGTCGGCCTGCTGGAAACGACGAATGTCTCCGTGGGGCGGGGAACTGACACGCCCTTCGAAGTGCTGGGAGCGCCGTGGCTCGACGGACAGCCGCTCGCGAATTATCTCAACGCGCGGCAGATTGCGGGCGTAAGGTTCGTGCCCGTCCGCTTCACGCCCAAGTCTTCGGTGCACAAAGATCAGGAGTGCGGCGGCATCAACATCATCGCCACCGATCGAACCCGGCTTCAGTCCGTGTCAATGGGCATTGAACTCGCGGCCGCGCTGCGTCATTTGCACCCGTCAGACTGGCAAATCGACAAATTCAACCGGCTGCTGGCGAATGGCGACATCTTCGAAAGAGTGAAGCGGGGCGATCCCCCCGATTCAATCATCCGCTCGTGGGCGACACCTCTGGACCAGTTCAAGCTGGCGAGAGCGCGCGTGCTCTTGTACGAATAACCCTGGTGACTTATCCTTCCGCATCGATTTACCAGTCGGAGAACTTTCCGCTCGATCTGACCAGGAGGACGTTTCAATGAGAATTCGGCTTGTCGCGTTTTTCTTGATGGCGACTGCGACGCTGATTTGTCTGGGCGGGTCTTCGTCGGGCAGCGCACCGATAGCAGCGCGGTGTGCCGCACCGGCGTCAGCCGAAGTCTCCCGGGCGTTTGCGAGCGATCAGTTGTCGGGGCCGAACCTGAAGGAATCGATCGACCTGCGGTATAAGAAACGTTACGCCAAGTGGAAAAGCGAATTTCTCGCGGCCGAAATCGCGCGCGTGCAGTGGGGGCTTTACGCGAAGCATCCGCACCTGACGCTTACGATCACCGTTTCGCCGAAGAACAAGTATGGCGCCGGCACCGGCAACTACAAGTGGAATGACAACGGCGAGTTGGTTGAAGCGACTATTTTTCTTGGCAGCCGGATCGACGAGGGCTATCCCAGTTCGGTCTATTATCCGGTGATGAACGCGCTCGAGCCGTACGAGCAGAATCAGATGATCAGTCGCAACGTCCTCGCCGCGGCTAAAATCGCCCACGAGTTTGGCCATGTGATGAAAATCGCCGACACGCCCGAGGATGTCTACAAACTCCAGCTAAAGCTCGTGCCGCTTTACAACAAGCTCTTCCTGAGCAACGGCCACAATGTGAACGATCCGCGGCTGGTGGCAATGGCGCAACAGATGGGTGGCAACCCGGTTGAGATTTGGGAAGACCGCGAGTACTGGGGCGAGGCCAACGCGATGCTTTACCTGCGCGATCGCATGGCCAACGAAGGTTTTCAGTGCCGCCTCTTCAATAAGATAAAACGCATGGTTGAACAGTACGCCAAACGGTATGAAGATAGGTTCACCGAAATTGCCAAATCACGCGGCGTGAATTATTCGTGCAATTGGAAGTAGCAAACATTCAGTGGAGGAAAACATGACTCAAGTCAGTGAATTTCAGACGGAACTACAGGATTCTGTTGAGCGCTATGCGATGCTGAAGCATCCGTTCTACCAGCTATGGAGCGCAGGCGAGCTTGACGTTGAAGTGCTGAGGGAATACGCGAAGCAGTACTATGCGCACGTCAAAGCGTTTCCGACTTACGTGAGCGCGACTCATTCGCATTGCGATGACGTCGCGGTCAGGCAGATGCTGCTCGAGAATCTGATCGAGGAAGAGCGCGGCGAGAACAATCACCCTGAACTGTGGTTGCGGTTCGCCGAGGGATTAGGTTTGACGCGCGACGAGGTGAAGAATGCGGAACTTCTGCCGTCCACTGTTGACTCGGTCAAGCGATTAAAGGCCTTGACGCAAAGTGAAGATTACCGTCGCGGCGTGGCGGCTCTTTACGCTTATGAGTCCCAGATTCCGGAAGTCGCGCAGACAAAGCGCTCAGGACTCAAGCAGTTCTACGGGATCGAAGACAGCCGGGCAGTTTCTTTCTTCACGGTTCACGAGACGGCTGATGAATGGCATCGCGAGACTGAATTGAAAGTTCTCAGCGAGGCGTGTGAATCCGATGCCGCTCGTGAAGCAGTTATCTCGACGGCAGGCGAAGCGTCAAAAGCTTTGTGGGACTTCCTGACCGGCGTGCAAAGCGCCTTCATCAAGCCGGCCAGTTGCGATTCGACCGCAGCCGCGGCTTAACCCTTTCGCAACTCAGTTCAGCAAAACGAAACCGGCGAGACTCCCAAGGGGACTCGCCGGTTTGCTTTGTCTCGACAGCCACGCGATAGAAATCGCAGCCCTTGCCATTAGCGAGAGTTATTCAGCCAATAAGAATGTTTAGGTTTTCTTATTTGCCGAACTACGTATAATGGCGGCGTTTTGTGGGGTCACCGCGCGTCCAGGTTCCTGGGACGCGCACCAATGAAAAAAGCAGGATCTAAAGTCGGCAAGGTCTAACGCTTCTGTCGTTTTTGAGTCCTGTCGTGATTAGGAAGGGTCGGGCTTGAGCCCTCTGACCTTGAGCCTTTGATTCCTATCTCTCCGTCAAATTCAATAAGGAGTCCAGACATGCATAAGCTGAATCCGGCAAGAGCGTTCGTTCTAGTCGTAATCGTGTTGTCAACCTTCTCGCTTGTTTTCGCACAAGAAACCACTGGCAGTATTGAGGGTACTGTTAAGGACCCGAATGGCGCGGTGGTGCCTAACGTTACCGTGACAGTTACGAACGCGAAAGCTGCGGCCAGCGGCACGACAACCACAGGTGTTAGTGGCGGTTTCAATCGCACACTTCAATCCAATGACGAGGGGACTTTCCGCGTCTTGCAGGTTCCGCCGGGAATGTATGACGTGGTGACAACTCCGACCAGCGGATTTGGCGAAGCAAGATACGAAAACGTGACCGTCGCCATCGGCCAGGCCACTCAACTGATTATTACGGTGACTACCGGCAGTACTGTGAGTACCGTCAATATTGTTGCTTCGGACACGGTGGCAGTCGATACCAGCAACAACGCTATTCAGACCACTATTAGCGCTCAGAAGATTGAGTTAATACCTAAGGGTTCCGGTTTTACCGGCCTGCTAAAAACCGTACCCGGGACGCGTCCTGAAAGCCGCACAGGTGGTTTTTCAGTGGATGGCGCTTCCGGGGGCGAAAACGTTTTTGTCATCGATGGTCAGGAAGTCACCAATTATCGGACCGGGACGCTGAATGAGACTTACAATGTTCCCACTTCGCTGGTTCAGGAAGTTCAGGTTAAGTCGAGCGGATTCGATGCGCTGTACGGCGGCGCGACGGGTGGCGTAGTTAGTGTGGTTACTCGTGGAGGCGGTAATGAGTTTCACGGCGAAGTCGGTCTCCAGTTCGAAGTACCGAAATTCGGTGGCAAGCCACGCCCGCTCCTGACCCGGTTCACTTCAGGTGCGGTTTCCACCAATAACTTCGTACAGACCGCTGAGTATTTCAACCCCGCTAAGCAGGGAGGAACAAACGTATTTCCCTCGGCTAGCTTTAGCGGACCGATCATGAAGGACCGCGTATGGTTTTTCGCAAGCTACACGCCGCAGATTTTTGAGACCACAGTCGACACGCCTTACTTCACAAACCTTCCCGCGGCGCAAAGAACATTCATCACCACCGAACACTACCGGCGCACGAGGAAATACGAATACGCATTCGGGCGGATTGATGCGAATCCGATCAATAAATTGAGGGTCACCGGCACGTACCTCTGGAACCCGGTTATTGATGAGGGGAGTGTTCCGACCACCAGTTTCACGAATGTCGCCTCTTCAGGTTTTGGTTTTCAAAATGTTCCGACCGCCAACTTTGGGGGCAGCATTGGCACCTTGAGGGGAAATCAATATACCGATCTTCAAGGCGGGCGCCAGAGCTCGAACCTGATGACATTGGCTGGTGTATACACTGCGACCAGCAAGCTCGTATTCGACGCTCGTTATAGTCGCGGATTCCTTAACGAGAAGAACGGCAATTACTTTGTTCCCGAGGTGGTTCAGATCTTTAGTTGCGGAACTCCAAACGCCGCTTTCCCGTGCACGACAACCGGGGCAAATACAATTACCCGAAAGGATGTCTCGCTGCGAAAATCGTTTGAATCTTCCGTGGCTTTCATATTTAGCGCCGGCGGACAACATGAATTGAGGGGCGGGTATCAGCGATTCACTATTCTTAACGATGTGCAGTCGGGTAATTCCACCGTCGGACGAATCTCGTTCAACTATGGAACCGACATTGCCACGTTGATCGGTGGAAATGTAACGTCAACGCCCGGGAACGTCGGATCTGCTTCATTTAGACGTACCGGAACCAATGGCACTGGGTCAAACCTCAGCCAGAGCATCTTCATTCAGGATAAGTACCAGCCACATCGGCGCTTGACGGTGAACATCGGTGTCCGTTTTGAGAAAGAGAATCTACCCTCGTTCAACTCGTTTCCAAGCGCAATCAATTTTGGCTGGGGCGATAAGATCGCTCCGCGACTTGGCTTCGCCTACGATCTTACCGGCGACGGCAACACGAAACTTTTCGCCAGCTACGGCCGGTTCTTCGACCGGGTGAAATTCGAGCTGCCCCGCGGGTTGTTCGGCGGCGATATTTTCCTCGAAGATTATTTCGAGCTCTTCCCCGGTGATACGTCAACCAGCTTTAACATTGGGAACATCCTCAACGGTTTCACCGGACCGAGCGTTTGTCCGACGACCGGTTTTATCACTGCGGGTGCGCGCAGCAGATGTCAAAAGAACTTAAGGGTCAACGCCAACGATCCGAATGCCTCTGCACTAAATGGCGGGGCCGTAGATCCTAACTTAAAGCCGTTCCGGCAGACGGAGTTCACGATTGGCGCAGAACGGCAGTTCCGCCGACTCTACATTTTGCGAGCGCGTTACACGTATAAGAATGTCGATGAAGCCGTGGAAGACGCGGGTATTGTTAATGCGGCCGGCAGCGAGGCGTACATTATCGGCAACCCTGGCGCGGGCCTGCACCTGCAAACGCTCAATACGCTTGGATATCTCAAGTCGACAAGACCGCAGCGCCGTTACGACGGGGTGGAATTTGTCGTCGACCGACCTTTGAAGGACAACTGGTATTTCAATGCGAACTACACTTACAGCCGGTTGTACGGTAACTACTCAGGACTGGCTAGTTCGGATGAGCCGCACCTGGTTAACGGGCGTCTTTCACCGGGCGTAAGTCGCGCGTTTGACTTGCCGTTTATCGGATTCACCGCACGCGGTGAGAAAGACAACGGGCGGCTTCAGACCGACCGGCCTCATGTCTTCAACATCTACGGCGCCTACATCTTTGATTGGAGGGGCAGGAAAACACATTCAACTGAAATAGCAGGCTTTCAAACCGTCACTTCAGGCCAGCCTCAAACCACGACTATCTATGGCGCCTCGACCGTGACGCCGCAAATATTCCTGGGTCGCGGTGATTTGGGTCGTAGTCCGGTCTATTCGCAGACGGACTTTAATATCACTCACCGTTATAGATTTGGTTCGGAGAATCGGTTGACCATGGCTTTCGATCTCAACGTGCTGAATCTCTTCGATCAAGCTACGGTTACGGGCATCTACACCACGGTGAATCCAAGCACCGCTCCGGTTAACGCCGCGGCCCTCGGATTAAGCCAGGTCGCTTATGCTAACGGCATCACCGGCGGGACCCTGTTGAACCAGATGCAGGCTCGCGTAGCGTCGCAACCAGACAGAAGCGACATCCGGTACGGGCTGCCGTTCCTGTACCAGTCACCGCGGACGCTGAGATTCGGAGTGAGGTTCCTCTTCTAGAAGGATCTCAAAGCTGGACTCGCAAACTCGCCTGAAGCGATTCAGGCGAGTTTGTTTTTGTGCGAAGCCATTAAGAATTAGGACGTCACTTGGCGGGCGGACTTTCACGATACTGTTTAATCAGTTTCTTGATGAGTTCAGCTTGCGAAGTATCTGGAGTAGTCTTCAAATACAGTTCCAGCTCGTTCGCGGCGTCATGGAAACGGTTGAGGTTTTTCCCGTATAGCAGGGCCAGATTCCAATGAACATCGGGAGAGAGCCCTTTCGTAATCTTGTCCGCTTGTTTTAACGGTTTCTCTGCCTCGACATATCTTTTCGCTTGTCGCAGTGAAACACCGAGCGCAAGTAACGCATCCGCTGAGTTTGAGTTGAGGCTAACCGCCTTTTGCGCTGCTTCGACCGCCGACTCCGATTGTTTTAACTCATAATGTGAAACACTCAATCCATACCATGCATTAAAACTGCGCGGATTAACTACGACGGCTTTATTGAAAACTGCCACGGCGTGCTCGTATTTTTGTTGCGTTAGATGCATCAACCCCAACCGCTCTAATGCTAAGTAGTATTCCGGAAAAATTTTGAGCGAGTTCTCCAGTCCCGCGATCCCGTCTTCCATCCGACCACGATCAAGATCAGCAACAGCTCTTTGATAAATGACTTTTGCTTCGTCGGGAACCTCTTGCGCGAAAATTACGGCGGCAGAAGAAGCGACGGCTGATTTTCTCAAACGAAGGTAAAAATCAATTTGTATAGTGTCCCTGCCTAGTCTGCCGGTTGTGTCTACCTCTTGGGTTTGCTCTTCGTAAACGGTGCCCAGCGGCAAAACCCGCACCTGAAACCTTCCCTGCGAAACTCCCCTAAAAATAAATCGTCCGGATACGTCGGTTCTGATGCGTTGGAGGACGCCATTCACGTCGTTTAGTAGTTCAACGTGGACTTGGGCCACAGCGCGTCGGTGGGGATCAAAAACGAATCCGGTAATAGTGTTTCCGGTGCCAGGTAACTGGCCTTTGGCTGGAAGAGCTAATAACGATATGAGCAGCACGCTGACGAAAAAAGCGGCGACAAAATAATTCCTTTTCATGAGCGGAACTCGTGACGTGTGAGGCCTCTGCAACAGTTTCTATTAACTCGCCCTATATACCCCCCGTCTCGCGCTGGCGTCAACAGGAATGATTTTGGAGAGACAAGCATGCCCGGGTTGATGCCGGGTTCGTTGGCCGATCCAAAATCGTGAAGAGTCATCCATTATTTCGAAGGCTTACATCGGCGTCGGTGTGGATTCAACGAAGCTCGAAAGGCTCCGACTCGGCGGGTTCGCGGCCGGCCTTGCACGCTTCATTATTAATGTTTATCCGTCTGATAAGTACTTTTAGCTTTGATGTGGTGAACAGGTCGCATAAAATGCTGACCCTAAGTTGGTTACCGGCAGGCACCGCGGCGATCTTACCGCCTGTCGAAACCTGAACATTAACAATCAGAGGTAGACCGGGACCGTCAGTTCATGATACTGACAAGGCGGATTCGCGGTTCGCGAACGTTCGTTGCCTGGTTGGCGCGGCGGCCCGCGAGTTGCCTAAATTTTTTGTGAATTTCCGCCAATGAGTTCGCATTTCCGAGGACGAACCATCAACCGCAAATCAAAACCGAATCGAGAGGATCCCCTAATGAGAGACTACGTCAAATTTCTGCGAATCGCGCTGGTAGCAGTCATTCTAGTTTTAGGTCTGAGCCAGGGGGCGAATGCCCAGGAAATAACGGGCGGAATTGTGGGCACGGTAAAAGACGCCGCCGGCGCATCGGTTCCGGGGGCTACGGTCACTGTTACTAACCGTGGAACTCAACTCGCGGTTCGCACCGTACAATCCGACGATCAGGGTCAATACACCGTTGGCGATTTGCCGGCCACCAGCTATGACGTGTCCTTTGAGGCCAAGGGCTTCAAAAAACAAATTCAAAGCAACGTTGAGGTTAACGTTGGTGTTCGTCGCACTCTCGACGCGACATTGGATGCGGGTGACATTTCCGAAGTAGTTACGATTGAAGCGAATCCAGTCGCCGTCGAACTGACTACGGCGACCGTCGGAACCGTGATCAGCGGCGATCAGGCGACTCAACTCGCGCTTAATAATCGCAACTGGGTGCAATTGATCACGCTGGCGCCTGGCGTTTCGAACGATCTCGCCGATCAGGTTTATGTGGGAACGACGAACCCTGCTGGTCAGGCAAACACGATGAACATTTCGGTCAACGGAGCCCGCAGTGCGCAGAATACATATACGGTCGATGGGTCTGACGTCACCGATCGCGGATCGAACATCACCATTCAGGCTTATCCCAGTGTGGACTCGATTGCTGAATTCAAGGTCCAACGCAGTCTGTTTCCGGCTGAGTCCGGTCGCAGCGGCGGCGGCCAGATTAATGTCGTCACCCGTGGAGGTGGCCGCGAGTTTCATGGCTCGTTGTATGAGTTCGTTCGCAACGACATACTGAACGCAAATGATTTCATCTCGAACCGAGCTACCAACCCGGCTTTCGGGCGTGAGTCGAATGGCAAAGCCAAGCGTGCGCCGTTCCGTTACAACAACTTTGGCGGCACTCTCAGCGGGCCGGTTTACCTCCCGTTATTTGGTGAAGGCGGTGACGCGGTAAAGAGACTGTCGAGAACCTTCTTCTTCTTCTCGGAGGAACAACGCAAGGATCGTCGCTATCCCAGCTTGAGTGGAAGCGTGCCCGATTTGAACATGCGGCAGGGAATCTTTCCCATGGACATCTGTATTCGGGCAAACATTCCCACGACTGCCACGGCCACGTGTTTGGAAGTGCTCCCGGCGGGCCAGCCTCTCTCTTCTCGTGTCGCGATCAATCCCATCGCGCAACAGTATCTAGGCTTTGTTTATAACCGATTGCCTCCACCCTCCGATCCGGTTACGCGCGTGCTGACGTTTCCGGCGAGCGGAATCGCGGATTTCCGGCAGGAGATTCTCCGGCTTGACCACGCATTCAATGACGATTGGTCGCTTTACTACCGCTTTGAACGTGACTACATCCCCACGGTCGATGCGAACTCACTCTTTTCATCCGGTTCAGGTTTGCCGGGAGTCTCGACCAGTTCTACCAATTCACCTGGAAAGACTCATACCTTACAAGCGACTTGGGTCGTCAACCCGAGCTTGGCGGTTGTTGGCCGTTGGAATTATGGCTACGGGGCAATCCTGAGTGAGACCGTCGGCACCCTGGCGTTGGACAATTCGCCGATTACCCCGCCTCTGGCTTATGCGAGGACCAAGGACTTTGTTCCCACGATCACCGGCAACGGCTTTAGTAATTTGGTGACGTTCGGTGACTACGACAACTTTTCCTACAAGCACAACTTCAGTGGAGATGTTACCTGGACCCGGGGGACGCATACCATGAAGTTCGGCGGAATGTATTCGTACTACCGCAAGAACGAGAACAATCTGGCCGGCAACAACGCGGGCGGATTTAGCGCGTTTCTCAATACGGTGCCGAATAGCATCGTCCACGGTACAGTCGTGCCTGGAACTGCCGCCGCTCAGGAACCTAACGCCACCCGCCGCGCTAACTTCCAGTCATTCGCGAATTTCCTAATGGGAAATAATGTCAGCTTTACCCAAGCGCGGTTTGACTACGTGGCTGATTTTCGTCAGTTCACGGTCGAAAGTTATGCGCAGGATGAATGGCGTGCTCGTCGCAATCTGACCGTGTACTACGGCGTTCGCCACGCTTACTTCGGGCACCCGTATGACCGCAATGGGCGCTTATCGAATTTTGTCCCGGAGTTATACAACCCCGCCAATGCGCCGCAGGTAACCGGCGCCGGCAACCGCGTGGTCGGCACTGGAAACTTCTGCAACGGCATGATTGTGAATGCGCAGAATGTGCAGGCGGCGGCGAATAACTGCACGCCGGCGGCTTCGCCGTTTGGCAAGTATATCGTTGAGGCGCCTAAGGCGAATTTTGCTCCGCGATTTGGCCTTGCGTGGGATCCTTTTGGTAAAGGCCGCACCTCAATTCGCACCGGTTATGGTATCTACTACGATCAAATCTTAAACGGCTGGGCGCTCCAAATAATTGGAGGAAATCCGCCGTACCAGGAGACTTTCTCGATCGCTGCGGTCCCCGGCGGAACCGGAACCCTAGCGACTACGCCGCGTCTGGATCAGCCAGTTCCAAGTGGGGTGACTGTGACGGCAGGGGCCGTGGCGACAGCCCTATCCGTGCGCGCAATGGAACCGGATTGGAAAGATCCGTATATGCAGCATTGGTCACTCGAGGGCCAGCACATGCTCGACGACAAGACCATGTTGAGCGTCGGCTACTTCGGCTCAAAGGGAACACACCTGATTGGCGCGTATGAATTGAACGAGGTTCCCCCTGGCGTCGCTTTAACTCGACAATGCGCCAGTGGCACTCAGACGTTACAAACGCCGGGAGCGACGCTGGTTCCTTGCCAGGCCCCCGGGTCCTATTTTGGCGGAACCGGCGGTGCTAATTCGGCGATTCTGGATCAAATCCGGCCGTACCGGGGCTATCGATCGATCACAATGATCACGCCGCAGTTCAACTCGAACTATCACAGCCTGCAGGTAATGGGTCAACGCCGGTTTACGGGCGCCTCTCAAGTTAACGTGGCGTACACCTGGGCAAAGAATCTCACCGACAATCAAACAGACCGCAGTACGGCGCCAATGAATTCTTACGACATTCGCGCGGATCGAGGTCGCGCCACCCTGGACCGCCGTCATGTCTTCACCGCTAATTACATCTATGAGATTCCATTCTTCAGCAAGCGGAACGATTTCGCAGGCAAAGTTCTCGGCGGCTGGGAGGTGTCTGGCATCGTGTCGCTGCAAACCGGACTGCCGTTTACAGCACTAGGAGCGAATATTGACCCGGCCGGCCTGGGTAATATCCCCGCGCTAATTGCCGGTAATCGGCCGAACACACTTTGCGATCCGAACGCTGGTGCACCCAATACGTTCTTGCAGTGGTTCAACACCGGGTGTTTCCAACCGAATCCCACCTCCGGTACGGTGCCTAACGTGGTGAGCAATACAGGACGAGGCACTATTGATGGTCCGCCGACCCAGCGTGTGGATTTCTCAGTGTTCAAGAGATTTAATTTTGGGGAACGCGTCAGTCTGCAGTTGCGTGGCGAGGCGTTCAATGTTTTCAATCACACGAACTTCCGGGCCATCCAAACGAACATTACGAACGCGGCCTACGGAAATGTAATTACCGTGCGCGATCCGCGCACGATTCAGTTGGGGGCGAAGCTCTCCTTCTAATCCCATTTCCATGGTTAAGGCAGTGCCCGCACCTGATAAAGGCTGCGGGCACTTTTTTTCCACCGGGATTGCGGATAGTGGTATTGGAATTCTGTTAAGAAGTTTCCCGGGCCTCTCTGCGTAGTGCCGATCTATTGGCCGTAGCACGGTCGGTAATCGGAAACTAACGCTGGCAGGGCAACCCTGGTATAACGATGGAATCTAAGTTCTGCCGGGAAAGATGATCGCCATTGGGTCTCATCAATGGCCACATTCTTTGTTATTATTACGCCATGTTAGGTTACCGAAATTTGCTGCTGAGCATAGGGGCGCTGGTTCTGTGCTCGGCCCCGATTGCAGCTCAGCCGCCCACCCCCACTACAGCCAATCCCAACGCTCCGCCCATCAGTCCGGTTAACCCGACGATGGCCTCGCGGCATCTGGAAAACGAAAAGGAAGATCTCTACGCGCGGTTCACCGACTACAAGCGGAATCCTAATCCGGAGCAACAGCGATTCGCGTATCCAATCGCCAAGGACTATCTGCGTCGCTGGGGTGGCGGGTCTGATCCCGAAACGAAAGAAGTTCGTCGCTGGGTTACTGAGTACGAGCGGGCGATGAATCAAGGCCAGCTTTATGCTGCATACGACGCGAAGACCTACGTTAAGACGTTCGAGCTTGGTCGACCACTGATTAAGTCTGACCCCGAATACTTTTTCGCCCTGGCAATTTTGACTGAGGCAGGTTACGACAACTCTCTAACTGGAGACTCAAGCCTCAATGCGGAGTCGGCGGATTACGCGCGCCGCGCAATCGCGTTGCTCGAGGGAGGCAAAGTAACGAAGGCGGATCCTTTCAAAACAATGGAAGTCGCCCGTGGCTTTCTCAATTTTGCCTACGGCACCTTTGTGAAAGACGAGAAGCCGGTTGAAGCAGCGGCTGCGTTCGCGAAGGCCGTCAGATCAGACAGCCCTTTCCGCACGGATCCGATGGCATACCATCGTCTGGGCGTCGCAATCCTGAAAGGGGAGTTCGCGCAACTCTCGAATGAATACAATCAAAAGTTTGGCGGGAAAGCGTCGTCTCCCGAGCAGACAGCGATGTTGCAGCGCCTCTCGAGTCTGGTGAACCAGACGATAGACGCTTATGCGCGCGCGGTCGCCCTCAGTACGAAACCCGAGCAACAGGAAGCGCGCAACAAGATACTTGGCCAGTTGACGACCCTCTATAAGAATTTCCACAACAACTCA
The DNA here is from genome assembly GCA_036277115.1 of Pyrinomonadaceae bacterium. Taxonomy (NCBI): domain Bacteria; kingdom Pseudomonadati; phylum Acidobacteriota; class Blastocatellia; order Blastocatellales; family Pyrinomonadaceae; species Pyrinomonadaceae bacterium. The sequence goes on from DASUNM010000024.1 coordinate 251,170, forward strand.
GACGCCGGTCTAAATGAGTTGATTTCGACGGTCCTGTCGAAACCGCTCCCATAGAGTCCTCATCAAACGAGCTTCATTGTTTGAAGCGAAACCTCACATGTGAGGACCGTGACACGGATCGTGTGCCTCATCACGCGTATTTATCCGTCTGATAAGTTCTTTTAGTTTTTATTGTAGCTCCAAATAGAATAAAAGGCGTTTGTAAAATGTCGAACTCACTGTCAAGCACAGTGAACACACTTTCCTAGGAGCCTGAATCATGAAACGTCACTCAGGAATTCTGCGCAATCTTCTGATCGCGCTTACTGTTTGTTTCTGCTGTGGATCGATCGCCGAAGCGCAAACGGTCACGGGAACTGTGCAGGGGACTGTCACTGACCCCAATGGAGCGGTTGTGACCAATGCCGAGGTGGTCATTCGCAACATTGAGACGGGGCAGGAAAGAACGTTGACAACAAATAGTGACGGGTTCTACGTCGCGTCATTCGTGCCACTGGGTCGTTATCACATCGTGGCGAACCATCAGGGGTTCGCCAAAGTCATTAAGGAGAATGTCGAAGTTAGCTTAAATCAAACACGAGTGGTTGATTTTCGCCTGAGTCCGGCGAGTATCACGGAAAATGTGGTGACTACTTCCGACAGCACTACGATCAACAGCACTAACGCCGAAATTAAAGGCACCCTGACGAGCCAGGAAATTCAGGACAAACCGGTTTTCAATCAGAGTAACTTTCTAACTCTGGCTGAAACCTTTACCGGCTTTCAGGAGAACCCAACGTCGGGACAAAACAATCCAACTGCGTCGTCTGGTTCGTCGATTAACTTCAATGGCACCGGGACGCGCGGCGCGACGTTTCAAATCAATGGCGTAAACAACGACGATTCGTCCGAGAATCAAAACCGGCAGGGAGCGGCACTCTCGACCATTAAAGAATTTCAGGTGATCACGAATAACTTCACGGCAGAGTTTGGCCGGGGTTACGGCGCAGTAGTCCTGGTGCAAACCAAGTCAGGCACCAATAACATTCACGGCGACGTCTATTGGTTTCACAACGACAGCGCATTGAATGCAAAGAGTTTCCTGGCGCATGGAAAAAAACCGGTCAACCGCCGCAATCAGTTTGGGTTTACCTCTGGTTTCCCCATCTTCAGGAACAAACTTTTTGGCTTCGTTAATCTGGATCATAAAGAGGAAACCGGGGCCAACACTTACACTCGCGACGTGTTTTTGGCGGCGGAGAGGAATCCCGCGAATTGGTTTACGGTCACTCCGGCTAACGACACACCGGCGAACCGGGCCTTCATACAATCGATTATCGACCGCATTCCCGCCAGCCTGGTTCCGAACGATCCCAGGAGCAACCGTACTTTTGTTGGCCAGCAGCCTTTTGATTTTCCCGCTCGCGATTACTCAGGACGCCTCGATTGGAATCCGTTTCAATCAGACAACCTATCTGCTCGCTGGCAGTATACGCGGCAAAGGTTTGACGCTGACGACATCATTCTGGGCGAGCGCGCCGACCAAAACAACAAGCAGCAGAATTTTGGCTTGACCTGGACCCACCTGTTTTCAAACACCACCGTAGGCGAATTCCGTTACGGATTGGGCCTGCGAACCACGCTGGTGAATATTACCGCAGGAAACGACACGCCCATCGTGCGTTTTGAAAACCCGGTCAGCATCGGAGCAACGATCATCGGCAATGCCGGCCAGTTTCCGATCCAGCGATATCAAACTGACAATCAGTTCGTCTACAACATCACCACGCTGTTTGGAAACAAGCACTTCTTCAAAGCAGGTACCGACATCCGCCGCCAGAAACTCGACGACCTTGCGGACAGTAACTCCCGGGGCTTCTGGCAATTTAATCGCACCTGTAACGGCACCACTAATCTCTATGCCAGCGGGTTCCAGGCGCTCATTAATGGCTGTGTGGCCCAGTTCCAGAAAGGGTATGGACCTTTCTTCCTTGAAAATCGAATTAACGAGTCGAACTTTTACGCAGAGGACAATTGGAAGGTGCGCAGCAATCTTACGCTTAACCTCGGACTCCGTTACGAGTACGTGTCGGAACCCCAGGAGATTGCCGGCCGCCTCGATTATGGCATTGACGCCGACGACAATAACTGGGAGCCGCGCTTCGGCTTTGCCTGGAGTCCTCAGTTTGAGAGCGGAATATTCCAAACCTTGTTCGGCGCACCAGGCGACTCATCGATCCGGGGTGGCTTTGGGATTTATCACGGCCGAATCTTTCAGTCAGTGTTCTCGCAATCCGGAGCGACGGTGCGGTTCAATCCGCCGAACGCGTTCTTCTACAACCGCACGGGTGCGGCCACCGGCGATTTCGCACCGACCAGATTAACTGACCCCACGAACGGTTTCGTCTTTACCCCGGGCGCGCCCCTAACATCCAGAGCCACGTTATCGATTATCGATCCGGGACTCGAGATGCCCTATACCCAGCAGTGGAACCTCAGTATCGAGCGACAAATGCCTTTCACTTCCTCACTGCGAGTTAGCTACACCGGGAACCGGGGGATCGGGCTGCTCAAGTACTCGCTTGATAATCTGCCCTCGCACTCGACGAGCGGAGTGCTCGTGCCAAACCATCCATTCAATTCCCCAACTGCGCTCTACGGCACTGCTCTGCCGGTGGGCGATCCGCGGCGGACGGACGTGCGCGGTCAGGTCATTCGCCCGGCTGCGGATTTCATCTGTGCGGGAACAGGTCTGAATGGCGTAGCAGTGACTGCGCAATGTCCAGTAGCGGTTCCGATAGGCGCGTTCGAATACAGCTACCGCGTGACGCGCGCTAACGAGCGGCGACCGAACGGTTTCTACACGACGAATCTGGCCACCAGCAATGCCGCGTGGAGTTATTATCATGGCCTCCAGGTGGAGTGGACGAAACGACTGAGTCATGACCTGAATTTCTCGGCTGCTTATACCTGGTCAAAGTCCCTCGACACGACCTCTGAGGCGACGTTCGTCGGTACGGGCGACTCGAATCAAAATGGGAATGATGCGCGCACCGCCCGCGGCCTCTCGCGCTTTCACACGCCGCATCGCTTCACGTTTTTCGGCACTTATCGATTGCCTTTCTTTAAAGGTGAAAAAGGAGTGTTGGGACAGGCGTTTGGCGGCTGGCAGTTGTCGACTGTGGTTAAGCTGATACATGGCACACCCTTTTCCGTAATTACTACGGCCGTCGACCTGAATTTCGATGGGTTTGGCGAACCACGACCAGCCCTGCTCGACCCTTCGATTTTGGGCAACAGCGTCAGCAATCCAAACACAGCGTTGCAAGCTTTGCCGAGGGCAGCATTTCGCACGCTGTTACCCGGCGATCCGATCAGCTCTGTGGTAGGCCGGAATACGTTCTATCTCGACGGAGTGCAAAATGTTGACTTTGGAATCATGAAGGTCTTTCGCATGCCCTGGAAAGAGGATCATAGTCTGACGGTGCGGGCCGACCTCTTCAACGCTTTCAATCACGTGCAGTTTGGTTTCCCGAGCAACAACATCACGTCCGCTAATTTCGGGGCGATTACGGGAGGAGCCACGCTGTACCTGCCACGCAATGTCTCGGTCTCGTTGAAATACATTTACTGATTCGCACAAGGTTGGCGTCCAAAGGCGGGAGCGATGCTTCCGCCTTTCTTTTGGGTTCTCGATTTGAAGCATCAAGCACACGTCGTATCATCGCTGGTAATCGGGCTCGGCCTGATCTTCTTTCTATCGATTTTCATACCTGCAGGAACTTCCACGGCTGCCAGTCCACCGGTGGCGTCCGCAAATGAAGTGCGCGCGCTGTGGGTAGTGCGGACGACGCTCACGTCACCGGAAAAAATTCGGCAAATGGTTGAGAACGCCAGTGCCGCAGGGTTCAATACCCTGATCGTGCAAGTACGCGGCCGCGGCGATGCATACTACCGTTCCCGTCATGAACCAAGAGCGATCGAGCTGAAGGATCAACCGGCTTCTTTTGATCCGCTCGCTACAACTTTATTGGAAGCTCGCCGGCGTGGTTTGAAAGTACATGCCTGGCTCAACACTAGTCTGCTGGCCAATCTTGATACGCTGCCAACCCAAGCGGAACATGTCTATAACAGGCATCCCGAATGGCTCGCTGTGCCCAAGCCGGTGGCTGCGGAACTCTACCGGCTATCGCCAAAAGAGCCACGTTACCGTCAGCGAATAGTTGAATGGTCCAAAGCGAATCGCGCCGAACTCGAAGGGATATATACCGGACCGGCCAATCCCAAAGTGCGCGAGCACATCTACAAAATCTGGATGGATGTGCTCGAGCAATACGCCGTCGATGGTTTACATTTCGACTACGTCCGACTAGCTAGTCCGGACTTTGATTACAGCCGCACGTCTCTCGAAAAATTCTGGACGTGGCTCAAGCCAAACATTCCGGATTCGGAACGGCGCTGGCTGGCGAAATCTTTAAAAGAAAATCCTTTGGCGGCGACCGAGGCTCACCCGGATCGATTTGCCGATTTTCAACGCGCACAGATCACACAGCTTGTGCAGCGCATTTACGGTGAGGTCAAGAAGCGGCGGCCCCAGATGATTGTGTCCGCAGCGGTCTTCGCCAACGATGAAAACGCTTACACCCGGCGGTTTCAGGATTGGCGGCGCTGGCTGCAGATGGGAATTCTCGACGTCGCGTGCCCGATGGCCTACTCAACTGATACGGCCGTCTTCCGGAAACAGATTGAGGTGGCTACTTCCACCGCCCATGGCGCCGGGCGGCGCGTCTGGGCGGGAATTGGAGCCTATCGCATACCGGTGGAATCTACTGTTGAGAAAATTGGTGTCGCGCGCCAGCTGCGAGCCGATGGAATAATCCTGTTCTCGTACGATTTTACTATCCGGACGGGCCCGCTAAATCCCGCCGGCGATTATCTCGAACAGGTTCGCCGTGCGGCCTTTGCGCCCGCCGTTCCGTCTAATCAGGATTGAACCAGTTACCTTTGTCTCACTGAAGAGAGACCGCAAAGAAGAGAATTGGTCGGGGCCGCCCGCTAACTTTTAATGCCGCAGGCCCCAGGTAAAGTTTTGGGGCGACTTCGCGGACTTCATCGACGATCGATTTGATCAGTGGCGGGTTGCCGGGACGAGCATAGTCCAGAAGAAATGCCGGTTCGCCGTCTAAGAACGACGCCTCAAAGCGCGTCCCGAAAGGGAACCAGCGCCGTTTGCCAAAAAAAGTAACGCGATTGATTCCTTCACCGGCGTCGGCACTGAGACTCTGAAAAGATTTTCCTTTCCAGGCAAAGATCGACGACTCACCAAACGTTTTCAACAACCAGGCCAGCGGGCCCGTGCGCGGAGTACGCCACGCGAGCATCGCGCCCACCGCGTCGCCGTTAAGATCCGAAAGAGCGCTCGGCGGCTTGGCGGCGCGATAGAGTCGCTCAAGCTCGTCGTATTTCAGCCGGCGCAACGTTTTCAGATCGAGTTGTGAGTTTTCGCGAATGGCGGGGGCCGGTGCGCTCATGTTTGTTTCTCCTTCCGCGCGCTGTTGAGCTTTACCAATCCGTACACTCCGATAATGACGAGTGCGAGGCCGATCAAGACGTGCAAAATATCATCAACCTTCGTCCAGAGAAAATAATTCTCGGGCGGCAGGTGCAGTGTGCTGGCCAATGCCTGATACAGGTCAATCAAGCCAAACCCGAAATTGAAAGACGAGAGCGCCAATTCGTTCCTCGTCCAAACAATCAGCAAACCGATTGCCCCAAAGATCAGATGAAAGACGTTGTAGGCCGGCGCGCCGCTTGTCAGACTCTGCTCAGGCGGAACCAGGAAACCAGCGATGCCGACGATGATTAACACCGGCGCGAAAATCGCGAGCGTGATGAAGTTGAGACTCTTGTTCATGTGGGCTAAAAACTGCGGGCAAAATAGCTGCAGAGGGCGAGCATGTCAATAATTGCAGGCAATAAAAATTGCTATGTGGAACCTTTCCGCCGCCTCTCCGGTTCGGTGTTACAATGCCGTCCAGTTTGGGCCGAGAGGTTTTTTCTTTCCATGACGAATGAAGAGATGCAGCGAGCGAGGGACTTCATTGTGGAGCAGAATAAGCGGTCAACTTCCAGCGCAGTCGAGCTGACAAAAGGTGGGCTAAAACTGAAATGCGTCTCCGGGCGCTGCTCAGACGAGTAAGGGCTCGGCAAAAAAATTCCCTGCCGGCTCCAATCAAGGTTCGTCCCAGACGAAAGACTGAAATCGACCGGCGAATCGAAGCACTCGTAAACTAGTCGAAGTACGAATCAGCCAAAGACCGTAACAGCAATTAATCGAATCGCCTTCCGTGCTCACGCTACTTCGCAACGCCCGCCTAGTTCTTTCCGAACGAATTCTTGGATCAGGCAGTCTCCTCATAGAAGACGGACAAATTGCTCGCGTGATCGAGGACACTTCGGCCGCATCCGTTAAGGCCGATTCGATAATCGACCTCAACGGCGCGACGCTGTTTCCAGGTTTCATCGACATTCATATTCACGGCGCAGTCGGCGTCGATGTGAACAGTGCGACCGCCGGCGATTTAAAACGTGTAAGTGAGTTGCTCGCGCGCAAAGGAGTCACCGGGTGGCTGCCGACGCTGGTGCCTGCAGCGGACGAAGAATACGATCGCGCGGTCGCGGCGATCAGCGAGTTGATGAGTCGGCAGGCGTCAGAGTCCCGACTTCAGTCGGCCGATCTCGCCGCAGAACAACCAACTAAAGTTGGTACTCTAAACACTTGTGCGGCACGCGTGCTTGGCGTCCACTACGAAGGTCCGTTCGTTAACAGCGAGCAATGCGGCGCGCTGCATCGCGAACACTTTCGCACCTTCAAGACTTCTGCCGATCTCGACTCGCTGCCGACAATCGAGCACGACAATGCGATTCACTTCACGACCGTCGCGCCGGAAATTGAAGGCGGCATCGAACTGATTCGTGAATTGCGACGACGCGGCTGGATTGTTTCTATTGGCCACACGCGCGCCACGCCGGATGTCCTCGACAATGCGAAAGCCGCCGGCGCGCAGCACATGACGCACTTCATGAATGCGATGTCGCCGCTTCATCATCGCGCGCCCGGACCGATTGGCTGGGGACTGCTTAATGACGACGTAAGCCTCGATGTGATCGCTGACGGCGTGCATCTGGATCCAATCATGCTGAAGGTGCTCCTGCGCTGCATGACGCCTTCGCGTCTGGCCCTAATCAGCGACGCCATCGCCGCCACCGGCGGGGGTGATGGCGATTACGAAATCTGGGGCGAAAAGATCACTGTCGCGAACGGCCGCACCAGCAACGCACGCGGAAGCATCGCGGGCTCAGTGATCACGATGCTGGATGCGGTGAAGATGATGCTGTCGCTCGGTGCGTCGGAATGCGACGTCACTCGCATGGCTTCATCGAATCCCGCGCGGCTGCTGGGTATCTATCGCGATTGCGGCTCGATTGAGGAAGGGAAGCGAGCGGATCTGGTAGCGTTGGACTCAACTGGTGGAGTTCAGCTAGTCATTACCGGTGGAACGCAGCTTTAGCCGCACGTCGCCGCTTTAGGTTCATACAATTCACATCCTTAGATCCCGGAATCAACTTTTCGAGTGTTTGCGCGCACACGCCTAGTTTTCGACTTTCGGAGTTGTGACCAAAATGATTGCATTCTCTAACGGGCGCGACTAAGCTTTGCCAAATCCTGGCACGTGGAGGCGAAAATGTATCTCCATAAGTCCTTTGCCCGCATTCTAAAAAATCCGTGCCTCATCTTTCCCGTGCGGAGAATCGGACTAGCTCTTTTGTGCCCACTAGCCGGGTTGGTTTTGTACCCAACTGCGGCCGACGCGGCGCAAAAGACTACCGAGCAGGTAATTCGTGTTTGGAAAGTAGGTTCACCGCATAGAGGTGAGGTGCCCGATGTTCGAATGCCTGAAGACCTCAGCCGCAAAGCGATGGAACTTAATAGCCGCATCGAAATTCGATCGATGCCGGCGAGAGAGTTCTACGGTCTGTTAACCAATGCGGTCGCTACTAATGACGAGCCTGATGTTCTCGTTATCGACAATATTGGATTGATTTACGGCATCACCACGCAGCTGGGGCGCTTTGACGGAATTGGCCGAGATCCAAAGGTGCGAATGTCCCTGCTTGAAGTCTCGGAAGCTTTCCGATCTCTTGCGACCACTCCTGGCTGGCAATTCCTTTTGAAGGGGTCGCGAAATTTCGCCAAGGCTAAGTCGCTGGCGATGATGGAACCGGATTGCGAGCCGGCTTACGGCAATACTGGGCCATGGACGGGTGAGCTCAAAACCAATGTCGAGGAAACTGCCAGGACAGCTGCGGCCGCTTACTTTCAACACGATCTAAGTACGCTGGATGCTCTGGGAGATAATCGCGACGAATCAGAACCATTCAAAAACCCCACCAGTGTGATTTCGAAGGTCAAAGTTTGCAGCGGATGGGGAAACCACCGGCTCGCGTTTGTTAATACTGTGACCCTTTTCGAAAACGAGCAGCGGTTGGGTTATGCGACTTTACTGACGGTGCTGGCCAATACCCAAGCCGATTGGAGGGTGCTTTCGTTGAGCATCTATCCAATAATGATCCGGAACCTGCAGCAACAGCGGTTTGTTCTGAAAACTGCAGGGGATGCTGAATCACAGTTAGAACCTCCCACCCTCATCGCTCCAGCTCATAACGCGGCCTTCCGACGTTGGCCGATGGAGGAACGACCCCTGCTTGAATGGTCACGGGCAAGCACCGGATCGACGCTGTATTTAGTTGAAGCCCAGTTCACAAACCCGCCCCGTCCCGGACAAACAAAAACTCTGTGGGCTGGTCGGGGTTTTAACCTCGTCGCACCGGTTGATGCCCACGGCTTAACGATCAGGTCCCGCGCGGTCTTTGGCGCGGGGCAACAACCTCATCGCTGGCGAATCTGGGCCATTGACGAAAACGGCTTTACCGTTCGCAGCGAGTGGCGCGTGGTTAACTATATTAACTAGCGCCCCTCTTCGGCGATTCAAACCACAACGTTGCCAGCGGCGGCAGCGTGATCGCCGCTGAATATTCCATCCCATGCCAGGGCGTCTTCTCTGCGCGCATACTCTTCACCACGCCGAAGCCCCCGCCGCAGTACTTCTCGTTATCAGTGTTGAGTAGCTGCTTGTAGGTTCCCTTCCGCGGGAGCCCGATGCGGTGATCTTCCCGAATTACCGGCGAAAAGTTGCAGACGCAGATGATCTCTTTTCCAGTCGAAGGCGCGGTGCGGCTAAAGGCGACGATGTTCTCAGCGGCGTTATCAACTTCGATCCAACTGAAGCCCGATGGGTCGCTGTCAGCTTCAGACAACGCCGGGTGCTTTGCGTAGAGTTGGTTCAAATCCTCGATCAATAACTGAACACCTTTGTGGATGGGTTGTTCCAGGAGGTGCCAATCCAGACTCTCTTCTTCGGTCCACTCGCGCCATTGCCCGAACTCGCCGCCCATGAACAGAAGTTTTTTTCCCGGGTGCGCCCACATGTATCCGTACAGCGCGCGCAGGTTCGCAAACTTCTGCCATTCTTCGCCCGGCATCTTGTTCAGCAGAGCGCCTTTCATATGCACCACTTCATCGTGAGAGAAGGGCAGAATGAAGTTTTCGCTCCACGCGTACAGCAAACCGAACGTCAGCGCGTTGTGATTGCCGCCGCGAAACAGCGGATCGGTCTGAAAGTATTTAAGCGTGTCGTGCATCCAGCCCATGTTCCACTTGAAATCAAAGCCGAGTCCGCCGTTGTAGACCGCGGCCGTGACCTGCGGCCAGGCGGTTGATTCTTCCGCGATCATGAGAGTGCCGGGACATTCGCGGTGCGTGACCTCGTTCAACTCCTTCAGCAGAGAGATCGCTTCGAGATTTTCGCGCCCGCCGAACTCGTTCGGCACCCACTCGCCTTCTTTGCGGCTGTAATCGAGGTAGAGCATCGAAGCGACCGCATCGACACGCAATCCATCGAGATGAAATTCGCGCAGCCAGTACAGCGCATTCGCAATTAGAAAGTTGCGCACTTCATGGCGGCCGTAGTTGAAGATGTAAGTGCCCCAGTCTGGATGCTCGCCCTTGCGCGGATCAAGATGTTCGTACAGGGCAGTGCCGTCAAAGCGGCCCAGCGCAAATGCGTCTTTCGGAAAATGTGCGGGCACCCAATCCATGATTACGCCGACACCAGCTTTGTGAAGATGATCGACGAGGAAACGAAAGTCGTCCGGTGTGCCATAGCGTGATGACGGAGCGTAGAACGCGCTGACCTGGTAACCCCAGGACGGGCCGTACGGATGTTCTTTCAGCGGCAGAAACTCGACGTGCGTGAAGCCGTTTTGGATCGCATAGTCCGCGAGTACTGGCGCCAATTCGCGATAGGTCATTGGCCGGTTATCTTCTTCAGCTACCCGCCGCCACGAGCCCAGATGGACTTCATAGATCGACAACGATTCGCGCCAGGCCTCTCGTTTGGTGCGTTTCGCAATCCAGGCGTGGTCACGGAATTTGTAGCTTGAGGTGAAAACAACCGACGAAGTGTCCGGCGGCACTTCCATCATGAAGGCGTACGGATCGGCTTTAAAGAACTCCTGGCCCGCGGTGTTGATGGCATATTTATAGAGTTCCCCTGCGCGCAAATCCGGGATAAAGAGCTCCCAAACTCCTGACGTTCCCAAGCGCCGCATCGGGTGTTTCGTCACGTCCCAGGAGTTGAAGTTGCCGACAAGACTGACCCGGTCCGCAGCGGGGGCCCAGACAGCGAACGCTACGCCGCGCTTGCCGCCGTGTGACATGACATGCGCGCCCAGCTTTTCGTAAATCCGATAGTGCTTGCCTTCGCCGAAAAGGTGGAGGTCGAGATCGCCAAGAATTGGTGGGAATTCGTTTGCGTTTGTCTTTGTGGTTTTTTTGGAAGTCTTTTTCGGTGAAGAGGTGGAGCCCTCCCCCGCGTTAGGGTTAGCGCGCCGTTTTGTCAGAGGCCTTTTCTCGTTCGGCTGTTTTGATTTCTTCTGTGCCATTTTTCTGTCGCCTGCTAAAGCGGGCTGAGGATCAAAACTAACCGGTGATCCCCGGGGTTCTCCCGACACATCGGGACTCCACCCGGCTCCTCTCTGCCCCCAGCTTCGCTGGCTCGTTGAGCGCTCGCCCACGATTGTGGCTCGACGATCACGTCAAGACGGCCTCTTGGCGGAGTTCGCCTGAGGATTGCGGGCGCGCCGGTTCAACAAATCGCCGGAAGATGTCCGCGCCCGTGCCGAGCTCTCGCCGGTTGCTCTTCGCTTCCGAAAGAATCTCCAGAAACCGTTCCCGCGCGGATGGCAGATTCAATTGCTTCATCAAATCAATCGCCCGCCCGGCGTACCTTAGGATTTGAATTGTTTCGATTCCGAAGATGTCATTGAAGAACCATCCGCAGCTTGTGTACATCAACAACAGCATTCGCTGCAGTTCGAGATACGCGAGCGCCCGTGATCCTTCATCGGCAGATAACCATCGACCAGCGTGTTCAAACAAAAACTGTTCGCGTGACTCATGCGGATTGAGAATAAGCGAGATGCTCGCATCGCGCGCCAGCCACGGAAACGTGAACAGGTCACCGCGCGTTGCTTCGAAGTGCGAAATGTTTTCGTCCCGCAGAAAGTCGAGCGCATCCCGCAGAGCCGTTCGCCACTTCTGATTCCACCCCGGCTCGCCTCCGGTTACGCACCCACAATCACGAATCCAACGCCCTACGCCGTGCTGACAACTCCAAGAGGTGCCCTGGCCGTCCGACCCGTTGTTGATCTCCACATCGTGGCGGGGCGGATGCTGATCGAGATACTCGCCATAGTTCGTTAGTTTAAAACCGCGCGCCGGAGCTTCGACGGTGAGTGCATGCGCCAGACACAGATCGCCGAACTTAAAGTGATGTCCGTAAGTCTCGCCGTCGGTGGCAAGATTTAGTAATCCGTTTCCGCGCGCTGCTCGCGCGAATGAACCGACGAGTGCGCCGCTCGAGCGCAGCAAACCTTCAAACGCAATCGCCCGCGAAAGAGGCCCATGGTAGAAGAAGACGGCGATTGTCGCGCCGGCGTCGTCCGTGTGTCTGTAGCGGTAAGGGATGCTTGTGTCCAGGGTCTCTGCGGCGACTGAATGCCAGTCATTAGTTGAGTTTTCTTCCCGGTCGCTGCTCCCTGTGCGGTCAATACTGGCCCGGTCGCTATTCTCGACTTCGGCGAGAACCCTCACCCTGCCCTCTCCCAGAGGGAGAGGGATTCCGCTCCCGGTACTGATTTCATTGCTGTCGCTCGCGGTTTTTACGCGAGCAGCTTGATGAGGCGCGAGAATGACGTAGCGCAAACCTTCATCGATGAGCGCATCGAGCACGCCGTCGTTGCACGCCGTCTCGGGCAGCCACATCGCTTCTGCTTCCCGCCCAAACCGATGACGAAAATCGGCGAGACCCCAACGAATTTGCGTGCGCAGGTCGCGCTCAGTGCACAGAGGCAAAATCGCATGACCGTAAGCTTGCGCGATCGCGTTACCGTGGCCTTGTCGAGTCAAAACACTTGCGCGATCCGCGTCAATAATTCGGTTGTAGGTTTCCAGGTGATTCTGCTCGAGCCAACTGAGTAAGGTCGGACCAAAGTTGAAACTGATGCCCTCGTAGTTGTTGATTGTGCGCGAGTCTCCGGTCACCGGATCTGAAATTATCGCGGAGGAATTCGGTTGATAGCATTCGGCTTGAATGCGCTCGTTCCAATCAGGGAAAGGCTCGGCGCTCGGTTGGGCTTCGATGACGCCGGTCCACGGGTTTTCGCGCGGTGGTTGGTAGAAGTGTCCGTGAATAATTAGGTAGGGTGTTGGGGTTAGGGGGTTGGGTGTCGGGTTTGGAATGTCCATTAACAGTTGAGCAGAACCTTAAATTAAATGCCGCAGGCCTTCTAAACCCTACACCCAACCCCCTATACCCTCGCAAGTGCCAGCCAAGCCGCGCCCAGCAGGCCCGCATCATCGCCACATTCACCGCGCACAATTCGGCAGCGTTGCGCCGGAACCGGAAACGCGCGCCGGGCCATTTCTTCTCGAGCGGTTTGAGCAAACAAGTCGAACGCGGCTGAGACGCCTCCACCGATGACAATCATCTCCGGATTCAAAGTGTTGACGATGTTCGCCGCCGCGATGCCGAGATAGGTTCCCACTCGGCGAAATATTTCGAGAGCGAGTTCATCGCCCAAAACTGCAGCGTCCGCGACGTCGCGAGCCGTTAAGTCGAGGAGGGCAACCGAATTCAATCGAGAGGCCTGATGTTTTGAAAGAGCCTCTCTCGTCACGCGCACAATTGCCGTTGCCGATGCGCAAACTTCCAGACAACCGGTGTTTTCGCACTCGCACTTCACTCCGCCAAACGGATCGACGCTGGTGTGACCAATTTCTCCCGCTGTACCGTCAACGCCGCGCCACAATTCTCCATTGAGTATGATTCCGCTGCCGACTCCGGTCCCCAGCGTCAAACAGACGATGGTGTGACAGCCACGCGCAGCTCCCTGCCACATCTCGCCCAGAGCCGCGGCATTGGCATCATTTTCAATGAGGACTGGACGCTGAAGTTTCGTTTCCAGCGCCTCAGCCAATCCGAAGTCAACAATTGCGGGGACGTTGGGCGCATTTACTATCGCGCGGGTTTGCGCGTGCACCGAACCCGGAACGGCCACGGAAACAGTCTCAATGCGTGCGGCACCCTTTGCGGCCTCAAGTTCACAAGTCTCAACCGCAGCGACAATCGCATTTACGATGTCTTCAGCTTTATCAGAATCGGGAGTTTGAGATTTAAACCGTTCGTGAAGGCGACCGCTGGAATCGATATTCGCCGCGCGCAGATTCGTGCCGCCCAGGTCGACGGCGCAAACGAGTTCGGTTGTTAAGGGCTGAGTCACTTGACGGAATAGTCTCTGGACGGACGCTTTGCGTTCCCTTGCGTCTTGGCGCCTTTGCGTGAACCGTTCTCACGCTAAGTCGCAAAGACGCAAAGATTAGCAAAGAAAGAAAAGCCGGCGCGCGAACTTAACCTTTTCTTCGGCCGAACATGTCGAACCCGACCGCGGCCACCAGCACGCCGCCTTTGACTACATACTGTGCCCAGTTCTCAACGTTCAGAAGCGACATGCCATTATCGAGGCTGGCGAGAATCAAAGCGCCAAGCACGGCGCCAAACACGGTCCCGCGGCCGCCCATCAAACTCGTTCCCCCGATGACGCACGAAGCGATCGCGTCGAGTTCCATCAACGTGCCGGCGTCGGGCGAAGCGCTGCCGACGCGCGCGGTGTGCAGAATCGAAGCCAGTCCTGCGAGCGCGCCCATCACGCAAAACGCTGCGAGCACGTAACGCTTTAAATTGATTCCCGAAAGCCGCGCGGCGTCAGGGTTGCCGCCAATCGCGTACAAGTAGCGGCCAAAGGTCGTGTTGGTGGTGAGAAATGCTCCGGCGAGTGCGACGGCCAGAAGGAAGATCACCGGAATCGGGATGCCGCCGGCTTTGTTCATCAGAAAGACGAACGCGACGACTGCAATCGAGGGAATAATGATCCGTATCGCCACCGCCGCCACGCTCATCGCTTGCAGTCCGTGCCGGCGCCGGGCGCGAGTGCGCCGCAGGTTCGTCCAAATAATTGTGGCAATACCGACGGCCGCGAGCCCAAAGCCAATGCGCGGGTCGATAAAGTCGCGTCCTAAAGATCTAAAGACAGGGAGCTCGACCGGAACAGTTGCGCCTTGCGTAAACTTCAGAATCAAGCCCCGCCACGCTTGCAATCCGCCGAGCGTTACGATGAACGCCGGAATATTAATGTACGCGACCAGTGCTCCCTGCAGCGCCCCAATCAACAACCCCACTACAATGGCCGCCGTAAGACAAGGCAGAAGCCCCCAGTCTTGCGTCATCGCCGCAATGCCCCCCGCTAATCCCACGACCGCGCCTACGGACAAGTCGATGTTGCCGCTGACGATGACCATCAGCATACCGACGGCCAAAACCCCGGTCACGGCGGTCTGTTGCAGTAGCTTCGAAAAATTAATCGCGCCCAGGAAGAGTCCGTAAGGATGAGTTTCGCTGATTGTGGCCCACTGAAAGAAAAGCCAGATAACAATCAGCGCGAGCAGCATTGTGTAAGCGCGCAATGCTGACGTGCGAAGTTTAAGACGGCCTGTAGACCCCAATTGATTCATCGTTTAGAGGCGGGCTACTGCCCGCCAATTGCGGAGAACAGAACATGGCGGGCAGTAGCCCGCCTCTAAACATTCCTTGTTGATCTCGTCCTACGCCGCTAATCGCACGTGTCCCGTCGCGCACGACATCACGGCTTCGGGCGTAGCCTCTTTGCGGGTGAACTCGCCCGTCACGCGCCCTTCGTGCAGAACGATTAGTCGATCTGAAAGCCCCAGCACTTCAGGCAGCTCAGATGAAACCAAAACGATCGCCAGTCCACTCTCAGCCAGCCGGTTAATCTGAGCGTAGATTTCCTGTTTGGCCCCGACATCAATGCCGCGGGTCGGCTCGTCGAGAAACAATACGCGCGGATTTGTCAGCAGCCATTTCGCCAGTACGACTTTCTGTTGATTGCCGCCGGACAGCGTGCCGGCGATCGTAAAAATTGAGCTCGCTTTGATTCGCAGATCGCCGGCCGCGCGCTCGCCCGCCGCGGCTTCGGCATCTTCGTCGGTAAAAAATCGGCCCGAAAGCCTATCCAGACCGGCCAGTGTCATATTTCTGAGGATAGTTTGATCGAGGACCAATCCATATCGCTTGCGATCTTCCGTGACGAAACCGATGCCGCGCTCAATCGCATCGCACGGACTGTTGATCTGAACTCGCTTTCCCTGGACGAACACGTCGGCGGACTTGCGGCCCGCGTGCGCTCCAAATATTGCCATCAGCAATTCGCTACGACCCGAACCCATTAGGCCGCCGATGCCGAGTACCTCGCCTTTGCGAACGCCAAAGCTGACGCCGTTAACCAAACGCTTGCCGGGAACGGAAGGGTCTTCAACCGTGACATTGCGCACTTCGAACACCACTTCGCCGCGTTCGTGCGTAGCTTCCGGAAAGATCTGATCGACGGAGCGACCGACCATCTGCGCGATAACGCGCGGTTCGGTCAGATTAGACGTGGCATTCGTCTCGATCGTCTGGCCATCACGTAGCACGGTAATCCGGTCGCTGATGCGAAAAACCTCGTCGAGTTTGTGCGAGATGTAGATCATCGCTACGCCGCGCGCCCGCAGACGCTTCAGAATTCCGAACAGGGTCTCGACTTCTGTGTCGGTCAGTGCGGCGGTTGGTTCATCAAGAATTAGAATGCGCGCGTCCTGCGAAAGGGCTTTCGCTATTTCCACGAGCTGTTGTTGGCCGATACCGAGATTGATAACCGGCGTGCGTGGATCGAGCGCAAGGTGTAGTTCGTCCAGGAGTTTTTGCGCGCGGCTGTAAAGGTCTTCCCAGTTGATCACGCCAAAGCGGCGAGGGGCGCGGCCGAGGAAAATATTTTCCGCGACGCTGAGATCCCGGACCAGAGACATTTCCTGATAGATGACCGCGATTCCGGCCTGTTCCGATTCGCGCACGTTGGCAAAACGCCGCTCCGCTCCATCAAGAACAATTTCACCACCGTACTCCGGATGCGGATACACGCCTGCGAGAATTTTGATCAGCGTCGATTTGCCGGCGCCGTTTTCACCTACGAGTGCATGAATTTCGCCGGCAGCCAAATCGAAACTAACGCCGTCCAGGGCTCTGACACCCGGGAAGGTTTTTGTGATCGAGCGCATGCGTAAAACAGTTTCGAGTTTCGAGTTTCGAGTTTCGAGTTCTTCTAACATGCGGAACTATTGTGCTGATGCGGTCTTGTACTTTGTGCCTTTAAGACCTGATCGGCGCAAATAGTTGATCAGGTCGCCAATCATGTTGCCAGTTTCGGCAGCTAGACTCGTTAACTCAACGAACGTAGCTTGGTCGATGTGGCTTTGATCGAGGGCAACGTAAAGCTGACTTTTGACCTCGGCTGCAGATCCTTTTGCGGCGGCAAGGAACTGAATGAACTCTCCGGTTCCGCTCCTGTCGTATCCCTCCGCGATATTTGACATGATCGAGACTGATGCGCGCCGGATTTGATCATTCAATCCAAAGTCTCTGGACAACGAAGTGGTGCGGGGGATTTTGTAGATTCGCTTTGTGAGTTCTCGTGCCTTTCGCCAAGCCTCGATTTCTTCGAACCTCTTGAATGTAGCCATGTGGGATTTTCCTTGAGTTGAGGTGGAATAGCTTTAACTCGAAACTTGAAACCCGGAACTCGAAACTGTCTTATTGCTTCGGCCATTGATCCTTCGGCACGTTCTTATAAACGTCCTCAAGTTTGTGATAGCCGTCTTTAATCACGGTCTGCATCACGTTGTTCTTGTCCAACACCATCGGCTCGAAGAGAAGGGCAGGCACGTCAATCTTTCCGTTGTTGATCTTGTCTTTGGCATCGACTTTCTCGCCCCGCGCCAGCTTGACGGCTGCATCAACAGCGGCGAAAGCAAGCGGCTGAATTGGTTTGTAGATCGTCATCGTCTGTTTGCCTTCAACGACGCGTTGCACCGCATCGAGCGCTGCGTCCTGACCCGTCACCAGGACTTTGCCGACAAGCTGCGGCGGCAGAGCCGAGACAGCGCCGCCTGCCGTACCGTCGTTCGAAGCCACGATTGCCTGAATGTCGTTGTTGTTTTTAGTCAGTGCGTCTTCCGCGATGCGCAGAGCTTCACTCGCCAACCATTCGCGCGCGTATTGCTGGGTCACAATCTTGATCTGCCCGCTATCGACCGCCGGTTTCAACACTTGCATCTGGCCTTCAATCAGAAGCAGCGCGTTGTTGTCTGTTTGCGATCCGCCAATCAAAACGTAGTTGCCTTTCGGCGCGTGGTCGAGGGCGTACTGCGCCTGCATCTGCCCGATCTTCACGACCTGATGCGAGACGTACAGATCCACGTCTGAATTGCGAATCAGCCGATCGTAACTGATTACCGGGACGCCTTGCTTATGGGCCGCTTCGACGATGGACGCGGCGATTTGGCCGTTGTGTGGCGCGACGATCAGAACGTCCACGCCCTTCGTCAGGAAGTTTTCGCACTGCTTGATTTGGTCGGCATCGACGCCGTTGGCAACTTGAACTTCACATTGCGCCCCAACTTCTTTGCAGCGCTGCTCAACCAGGGCCTTGTCGCGCTGCCACCGTTCTTCCTTCAGAGTGTCCATCGAGAAGCCGATGCGCACCGGGCCGCCGGATTTGGCGCCGCCGCCAGTGTTGGTTGACTCCGGGCCTTTCACACACGCCGAGAATAGAATCGCCGCCGTCAAAGCAAACGGAGTTGTCCGCGCAATGATTTTCATTGTCTGTCCCTTTCTTGGTTGCCGCGTGCCGGTAGTTTACGATTGCCGCGCGAAAAGCGCCGCCACATAATACCTACGAACATGGAAACTGTCAGCAGAGGAACTTCGCGCGCCGGACGGTTTGCGCTGCATGGCTACCTCGGACTGTTTGTGATTGCCGCGGCCGAGGTCCTGCTGTTTTCCGGCAATCGTCTGGTCGGACACTGGTTCACCCCGATTGTCTGGACCGGTTACATCCTTTTCGTTGATGCGCTGCTTTACAAGATTAAGGGCCGATCGCTGCTGCTGAATGATCGTCAGGAGTTGCTTATCCTTGCGGTTATTTCTATCGGCGGTTGGTGGCTATGCGAGTTCTATAATGCGCCGCGCTTTTGGAACTCGGACTGGGAACTGTGGTGGCATTATCACAACCTCGAACCCAATCCTTATGTCCGTCGCGTTGGTTACGATTGGGCGTTCGCTACGATCTTTCCATTACAGTTTTTAACGGCGGAACTGTTTCGGCTCACCATCTTCAAGCGTTTTTCAAAGGGCCGGGTGGTCAAATTAAACACGAGACCGCTGATGATTGTTTGGGTAGTCCTGGGCGTGGTTGGGACCCTCTGGCCTTTGATTTATCCATCGGTCTGGCTGGCTCCGGTTATCTGGCTTTCATTTATTCTGCTGCTTGATCCGATCAACGCGTGGCGCGGCTGGCCATCAATCACGGGAGACCTGGCGCGCGGCGATTGGCGAAGATTGTGCTCGCTCCTCCTGGCCGGCGTTGTTTGCGGGTTCCTCTGGGAGTTTTTCAACTACTGGGCGCTATCGAAATGGACGTACACCGTCCCTTACTTTGGCGATATCAAAATCTTCGAAATGCCGGTACTTGGATATCTGGGCTTCCCGCCATTTGCAATCGAGTGCTGGGCGATGTACATCTTTGTGCGTTCGCTGCTCAGTCCGGGCGCGCGTACGGCCGTAAACAATGACAATATCTTTTTGAGTTCGCAGTGAATTCCGCAAAGCTTAAAACCTGGGTAAAGCGCCTCGGCTTCTGGGGCTTCATGTTCTTCCTCGTTAAGGGACTGCTCTGGCTCCTCATCCCTGCGGTCCTCGCCGTGCTCGCGTGGAATTGAAGTCTGAGATGCGCCGCTTCAGAATCGTTCTTGCGTCCCTGACTTTTTTCGTTCTCGTTCTCGCCTTTGTAAGTAACCAGACAGATGCCCAAGACGATCGGCGCCCGCGCGCGCGTGAAGCGGGCATTGTCGTCGGTGTGCTATCGCCGGGTCCGCTAAACGCCATCACCGATGTCAATGGAGTTGTCGTCGGTCATTCGACTATTGTTCGCGGCGACAATGTGCGGACCGGGGTGACCGCGATTCTGCCGCACGGCGGGAATCTGTTTCGTGAGAAGGTTCCCGGAGCCGTGTTCATCGGCAACGCGTTTGGCAAACTCGCGGGCTCGACGCAAGTGAACGAACTGGGTGAGATCGAGACACCGATCATGCTGACGTCAACTCTGAGTGTGCCGCGGACAGCAGACGCAGTCATTGATTACATGCTCGCGCTTCCGGGCAACGAGGACGTTCAATCGATCAATCCTTTGGTTGGTGAGACTAACGACGGCTACCTGAACGACATTCGCGGGCGGCATATCAATCGCGACGATGTGTTCGCGGCGATCAAGGAGGCGCGCGACGGTCCGGTTGAAGAAGGCGCGGTCGGCGCGGGTACGGGAACGGTTGCCTTCGGATGGAAAGGCGGCATTGGAACGGCTTCGCGAAAGCTTCCGCAGGCCCTTGGCGGTTATACCGTCGGCGTGCTGGTACAGTCGAATTTCGGCGGAATTCTAACGATAAACGGCGCGCCGGTCGGTCGCGAACTCGGGAAGTATTATCTGAAAGATGAGTTGGAGAAAACCGCCGCGCAAGTGAACCAGGCAAACACTGCGGACGGTTCAATAATTATCGTGATCGCCACCGACGCGCCGATCGATCATCGAAATCTGAATCGGCTGGCGGCACGATCGATGCTGGGTCTGGGGCGCACCGGCGCCGCGGGGACAAACGGGAGCGGCGATTATGCGATTGCGTTCTCCACCGCGCCTGAGCTTCGCATTCGCAACCTTCCTAACGTGCGGATGAAACCAACCGCCGCACAATTAGCCAACGAAGCGATGTCGCCGTTGTTTCTGGCGGTGATCGAGGCGACAGAAGAAGCAATCTACAACTCGATGTTTCGCGCCGCGACGACTACTGGCCGGGGCCGGACAGTGCAGGCGTTGCCTATCAATCGCACGCTCGAAGTTCTGCGGAAATACAACGCGCTGAAGCGTTGACGAAGAACAATTCTCATTCACGCCTCGCTGCAGCGAGGTGAACTCCGAAAGCGCGATGGACGAAACCGTTTCAACGGTTTCATATTGGCAAGCCGTTGAAACGGCTATCTTGTTTTCGCTCCCGAGAGACCTCCACCTCGCTGAAGCGAGGTGTGAATAAGATGCGTTGACACTCCCTGAACTACTCTCTAGAATACGCGCCCCACATTAAACACTACAGGAGGAGACGGACGTGACTCTCAAAATTCGTGTCAACCGAAAGAGTGTCGAATCAATGACGCGACAAATCGCGAATCAACTCACTAACCTCATCGGCAACGGGGCGGTCGCGGTTGGAAATATGCTTCCCAGCGAACGCATGCTCGCCGACTCGCTTGGAGTCGCCCGGAACGTTGTGCGCGGCAGCTACGACTACTTGGAAAAGGCTGGACTGGTGAAGCGTGAAGGGCGCGCCGGCCGTCGGGTACGTTCCAAGACAAGTCGCGCTAAAGCCACCCCGAAACGCGCGAAGAAAGCAGCTAAGAAACGTTAATTAAGCCTTTGTGGGAATTGTTTCGTCACGAAGGGCCAGGATTTCTTTTCGAATGGCCGCGCGCTGAGCAATCAACCTCAGGAACCATCGACGGCGAAGCAGGAAAAGCATTAAGGCCTGAAAACCGCCGCTTAATCGATCGAGTTCCTCTGCGAAGCGAATAGCCACATAGCCGCAAACAGGAACCGTAACCAGCGCTCCCAATGCCGCAAACAAACCCAGATATATCCAGGTAACACCGGCCGTTACGATCCACGTCAGGGGAAAGAACAGCAGCGCTGCAACGATCTTGAAAGTGGAGACGACGTCCTGTTCGCCGCGTGAAAGGGTACGTGCCAGATAACCGGCCAGCCGATACGCCGGGTAGTGCAGCAACGCACCAACAATCGCGAATGGCGACAGCAACACAGATATTGCCAGCTGCGCAATCAGCCAGGTGATTGTCTGGGCCGCTGAGTCCGGCAACGACAGATCGAAAGGATCGATGCCGGCCTGCTGCAGCTCTGAGTGCAAACGATTGACGCGCATGTCGATTGCGGCGATCCGTTTTGGCGAGTGGGTTCGGAGAATGCCATAGCCTTCGAGCAGACGTTGCCGCAACTGAAGCGACCTTGCCAGGCTTTGCTCCTCGTCGTGCTCGCTCAACTCGTCGGCCGAAAAAATTTGTTCGACGCGATCGACCAACGCCAGCGCTTCGTCGTGTTCAGCGTGCAGAATCACGTCGCGCAAAGCCTCTTCGATTTGTTTGCGCAGCGCATGGACTGCTTCGCGTGGCGGCGCACCGTCGGGTTGCAACTCAACCGGTTCGACGTCAATTGGTTCGCCAAAGCGCAACAGCGCGGAGCTGCGAAACGTCGTTTTTTCCGTGTAATACAATCCCACCGGCACAATCTTCACATCCAGTCGAGCACCGCTAGAGGCTGCGCCGAGGGCGATCCGTGCGGCGCCCGTCTTCAATGGTTTCAATCGCGGCTCGTTGTGGGAAACCCCTTCAGGACAAATACCAATAGTTCCACCGCGCGAGAGGAGCTTCCACGCGGCCTCGAACGTCTCGCGATTTCGCGTCACGTCTTCACCAGCGTCTTGTTGCCGATACGCCGGCAGAGAATCGAGCGCCCGCACGAGAGAACCAATCACGGGCATCCGGAACAGAGGCGCCTTCGCGAGAAATGAGACCCGTCTTGGCGTCAGGCACAGAAGGAAAACCGGATCCACCAGCGCGTTAGGATGATTTAAGACAAAGATAACGGGCTTGTCAGCGGGGACGTTTTCAAGGCCGACGACTTCGACGCGCCGAAAGTAAATGCGCAAGGCAAGACTTAGGACAGCACAGAGAATTCGCCTGAACATGCGTCTCGGAAGCCGATGGTCTATGGCGAGGATGGACGAAGTCGATTGAGCAGACTTGCCTTAACCTCGGACCATTCTGTGTCGATGATGCTGAAAAAGACTGAGTCGCGGACGCGTCCGCTGGGCAGAATCAGGTGCTTGCGATGAATGCCTTCCTGTTTGGCGCCCAGACGCAGAATCGCCGCGCGCGATTGATCGTTAAGAACGTCGGTAATCAGTTCAACCCGGACACATTTCCACGTTTCAAATGCGTGCGTGAGCAGCAGCAGCTTGGCTTCCGTATTTACGGGTGTGCGTTGCGCGCTTTTGGCTAGCCAGGTATAGCCGATGGCCGCTTTTCGATCGTCGGAAGAAATCTCATAGAAGCGGGTCGTGCCCACGACCTGAGTCCCCGACTCTGCCTTGCGGGCGATGGCAAACGGCAGCTCGAAGCCGAGGGCGAACCCCTTCAGGGCGGCTTCAATATATGCCTTCATGCCGTCGGGTTTCGGAATTATCGTGACGTTGCTGTCCCAAAGTTCTCCGTCCGCAGCCGCGCGTGTGAGATCTTCGGCATGCGCCAGCGTCAACGGCTCGAGTCGCACATGCTTGCCTTCCAAAACTACTGGCTCAATCTTCAGCGTTGCGGTCACGTCGTGGTTATAACGGCTGCCGCATTTCGAGGCAAGCGGCAAACAAAAAGCGGCTCCCGGAATCCAGGAGCCGCTTCGCTGGAACTTCGACAGTCAGACTACTTCTGTTGGTCCAATAACTTCAGTGAGTTCAGGAAATCGAATGCCGACTCATCGCCGGTACGACTGAACACGCCCAGCGCGAATACCTCGTGCTGATCGCCTACGCGTCGCGAGATAATGCGCGCATAACCGGTCATGAACGCGTCCGCCGATATCGAATATTGTTTTCCTGAATAGGTGCCAATCTTAATATTTCGGCCGGAACTGTACTTGGCGGTGTAAGGCAGCCGTTCACTCTCAAAGTAGTGGTTGATGCCTTTCACCCATTCATCCATCACCGCGTCAGCCACCGTTTTGTCAGGAGCATGCACAAGGCTCGAACCTTTGAGCCACGTGAGCGTGTAGATCGCGCCGTCGTGCATCCCAACCACATAGTTAAGGTTCACAATTTTCAGTTCGTCGGTGAGCAGCGGAAACTCGAACGCGTAACTGTTCCAGGGCACACGGATCGAGAATCGCGGAGAATCGGAGCGGTAGGGTATCCAGGCTCCTGGCTCTGCCTTCGGGTCCAGAAGTCTGATCGTCGGGTTGCCGGCGATGTCGCCCGGCCGTACATCTCCGCGACCGAAGTGCCTATTGGAAAGCACTCGCGTCGTCGCGGCTTTCCGCGCCTCTTTTTCCTGATGGGCCGTAAAGTTTAACCGCTTGGACTTTCGCGCCACCTCTTCTTGTTTCGCGATTTCGTTCTTCTTCGCCTGGAGGAAGTCCCAGGGTGCAACCGCGGCCGCATCGCTCCACAGCCCGCGCTTCTCATCGCGGGCAGCTTTTTCACACGCCGCGTACAACTCGCGGTCAGCGCCGGTCAGGCCGTGAGCTTTGGGATCGTACCAGGCGACGCCGTCACGCAGCATCTGCGATCCGACGTCGATTCCATTGATCGAAATCTTCGCTTGAAAATAGCCATCCGAAAGATTCGTGTAATCGAGCTCCACCGCTTTATCCAGCACCAGCATCTTCAGGTGGTCACGCGCGGCGTCACTGAACGGCTGTCCGGCTTCGGGCGGCGCAATCCCCTTGAGGCGGATCTTCAAAGCTCGGCTCGTGTTGCTCACGATCATGGTGTTGCCAGATTGAACTTCAGTGACTTTCACGTGAAGTGTCGTCGCGACGGCGGCAGTCGCAACCAGGATGAACGCGCAGCTGGTGAGCAAAAGGCGAGTGATCTTCATTGAATCACCTCCAAGGAGAAAATCCGGGCGGGTGGGTTAGTTAGAGAGCGAACTCTGTAGCTAGTTGTAATTCGGCCTTCCGCAATTCATAGCGGGCGCGGCCAAGATTGCCTTCGGCCTTCATCGCGAGACAGACGAAATATTCACGATTGAAGAGGCGCATCAGGAATGTGACTTTGCCAAGGGCGACTACCATCTCGTGAAGCTCGCCGAGACCGAGATCGTTCCCCGATTTCATCGCGTTGCGCACCAGGGAAGTGAACTCAGCGGCCGCGACATCAAGGTTCGCGGCGTTACCTTCTTCCGTGAAAAACTTCTCGACCGACAAACCATCGGCGCCCATGATTAACGCGCCGAGGCTGCCATCGGTCTTTTCCACGATCGTTTGAAGGGCTTCTTTGAACATCGCGTTTGGCAGTTTAGTGAATCTACTTGAAAAAATTCCGGTGGTCTATGCTTGCGCTTCGACCACCGGCGAAATGGCAGCTTTAAACAGCTTCAAAGTTCATGGCTGTCTCGCTGGCTACTGGATAACCCACTACTTCTGTTCGCTTGGCCGAGCCGGGCTGTTCGAAAGCGCCGGTCCCGACGGCGGAATTCCCGAAGGGTTCGCCGCGGGAGGCTTTGGTTGCTGCAACTCGGTCGGCGTCGGGGTGTTCGTACCCGGATTGCCAAGCGGCACAGGCTGCGGCACGGTTGTCGTGCGCGGACCACGGTCTTGCGTCGGGGTGTTCGTCGTCGGACGACCAAAGTAGTCAGGCCGATAAATCTTCGGAGTGATGAAGAAGAGAATCTCGAGCGAGCTCTTGATCACGGCCTTGCGCTTGAAGAGGTTGCCGAGAATCGGAATAGAAGCCGCGCCCGGAGTGCGGTGTCGGCTGGTGCTGTCGATGTCGGCGAGCACGCCACCCATGACGGTGGTGCCGCCGTCGGGCACGAGCACTTCGGACTGCATGCGCTGGGTGTCGATACCCGGAACACCGCCCACCGCAATCGCCGGGTTGAGCGTGTTGTTTTCAATGGTGACGCGCAACACAACTGTGCCGGCATCGGTAATTTGCGGAGTGATTGACAGACGCAACGGCACCGATACGAAGGTGGTCGTCACGGTCGTGCCGCCGCCAGTCGCCTGTGTCGTCTGCACCGGAATTTGGGTGCCGCTTTCGATCTGCGCCGGACGGTTGTTCAGAGCAGTCACGCGCGGCGTTGCGACAGTTTTAGCCTCACCGCGGTTTTCGGCGGCGCTAATCAAAAGACCAATTTGGGCTGTCCCGAACATGCCGGTGGTCAAGCCAATCACCGTGTTCGGGCTGGCGCCACCAAGGTTTCCGTTCGGCTGGAAGGGACCGAGGAATCTCGATGTTGCATCGCGAATCGGATCCTGCACGCGGGGCGCGACGCCGTCCTGCTGGCCAGAGTTACCGCCGCCCAGGCTGGGCTGGGGCAGGGTGCTGAACGAGCCAACTGCGCCGCTGAGCGGATTGGCGACCGTCAACGACATTTGCGCGCCGAGGTCACGGCTGAAGTTGCGCTGCGCAATGACCACACGCGTTTCAATTTCAACCTGCGGTTCCGGCTGGTCGAGAATCGCGACGAGCTGGCGCACGGCTTCAATATTTTCTTTAACGTCCGTAATGATCAGAGTATTGCTGCGGCCGTCGACTTCGACTGCGCCACGACGGGAGAGACGGCGTTTGATGATCGGCAGTAAGCCTTGATCGCCGCTGCCGCCGGTCGAGTCGCCGCCCTGGCCGCCACTGAAACTCATACTCGTGGTGCCACCGGCGTAGGCCGCGGTCGAACCGGCTGCCTGGGCCAACGTGCCCGAGGCGCGCGCATAGTTCAAACGCACGAATTCTGTGACCAGAGGCGAATTGTCGAGCCGCGCGTCACTGATGATCTTCTGAACTTCGGCTTCCTTCGCGAGTATGTCGGAGGTCGCCACGCGCAGGATGTTGCCATTAACTTCGACACCAAGGCGGTTCGCTCGCAGCAAAGCATCGAGCGCGAAGTTCCACGGCACGTCTTGCACGTTCACCGTCACGGGCACGGCGCCGACTGAGCTGTCGATGACAAAGTTGATGCCATACTGCTCAGTGATGTAGTTCAGGATGTCGCGAATGTCCGCGTTGACGACGTTCAGATTGATCGGCTCGCCCAGGAAGCCCGGAGAACCGTAGCGCTTTCCTTCTTCGGACTGCCTCGTCTGATTCTGCGCCGCAGGAGAATCTGCGGGCGGCGTCGGCTGCGGCTCGGGACTGAAATTAGTCCGCGCGACCGCAGCGGTTTCGCTTTTGATAGCGATCGATTTGCCGGCCACGACGAACGTGTTACCCGACATTCCAACGATGCACGCGATGGCGCATGCTTTCGCGACTTTAAGTTTCAGAGACTGCTTAGGCATTATTCCCTCCTCAGGGATTCGACTTCGCTTGCCGCTACACATTGGTTCGAAATGCCTGTACGAACATCCGAACGCGCCGCACTAAAGCGGTAGCTCAGTCATTTAGTTGTCAATATCGAACCATTGGCCAGGACGGCTTAATCATTCGACGGATTACGACAGTCGGGGTGACTGCCGGAACTCTGTTACTGCTTTTCCGGCGCGGCGGACTTGGGTGCCTCGGTCTTGGGGGCCTCGGCTGCCGGTGCGTTGGCGGGAGCTGCTTTAGCGGTCATGTCTTCGACCGGACTCGGCTTGCGCAGCTGTTTTACTTCGGTGCTCTTTTCACGACGACCATCGAGCCAAACGACTTCTCGTCGAAAGGTGAGGCTGCCTTCTTCAATCGCGACCAGCTGGCCGTCAAAGAAGGCCTCGCCGGGATAGATTACGTAGGAGAGTTTGATGGGAGTGGCTTCGATCATCGCCGCCCAACCGCGCGGCGTGCGAAAGATTCCGGTAACTTGCATCTCGCTGATAAGCAGCGCCGTCGTCGGCTTTGGCGGCGGCACATGCGCGGTCGCGGCAGCCAATTTCTGCGCGCGATAACGCTCGATGCGAACTTGAATCGGCGGCGCCTCGAGTTTCGTCGCGGCCTTAACCAGCTTCACCGGGGGCTCGTATCGCTTAAAGGGATCGCGGCCGCCCTTCCTTGCCTGTTTCACAGGCGCTTCAGGTTTAGCAGCTTCCTGTGCGCTGACCAGCACGGCCGAAGCAGTGATTGTCGTGGCCGCGATGACGAGGGCTACACTCAGTCTGATTATGCGTTCGTAGTTCATTTCTGTTGTTCCTAATCAGTTGAACTGTGGTTATTTTCCGGGGGCCGGCGGCGCGGGCTGCGTGCCTTTCGGCGGTGGCGGCGGCGCCTGCTTTTGAAGTTTCTCGCTCGAGACATAGTAGGCAGTCAGATCAAAGCGGGCTTCAACTGTCTTGTTAGCCATCTGCTTGTCTACCTGCTTAATTTCGAAATTGGTGATCGAGACGATGCGTTGATACTTCGCCATCTGATCAAAGAACTGGCGCAAGCCAGAGAACGAGCTCTGCACGGCCACGTCGATCTTCTTGCCGCTGTAGAAATCCTGCTGCACATCTTCTTTCGGCGTGAACTTGCGAACTTGCAGGCTCGAGGATTTCGCGCGGTCCTGAATGCCCTGCAGCACGTTCGTTAGCTCGCGCTGTTCCGGCAATAACGCCCGCAACTCATCCAGCTCCTGCTGCTTGTTCTTGTACTGAGTGCGGAACTCGCTCAAGCGCTGCGAAGCAATCTGCGCTTCGACGTTCTGCTTCTTCAGCACTTCAATTTTTCCGGTCAGTTCTTTCGTTTCCTGGCGCTTGCCGCGGGTCATGAAGTACCAGAATCCGGCGTAGAGACCGATCGCAAGCGCGACGAAAATGCCGAGTCTGGCGTACCAGGGAATGTTGTTTATGCTTCCGATTTTCATGTTTGGTTCCTCGGCAGTGCGTTACTTCTTGGCGACTTGGCCGTTGGCGTTGGGCGCAGGGGTAGAACTCTGCTCTTTCTTATTGTTGCTGCCGTAGGTGGCCTTAATCGTGAAAGCCACGACTTCGGGCGCCGGCAACGTGGCATCGGCCGCTGCCGCCGATGTGGTGGAAGAACTGCTACCTTCATTCTTCACGGTCAGGGCCTCCCGGACTGTTTCAATGTTCAGGTTGCTGAACAGGCCGGACGAGAATTCCATGCTTTGACCAAAGCGCGTCACCGCGGCTTCGTTCGGAGACAAACCCTTGATGACGATCTCGTTCTCTTTTTGTTCGACGCTCTTTAGATAGAGCCCGGGAACGCCGTCAAAGCGGAGTTTGATTTCTTCGAGCACGGTGCTGGGACCTTGCTGCGAGGCGCGCAGTGTCTGAATCGCCTGCACGCGAAGATTGATGTCGGCGATTTTCTTTTCGAGTTCGCCTTGCTCTTTCTTCACCGCGTTCATCTGGTTGTTGATGCGAGTCTGACGATCGAGCTCCTGCACCGCGTCCTGATGCTTGCGGTTCGTGCTCACATAGTCATAGCCGACACCTAGTATCAGCAACGCCATCACGGTTAATGCCACCAGAAACGTCTGTGTGCGCGCGTTCGATACCTTGTCTTCGACAAAGGCTACGCCCACGGAACGATCTGTAATCGAATCTAAAAGGTTAACTTTGATCACCGCGCGTCAACTCCTCTCAGCGCCAGGCCGACTGCAATGGCCATTTCCGGAACAATCTCGCGCATGTAGTCGGGATCGAAACCGCGAGCATCAACTTTAATTTTGCGGAACGGGTCGAACATCTCGACGGAGACTTCAAACCGTCGCGCGAGAAACTCCGCCAGGCCGGTCAGCTTCGAACCGCCGCCCGAAACAAGAATCTTCTGAACCGCCGACTCGCCGTCTTCGACCGTCGCGCGATAAAAGTCCATTGTCTTCTGAATTTCGAGGGCCAGAATGTCCGAGACCGTGTCCATGATTGGGCCAACGTCGCGGACTTCAGAGCCTTCAGGTAAAGGCATACCCCGCTTCACGCTTTCAGCTTGATCGAACGTGAGGCCCAATTCTTTCTGGAGCAGGGAAGTGTACTGATTACCCCCGAACGTCGCGTCACGGGTAAATACCGAGCGAGCGCCACTCAGAATGTTGATATTGGTCGTCGAAGCGCCAATGTTCAGCAACGCTACTACCTGTCCCGGCTGCGGGTCGTAATTTAGTTCGTAGCAATTCTGAAGCGCGAACGCATCGACATCGATAACCGTCGGCTGCTTGCCGGCGAGTTGAATCGTTTGCTTCAAGTTCGCCACCTTGTCGCGTTTGCACGCGGCCATCAGCACGTGAATCGCATCGCCTGATCGATCCATGACGTGATAGTCAAGATTGACGTCCGAAATATCGAAGGGAATATGTTCTTCGGCATGCCACGCGAACGATTCCTGAAGTTCGCCATCGCTCATCTGCGGCAGCACAATATTCTTCACGATGACTGAGTGACCGTTGACGCCCGCCGCAACCTGCGTGGTCTTGATCTTGTGCTCGTTGAAGATGCTGCTGATGGCGTTCGAGACGGCGTTCAACTCCATGATTTGTCCGTCGACGACTGAGTCGGACTCCAGCGCCTCGAAACCCAGGCTCAACAGTTGGAGGTCGTTTCCTCTACCTTGCAGCTCAACGGCTTTCACCGAGCTTGAGCCGATGTCAACGCCCACCATGCTTTTCTTTCCACGTTTGAACATCATGCGTGACTCCTTACGAGTTTGACTGTCAAAAGGCGTTGACGCCGCAAGCGGAGGCGTGCGCGACGGGCGCGCGACAAGCGTGCGCGCACTAATCGGATTCGGCAGGAATAGCTTGCTTTCTTCATTGGTTGTTTCGGCAAATACTTTGTTTTTTTGAGGCTTCGCTGTGCGAAGGCGGGGCGCTCGGTTTGGCGGGTGTTCCCGCGAGAGTTGGCGGAGGTGAAAGATCAGAGCAACACAGTCGAAAGACTCGGCGCTCAACCGCCATAGGGAGACTACAATACGGGTCGAAACATTGTCAACAGCATTTTGCCATGTTTAACCATTCATAATATAACGGGGCTCCGGGCAGGGTGAATGGGGGCGCGTCGGTTGTCGGCGCGGGGTGGAGAGGTTACGATGCGCGCTTGCTAAAACGATACCGAAAAGCGCTGATATTGCTGTTGGTTTTAGTAGCGTTGGGCTTGGCTTGGCTCGTTTGGAACCGCACGCCAAGAGCCGACATGAGCGCTTATGTTCCCGCCGAATCGCTCGCTTTCATCGAGGTCAACGATCTCGTTGGCGTGGCGAACGGGATCGCGGGAACCGAGGCTTGGCGAGTATTAGCGCCGCCTTTAGGAGCGCCGTCACAACTAATTCCTTACGGTTGGTCGATCAAAGTCGCGCGCTGGACGGGAATTGGATCGGCAGAGGCGGTGCTGCTTGCCAGGTCGCAGTTCGGGCTTTTTTTCACTCAGGCACAGGCGACTGAAAGTGCCAACACGCTCACAATTAAACCGCTCGCGGCCTTAGTCATTGAAACGCACACATCCCCGGGCCGGATGAAGGCGGTGGTGGAGAAACACGTTGGTCAGTTTGCGCAACGTTCGTTTGGAGAAACCAGCGTCACGCGCAAACAGATTGACGGCGTTGAGCTGATAGAGTGGAAGTCGCCGGACAACACTCGGCAACTTATCCTCGCGGTTGTCGATACCGTTGCAATTGTGGGCAACGACGAGTCGGTCGTGTTGCGGTGCATTGAGGTTCGCCGCGGCAGTCGGCCATCACTGGCGACCAACCAGCAGCTTCAAACAATGAAAGAGCAACTGCGTAGCTCGGACGCGCAGT
This sequence comes from Pyrinomonadaceae bacterium, assembly GCA_036277115.1. Taxonomy (NCBI): domain Bacteria; kingdom Pseudomonadati; phylum Acidobacteriota; class Blastocatellia; order Blastocatellales; family Pyrinomonadaceae; species Pyrinomonadaceae bacterium. The sequence continues at coordinate 282,473 of DASUNM010000024.1, forward strand.
TGTTTGGCTTCGTGCCGAAGGCAGGGATCAAGGCGGTGCTCCAAGCGTGGGCGTTCGCCCGTGCCGGAAATGCGGCGGATGCCGCGGCGATCGCGCCGCTAGTCTCGAATGCTTTCGGTAACCTGGTGGAAGGGTTCGCGTGGCGGTCACACCTCGATCAATCCGGCGCTGAAGATCAATGCCGAGTCGTGCTTGCACAAGGTGTCAGTCAGCGACTCTCTCCAGATCTGACACCGGAACCGCCCGGTGACAAGCTGAACTTTTCCTTTATTCCCGCCGAGGCGACTTCCGTGACGTCATATCAGCTACGCAACCCAGCCAGTTTCTGGCGGGAATTGAATGCGGTCGTATCGTCGCGTTCGGATGTCCTGACGGCGGTCGCTTCACGACCGCTACTGAAAGCGCTGCTTGAGCCGTATGGCATCAGCGAGCCGGATAGTTTCTTCCCCGCGATCGGCCCGCGTCTCCAGCTAGTTCGGCTCGATGCCGGCATGCCTGCCGTGTTAATTGCGCAAACCTTCGACAAGCTGGCGCTGCGCAAGCTCGCGGAACAGCGTTTAGGGCGTCAGCTGAAAACCGATAACTTCGATGACGTAGAGTTATTGGTCGGTTCCGACGGCTGGAGTTTCGCATTTGCCGGCGAGTACTTTCTGACGGGTCCCGCAGATGCCGTGCGACGTTGTCTCGAGGCAAAAGGGCGCGGGCAATCGATTCTGACCATGGGCTCTTTTACGCGCGCGCGTTCGAGAATTGATGTGTCACTCCCTGTCGTTTCGCTTACCTTCAGTCCGGACGGACCGCTCTCCATTTCATTCGTCGAACTGTTCTCATCCCGGGAGCGTTCGGCATTTTCGACAAACGCAGCTGTCATTCAGCAAGGCGCCGCATCGTTGCCATACTCCGTCAGCGTAACCATGATGAAAGGTGATGCGATTGAGTGGTCGTCGCGATCGTCGTTCGGATTGTTAGGGTCGCTTTTTACAGCGTTCGCGCCGGAGAGTCTTCGTTGAAGCCTACAGAACTTTTGGTGGCTACGGGGAACGCCGGCAAGCTGCGAGAGATTCGTGCGTTACTTGCCGACTTACCGATAACGCTGCTTAGCCTCACGGATTTTCCAAACATTGAAGAAGTCGCTGAAACCGGATCCACTTTCGCTGAAAATGCCGCGCTCAAAGCTTTCGGCTACGCTCGACAAGCTGGAATGCTTTCGCTCGCGGACGATTCAGGCTTAGTGGTTGATGCGCTTGGTGGCGCGCCTGGAGTTCACTCCGCGCGCTATCTTGGTGACCAGGCTTCTTACGCAGAGCGTATGAACGCTTTGTTGACTGCGCTGAAAACCGCAAACGGCGATGCCCGAACCGCACGATTTGTTTGCGCGCTTGCGATTGCGTCGGACAAACTGGAGATGCTCTATACAACTGAAGGAACGTGCGAGGGGCGCATCGCTGAAGCGCCGCGCGGATCCGGGGGCTTCGGCTACGATCCGGTTTTCGTCCCTGAGAGTTTCGCGCAAACATTTGGCGAGTTGCCGGCCGTCATCAAGAACGGAATCAGCCATCGCGGCCGCGCGTTAGCGAAAGCCCATCATTTCCTCGCTTCCTTGACCGCTACTTCTGCCGCTGGCTAGAATGACGGGTCCGTTACACAATTCTGGACAAGCGTTTGCCGAGTAAGACGGGGCGTAGCACAGCCTGGTAGTGCGCTCGGTTTGGGACCGAGAGGTCGGAGGTTCGAATCCTCTCGCCCCGACCAACACATTAGAGAACCCTCGTACGGTTTCGGGCCCGCTGCACCGGCCCCTCTTTTCCACAACTTGCCCTGCAAAAAAGGCCGGAAATTTCCGCTTTTTTGCAGACTTTATCGACGGTCTGTGGTATATCTTGCAGGCAGTTTTTCAATTTTGCTGAAGTTTTGGAGGTGGGAAACCACAAATGGCGACCACGGCAACTGGCAAGAAACGCATGACCCAGTCCGATGTGATCAATCACTTTGCTGAGCGGTTTGGTATGAAGCGGGCTCAGGTGAAGGAATTGTTCGAAGAAATCTCAAATCTTGCAACGAGTGAAGTTAAGTCGAACGGCGAGTTCGTTCTCCCCGGGTTCGGAAAGCTCGTTCGCTCAGAGCGAAAAGCCCGTGAAGGCCGCAACCCGGCCACCGGCGAGACGATTCAGATTCCCGCAAAAACCACGCTGAAATTCCGCGTTGGCAAGGCGATGAAGGATTCAGTCCTTCCGAAGAAATAAGCGCGTTTCGCCGATTTTCAGTTCCACGGCGAGCAATAGTTGCACCGGCGTAAGTGTCCCGAGCGGGCGCTTCGCCGGTGTTTTCTTTAGCGCGGCCTCAGAATCCCCCGTTTTTGCTTAATTCGGCCTTCCTCGGTCCGTGACAAAGAATTTACAATTCCCGCGTAGAAAGATCTTTTCGTAGACGACCACCCATGCTATAGTTTCGGGTTTCAAAGTCACAGTTTTAGGCGTTCTGTGGCCCCTCTTTTTGGGTTCGACTGGGTTCTTACTGTGCAAACTAAGCGAAACCGCAAGGACTTTGCATCCTGCGAAGTTTCGACGGCATCTATAGTTATACAAATCAACACGCTGATATTTGGCTGTTTAGAAAGAGAGAATATTCAATCGTGAATCTTGACAAGGGCCTGCCGCTGGCTGAGCGGCTTCAGAGACTCGATCACATTCAGGCACGGCGCTTTTCAAAGCTTGCCGGCACGGTGTTGGAGATTGCAACTGAGGGTATCCTGCGACATCTCGCCGCCTGCGATCGGATGGATGTGAATCCGGATATTTCTGCGGTGCGAGAGATTATCGACGACGCGCTCAACGGACGACGTGTGTACGCTGAGGCGGCGGAGATTACGCGCGCAGCTTAACCGAAATCCCGCAAATCAATTCGAACCGAGGCTGCCCCAGGTGGGCGGCCTCTTGTTTTGTTCAGTCAGTTTTCGCGAATAACGGTGCGTGCTAACATCTCGACGCAACCTGGGCTCCCGTAGCTCAGCGGATAGAGCATCTGCCTTCTAAGCAGAGGGCCGCAGGTTCGAGTCCTGCCGGGAGCACCATTTGTAAAGATATCGACGCTCGCTTGTCGAAACCACTCGAGTGTTGTAAACAAGAGTTGATTCAATTTTAAGCCCGATTATTTGTGGCGGCTATAGTTCAGTTGGTTAGAACGCCTGATTGTGGATCAGGAGGTCGTGGGTTCAAGTCCCACTAGCCGCCCCACCACGAAAATCCCACAGGAGATTAAATGTCAGAACCTCAAAGAACAGCTACTCATTCGCAAACATTTGTCGCAGACGCCGAGACTTTCGAATTCGAAACCGTCGAACAGGAAAATGGACAGGCCACCGTGATTCGATTCAATCTGGATGATCCTCGCTACCACGCGGGTGACGTAGTTCTGGTGTTATCCGGCACCGACATTCATTTCCACGGAATGATTGGGAAGATTGGGGACGGGACGGCGATCGCTACGGATCGTCGCGGCTCTCTACTGCCTGCCACAACTCAGTAACCCTCAACGCGCATAGCCGGCGGGATGACGAACCTCTACGTCACGGTCGAGTGGCTTCACTTCCAGGCGATGAAATCCTTTATTCGGATGCGTTGACAGATACGTCAACGCAATCTGGCGGTCGAGCGTTGAAGAAATCTCTCTCAAGAATGGTTGAAAGCTGACGGGGGCTGCTGTGCCCTGAAAAAAAGCCCGACCGCCTGTCTCATCAGAGAGTTTTTGTAAGGAGCTCTGTCCATTGCCGACGAGGAGCCGGTTACCCGACACCGCGGGCGGAGCAAAGATTGAGTAAATAGCGACGCTGCGGCGTTGGGCTTCGCGGATCGCGCGGGCCAGATCGATGCTCTGGGAGGGAGAAGAGCTGTCGAGCCCACGCGAAACATCCAGGCCGTCGGAGACTACCAGTATTGCCCGGCGCCCGAGCGGCTGTGAATCAAACCGGCGCAGGGCCTCGATAATCTCAACGTAGGGATTGAAAGGGCTGGCACTCGCACTGCTAAGAGGCGGTCGCACACTTGCCGCCGCCCGATCCAGATCGGTGGTGAACCTGCGTCGCACTTGCAAGCTGCCGCTGCGAATGTAGCCAACCATGACGCGTGATCCGGCGGGTAGGTCGCGGATAAAATTAGCGACGCCCCGCGCTTCGTTGGCAATCGACGACACCAAATCGTCCTGTAATAACACCGCTATCGTCACCGGATTGTCGGCCGGCCGGCGGATGGAAAGCAGGCTCTGCACCTCGCCGTCTTCGCGGACCATCAGATCTACGACACGGATTTCGGTTTCCGGCTTATTAACTTTAATGGTTACCGGAATCGTGACCGGACGTGGAGCGCCACGGGACCGGCGCGAACCGCCCTGCCCGACGGACAGCTGCGCTGCCAGCAGCAGAACCAGCAGCAGTGGGGCGAACACTTTTGGAAACCGGGGCATGCGTTTGAATCGTATGTTAACGGGCAGGAATCATATTACAAGGGTCTGATTCAACCAAAACGCGGTTCGTTGGCCTGAAATGTCAGGCAGGGTATGATTTTACAACTACTGGCCGATGGAACTTATAGAACAAACAGGGAAACTAACCCAAGCCGACCGCCGCGCCCAGCGTAGGTGGAATGCGGCACCGTGGCTGGCGCTGATGTCGATTACGCTGGTGCCGCCCGTCGTACTCTCAGTCATTGCGCTGCTGTTTGGCGGCGCACCACTATGGTTGCTGGCCATCGCCTCGCTACCCGTCTCGTTTCTTATCGCCGTAGTGGTCGCGGTCACGCTGCTCTTCTTTCGTCGCAATTGGGCCAACACCGTTCGCGAAAGATTAGCGTCGAACGGCATCACGGCGGATGAGGTTGACTGGTTCCGTTCTGAGCTGACGAAGAACGAAAAGCGCGCGTTGAAATCGATGGAGGAGCAACAGCCACTTCTGGCCGACGCGTATCGCGAGACGATTGCGTTGCGACTTAACGCCACCCGTCTGGCGTCAAATGCGCGTCGTGAGTTGTTACTGGTTGAGCGGCGCCTTAGTCGCGCACGCTATCTCAATTCGCCTGACACGAAAGTGCTGATGGAAGAGTTGAATCGCGATCGCGCCCGGCTGGAACAACTAAAGCAGGAAGGTTCGGCACGACGCGCGGAAGCCGAAGCGCGTTTGCAGATGATTGAAGCGGCGGCGAGTCGCGGTGCCAGTTGGGACGAAACGAATTTCATGCTTCAGCGTTTGGACGAGGGCCGCAAAAATATCCCGCTTGGTCTCGAGAATGAACGCGCGAGACAGCAGCTTCGTGAAGACACGCAGCGCGAGCTCCGAAAAGAACTAGCCCCATAAAAAAAGAGGCGAGACCGATCGCTCGATCTCGCCTTCTTAAAACAATCAGTAGTTAGTTACCGAGGTGGTGTGTTTGGTGCTCCAGCTCGCAGCGTAATCTCGGTTCCAGGGTGAAGCTCGAGATCGTTTCGGCCTTCGACGTAAACGGAACCGGCTCCGCCGCCGGCGCCGATGATGGCGCCGATCGCCGCGCCCTTACCACCACCGGCAATGGCGCCGATGATGGCACCAACCGCCGTGCCGATCGCCGTACGGGTGGTGGTTCGCGACGTCTGGTTGTCATCGCGGACTGTTCCTTCAGTGTCGACGCGCACGATATCGCCGTCAGTTTCACGCACTTCTTCAACAATCCCTCCGAACTGATAGTTGCGACCGTCGCGCAGTCGAATGTTGTCAAAGTCCAACGTCAGGACCGACCTTCCCGTCAGCCTTCCGCTGCGTTCAACCTGTGACACATGACCCTCAATGATCGCACCTTCGAACTCTCGCGGACCGGTGACGCGCATGGTGAACCGATCACCGACGCGACTTGCCCGAGTTGAAAGAGTGTTTTCCAAAGTTCCGACGATACGCGTGCCGTCAGGTACGACGAAACCGCCGCCCGCCGTTGACCCCGGAGTATTCCGCGGATCGTGTATGTCAAACCGCGCGACATCCGATGTCTTATCGTACGAACTCTGGACCACGACAGCCGAGGTCAGACCCTGCACGTAAACCCGTCGCGTCACATTCAATCGACGGCCGTTATCAACCGAGTCGAACGTAACACTGAAGTCATTGCCGCGGTCGCCCGTGGTGCTAACCATCAACTGAACACCCGTCACGGTGGCGCGCGAGCGAATGGTCCGACCCGTTGAGCCGGTTTCGACCCGCTCACGGCCGTCAGCCACGAACGAAATCTGCGGCGCACGAGTCGAAGCGATCGTCACGTTGCGTCCGCGTACATCAAGCGCCAGTTCGTCCGGCGCTTCAAGTCGCTGCGTCACTGCGTCGAGCACGCGGCGGCGTTCGCTCGGAGCTAAATTCCGAGTCGCTCTCTCTGCCGCGTCACGCGCATTGTCGCTACGCGAGACATCGACGCGATACGTGCCCGTCAGACCGGTGCGGAACTGACCCTGGGTGTTGTCGTATGGCGGATAGGTGTTGTTGGGCGGATACGTCGTGCCCACCTGCGGCCACCGCACGTTGAATGCGGTCGCGAGCTGGTTTAGATCAGTTCGCAGCAGCGTCCACTGGTTCCGCGTTTGGGCATTAATCGTGTGGCGGCCCAGAAAAACATCTATCCGCGCAGCCCGGTTCAGCACGTCCTGAACGTCGGAGTCCGTGGCCTGCCGCGCGTCGAAGCGGTCGCGCAAACGGCGCACGCTCTCATCAAAGTCACTGACGAAAAGGTTGATGTCTTCACCGGCCGCCGGTGAGTATGTCGCGTTCGGGTTCCGCCTGGCCCAATTTTGCAAGCTAGTGCTGAAATTGGCGGATCGATTTTCAATGCGAACAATCAGTCGCCGCACCGTCTGGAAAGTCCCTCTGTAAGTTTTTGTTTGTGCCTGCGCTGCGAAAGGTATCAGCAGCAGGCAGGTCACCGATAAAGCGGTTGCAATCAAGCGTCGTCTCATCTTACTTCCTCCTCATTAATCGCGATTGAATCGGGGAGGGCCCAAGGCCAGTGGGTAGTCATTCAAATGCTGTACCACTTGGCAGAAGGCGTGAAGAAAATTAGAAAGCGGTTGGAGGCCTATGATGCGATTCGGGAAAAGAGCAGCGGCGTTGTCGAAAGCTTTATTGCAAAGCTAGTGCAGATGACGTTTGTCTTGCGACATTGAGTACGATCATCGTTCATCAGGCGTTTTAAAAACAGCCGTGTTATTCTTTCGTTGAGATTGCTTTCAGGTCCTTATTAATGGCTGAGACGCAAAATAAAGCGACCATTCAGTTCGCCGGCGACGACGTTTTCGTCGGTGTCAGCGCGTCCGGCCATGCCCAGGTTGTCGAGACAAATTCGCAACGGAGCATTGCCGCCACGCCAATGGAGTTACTGTTGCTCGCGTTGGGAAGCTGCACCGGCGTCGACGTGATCTCAATTCTCAAAAAGAAGAGACAGCGCGTCACGGATTACCGCATCGAAGTAAGCGGCGAGCGTCGCGAAGACCATCCGCGCGCTTATACGAGGATGTTTGTTAAGCACATCGTGCACGGTCGCGGCGTGACGCCCCAGGCGGTCGCGCAGGCGATCGAGCTCTCTGACGGGAAGTACTGTAGCGTTGCGGCGACGCTGCGCGGGTCCGCTGAAATAGTGACGACTTACGAAATAATCGAAGATGAATCACCGGAATAGTTTTTTCGCTTTTGTTGTTATCGCGACCCTCGCGGCCATCGCGCCGGCTCAGTCCACGAATGATGCGGCGTTGAGTGCAATCCGTTCGAGCGATCGGGCTGAACGCGCCTCGAAGAGCAAGGTCGCGTTGCCGCCCGCGGAACACTTGCGGCGGGCCGGCATTTATCTGGCGAACCGTCTGTTTTCTGATGCGCGCGCACACTGGGAAGCGTTGGTCGAGAATTATCCGAACGATCCGGGTGTGCCGTCAGCGCTGTTGGGCATGGGCCGTTCGTACTACGTCGAGCGCCGTTACGATGACGCGCGCAAGGTTTACGAGCGGCTTGCGCGGACTTATCCCGACACGAAAGAGGGCAGGGAAGGCCTGAACTTTTCAGCGTCGTCGTTGCTGCGCATGGGCCGCGGCGCGCAAGCCGCTGAACGTTACGCTGAGTACATCGAAAAATATCCGAACGGCGAACGCATCGACACGGCGCATCTGAACGCGATCGACGGATATCGCGAATCGGGCCGTTTGCAGGACGCAATCACCTGGGTAGAACGGACGCGACAAAGATTTGCAGGCACTGCCATCGAACGCAACGCCACATTCGCGCGACTGCGAGTGGACATTGGCGCCAAAGATTGGCCGAACGCGGTCGCGACTGCTGATGACCTGTTGCGGTCGAGGTTGGCTGGATCCAACACCACCGTTGACGAGGTGCTGTATCTGAAGGCGCACGCTCTGGAAAGCGCCGGTCGCCGGGACGATGCCATCCGCACCTATATGCTGATTCCCGACGGCCCGAACTCGTACTACGGCGGATTAGCAACGGCGCGGTTGCGGACTTCAGGCGATGCCACGGCGAACCAGATCGCACAGGAGCGCGCGGCAAAAGTGAACGCTTCGATTGCCAGGATGGCGAATGACTTTCCGGCCCCTTACCGTTTCCAACTTGTGAAAGAAGCCAGCAAGCGCGGTCTCGATCCGCGTCTAATGCTCGCAATCATGAAGCAGGAGAGTCAGTTCAAACCCGGCGCGCGTTCGCCGGCGGCGGCTCGCGGCCTGCTGCAACTGACGATTGACGCTGCGAACAGGTATGGCAAGCGAGCCGGCTATTCAAACGTGACTGAGGACATGCTTTATCGTCCTGATTTTTCGATCGCAGTTGGTGCGGAGTACCTGAGCGAGCTTTCACGCATGTTCGCGGGGCTGCCGGAAGCGATGGCGGCGGCTTATAACGGTGGTGAAGACAACGTGGCTCGCTGGTTGGCACGGTCAAACCGAAACGACGACGGTGTGTTCGCTTCGGAAGTCGGCTTCACGGAATCTAAGAACTACGTCTTTAAAGTAATGAGCAACTATCGCGCGTACAAACAGCTGTACGACGCGAAGCTGAATCCGCGCTCGACTGCAAAGGGCTAAGAGCTAAGGGTTAAGAGCTAAGCGGTAAGGGCAAAGCGTCGCGCGTAGTATGTTTGGCGCTTTGCCCTTCGCCTCTTTGCCCTTAAGGCTGCGGACAGTACTTCGGTTCAAACCCTTCTGCCCGTTCGCGACGATCCAAAACATTCGGTCTGGCATAATCCCGCGGAAGAATTCCCAAACGCACCAGCGCCTCACGATATTCATACCGAATCGTGACTTCGGCCACCGGCCGCTGATCGAGATCCATTTTGATCCAAGTTACTCCGTTCGGAACGTTGCGGCCGATTCCCGTCGCCGCGGACTCGTCGTCAGGCGGTGGATACGGTGTCGTGCTGCGCGGCTTGGCGGCATCCCGATTAGCGCCGGCTGATGGCGCCGACTCAGCCGGCGAGCTTTCAGTGCGGTTCGCATCTCCCCTTTTGTAGGTCGGCCGTTCTTCGCGACCACCCGGTGTCACCGGCATGATCGTCACCGGTCGGCGCTCGCGGAAGAACACAGCCGATATCACGCCGAGGTTCTGTGTCTGACCAATCTTTGCGCCGTACGAATCACGCTCAGTCGTGAAATAGAACCGGCGCGCGTTATCCGCGCTCATCTGCCATCCACGAACGTGAATCGTTCCGTACGGCTCAATCACCCACTTCCGCGCTTCCCACGCACTCGAGTGCCGCGCGTCAATTGTGTTCATGCCGTCAACTGCCAGAGCCACCGCAACCCGAGTTCCGGTCGGGTTGTGTATGCGCAGTTCGTATTCGGCCCTCTCCAGCGCCTCAATGTAACGGCGACCGCGCGCCGCGTACTCAGTGGTCCGGCGGCCGTCGATTAAGACTTCAACCGAGAAACCATTCACTTCCGCGAGCGGTTCGACAACTGCTTCTGTCCGAGCGGTCGTAATGTAACCAGCAAAAACGCTGGGCGAACCGTATTCGATCGCGGCCGCAGCTAAAAGAAACAGACAGCTCAAACCCACTGCCAAGCCAACCAAAACTCTCTTTTGCATGTTTTTCTTCTCCTTAGCGCCGAGGAATTGGAGTTACCCATTGGTCAGAACGGGCCTAACTTCACCCACTTGCGCGGAAATTGCGCTGTCACAAGCAGAATGTTTGGAAATCGTGTTGGAAAATCGGCGGCAGCAGGCTAGAATGGCGCGGTTCTCATACCAGCCAGCCGCGCGCAGTTTGACTGCGCGCCAGCAAGAGGGTTCATTAATGGCGGAATATGTTCTGACAGCGACCAAAACCGAAGCGCGCGCCGGATCGTTTTACGATCGCATCGCGCGATTGTACGACTTCACCTTCAAAATTAATGGTTACGGCCGCTCGCTCGATCAATATTTCGACGAACACCCGCTGCCGGTATTTCCAGGCGCGCGCGTTCTGGACGCAGGCTGCGGCACCGGGACGCTGACGCTGGCGATGCTCCGGAACCTCCAGGTCCCGGTAAAGCTGACGGCGCTCGACCTTTCGGCTTCTTCGATGGCCACGGCAAAGAAGTACGTGAGCAAGCAAAAGCATCGCGAACAAAAGGTCGAGTTCATGCAAGGCAACATTCTCTCGCTGCCTTTTCCGGACGAATCGTTTGACTTGATTGTGACGAGTGGCGTGCTGGAATATGTGCCGCTCGATGAAGGCTTTGGCGAACTCGCGCGCGTGATCACACCGGGCGGTTATTTTTTGAACCTGCCGATGCGCCCGTCGGTCGCGACCCGCTTCCTCGAACTATTGTTCAGATTCAAAGCACACCCGCCCGCAGAACTTTCTGAGACGACAAATCGACACTTCAAAGTCGTCAGCCACTATCGCTTTCCAAGATTTCAGATTATTGGGTGGAGTAAGACTGCGGTTCTCGGAAAGAAGATCTAAACCGTGGCACAGACTTTAGTCTGTGTAGTTCGGGGTGCGGATTGAAATCACAGACTGAAGTCTGTGCCACTCACTTCACCGGCACGAGCCGCATGATGCGGTCATCATCACTTGCCGGCTTTCCCCGCCCATCACGATTAGAAGTCGAGAAGTAAATGAATCCGTCTGGTCCTTCGGCGATATCGCGAATGCGGCCATACTTTCCTTCGAGCAGATTCTCTTCGCTAACCACACGCCGGCCGTCGAGCACGACGCGAATCATCCTCGTGCCCCGCAAGCAGCCAAAGAAAAAATTCCCTTTGAATTGTGGCAGCTGTGAGCCGCGATAAAACATGCCGCTGGCGGGCGCACATGCCGGCGTGTACTCGAGCAGAGGTGCTTCCATCCCGGCGCGCGTCTGTCGATGGTGAATCGCCGGCCAGCCGTAGTTCTTGCCCCGCTCGATAATATTTACTTCATCACCGCCGCCGGGACCGTCAAAGCCACTCGGGCCGTGTTCCGTCTCAAACAAAAGATTCGTGCCGGGTTGAAAATCAATGCCCTGCGCGTTGCGACTTCCGTAGGCGAAGATTTCGGGCCGCGCATCGCTGCGACCAACAAAAGGATTGTCGGATGGAATCGTGCCGTCGTCATTCAAACGCAGAATCTTTCCCGCGACTGAATTCAGCTGCTGCGCCAGATTGCGATCGGTGGCATCCCCCGTCGTGATGTACAGCTTTCCATCAGGCCCGAAGCGCAAACGGCAGCCGGCATGAGCCGGCGCCGCGGGAATGTTCTCGATGATGACCTTCCGCTCGGAAAACCCACTGGGGGTTTCGCGATAACGGACAACTCTTACTTGTAGTCCGTCTCCGCTGTAGGCGTACGAGAGATAGATCCATCGGTTCGAAGCAAATTGTGGATGCAGCGCGACGCTCATCAAACCGGCTTCGCTTCTGGACTCCACGTCAGAAACCGTGAACAAAGGCTGCGCTTGGAGCTGACCATTTTGAAAGACGCGGACGCGCCCCGGTCGTTCGGTGAAGATCATGCGGCCGTCCGGCGCCCAGACGATCGACCAGGGCACTTCCAAATTGCCGACCACGGTTTCAACCTTGAAGCTGGTTTGTGACTGTGGCGAGTTCTCAATTTCGCCGGCGCCACGGCCGGGAGGCGCACTGCTACACGACGCGGCGAGGAAGGAGAAGGCGATTGATAGTAACGCTGAAAAAATCACTTTCAATTTTCCATCTGTCATTTTTCATTTGCGCTTGGGGGCTACGCTCACTGCTCACTGCTCACTGCTCACATACTGATGTATTCGTGCAGCAGCTTGATTTCGTCACCTTGCTCACTCAGTTCAACGCGCAGCAAGTCACGCATCGAAAGCATCCCGACCCACTTCTCGCCATCCACGACGGGAAGGTGCCGGCTGCCAATTTGCTCCATGATGTCGAGCGCCTGGTGCGGCGTCTCATCGCAACGAATCACGGCGCGCAGCGGACTTGTAACATCCCCGAGCCTCAGCGTGGTCGGGTCGTGCTTTAACACAACCACGCGGTTCAGCAAATCGCGCTCAGAGAAGACTCCGATTAAACGGCCTTCGTCATCCATCACGCAGACCGCACCGATTTTGCGCCCGGCCATGAACTCAGCCGCCTCCATGACTGTCGCCGAAGCGTTCATGGAATAAGGCTCACGGTCGCGAATGACATCTTTGATCAGCATCGCCGCGCCCTCCTGTTGGGAAACTAGTTGTCAGGCTTGAGCGGCATTATAAGAGATGTGCGCCGCGCTGTCTCTAGCAAAGTTAGAACAAATTAGTGCGGATTCGTCGCTCGCTGCGTGAAGTAGTTCACAAGCGATTAATAAAACAGAGAGCCCTGCGCCGTTGGCCGGCGGAAGGTGTTGGTGTTCGCGTGCGTTTCGCTGCCGACGCGATGCTCGTTAAAGCCGAGCTTTCGGCAATAAACCTCGAAAAGTTTTTCCTGCGCATTCCAGTATTGGCCCTTACCGCGCATGCGATCGTGGAAGACGCTCGAGTTGATTTTGCCGCCGCGCGCGTCGCGGATGCGATTCAGGACCCGATCAGCTTTGGTCGGAAGCTTTTCGCGCAGACGTTGTTCAAAGTAGGGACCCACACTGCCCGGCAGGCGCAGCATGTTGATGAAGGCTTTCGTCGCGCCACAGTCTTTCGCGCGCTGGAGCAGTCCCGGAATGTCTGTGGACAATCCGGGAATCGTAGGCGCGATCCCAATCCCCACCTGGATGCCGGCAGCGGCGAGAATCTTCATCGCTTCGAAACGAGCATTCGGTGAAGGCGCAAACGGCTCGACGGCGCGGGCGGTGTCGTAGTCCGCAAACGGAATTGAAAAGTACACTCCCACGTTCGCGTCTCGCGCCAGGGTTTGGAGCACATCAACATCGCGTCGAATCAGAGCGGACTTTGTAACGATGCCGACCGGATTGCGAAACTCAGCGCAAACTTCCAGACACTGGCGCGTCAATTTGTAATTGGCTTCGAGCGGAATGTACGGATCCGATGTGAACGAGAAAACGATCTGTTCCCCTTTCCATGAAGGCTTCATCAGTTCTTTTCGCAGAAGAACCGGCGCGTTTACCTTTACAACTATCTTCCTTTCGAAATCGGTGCCGGCGCCGAAATCGAGATATTCATGCGTGGGCCGGCTGAAACAGTACGTGCAGCCGTGAATGCAACCCCGGTAACAGTTGATTGAGTGATCAAACGCCACGTCGGGACTGTCGTTGTGGCTGATGATCGAACGGGTTTCAGTTTCTTCGTAGACTTCGATCTTCGCGGGCGGCGGCTCGCCAATCCATTCGACCGAGTGACTAAGCCAGGGATTCGGTGGGTTTGCTATGAAACGCATGTCTGCAATCGTGTCCTATCGGTGAAACGCAGCATAAACGTTCGAACTGAAACTTTCAAGGGTCGGGGACCGTTGACAAAGGTGCGCGAACTGGATAGAAGGTCACAAATCTCGCGGGGTTATCGCGAGACGGCAGCCGGGAGAGGGACTCGAACATGCGAGACGACGAAATTGTTGGCCTAATTGCGGTGTTGGTGATTTCGATGGTTGTCCTGACTGTTTACGTCGGGCTGATCGTCCTGGGAGTGAACATGGCGAGGCGCAAGAATCGTTCGCCGCATTGGTTCTGGTTCGCCGTTCATCCGGTAGGGTTGTTGATTACATTGATCGTGATGGCTTGCCTTCCGCCGTTGCGACGCTGTCCGAATCCGACTTGTCAGCAATCGTCTCACGCGCACGCGCGTCTCTGCGGTTTTTGCGGATTCGATTTTGCGAGTCAAGGATACTTCGCGCCTCAGCAACCTCCGGCATACTTGCCGCCCCGATATTAATTCTTTCGATCACAAAAAAGTCCGACAAGCTTCTCAGCCTGTCGGACTCGGAAAGCATCTTCAGATGCGGGTTACGCCCGCGGCCTCACCGTCACGTATGCCGGACTGCCTCGCCGATTGATGAGCAGCAGCGCAGGTCTATTTCCGGCTTTCTCGATGGCGCCGCTCAAATCCACTGCGGAACGAATCGGTTGCCGGTTTACTTCCTGAATCACGTCACCGCGCGTCAACCCTGCCGCAGCCGCCGGCCCCGCCGCATCCACAGTCTCGACGACGACGCCCTGTGTGCCCGCGGGCAGGCTCAACTCTGAAGCTATTTCCGCTGTCAATGGCATCACGGTCAGCCCTAGTTTTCCTTGATTCGTTGAGCCGGGTTTGATCGACTCTTCTTGTTCGTTACGCGCGGTTTCAGGTTTGAACTCTCCCAGCGTCGCCGTGATTTTTTGTTCGCGGCTGTCGCGGATGAGCGTCAAAGTCACCTGCGTGCCCGGCGCCATATTTGCGATTAGATTTCGAAAGGCATTGCTTTCATTCACCGTCGAGCCGTTCAGCGCAGTGATCACGTCCCCCTGACGAATTCCGGCGCGTTCGGCGGCGCTGGCTTTGAAGACCTCATTGACGATGATGCCTTTCGTCTCAGACATGCCGAGGCTTTGCGCCATGTCCGAATCAACTCGGCGCACGCTAATGCCTAACTGTCCGCGGCGCACGCTTCCCGTCTTGATGAGCTGATCCATGACCGAGCGCACCATGTTCGAAGGAATGGCAAAACCAATTCCGATGTTTCCGCCGGACAGACCGCCAATGATTTGCGAGTTGATGCCAATCAATTCGCCGTTTGTGTTTACGAGCGCGCCACCGGAGTTTCCGCGATTAATCGGCGCGTCAGTTTGGAGAAAGTCTTCGAAGTTGCCGCTGCCGGTTCCCGGCGTCGAACGGCCCTTCGCGCTGATGATGCCCATCGTGACCGTTTGACCGACGTCGAGCGGATTCCCGACCGCCAGGGCCACGTCGCCGACGCGAACTTTGTCTGAGTCGCCCGGGGCTAAGAACGGAAGGCTCGTTTGCGTCACCTTAAGCACTGCTATATCGCTCGGCTGATCTGACCCGACGAGCTTCGCATCAAGGGTGCGACCATCAGTCAGGTCTACTTTGATGTCTTCGGCGCCGTCGACCACGTGATGGTTTGTGATGATGTAGCCATCCGCACTGACAATTACTCCTGAACCAAGCGCGCGCTCGAGCGACTCGCGTGGTTGTTGCGGCTGCTGATCGCGCCGCCGATCGTTAAACCAGTCGCGTAGCGATGGATCATCGAGAAACGGAAATTGTTGCGAGCGCCGCACGCGCTTGTTCGCTTTAATCGTCACCACTGCCGGCGCCACCCGCGCGACTGCGTCCGCATAGGAGTTCTGCGGCGGGGCGTCTGCCACGGGCGCCGAATTTATGGCCGGCGCACCCTGCGAGCCTTTGCAGGCGGCTGAAGAAACTGAGAGGCATACCGCTATTGCGGCGACGCCGAACTTAGTCGCAATCGGTTGGCGAAATAGAAGAACTGAACGCGAAAGGCCCAATGATGTCATAACTCATCTCCCCGGAACGATTTTATGAATTTAGAAGTATGCAGCCCGATTCTAACAGATGAGAGATTAGGGGGAGTAGTTAGGTCCAGCCAGTCGCGGTGGGTCCGTGGATGTTAATTCAGATCGTCAATTTGTAAACCTACCGGCGTAGCGCCGGCGCCTTTGATAGCATCCAGCACTCGCATGACGTCAGCATAGAGAATCGCGCGCGGGGCCTTAATGAAAACGGTCTTTTCTACGCGATCGTTGTCGGGCAAATCATTTCGATCGCGCAATTCGTAACGGAAGGCGCGATTGCGCAGACGCTCTTCGAAAACATCGTGAAGCGCCCCGCTCAACTTAGCTGTGTCAAACACCGAGCCCATGTTAGGCGTGCGGTTGAGCAGGAGCGTCCCGTCGCGGTTAATCGTCACGACTAGTCCCAGCTTCGGCGGTTCGGCGGGCGTTTCGTCCGGCCGGGAAGCCGTCTTCGTTAAAAACCGTGAGGGCTTCAGCGGCGATACCACCATAAAGATGATTAGCATCACCAGCAGAACATCGATTAACGGTGTGACATTGATGTTGGGTTTGGCAGAGTTATCCCTCTCACCTGTCGAGGCGTTCGTTAGCATTCGGTGTGTCCTCCGATCTTCTACTTAGACACAAGCGTGACAGAGAGGTTCCCGTTTTCAACTGGCAAGGGGATCGAACAGAAGCGGAAAGAATTGCCCGTCGATCTTTTCGCCGGACGGAATTGGCGGCAGGCCCTGGAGAAGAGGAGTGTCGGAAGCTGAACACACTCCATCGCGAAACACGTTGAGAACTGCGCCTCGACGCGGATGGTGGCTGCGATTCTCGAACGAGCCGTGCACCATCAGCGGATGATGAAAAGAACATTCGCCGGCCTTCAGTTCAATTGCGACCGGCTTAAATTGTGACTTCTGCTCGGCGCTCAACACGGACTGAATCGCGTTCATGTCGTTCGCGAGGCCGGTGACTGGCAATAGATTCCAGAGATGACTGCCGGGGACGTAATGAACGCAGCCGTTCTCAACGGTTGAATCGTCGAGGCCGATCCAACACGACAAGTGCGCCATCGGCCGCGTCCGCGTCCAATACGAGTAGTCCTGATGCCACGCGACCACGCCGCCATGAGCGGCCGGTTTGCAGAAAAGTTGGTCGTGCCAAAATCTGACTGCGCCATCGATGAGTTGCGACGCAGGCATCACGACCGCCGGGTTCCAAAGCAGATCGTGAAAGCCGGGCGAGATTCGCCACGCACCCAACGCGTGAAAAAGCACCGTCGAAGGATCCGTCGATTCGTTTGAATTAAATTCGTAGAAGAGACGATGGCCCGGATGGCCCGGATCGACCAGCTTTGTTAGGTCGCTCCGCAGCGCTTCGATCTGTTGGTCGTTGAGGGCGCGGATGCCGGCGAGGTAGCCGTTGGCGTGAAAGAACTGAATTTGATCGTCAGTGAGGCGGTACTGATTCCAATCATCGGCCCGCGATGGCAGCGCGAATAGATCCGTGACGGGCCGGTGACGCTTTGAGAGATCCGAGGTCATGGCGCTAACGCATCACTTCATACCATCGATCACAACTCGCGCCACGGTCGGAATGATCTCGCGCTCGTTCGAGTGACCTTCGGTGAATACCGTCAGCACAAACTTCGCGCCGTTGGGCAACTCGACGTAAGCGGTATCGTGACGAGTGGTGCTCGTCCAGCCCGCTTTTGACCAGAGTTTCGCACCGGCGATGCCCTCTAAAGCAATGCCGGTGAATCCATGCCCTTGATCATCCTGGTCTTTCGTCGCGCCGGCGTAATCGCGCTTCAGGAGTTCCATCATTTGTGCGCTGCGGGCTGGGGTGACGGCGCGGCCGGTCACGATTTCCGCGAACAGACGCGCGGTCGCATCAGTCGTGAGCTTGTTTCTGTTCTCGCCCTTCGGGCCGCGCGAGACTTTGTCGCGCCCATACGCGTCTTCGCAGAATGTTTTTTGGTTGATGTTGATGTTCGTGTAGCCGAGCGACGTAAAGTAACGGTTCACCGCATTCCGTTTGTGCTGCCACTCTTCCATTTCCTTGGGCGGCAATTCGAAACCACTCGTCGTCTGCGTCAGGACATCCAGGACGTACTGCGTCGCTTCGTTGCCCGAATCGACAATCATGTCGCGCACCGCGCGCTTGAGTTCGTCGGTCTCCTGAATCTTCTTGTCTTCAAGCCACCGGTGCACGGCAGCAAAGTAAAACAGTTTCACGACACTGGCGGGATAGATTCGTTCGTTACCGCGGAAGCTCGCGGTCACGGGTTTCTGCGGATTGCGCAGGTCAATCAACGTGATCGAAAGCTGACTCTCAGTAAGCTTTTTGTCCGCGAACTTAGCCAGCGTCACCCGCGCCGCTTCATCGACCAGAGCCTGCGGTGTCTGCGGTTTTGGCGGCGCCTGCGCCGGGCCGCTCTGGGGACGGGCGAGTAAAGAGGTTAAGACAAGTGACAAAACAACGGTAGTTTTGATGCGTTTCATTGTTGTTACCTGTAAAGGGGGAAGCTATTCGCCCTGGCCGCGTTGAGCCAAACGCGTCCATAGCCAATAAACGGGAAGTCCGGCAGCGATCAAGACGACGCCGGAGATCGCCGGATTGCGAGCGAGTACGCCAAGGCCTGAGAGCACGTTACCGCTCGCGATCGAACTCAACCCGCTTACAAAGTCTCCACGCGCGCCGAGAAGCGTGCTCGCCAAAATCAAAGTAGCGGACAAGATGAAGAGGATCGGCACCACCGGATAACCCAGCACGCGATAAGGTCGCTCGGCGTCCGGCATCTTGCGGCGCAGCACAAACACGCCCGCGGTGCAGAGCACGTAGAAGATCATCAGCCCGAAGATCGCGTAGTCCGTCAGCGTGTCGAACGAGGATGAAAAGACGATAACGAGGATGCAAGCCCAAACTGCCTGAACGATTAGTGCGCCAGTCGGCACATGCGTGCGCGGCGAGACGTGTGAAAGGCTGCGGGGGAACAGTCCGTCGCGCGCCATCGCGTAGGGTACGCGCGCGCCCGTCAGAATCGATGTGTGCAGCGTGCCGAATGATGAAGAGAGTAACGCCGCAGCAATGAATGTAATCGCGACAGGGCCGAGGAACCGGCGCGCAACCTCGGTAGCTACCGACGAACTGGTCGAAACGCTCGCGACATCAGTTGGCGACATGACGTAGAAGTACGCAAGATTCACAAACAGATAAAGCGCCATGATCAGAAGCGTGCCGCCAATCAGCGCGCGCGGAAGATTACGGCTCGGGTTCTGCACTTCGCCGGAAACGAGCGTGACATTGTTCCAACCGTCATAAGACCAAAGCGCGCCGAGCATCGCCGCCATGAATCCGCCAAATCCAATCTGTGCCGCCGCGCTCACGTTTTGGCAAGTCCCCCCGGCGTTCGCCATTGTCAGATGCGACCAGTCTGCGCCGTCGGCCAACAGAAATGCGCCAATGCCGATGACCAGCACGAGCGCGACTTTGACGGCAGAGAGAATCGAAGCGACGCCGCCGCTGACTTTCACGGCCAGACAATTGATTCCGGTGACGATCAGGATTGAAGCAAGCGCGATGATCTGAACCTTGCCGAAGGGAATCGCGTAACCGAACACATTTGCGGAAAAGAAATCGCCGCCGAGGCGTCCGCCGATCATCGTGTTGAGGAAAAGCGCGAGTTGCACTCCGAGCGCAGCCTGCGAACCGGCTTTGCCGATGAAGAATGACATCCAGCCGTACAGGAACGCCCATGGCCGGCCGTACGCTTCGCGCATGAAGACGTATTCGCCGCCCGCGCGCGGCATCATTGCGGACAGTTCGGCGTAACTGAGCGCGCCCGCCAGCGAAAGCAGCCCGGCGATTACATACACTCCGAGGACTCGGCCCGGCGTGCCGACGTTGCAAGTCATCACGCGCGCTTTGAGGAAGACGCCCGTGCCGATGACGTTGCCGACGACGACTGACATCGCCGCGATCAGCGTCAAGCCGCGCACTAATTGACCGTTAGTAGGTTTCAAGTTTCAAGTTTCAAGTTTCAAGTTCGCTCCTTGAACCTTTCCTTTCAGACCGGATTTTTTCAGATAGTCCATGAGACCAGCCAGCATCTTGCTGATTTCAGTGACAGTAAGATTTAGCGTGGAGAAGATGTCTCGAGTTATATACGATTGGTCGAGCGCTACATAGAGTTGGGATCTGACTTCTCCTGCTGATCCTTTTGCGATAGCTAAAAAGCGGGTGAATTCGCCGGAACCATTTCGCTCGAAACCTTCCGCAATGTTCGACATTATTGAGACACTTGCGCGGCGGATTTGATCCTTTAGGGCGAAGTCTCTCGAAAACTCTTTCTGCGACGTCAATCCGTAAATTTCCTTCGTTAGTTGGCGAGACTTTTGCCAGGCAGCAATGTCCTCAAATCTCTTAAACGTTGACATAGAACACCTCGGGAGAAGGATGAAAATGCCAGTCTTAACTTGAAACCTGAAACTTGGAACTTGAAACTTAGTTACCACACCTCGTTAAATAGCAGATCTTCGTACGAGTCCCGCTTTCGAATTACGTCCGCTTGGCCCCCGGCGCGCACCATCACCGCCGCGGGCAGTGGCCGGCCGTTGTACGGAAACATTTGCGAGAACGAGTACGCGCCCGCATTCAATAGACCGAGCACTTCGCCGGGCTTCACTTCGAGCGGCAGCCGGCGGTAGTCAGGCAGGCGGCCGTGTCGTTCGATGTCGAAATAAACATCACCGGAATCGCATAGCGGACCCGCGACTTTGTACTGCGCATCCAGCGCATCACACGCACGCGACGCCGAAACCAGGTGGTAATACCACTTGTAATTGTTCATCGACAAAAGCAGGTTGTAGCCCGCGTCAGTCAGCAACCACACGTCGCCCGTTTCCGGACGCTGTTTGATGTTGCGGACTTTCGTCAGCAGGACTCCCGTGTCCGCAATGATGCTACGCCCCGGTTCTAAGAGGATCGTGACTTTATCGAGCAGATGTTCCGCCTCGACATCGCGTGCGGACTCGCGAGCCACGCGCAACGCCTCAGTCAAAACAGCCGAGGGTTCGAGGTCCGCGCCCAGCATGTCGCGCTCATGTTCCGGCAATTCATCAGAGTGTGATCGGTCGCGTAAGTAATTCACCGGAATGCCGCCGCCCAGATTGATGTGCTCGAGCGTGTGGCCGGTCTCGCGATAAATCGTCATCAGGTGGTTCCACATGCTCTTGAAAGCTTCGGCGAATGGCTCAACGTCCGGCGTCTGCGAGCCCACGTGAATGTGAATGCCGCAAACATGAACCAGATCGGGATGCTGTAAGCCGCGTCGAAACGCGTCGAGCACTTCTGACGAAGAGATGCCAAACTTTGAAGTCAGCAACGCAGTCTGTAATCCAAGATGCGAGCGTGTGCCAATCTCCGGCACCAGACGCAGCGCGACTCGCGCGGGCGGCAGACCTGAGTTCAATTCCGAGCGCGCGCGCCGCACGGCGTCCTCGACCAACTCGATCTCGTAAATCGAATCAACGTTGATGGCGTAGATGCCCGCACGCACTGCTTCGTCCAGTTCTTCATCCGTCTTGCTCGTGCCGTTGAAGATAATCTGGTCGGGACGAAAACCGGCGCGCAGGGCCTTAAAGAGCTCGCCACCGCTATTCACTTCGATGTCGATGCCTGCGTCGCGCACGGCGCCCAGCACGGACATGTTGGAATTTGCTTTTGAGGCGTAGCAAAACTTGATGGGCCGATCGACTGTTTTTGCCGCCGCCTGCAGACGTGCGATGTTGGCGCGAATGCGCGGCTCAGAAAAGACAAACAGAGGCGAGCCGTATTTGTGGGTGAGCGCGGTGGCGTCAACGCCGCTAATGAAAAGGTGATTGTTCTCGCGCGCTTCGAGAAATCCTGGAATCGTCCAGGCAGGCGCTGTCATTACTGATGGCATAAGAGTTCAGTTTCAAGTTTAAAGTTTCAGGTTTCAAGTTCGCCGGTCAAACTTAAGACTTGAAACCTGGAATTTAAAACTTCGCAGCTTACAACTGCGCGATCATCTCTGCGGGATTCCAATAGGCGCGCACCGTTTGAATCTTTCCGTCTGCGTTTACTTCAAACACGTCGACGCCTTCGAAGTTCACGTTCTTGCCGTTCGCGCTCGTCCCTTTTCCTGTCCACTTAACGGCTGCGCCATCGCCGGCTACGAAAATGGAATCTTCGGTTAAAGCCGCGCTCTTGAAGTTCTTAAAGATGGAATTGAAGAATTCGCGAATCGCATCCCGTCCGGTGACGCCTGGCGAGCCCACCGGATCATAAGTCGTGCCGTCTGCGGCGAAAGTGTTGGCGATGGCTTCCGGGTCCATGGCGCGAATCGCCAAGAAGTATGCGCGCACGGCGCGTGAGACTCTTTCCGGGTCAACCTGTTCGGACATCAATTCTTCTCCGCGTATCTGCATTGCGCGCGAGACGCGCGCGCACCGCTCAGCCGGGCTGTGTTTTCGCGCGCTCCTTTTCCACGAGGACGCGACGCAGGATTTTTCCTGAAAGCGACTTCGGAATCTGATCGATGAACTCAATCTCGCGAATCTTCTTGTACGGTGCGACGCGAGCGGCGACGTAGTCCTTTATTACTTCAGGCGAGGCCTCGGTCTTCAGCACGATAAACGCTTTCGGCACTTCGCCCGCTTCATCGTCCGGGAAGGGAATGACGGCCGCGTCAGCAACCGCCGGATGCGTTACAAGCACGGCCTCGAGTTCCGCCGGCGCTATCTGGAATCCCTTGTATTTGATCAGTTCCTTAACGCGATCGACGATGTAAAAGTGCCCGTCTTCATCGGCGTAACCGATGTCCCCAGTGTGCAGCCAGCCATCCCTGTCAATCGTGCGCGCGGTCGCCTCAGGATTATTGAGATAGCCGATCATCACCTGCGGACCGCGCACGCACACTTCGCCTTCCTCATTCGGACCAAGTTCAGCGCCGGTCGCCGGATCGACGAGTTTGCATTCAGTGTTGGGCGCGGGCGGACCAATCGAGCCCAGCTTCATCTTTGACGAATCAGCCGGACTGCTGTGGGTCACGGGACTGGTCTCAGTCATACCATAACCCTGGCGAATGGTGCAGCCGATGCGCGCGATGCATTCGCGCGTTAACTCGGCGCCCAGCGGGGCGGCCCCGGAAAAGATGGTCTTCAAAGTTGAGAAGTCGTAATTGTCAATGACCGGATCCTTCGCCAGCTTCAGAATAATCGGCGGCACGATGTGCGAAAGCGTCACGCGATACTTTTGAATGTGGTCGAGGAACTGTTCGAGATCGAAACGCGGCATCGTCACCACGGTCGCGCCCATATGCAGGCCCATGTTGAGCACGACGACGAGACCATAGATATGAAAGAGCGGTAGCACGCAAAGCAGAACGTCGTCCCGATTAAAGTAATCGAGCCCGTCCATCTGACGCATGTTCGCCACCAGGTTGTGATGCGTGAGCATCACGCCTTTTGGCAAACCGGTCGTGCCGCTGGAATAAGGCAATGCCACCAGGTCCTCGCGGGGATTGATTTCGACTTTGGGTGGATTGCCGTCGCTTTCAAGCAGCGCCGCGAACGGCTGCGCGCCTTCCGCTTCGCCAAACACAAACAGCTCTTCAATGTTTGCGGTTACGGCTGCCTCGCGCGCTTTCTCAATGAATGGCGGCGCGGTCACCAGGATCTTCGCGCCCGCATTCTTCAGTTGCGCCGCGGCCTCTTCGGCGGTGTACAGCGGATTCAGTGTCGTGTTGATGCCGCCGAGCATGGCGACCGCATGAAACAGAACGCCATATTCGGGACAGTTAACGCTGAAGATCCCCAGCACGTCACCCTTCTTGAATCCTCGCTGCGCCAGGCTGGCGGCCACGCGGCGGACTGCGTCCTCTAGTTGTCCGTAGGTGAGCACGCGGCCGCTCGGGCCGTCGATAAGCGCCGGCTTGTCTTTGATCTGCTGCGTCGAGCCGAAGATGAAATCGGTGAGGGAAACTTCAGGGATCGTGACGTCAGGATATGGTCCGCGAAAAATCATGTTCGGAGTGCGCCGGCTTGACGGCGCTTTGTTTTGCGCATCGGCTTTAGAAAGCGGCGTCAAGCCGCCGCACTCCAAGACGAAAGCCGCGCCACTATACACGATTCTGCTGACCAAACGGCAGCAAAGATGTATAGTGTCGCAACTCAAATCATGGCCCGCGCTGACCGACCACTTAACATCATTTGTTTCGCGACCTTTTTCAAGGGCAGCGACTTTATGTCCGAGTGCAAGGCGCAGGGCTGCAACGTCATCCTCGTCACGAAAGAGAAGATGCTGAACGAGGATTGGCCGCGCGAGGTGCTGGATGAAGTGTTCGCGCTGCCGAACGATGCGCCGGTCGAGTTGTTTCTCGATCTGGTGGCCCACCTCGCGAAGACGCGTCCGGCCGATCGCATTGTCGCGCTGGAAGAGTTTGACGTAGTCGTGGCGGCACTGGCGCGCGAGCACTTGTGCCTGCCGGGCATGAGTAGCTCAATCGCGAAAACGTTCCGCGACAAGTATTCGATGGCCTGTAAAGCGCGCGAAGCAGGATTGACAGTTCCCGAGTTCGTGCCGGCCATCAACCACGATGAGATTGCCGAGTACCTGAAGCGGGTGCCGCCACCGTGGGTTTTGAAGCCTCGTTCGGATGTATCCGCGATTGGCATTCGCAAACTCGACAACGCTGACGACGCCTGGAAGGCCATTGATGAACTGAACCAGCGCGAAGCTTTGCGCGAGCGGGCTTCGTATCACGTGCTCGCGCGTTTCATCCCGGGCGAAGTCTTTCACGTGGATTCGCTGGTCAGCAATGGACGTGTCGCTTTCGCCGGCGTGAACAAATATGGCCGGCCGCCTTTGCAAGTTGCTCACGGCGGCGGCGCGTACATTTCGCAGACTATTCCGCACAACTCGCGCGAAAAGAAAAAACTGTTAGAGATTAATCGACGCTTGATCAAAGCGATGCGCATGGAGATCGGAGCCACGCACGCCGAATTCATCCAGAGCGAAGCCGATGGCGAGTTCTATTTTCTTGAGATCGCCTCGCGCGTCGGCGGCGCCTACATTGCCGACGTTTTAGAGGCGGCTTCGGGAATAAATTTGTGGCGCGAATGGGCGAAGCTCGAGGTCAACGGCGCCAGTCACGGAACACGTTTGCGCCCGCGCCGGGAACACGCCGGGATCGTTCTCTCGCTCGCGAAGCAGGAGTTTCCCGACACGTCAGCCTATGATGATCCGGAGATCGCCTATCGGGTGAAGAAAAAGCATCACGCCGGATTGATCGTGCGCTCGAAGAGCGAGGAGCGCGTGACTGAGCTACTCAACGATTACGCGCGTCGCTTCGAAAACGATTTCATCGCCGTACTGCCGCCGCTTGAGAGGCCTGAGTGATTCCCCATGTCCGTCCCGCCCCATTGGTTCGAAACTTTTTTCCACGGTATCACGCTCGACCTTTGGCGCCGGGCGATTCCTCCGGAACAGGCAACGGCTGAAGCTGACTTCCTGATTCAAAACCTGAAGTGTGAGCCGGGCGCGCGCGTACTGGACGTCCCGTGCGGCAATGGCCGGCTGGCTTTTGAGTTGGCGAATCGTGGCTATCGAGTCACCGGGATAGATCTCGCGGAGGAGTTTATAGAAGAGGCACGTGCGCGCACGGCTGAACTTACAAACCCACCCGCTAACGCAGGTGGTTCTGACCTCAGCGCGTCAGTTGAGTTCATTCTAGGCGACATGCGGCGTATCGAGGGCCTTGGCGTTTACGATGGCGCGTTCTGCTTCGGAAACAGCTTCGGATTTCTCGAGTACGCCGACATGGAGCAGTTTCTGGCCGGCATCGCGCGTGCTCTAAAACCCGGTGCACGGTTCCTGGTCAACACCGCAATGGCTGCCGAATCCGTGTTGCCGGATTTTGAAGAGCAGAGTTGTCACGAAATGGGCGACATCGTCATGACGATTAAAGAACGATACGTCGCTGAGGAAAGCTGCGTCGACAGCGAATACATCTTTGAGCGCAACGGCGAGACCGACTCACGCAAAGCGAAGCACTGGATTTACACAGTCGCGGAAATTCGCAGGATGCTGGAGCGCTCGGGATTCGAGATTTTGAATTGCTTCGGTTCGCTGAAGAGTGAGCCGTTCAAGCTTGGCTCGCGTGAATTGTTTGTGGTGTCGGAAGTCCGTGTCTGAGGTACGCACGCCTCTGGCGTGCTAAGCAGGCCGGAGGCCCGCGTAGCTATACCCGGTGAATCCCCCAGATGTCCACTTCCAACTCTTCCGCGTAATTCAACACCGGCTCTCCCGAAGGCGAAGGCAATCCCAACGTTTCGATCATCGTAGATGAATAGGCGTTCATCGTGGCTTTCTGCAAAGGCCAAGGCGGATGATGAATGCGCGCGCGGTAGAGCTCGCCATCATCTTCGGAATACAGGCAGTAGCGTTCAGTTAGAAAGAACTCGAGCGAGCCGGGATGAGAGTAGGGAACCGTCTTGCCGACATTCCACGAGCCTTTGAAACGCGCGGGCGGTTCATCGGTGCGCTCGAGCGCGTAATCAATCGTCTTACTCCGCTGTTCGAGATCGATGTCCGCGTTGAAGTACGGCAGGTGATAAAACGCGCGGGCGGCCAGCACCGCTGCGACACTGTTACAGTCGAGCGAAAAGAACCAGACGCCGGGCACGCGATCGTAGTGAACGTAAGTGCGGACGTTTAGTTCATGCGCCGAACTTAAACCCGGCACGGGCGGCACGAACGGCGGGAGCGCGCGAATGTCCCACATCGTGAAGGGAATGATTCCGATCCACGCCGTGCCATCGAAAGTGTCAATTTCAAGTTGCTCCGGAATCAGCGGACGCAAAAGTTTTTCCTCAATGCGCCAATGCATGAAGAGGAGCTTGCCCCAGGTCTGATGCATTAAAGGCTGGCCGCTGGGGCGCTCGCGGATCGCGAGACGCTCGAGGTCGGTGAGGTATTTTCGATCTTTCATGGTTGTGTGTCAGTATCCGGAGCGGTAGCGACGGGATCAGGAGTCAACGTAATGCTTTTTTCTTGATCCGGTCGCATCCACCACCCCACGCGGGCTGCCCGCGCGGGGACCCGGTCCGCTCCCGGTACGGACACTGACCCGACCACTCATCTTCCAGACTATTTTTCACAGAATTGCTGAACGGGGGTGAAGAGACTCTCGCAATAGCTATCACCTGCCAGGTCGGCCTGCTGGCATTGCTCCTTCCGCCATTGCGCGGTCTTCATGAACTCTCTTTGCTTTGGCACGCTTTCACAGAACCCCGGCGTCTCGCGACTGTTGTCGAGGCAGATGCGCACGAAAATCGCGTTCGACATGGCTGAGGTAAATCCCTTCTCAGCTTTGTAGCGCGAAATTGTCTCGTTAACACAGCCCTGATTGTCCGTGTTCTTGCCAAAGTCGCGCGCTTCCGTGGTGATGTTATCGAGCTTCCCCTTCAACGCGTCCTTGTTGCGATAGAACCAGATACCGCCGGCGGCAATAACGCCGACCACCAACAGAATCCCAACCATCAGGATGATTAGAAGGACTTTGAGCCAGCCAGGCATAAGCGTATCTCCCGAGCCTTATCTTACACGAGGTGCGTCATTGGCATTTGCCGGTCGATCTCGATTGACGTGGATGGTGGAGCCTGTGTCGTCGATATAGAAATGCCTGGTTCCCGTCTCACGACTTTCGGGATCCGCGTTTACCGTGAACGTCGATTTCTGGCCCGCGCTGGCCGGCCTTACTTTCAGATCAAAAACGTAACCATAAACAATCGGCTTAGCTCCGGCGAATCTTTGACTGAGAAAGCTTGTCTCAACCAATTGGTCGAACGTGCCAAAGTTTCCGTGTTCGGTGTAGTACTGGACCTGAGCGTGGGAGATCGTTTTGAGATTCATCGCGGTAGCTTCTTCATTGCCTGATATGACGGCCTGACCGTGGCCATAAATCGCCAGGCCGACTCCCGCCGCCACCACTCCAACGGCAAATAGGAGTAAACATGCCCCAATTGCGATCAGAATACGTTTGGTACGTTTTGCCATAACTTACTCGAGCAACCTCACTTCAGGTACTTATCCAGCCAATCCAGCACCGTGTTGTACCACAGCTTTGAATTCTGCGGCTTAAGAATCCAGTGACCTTCGTCCGGAAACATCAGCAGCCTGGACGGCACGTTGCGGCGTTGCAGCGCCGTGTAAAGCTGCAGACTTTCCGTGTAAGGCACGCGATAGTCGAGCTCGCCCGCCGTCACCAGCGTCGGCGTGTTGAAGTTGCCGGCAAAGTTGTGCGGCGACCACCGCTCGTACATGGCTTTGTTAGTCCACGGAGTCCCCTTGAATTCCCATTCGGGGAACCAGAGTTCTTCGGTCGCGCCGTACATGCTGGTCAGGTTGTAAACGCCCGCGTGTGACACGAGGGCCTTGAAGCGGAACCGCGGATCGGTGTTGTGACCGAGAATCCAATCGACCATGTAGCCGCCGTATGACGCGCCCGCGGCGCCGATGCGATTGCGATCGACGTACGAGTTGCGACGCAGAACTTCAGCAATACCATTTTTCAGATCGATGAAGACTTTGCCGCCCCAATCGCCGCTGATCTCGTTTGTGAATTGCTGGCCGTAGGTGGTCGAGCCGCGCGGGTTCGGCATGAACACAACGTAACCCGCGTCGGTAAAGATCTGCGGATTCCAGCGATAGCTCCACGTGTCGTTCCAGGCGCCTTGCGGTCCGCCATGAATCAGGACGAGCAAAGGATAGCGCTTGGTGCTGTCGAAGTTGCGCGGCTTGAGCAGAAAGCCGTGCACCTTTTGATTGAGCGCGCCTGTCCATTCCATTTCTTCGGCAGGTTTTATATCCGCACGAGACATCGCGTCCGCGTTCACGCGCGTGATTGGCGTCAAGCCACTGCCGTCGACATTCGCGCGGTAAACATCGGGCGGCGCTGCCAGCGTGCTGTTCGCGAACACCAACGTGCGTCCATCCGAGGTAATTCCCAGATTGGTAGCGAAGACGTTGTTCAGCACTTTTTGGGGAGCGCCACCGCTGGCCGGAACTTTGTAAACGTTGTGACGTCCGCGTTCACCGGTGAGGAAATAAATCGTGCCTCCGTCGGGAGACGGCACGACGTCCTCAACACTAAGATTGAATCCGCGCAGGAGTTCGCGGCTCGTACCGGTCGCGCGGTCATAGCTCATCAGCCGCCAGCGATCAGCTTCGAAACCAGCCGTGGCTTGGGATCGATAGAGAATTGATTTGCCATCATCCGTATAGATCGGACTGTCTTCGTAACCCCGGTTCTGCGCTGTGATATTTCGCGCGGCGCCACCATTCACCGAAACGACCCAAACATCGCTGTTCGTCGAAATGGCTTCGACCTTGTCCGGATTTTTCAGGAAAGCGACTTCTTTGGAGTCAGGCGAAAACGAATAATCGATGTCGCCGGCGACCGCATACGGGGCCGCATCGAAATCGCCCGGTGTCAGATCGCGCGCAGTGCCGCCGTTGCTCGGAATGATGAACGTGTGCGTCCGCTTCGTATCGCGCCACTCAACCCAGTGACGGAACAGCAGCCGATCGGTTATGTGCGCTTTAACTTTGCTTTTCTCAGCCGCGTCTTCTTTCGCCTGGTTGCAGGCGTCGTCGTTGCACTCCGGATAAACGTCCGAGGCAAACGCGATCCACTTGCCGTCCGGAGACCAAACCGGCCCGCTACCGCCCGTGGAGAGTTTTGTGACTTGCTCTTTGTCATCGCCGTCGGCGTCCATCACCCAAATCTGACCACCGGTGACGTAAGCGATCTTTTTTCCGTCCGGCGACCAGCGCGGCTGGCTCGAAGAAGTTCCGCCTTTGGTCAGTTGCTTCGGCTCGCCACCGCCGATGGGCACGACGTAAATCTGATTGACGGTCCGGTTGTCATCGAACTGCACGTCACCAATTACGAACGCTACCTGACGACCGTCCGGCGAAACTTGCGGGTCGCTGAGGCGCCGCACCTTCATCAGATCGTCGATGGTAAACCGTTGCCCTTGCGCGACGACCGCAGACACGAGCACCAGCACAGTCACAAAAATACCAAGAGAACGCTTCATAAAACCTCTCTCCGAATAAATTGATTTGTCCTGGGAAAGCGCCCGCATTATGTCACTTTTATTTGGCCTTTGCGACTCGCGGGAAGTGCGTAGGGCGCAATGCTGATGGAGATTAGCGCGAGTCGACGCGGGGCAGTAGTCCGACCGTTAGGGAGGGCTCATTACATCACGCGTTTGGAGCCCTCCTTTACAGTCGGGCTACTGCCCCAAGCTCAGCGCCACGCAAACAAGGCTACGGCAGTCTGCAATGCAACGTCAGACTTGAACTCACGCAGATGAGCAGCCTCCCGCCGTATTCAAATCCGATCACTTCGATTAGAATCGCGGGCGATGTCAGAAGGGACCTCGGCGAACTCGATCAATCTGCGTCCGGTGACCACGGAAGACGCGCCGTTCCTGCTCACGCTTTACAAGAGCAGCCGCGGCGACGATTTGCGCGGGCTTGGTTGGGAAGAGGAGCGCGTGAGCGAATTCCTCGACATGCAGTATGAAGCGCAGCAGCGTTTTCATGCGAACGAATACCGGCGGCCCGTGGATCAAATCATTATGCGAGACGGCGAGCCCATCGGCCGGTTGGTGTTTGAGCCGCGCGAGCACGAAATCCGTTGCGTAGATATCGCTTTACAGCCGCGCCATCGCAGCGCAGGCATTGGCGCGCAATTGCTGCGCGAACTACAGAGCGAGGCGAAGCGGCAAAAGAAGCCACTGCGTTTGCAGGTAATTCGCTTCAGCCGCGCCGTTCCACTGTTCGAGCGCCTCGGCTTTCAGCGCATCAGCGAAACCGGCACGCATTTTCAGATGGAGTGGGCGCCGGAAGGTTGAGGTTTAGAGATTTGAAACTTCAGCCCGGAGGGCTGAAAGAGAGTAGTCGGTGGTCGCAGACCACCGGAAACCGGCTACTTTCTGTCAACCCTCCGGGTTGTAATACGTCACGTGAAATATGAAGGAGAGTTTCTATGAAGATTTTAGGAATCATACTTGTCGCAATTCTCGGAACCGTAGCTTTGGTGGCTGGGACCAGCCGTGCATCGCAGTCGGAGTCCGACGCGGCGGCGCGCGTGCCGCTCGAGAACTACATCCAGGGACACGCCACGGGCAACGGCGATTTCATGCGCAAGGCGTTTCATACCGACGCGAAGATAATGGCTTTTCGCGACGGTAAGCTCACCAATCTCACGGCCGAAGAGTTTGCTTCCCGCTTCAACGGCAAACCTGCGCCCGATGAAGCCCAACGCAAACGCCGGATCGAGAGTGTTGAGATCACCGGAAACGCAGGAGTCGGCAAAATCGTTCTCGACTATCCGGCGGTGACGTTCACTGACTACATGTCGCTGCTGAAAGTCGGCGACGAGTGGAAAATCGTAAACAAGGTCTTCTACGCTGCGCCGAAAACAAAACCGTAGATTCAAAGGGCGTTGCAATAATTTCAAAGTCTCCGTGAGACTCTGTCGAGCTCTGTCTCTCTGTGGTGAAATTATCTTCAGCAAAAACAACACCATAGAGACACAGGGGCGGCACCGAGGAAAACACATTAGCACCATCGACCCCATGGGTCTCGGTAGCAAGTAACCGGCGGATGAGGGCACTTTCAGGGGAATGGACACTTTTCAGGGATAAATGGCCAAGTTTTAGGGAACTAAGCCCGAGTCGGCGCGTTTTTACAAGAGAACTCGTGTCTGTCCAATTCCTGTAACCGAGGAGATCTCCAATGCCAAATAGAAAATTGACAGTCCTTTCCCTGAGTTTATTCGTCGCGCTGGGTGTGATTGGCCTGAGCGCCTCAGCCCAATCGTTGACCGGCGAGTGGAAGGGTTCGCTCGTTAAAGACAAATCCAAGGTCAACCTGAATTTCGCGATGCGTCGCGAAACCGATGGCGAGAAGAAATGGAATCACAGCATCGGACACACCTTTGAGTTTTCCGAAATTGGCTTGAACCGGGAACAGGTGCTGAACGGCGGGCCCGTAAGCTTCAGGCTGACGCGCGAAGCCGGCACGATCGAAGGCGAAGGCACTTTTGTAAACGAGAAGGGAACCGGCACGTACCGCTTCATCGGCAACACGGGTTTTCTCGCCGCGATGAAGACGCGCGGGTTCGACTTTGAAAAGCAATCAGGCATTCAGCACGAATCAAAGTCGAAACAGGAAAGTTCGCTCGATGAAAAACTCTTCACGGCCGCGGTGTTGAATGTGAACACGGCGCTGGCTGACGACCTGCGCTCAGCAAACTTCCCCAACCTCGATGTTGGCGATCTCTTCAAAGCGGCCATCTTCAAGATCGATAGCGCGTTCATGCGCGAAATGAAGTCGACCGGCTTCCCGAACCTCGGTATGGAAGAGTTGGTCAAGGCGCGCATCTTCAAAATCGATGCTGCCTTTGTGAAACGCGCCACGGAGATGGGCTTTGCTAATCAGGGATTTGAAAACCTGGTGAAGATGAGCATCTTCAAGGTGACACCTGAATTTGTTGCCGAAGTTCGCAACGAGGGTCTAACGGATCTTTCCATAGAAGAAGTTGTGAAGCTGCGCATCTTCAATATCAACGGCGAGTTTATCCGGAAGGCGAAAGGCGAAGGCGTTCCGTTGACCGTCGAAAGCCTGGTGCAAAAGAAACACGGCGTGTCGAGGGCGCCGCGGCCGCCACGACCGCCGCGCAACCGAGCTCGTACGGTAATCATTTGATCGCTGGATTCAGTCCTTTGCGGCGGACTGACTCTTGAAAACTTGCGGCTCAAGTCGCAGGATTCACTGAATGAAGTCGCCTAAACGCCGGACTAAAAAGCTGCTGGCCATAATCGCCTTGCTGCTTTTGGGTTCGGCGTTCGGCGTTTACGCCTACCTCACCGGCCTCCACACAGTTCGTCACGAACAAGTCAGAATCTCTTCTCGCGGTGCTGAACTGGCTGCCACCGTTTCACTTCCGCGTTGGGGCTCAGGCCCGTTCCCGGCCGTGGTGGCTGTGCATAGCTCCGGGCCTCGCCAGGCACAGGACCTGACGATCGTCTGGCGCAACCTTGTGCCGGAAGGCGTCGTGGTTCTCACCTATGACAAGCCGGGCGTAGGTCAGTCAAACGGTCGCTTCGAAGAGGTGAGAACTGATTCCAGCGAACCACAACTTCGCGCGATCGCGGACGATGTGTTGGCTTGTATTGCGTTTCTTAAAAAGCATCCCATGGTCGATCCCAACCGCGTCGGACTGTTCGGCGGGAGCCAGGCCGGTTGGATCATCCCAATTGCGTGCGACGTCCAGCCGGACATCCCGTTCAGCGTGATTCTCTCGGGACCGGCAACATCCTACGGTCTTGAAATGTATTTCAGCTCGCTCACGGGCGAAGGAATTCGCGCCGGTTCGGGACTCAATGTCGAGCAGATAGAAGAGAGATTGAACAGTTACAGCGGGCCGGCTGGATATGAGCCGCTCCCGCTTCTCACGCGCATGAGGACTCCTACCCTTTGGCTTTACGGCGAGCGGGACATAGACATACCTGCGCAACGCAGCGCGAGGATTGTCACTGAACTTCAGGCGAAGGGATCACCATTCACCGTGAAAGTTTATCCGGACGGAAATCACAACCTTGAGCACTACTCTACGGGTAAGCACTTGAAATACTGGCCCGACATCGTTGACTGGTTACGTAAACAGAAAGTCATCCAATAGGTAGGCAGCGGCTCCAACGTCCCGCGTCCAAGTCCAAAGTCGTCCTTTGCGTGGACCTTGGACGTTGGACCTTGGAGGTTGGACCAGGCTCACCACCGGTTGAAATCCTCTCCGTGACTTCTATAATTTTCGCCCATGAAAGTCATATCCGCGATTCTTCTTTCGCTGGTGGCGTTTGCCGGCCTCGCGGAAGTGCGTGCTCAGACTTCCGATAGCGAACATGACGCGATCAAAATCGCCGTCGAAACCTATCTCTACGAAGAAGACCGCGCCAAGGTCGCGCGGGTGGTAGATTCTGGCGCCAAGATCCTGGGAGTAGATGCGGACGGGAAGCTGGTCACGACGGCGACCTCGAAGCCCGCTGGCAAGATGCCAAAGGGAGCCACAACCCGCGCTCCTCGTCAGAAGATCGTCAATATAGATATCTTTGCAAATGGCGCCGTGGTGAAGGTCGAGACTGACCGTTTGTCGCTCGACGGCCCGCACGCAGAACTGCGGCACGCGCAATATCTCTCTCTGCTCAAGCTAAACGGTGAATGGAAGATCGTCAGCATCCTGATGCCGTCCGTTGGACGGTGAAAGGTGTTCGCAGCGCCTGTCAGAACCACCTGCGGTGACGGGTGATTGATGTTACCTGATTGGGCTGTGCCGAATCCAAGATCAACCGCCCGCTACCGCAGGCGGTTCTGACTCTGTGGTGAACCCCGCCATTAACCACGGAGACACAAAGTTCCACGGAGAGCCACGAAGACTCTATAATCCCCGCTCATGAAAACCACATCTGCCTGCCTTCTGCTGCTGACACTCTGTTTTTGTGCTTCCGCTCAACCGCAATCCGATCGCCAACAATTCATTCGCTATGACGCGCCGCTCATCACGCTGACCAACGTGCGCGTGATCGACGGCACGGGCGCACCGGCGCGCGAAAACCAAACCATCGTCATTCGCGACGGAAAAATTGAGTGGGTTGGTCCGGCCGACGATGCGAAGGTGACCGGCACCGTCAAGGTTGTCGATCTGAACGGCTACACGGTCCTGCCCGGTCTGGTCGGCATGCACAATCACATGTTCTTTCCCATGGGTGGTTCGCCGCCGATGTATTCGAACATGGGCACCAGTTTTCCGCGGCTCTATCTCGCGCTCGGCGTCACGACGATTCGCACCACCGGCAGCGTCCAGCCTCATCTGGATCTGGAAATTAAGAAGCTGATCGACGGCGGCCGCATGATCGGGCCGAAGATGCACGTCACCGCGCCTTACCTCGAAGGCGCCGGCGCATTCACTCCGGTGATGCGTCAGCTCAAGGACGCGGAGGACGCGCGGCGGCTGGTGACCTACTGGGCCGACCAGGGCGCGACTTCTTTCAAAGCCTACATGAACATCACGCGCGAACAGTTGCGCGCGGCCGTGGAAGAAGCGCACAAGCGCGGCCTGAAAGTCACCGGCCACCTGTGTTCAGTCGGCTATCGCGAAGCGGCTGAGATTGGCATAGACAATCTCGAACACGGCCTGCTCGCGAACTCTGAATACGTTCCGAATAAGCAGCCCGACAAGTGTCCCAGTGGCGTCTCCCAGAGTCTGCGCACACTCGATATCAATAGCGAGCCGGTGAAGGAAACGATTCGGGTGCTGGTCGCGAAGAACGTGGCGATCACGTCGACGTTGCCCGTGTTCGAAGCGGGTGCGCCACTAACCCAAACCGGAATTGGCGCCGCCAGTGCCGTCCTGAATCCACGCGTGCTGAATGTGATGAATCACGACGCGCGCGTGCGTTACCTGAACGCGCGTGCGCGCATCTCTGCCGATTCGCCGACGCCAATCCTGGTTCGCAAGACGATGGAATTCGAGCGCGCCTTTGTCGCCGCCGGTGGTTTGCTGATCGCCGGGCTCGACCCCACCGGGAACGGCGGCGTCGTCGCCGGCTTTGGCGATTTGCGCCAGGTTGAGTTGCTGGTCGAAGCCGGCTTCACTCCCGTGGAAGCAATCAAGATTGCGAGCTTCAACGGCGCGAAGTTCATGGGGGAAGATTCCCGCATCGGCTCAATCGCAGTGGGCAAGCAAGCCGATCTGATGATCGTGAAAGGCAACCCCGCTCTGAAGATCACCGACATCGAAAACGTCGAGATCGTTTTCAAAGACGGGATTGGCTATGACACAGAGAAGCTGATTCTGAGTGTGCAGGGATTGGTGGGGGTGAGGTAGGCCTCGGTCCATACTAAGCACTATAGCTAGCGCAACCGCTAACAGCACGTTAAGTTCGCGTCTCACGCGAAGAAAGCTTTTGAACAGTTGCATTGAATGAAACCGCTATCCTACGACGCCAGCCATTATAGGTCACACTGCCGGCGCCCCGCCGAAGCGAAGCGCCGTGCGGGCGCGGGCCTTGGCGGCTTCGACTTCGCGATCACGCGGCGGTGAGTTGGTGACGAGCGAGTCGAGAAGTTCGGTAGCGACTCGGGTGACTTCATCGACTGCGTGATTGAAAGCGGCTTCGTTGGTTTTTGAAGGCTTGTTAAAGCCACTGAGCTTTCTCACAAACTGAATTGCCGACGCGCGAACCTCGTCTTCAGTGGCTGGTGGTGCGAAGTTGTGCAGGGTTTTGATATTGCGACACATAATCTTTAGGTCCTTGCCTGATTGGGATTAATCCGACGATACAATGGGATGCAATTTCGCGCAAAGGTTCGCGGCTTCGCCGCAGCACATGGCGGAAAGGCTATGCCTTTCCGGCGCTCACCTTTCCTGAACTCGACCTGAGGCTGAGCCTCAGGTCGTAATTGATGGGCAACTGACCGGTAAGCCGGAGGCTTACCGCACTGTGCGGCGGCAGAGCCGCGCAGGCTAGGTCTGCCGCCCGCGTCGCGGACTGACGGTTTGTTCGGGCGCTTACTTGGGGTTCCGCTGTCGCTCCACCCCAGGCTTAATGCTGTCGCGTGCTCCGCACGCTGAGGGGTTGGGCTTCTTCCAGCTGCAAGTCCTATCCGAATGCACGTTCAGAGAACATGCTGCTGTGTTCGAAGCTCCTCCGGAACATCCTGATCCTGGCCTTGTTTCTGGCCATCCATTCATCGTCAAAAGCTCAACCCCAGCCTCAGCCGACCCCCAAACAATCTTCAGCGACCGGAGAAGTTCCAACGGTGGATTTCTGTGAAATGGTCACACATCCGGAGCTCTATTTTGACCGGACAATCCGCATTACCGCTGCATACCAGCTTGGTGTCGAAGGATCGAACTTGAATAACGTCCTTTGTGTGCGGAGCCACGACGACTCGATTGGCGTTGGGTTCGAACCACGGGACGAGACACACACGAAACTCATCAACACCGAGGTCAGAAAGATCAGGTCGGGCAAATTCGGCCCCCAGCCGCGCGTCACCGTGGTGGGCCGTTTGCGCAATCAGTCACGCCGTTCGTTCGCCTGGTATCGCTACCGATTCGACATTATTCGCTTTGAAGATATCCGCGACGATGTGACGGAGAGGATCGTGAGCTACTCTGACAGTTTGCAAAAGGGCATTACGTACCGCGGAAGAGTGAAGTCGGACGAGACTTCAGGTCTGGCGCTAATGTCCCCGGTGCGCATTCCGCCCCATCACGCCGTAAGTTTGGAATGGATAAATCTGACGGAATTCCCCTTGCTGCAGCGACTGAGCGCACAAAGTGAAAAGCAAATTATTTTCAGGGTGATGGAAGACAAGCTCAACCCAGTCGAGCCAAATCGCTGGAACCGCACATTCCGGCTGAAAATTCTTCTGATTGAATAGGAATCCGGATTTGCTTGCGTGACACAAATCCGATCGGCTAATCATCGCAAGTCACCTCAGCATTGCGCGTTCAGAGGACATGCCAACACGCCGCGCGACTCTTATCGCGAAGCTCATTATTTTTGCCTTCCTCCTGAAGATGTCTGCCTTCAACCCTGCGCTGACAGCTCAGACTAAACCGGATCCAACTGGCGGCCAATCTCCAATCCCGGAACACTCCGCACGGTCGATTTTTGCAAGTTAATCAAGCAGCCGTATCGCTTTATGAACCAGACAGTTCGCATCACCGCCAACTGGGAGATTGTCGGGCAAAACCAGTATCTGGATGGCATTCACTGCCGCGCCGAATACATTGAAAGACTTGGTACGATTTTTTCCGATGCACAGAACGACGCGATCAAATGGAATGTCTCAAGAGTGCAGTCACGCGAATTCGACGGTCGCGCAAAGATCACCGTCGTGGGAGCTATGCGGGATCCGACTCGGGGTGAAGGTCCGGCCCTGAAGTTTGAAATCTTTCGCTTTGAAGATATCGCGCCTCTCGAAACCGTTCGCGACGTCGACTTCTGTGACATCGTCGGACAGCCGCAACAGTTTTTCGGTAGGGCAGTACGTATCAAGGCCACGTGGCAACAGGGCCATGAATTTTCGTACTTAAACGGCATCGGCTGCCGTACGAAGTTTCGGCATGAAATCGCGACTGGGTGGCTCAACAGCCAGGATCCAAATCTTTCAAAGATGCTGTTGCGCGAATACGGGGGCAGGGCGATAGTTACGGCAGTCGGCACGCTGCGGGATCCGGGTAAGTACTTCGGATACTTTCGCTATCTGTTTGAGGTTCGTCGCCTTGAAGACGTGCAGCACGTTATCGAGCCGTATGAGGGAACCGTGGAGGCCGGGCGGACGTATCGCGCGGTCGTTCGCGGCGACAAAGAGATTGAATTGCGTTTGGTGCCGCCATTGCATATTGAATTTCACTACTCGGCGGGGATCGACTGGCTAAATCTGTCCGATTTTCCAGAACTGGAAAAACTTCACGAGACGTCTGGCGAACGAACAATCGTGTTCAGCGTCATGTCCGACGTGCGCAGGCAAATGACCGAGCGGCGTTGGAGCCGCATGCTGCAGATCAAGATTATTAGGATTGAGTGAAGGCCGAGACCTTATGCGGCTAGGCCGCAGCACATTGCGGAATGGCTCTGCCTTTCCGGCTTTGACCTTTGAAAGTATGACGCCCTGAGGCTGAGCCTCAGGGCGTAGGTTTCTTGTGTCCAGCTGGCCGGTAAGCCAGAGGCTTACCGCAATGTGCGGCGGCAGAGCCGCGAGTTCGCTTTACGCTCCGCAATATACAGGGCACAATTCGCAACTTCTTGGTCGAGATGCGTCATTAGCTTCATGACATCCTCCAACATCAAACTGCGACCCCAACACATGGCTGTCATTCTCAGCGCCGTATTCGTTTGCCTGTTTTCCGTTGGCGCCCAAGCACAGGCTCAGATGTCATTGCCTCGTGTCGGAACCATAAAGGACTATCCGGCGACGGGCTTGATGGTTGGCTGCGGCAATCTTTATTTCTACAAAGCCGCGGACTCGGAGTCGACGACTGCCAATTACGTTTTTCTTTCACGCGGTGATGGCAGTCATGCGTGGATGAATCTGAACGGGCGCGACGTGCGCCTGCTCCAATTCAAATCTGGCGTCGGTGCAAATCGAAAAGTTCGTGGTTACTTCTATCGTTACCGTGGTGTTCGCATCACTGTCGAAGTTGAAGAGTACACGCCGCCGGCGGGTGCCGTTGAGCATACGAGCAAAATGAAGATTACTTTGCGAAGAGGCAGCAGGGTGCGAATTGTTCAAGCCGTCGGCGGGTCGGATTGTTGAGATGGTAAAGCTGATAAATCGCAGCGTGTTGATAGCGGGCCTCGTCTGGATCCTGTCCGCCAGCAGCTACGCGCAATCAGGCGAAACACCGAGACGGCCGCAGACGCTGCGGCTCGCAAACATGCAGGCGATGCTGTTCTTCGAGAACACCGGCAAGTTCTCTCCCGATGTCTTTACCAATCAGGTGAACTTGTGGAACACGACGATCGAGGGAGCTTCGCGCGAAGGCGCCTCGGAATCGATGCTCGTCGTCGTTGAAATCCGATCGGAAGGCGAGGGGTGGCTTCCGCGAAACCGCAAGGTGCAGTTAACCGCGCGGTATCGAATCGCTGACCGAAGCGATCATGGCAAGCCGGCCTTCTTCAGCAAGACGATGACGATCAACATTGGCTCGGACTACAAGTTCTTCGCCGCGTTTTGGCTCTACGACACCGGTTGTCATCCGGTCGAGCTCATCGCGAGAATCGTCGGACAGAAAGGGAGTTTGCGAAAGAAGATTAATTTCGGGTGTGGTGAGTGAACAGCGGCGGGACTCTTAATCGGTGCTGCGCGTTTGTCTCGTAATCGTTATTCAATCTCTAAAGGAGTCTGTGGAAGAAAGCATTCTCTGTGCGAACTTCTGTGGTTTTCTGTGTCTCTGTGGTGAAAAGCTTAAAACCCACCACAGAGAGGCACGGAGGTCACACAGAGAACCACAGAGTTTTTGGGACGAGACTCCTCAATGGGACACGCCCGAATCAAGCGTATCAGGATCCTGGCTTCTTATTTCGCTCGATGTAGCGGCGGGCGAATTCGTTCAGGTGAGGACTTTCTTTTAAGCCAATCTTCTTCGCTTCCTCCTCGGCCGCTTCAACCGTCCAACCATCGCGCAGCACCCGGCGGATCAGCCAAAAGGCGCCCACGCGAATCGCTGATGTGCAGTGAATAAACGCCGGACGATTCTCCGGGTCGTCGGTGATTTTCAGGAACTCGGCGACTTGTTCATCCTTCGGTTCACCAAAGACGACCGGAATGTTGAAATATCGCAGGCCGAGTTCTTTGGCTTTGGATTCCTCTTCGGCTGCCCGATGCTCGCTCGCGACACGCAGGTTGATAATCGACTTAACGCCTTCGTCCTTTAGTTGCTGCAGATGTTCCAGTCGCGGCTGGCCCCCCGTGCAGAATTCTTTGTTGACTCGCACAAAATTCCTGATGGGAGGAGTTTCCTGCTGCGCTGCGATTGGCATCGCTGAGAGGAGGAGCAAGAAAAGAATAGTTTTCCTAATCATTTGTTGAGCGAAGCTTGGCAAAAGTGTCAGACATTACGAAAGAGCGGGGGCAAGCCCGCCTTCCCGACCCTGAGACTTCTAAACCTTGCGCGAATCCGTCTCGTTGAAAGCTATTTTATCGGTGATCTTAATCTCAGATCTAATCAGCTCAAGGTCAGGAAGGCGGGCTTGCCCCCGCTCTCACTGCCTCTTTTGTGCAAAGATTTGCCTCGAACCTAAGATGAGTTCTTCCCGAAACTATACAACGCGCTTCTCGTGCGGATGTAGATTCTGCCATCGGCAATCGCCGGCGTGGCGTAAACTTCATCGTCCATCTCGTTAATCTTCAAGACTTCCCATTCGCCGCCGGCTTTCAGAACTGAAACCTGACCGCCCTGGCCGATGACGAAAACTTTATCGTCAGCTGCGACCGGGGACGCGAAGTATTTATCAATCGCTCCCATCAACCGGCCCTGCTTGATCACGTTGCCGTTCGCCGGATCGAAAGTCAGCAGGATGCCGCTGTCGTTAATCATGTAAAGCACGCCCTTGTAGAGCAGCGTCGAAGGAACCTGGGGCACCGGTTTGTAGTAATGCCAGCGGACGGCCGTCGCGGTTTGATCCCCTTCGCCGCCCATCTTGATCGAGAGCAGACCATTTTCAGAAGCCATCATCGCGCGAAATACTTCCCAATCGCGTGCATTCAGCCTCTCATCACGATCCATGTCGAACGCCTCGAAAGCATTGCTCAACATCCGGTCCATTTTTTCAGTTCCGGAGATTTCAGACTTGGCGATTTCCCGGTCTTTGTTCTTATCGTAAATAGGCAGGGCCTCGTCGAAAGAAATGGTTTTGATCTGCTGACCTTGCTGGTTCTGCGGAAAGCCCCAGCCGTTGATGTAGAGATATTCGGCATCATGGCTGGCAATCGATTTCATTTCGCACGCCAGACCCTTAACCCACCAGACTCGTTTGCCGTCGGCTACTGAATAAGCTGAGAGCTGAAATGATTCAGGGACGATGATCTGCTTCGCACCTTGTTTGGGTTGGTAGACGATTGGCGTTGAGTAACCCGAGATGACGCCTGGCCGGTCAACTTTCCAACTTACTTTGCCGGTGTTTTTGTCGACCGCGATTAGGTATGAGACGGGATTATCCTGATCGACAGGCAGGACGATCTTGTCGTCAGCCAGAATCGGGGAAGCGCCGAAACCGTAGAACATGCTGAAAGGCCCCAGCGGCAGCTTCCAACGCTCTTTGCCCGCACGGTCGTAAGAGATGAGACCGAATTCCTGGAAGAAAACATACACATTGGCGCCGTCAGTGACCGGACTGGGCGAAGCCGGATTATTCACGTTCTGCAAACGGCCTTTACTCGCGCGCGGCACCTCGCGCTGCCAAACAATTTTTCCGCTTTTGCGGTCGAGTGCGATCA
The DNA here is from genome assembly GCA_036277115.1 of Pyrinomonadaceae bacterium. Classification (NCBI taxonomy): domain Bacteria; kingdom Pseudomonadati; phylum Acidobacteriota; class Blastocatellia; order Blastocatellales; family Pyrinomonadaceae; species Pyrinomonadaceae bacterium. The sequence goes on from DASUNM010000024.1 coordinate 324,475, forward strand.
CCAGGAGTTTGTAATTCTCCTTTTCAATCGGACTCGCCTGGAAGGCATGGGCCCGCCGGTTGGCGGTGGCCGTGGGAATTTTGCTGTAAGCCGTGAGAAAGATTCGGTCGCGCGTAAGCACAGGTGACGAATGACCCGGCGGCAAATTAGTCTTCCACAGGACGTTCTTTGTTGGTCCGAACTCGACGGGCAGCCCGGTAGTTTCGGCGACACCGGTACCATTCGGTCCCCGAAATTGAGACCACTCAGTGGCCGCTTTGGAAAGTAGCGTGGGCTTTGCGGCAGACGAGTGTGTTAAGACGAGCAGCGAAGCAACGGCGGCGCTGATTAAGCCGGCGAATAGTTTGTTTGTTGGCATGGCTGTTGTTAATTCTGACGGGCTTGAGCCCAGGCGATTCGGATCCAGAGAAACAACAATGAAGAGACGGCGGGATTTTAGTTCAACTTAAAGAAAATCAATAGTGGGTGGGCATGCTTTGACTCAAAGGTTCCTTTAAGGTTGGACTACTTCTTCAGCCCGGAGGGCTGATAGATAGTAGCCGGTGGTCGAAGACCACCGGAACCGCGCCCGAGTGATTTGGGCATCCTGAAGGGATGCAAGAATTCGCGGATTTAACTGGCACCCCTACAGGGTGCAACTAACGAACGCGCCGATCCGGAGGTCTCCACTTCGCTCCGACCTCCGGCTACTTTCTGTCAACCCTTCGGGTTGCAATACGGGCTACTCGTTTTCAATCACCGACAGGATGTTGCCCGCGGGATCTTTGAACCAGGCGATTGTCGGACCGCCGTTACGATGAATGCCCTTTTCATCCGTCTTAATTTCGCCTTCATACTGCTCAAAAGTTACGCCGCTTTTCTTAAGTTCGTCGACGGCGGCTTCAATGTCATCCACCATGAAATTCAGCACCGTAAACGTCGCAGGCTTGTGGTTTGGTTTGGGATAAAGAAACACGCTGGCGTCGCCTGACGGTTTCAGTTCCAGCCCTTCGTCGGACTCAGATACTTTCACCCCTAATGTCTGGCCGTAGAAATCCTTCGCTTTCGAAAGATCATCAACTGAGAAACTCGAAAAAGCCTTGCTCGTCGTTAACATGAAACACCTCCGCATTATTGATACCTGATGACGAGCCGGAGTACATCGTGTCGCGATTACAATTTTCTTCTCGATTCGTCGCGGTGCTGGAGCAACTTCGTGATCACAAATAAGGCCGCTTACTCCACTCATTTTCCAGCTGTGACCGTGAACTTCAGGTCGTTTGCGCTTTCCGCCAGTTTGATGTCGTTGCCGTTGAATGCGGTGACGATCACGCGATACGACCCGGGCGCGAGTGGCTTGTCCAAAGCATACGATGTCCCATCGACGCGTTTGTTAATGTAGTCATAATTCGTTTCCGCACCGCTCGCGCTGTCACCGTGAATGCTGAACTTGTAGTACGCCGCGTCGGGATAGTCCGCCCACTTCACTTCGATGTTGTCCGGCCTTACTTTCGCACCGGCTTTTGGATTAGCAACTTTCAAATCACTCTTGAAGAGATTTGAATCGGGCGCAAAGAACGTCTGGTCGGCTTCCAGTTGGTACTTGGCTGCGGTGATGATGCCTGACGTCGCAAAGACGTAGTACGGAGTGTCGAACACCTTGGCCGTCAATCCTTCGTACAGCCCGGGCGGCACGTTCTTAATCAAATATTCGCCGTTGTCACCGGTTTTTGTGGTGAACGTCCGGCCCTGACACCCGCCCAGGTAACGATTGAACTTCTCGCATAACTTCACCTCGATATCAGGCGCGGGCTTGCCATTGAACAGGACCTTCCCCTGCACATTCGCGGTGCCGGCGGCGGGCTTTTCTTTCTCGACGCCGGTCCCCGAATGAATTAGACCGTCCTTATCGGGCTTGCCCGATGAAACAGTCGAAGCGTTTGAGTTTGCGCCAACGGGATATGTATTTACGTTGCCGTTCCTGACGGTTGTTTTGCAGCCTGAGACGAGGCCCGAAAAGAGCAGAACGAAAAGGCAAAGGATTTTTATTGAGCGGGACATATCTCTCCGATCGGTGAATTGAATTCTGCGAGCGTTACTTTTCTAAACCCAATGTTGCTGACGGCGCAAATCCAAAAACTTGCCGATTAGTTGCGTTGATCTTTTTCTGCTCGTCGTCTAGGATTGCGAAACCCAGTTTGCGTCGAAATTTGTTGTGAGGCGTGCATCCTCGAATCTAACGGGTTCTCCCAAACAATCGAAGTTCGTAAACGCTTGCCACTGGTGAGTTATGACCCCCGAACGCTGGCGACAAGTTGAAGACATTTTCCAGACCGCGCTCGATCTGCCTGTGGAAAGACGCGCCACGTATCTGTCTGACGCTTGCGGCGCCGATTCCACCCTGCACGAGGAAGTTGTCAGTCTGCTCGCCAGTCATGAAACCGGCGATTACTCGTTCGAAGACCTCGTGCCCGAAGAAATCAAAGCAAAGCGTTTCGATCCTTTCGGTGAAGATGTCGATCCTTTAATCGGGAAACGGCTCGGCGCGTATGAGATTGTGCGCGAGATCGGCCGCGGCGGCATGGGTGCGGTTTATGAAGCCGTGCGCGTGGACAAAGAATTCACGCGGCGCGTGGCAATCAAGCTGGTCAAGCGTGGCATGGACACCGATTTTATCCTGCGGCGCTTTCGCAAAGAGCGACAGATTCTCGCCGCCCTGGACCATTCAAACATCGCGCGGCTTCTGGATGGCGGCACGACCGACGACGGACTGCCTTACTTCGTCATGGAGTTCATCGAAGGCGGCCAGCCCCTCTACCAATACTGCGACAACCGGAAGCTGAGCATAAGCGAACGCCTGAAGCTGTTTAGCGCGGTCTGCGACGCCGTTCATTACGCCCATCAGAAACAGGTCGTCCATCGCGACATCAAGCCTTCGAATGTGTTGGTGACAAACGACGGCGTGCCGAAGCTGCTCGACTTTGGTATTGCGAAGCTTTTGAATCCGGAGCTGGCCGGCGACATCACTCACGATCCAACCGCCACGGCGATGCGCTTGATGACGCCGGAATACGCTTCGCCGGAGCAAGTGCAGGGCGCGCCGATCACGCCGTCGACCGACGTTTATTCGCTTGGCGTTCTGCTTTATGAATTACTGAGTGGTCATCGGCCCTATCGTTTGTTCAATCGCGCGCCGCATGAGATTGCGCGCGTGATTTGTGAAGAGCCGCCCGCGCCGCTGAGCATCATCATCACGCGTCCGCACGATCTGCTGCCTTCAGGGAATGAGGCGACGACGCTCGAGAACGTTTATCTCGCGCGCGGAGCAACCGTCGAGATTTTGCGTCGCGACCTGTCGGGTGTCCTGGAAGACATCGTGTCGCGTGCGTTGCGGAAAGAACCGCAGTGGCGTTACCCGTCCGCCGAGCAGTTGGGGGAAGACGTCACTTCGTTTTTGGAGGGCCGGCCGCTTTCCAGTCTTCCCGACGCGCCGTATGCGAGTCAGATGAGGCCGAGTCCGGCTTCGTCCGACACGGCGCTCGCGGTTCTGCCTTTGAAGTTGATCGAGGTACCCGGTGGCTCCGACTCAGGCTCTGACTACCTCGGTGCGGGACTCACGGACGCGCTGATTACGCGGTTAAGCACAATTCAAAGATTTGCGGTGCGTCCGACGAGCAGCGTCCTTCGTTACAGCGCGGAAGCTGATCCGTTGCAGGCGGGAAGGGAACTTGGCGTCGCATTCGTGCTCGACGGGCGCGTGCGTCACTCCGGAGAGCGCATTCGCGTGACTTTGCAGTTGTTGGACGTCAATGACGGCACTACCGCGTGGGCCGGTCAGTTCGACGAGAACTTCACAGACGTGCTGGCGCTGGAAGACACGATCTCTTCGCACGTCGCTGAAGCCATCTTGCCGCACCTGAGCGCGGACGAGAAGTTGAAACTGGCCAAGCGCGGCACGAATGATCCACAGGCGCACGAGGCGTATCTGCGCGGTCGTTCTTACTGGAACAAGTTCACGGAAGAAGGATTCGCGAAGGCAATCGTTTGTTATCACCAGGCAACGGCCATCGATCCGGATTACGCCGTTGCGCACGCCGCTATCGCGGAGTATTACAACTGGCTCGGAATCTATTCTGTCCTGCCTTCGAATGAGTGTGGCATCGCCGCCTATGAGGCAGCCGCGACGGCGGTGGCCATCGACCCGCTCCTTCCCGAAGCTCACTGCGCCCTGGGCCAGGCGAAGCTTTGTCGCGACTTTGCGTGGGACGGAGCCGAACGGCAACTCTTCCGGGCTATTGAACTGAATCCGAACTATGCCCCGGCGCGCACCTGGTATGCGTTTCAACTGGCCATGGAAGGGCGTTTCACTGAGGCCTCGCGCGAAGCGCAGGCGGCAGCTTTGCTTGACCCCTTTTCAATCATCACGCGCTTTTGCCGGGTTTGGTGTCTCTACCACGCCCGTCAATTCGAAGCCGCACTTGAGCTGTGCCGTGAGTATCTGACCGCAGACCCGGACAACCTGATGTTGGTCTACATGGCCAGCTTCATGTTGAGCGCCCAGGGCCAGCACGAACAAGCGATTGCCAACGCAGAGCGCTGCGTCGCGTCAGTAGGAAAAGCGTCGCGCACGCTGGGGCGCCTCGCCACCGCCTACGCCGAAGCCGGACAGATCGAGCAAGCGGAAGCCATTCTGAAAGAGATGGGTGAAGTTGCCGGGCGTCGCTTTATCTCGCCTTATCACCTCGCGCTGGTTCATAGCGCGCTGGGTCGCACTGAAGCCGCCCTTGAAATGCTGGAGCGCGCGGTAGAAATCAAAGACGCCTGGGTCCTTTATGCCGCGGTCGATCCTGAGTTGGACCGTCTGCACGGCCATCCGCGGTTCGACGCATTGCTGCGGAAGTTGAATCACCGCCTCGCGACGCTGCCGACGCTGCCGATTGAAACGCACCTCGGGCAGGAGTCCATCGCGGTGTTGCCGTTCAAAATTCTGACGCAACCGACTGAAAACACGGGCGACGAGTATCTAGGCATAGGTTTGGCTGACGCGCTCATCACCCGTCTGAGCAACGTGCGGAGATTGGTTGTGCGGCCGACGAGCAGCGTCATGCGCTATCGCGGCGTCGCGGTTGACCCGCTGGTAGCCGGTCGCGATCTGCACGTCGAATACGTTATCGATGGAAGTCTGCGTCGCGTCGGCGAGCGCTTGCGCGTGACGGCGCAACTGATGAACGTTGCCGAAGGCGTCACCAGCTGGGCCGATCAGTTCGATGAAGAATCGAAGGACGTGCTGCAAATCGAAGATTCGATCTCTGAGCGCGTGACGAAAGCGCTGTTGCCGCAACTGACTGGCGACGATCGCGTGCAGCTTTCGAAACGCGGCACCGTAAATCCGAAAGCGTTTGAATGGTATCTGCGCGGCCGTTATCACTGGAACACGTACACCGAATCAGGGTTGGCGCGCGCGATTGAATGCTACCACCACGCCATCAAGCTCGATCCTAACTATGCGCTCGCGTACACCGGCATCGCCGACTACTACAACTGGCTCGGCGTGTTCGGCGTAAAGTCGTTCGACGAATGTACAGCCGCGGCGAAGGAGGCAGCGCAAAAGGCCGTCGATCTCGATCCGTCAGCTGCGGAAGCCTACAGCGCGCTCGGGTTTGCCACGATTGCGCACGACTTTGACTGGTCAGTCGCTGAAGCGCATCACCGCCGCGCCATCGAAATTAATCCGAATTACGCCACGGGGCATCACTGGTACAGCTTTCATTTGACCATGACCGGGCGGTTCGATGACGCGCTGCGCGAAATTCTGCGTGCGCGCGAACTCGATCCGCTGTCGCCGAGCGTGGTGCAGGCGACGGGCTGGTGTTATTACCAGTCGCGTCGATACGAAGAAGCGATTGCCACGCATGAAAACTTGCTCGAGGTCGCCCCGGATTTTTCGGTTGGAGTGGCGACTTACGCGTGGGCCTTGCGCGCCGCCGGTCGCGCGGCTGAGGCCGTCGCAGTCTCCGAGAAAGCTTTGCAGGTATCCGGCGGCGGACAATTTTTCGTCTCGGGCCTCGGCCAGTCATATGCGGCCGCGGGTCGCGTCGATGATGCGCGCGCGGCGTTGCGTCGGTTGAAAGAGATGTCGGCGCGGGCATATGTATCGCCGTATCACACCGCACTAGTCCATGTGCACCTGGGCGAATACGACAAGGCCCTCGCCCTGCTGCAAGAAGCGCATAGTGTCAACGACGGCTGGTTGTGTTGGATCGGAGTGGAACCGGCGTGGGACGTTGTGCGCGGCGATCCGGTCTTCGAAGACTTGCTCAGCAAGACCAGGAACCCGGCGCCGCAAACATCCCTCAGCGAGCAAACGGTCATTGCGCGACGCGCGAAAGGCGCCGCCGCGGCGCGTTCATTGGAAACATCGGCAGTGGCCACGCCCGCTCCGGAAACATCACCCGGCGAAGACGAAGAAGCGCGCCAGCTTTTTACTGCGGGCCGCTACTACGCGACTCGCCGCACCGCCGAAGGCCTGCGGCAAGCGATTCAGAGGCTCGAGCGCGCAGTCGAACTCAAACCGGATTACGCCGTCGCTTATGCTGAGTTGGCTGATTGCTACGCGTTGCTGAACTGGTACGTCGAGCCGCCACCGGCCCACGCGTGGCAACGCGCGAAGCACGCGGCCTTAAGCGCAGTCAGAGCGGATCCGAATCTGGCGGAAGCGCACGCGTCGCTCGGCTTTGTCCGGCTGCATTTCGACCGAGACTGGGAAGGCGCGGAACGCGAACTTCAAAAAGCCATTGTGTTGAATCCGCGCAACCAGGTTTCGCATCGGTGGTATGCGTACAGTTTGTCGGCGATGGGGCGGCACGACGAAGCTTACCGCGAGGTTGAACGCGCCCGAGAGATAACGCCACAGTCGGCGGTGATCGCGACGGCGCTGGCCAACGTGTTGTTTCTCGCCGGTCGTTTCGACGACACGATTGCCCAGTGTCGCAAGGCGCTCGAACTCGATCCCGGCGCCGTGGCCGCGCACACCGTGCTGCGTTGGGCTTATGAGCGGAAGGGAATGGTCGCCGAAGCTTTGGCGGCATATGAACAGGAACGCAGTTTTGCCGGCGACAGTCCCACGACGCGCGCGAAACGAGCTCACGTGCTGGCGGCGACCGGTCATCAGGAAGAAGCGCGCCGGATTCTCGAAGAGATTATTGCGAAACGCGACGAGCAATGGGTGACGGCATATGAGATTGCGATCATTTACTCGTTGTTAGGAGACCGCGATAAAGGATTTGAGTGGCTGGCGCAGGCTGAGCAGGAACACGCCGTCGGCTTCACGTTTGTCCGCGTCGATCCTCATCTTGAGAACCTCCGTTCCGATCCGCGCTTTAGAGATCTAATTCGCGGCACCGATCGAACAATTCCGTAGCCCGGGAGCGCGGGCATCCTGCCCGCATCTGGTGCTGGAAATGTCTAGCGAATCTCTTTCGTTGGAGGCGAAAAATGGAAGCAAACAAACCGAAGCGGCTGGCGGAAAAGCTACGCCAGGTCCGGGCGAGTCTTGGCTTATCGCAGAGCGAGATGCTTAGGCGATTGGACGTTGAAGACGCCATCACACGTTCATACATTTCAGAATATGAGATCGGTCAAAGCGAGCCGCCCTTGCTGATCCTCTTACGTTACGCGCGTGTGGCGGGGGTCCCGGTTGATGTGTTGATTGATGATGAATTGGATCTGCCTGCGAAGTTGCCGTAAAGCCTGGGACGGGTACCAAAAGTTCACAAGCGCGGAGACGTTGAAATTGTCTCAACGAGCGGAAGCGAATGCCTTGGGATGACAAACGCAGATTCATAGAAGGCCTCGCTCTATGCTGCTCCAACCTCCGGGAGCACAGGTACGCTCGCAGCGGGTTTTGCTATTGAATTTCTCGTTCGCCTGAGTTAAAGAAGCAGCCACAGAAAGGCAAGCAATCCGTTCGCTCCCGTTGTCGAAGCACGGATTGAGCTGGGCATAGTCAGGAGTTTAGAGGAGAAAAGAAGAATGGCTGCACGCGCCGAAGTCTTTAACACCCGGACCTCAATCGATAAGAGACGCGCCGAACGGATCTTCTACACGGCGATGTCGGTTCTATTTCTGATCACAGTCTTTGCCGGCTTCTCGCGGACGTTTTTTCTGCGACCGTATTTTCAGACGCAACCCCTACTCCCGCTGTTGATCGCGCACGGAATTATCTTCTCTTCCTGGATCATTCTGTTCTTGACGCAGACGACGCTCGTTGCGGCGAAGCGCACGCGAATCCACATGCGTTTAGGAATCGCGGGAGGCGTGCTGGCGGGTCTCATGTTTATTATTGGCGTGTACACATCACTCGTGCGCGCCAAGGGACCGTCACCCATTCCTGACGTAAATCCGCTGGCGTTCCTGACGATACCGCTGGGCGACATGCTGTTGTTCGGGATTCTGGTCGGCGCCGCATTGTATTTTCGACGGCGCGCCGACACTCACAAAAGATTGATGTTACTGTCGACGATCGCCATCCTTCCGGCCGCGGTGGCGCGGCTGCCGTTCAGGTTCATCGAAACCGGCGGACCGTTGGTCTTTTTTGGCGTCAGCGATCTTTTCATCCTGCCGTTGCTCATCTTCGACATCATCACCCGCGGAAAGCCGCATCGAGCGACTTTGGTAGGCGGCGCGCTCATCGTGATCTCGCACCCGCTGCGAATGGTCATCGGTGGCACGCAAGCCTGGCTCGCGTTCGCCACGTGGATTACGCAGTGGGTGTGAAATATTCCTGCGGACTAAGTCATCTCAATTAGGCGTCTAGTCAGCCATCTGAAGGTAAATGTCATGAATGTGGACTCCACCCCAGCCGAGATGTCGGTTGGGGACCCCGTGCTTGCCCCGCCTAATGTTCAAGCGGCGGCAAGCCGCTCTTCCTGACTGAATATAACCGTGAGGCCCTTTGGTTTTCCGAAAGAAGGTCATCGATGAGATTACATACTCACCTGGCGTCTCTTGTCATTTTCATGGCCGCGCTGATTTCCGGTTGGTGTGGTAACGGTGGGCCATCACCAACGCCAAACCTCACGCCGGCGGAGTCATTGAAGCCGGCCGCGCCGGCCAGGCTGCAAGTGCAAACGGAAAAAGAGGTCACCTTCTATCCAACTTACGGCTACCGGGCCGGCACGAACTGGAATGCGCAATTACGTGGTTGGGTTCATGAAGACCGGGAACATCGGGCAGAGGGCGTGGTTAAGCTCCTGAAACTGGCCGCCAAATGCAACGACGCCGAAGTGACTACGGTTCGATCGCGCTCAGCCGACTTTGTCGATGACAACAAAACCTCGGAAAGGGTTCTGGTGAAGTTCGACTCTGATCCTGAGGACAGAGCCTATGAGTTCACCAGGAGCTCGTCTGATGGAATCGTCAGACTTGATTTGGTGCTGACTGACGACGAGGCGAAGCGGTTGCTCGAACAACAGAAATCACCCAATGGCTGGTTAACCTTTCGCGCCGTGTCGCAGGACCATACCGGTTTGGGACGAGTCAGGTTAATCGAATCTGATCCAAATGGAATCTCCCTCATCTCTGACATCGACGATACGATCAAGGCAACCGAAGTCCCTGCTGGTAAGGACACGGTCTTACACAATACTTTCTGTCTTGATTTCAAAAGCGTCGTGGTCCCCGACATGGCCGCGGCGTACAAAGCGCTCGGCGATATTCCCGTCCACTACGTTTCGGGCGGACCCGAGCAGTTGTTTGGGCCGCTCTATGATTTTCTGATCACTGGTCCGGGCGCCTTTCCGGAAGGGACGTTTCATCTGAAATTTTTCTCGACCCATCCTTCGCTGGAATCGACGAATAATCTCATGAAGTTTCTGGGGAGCTCATTGGAGGTGACTTATAGACACAAGCTCAGCGAGATCACCGAACTGATGAACAGATTTCCCGAGAGAAAATTCATCCTGGTCGGAGACTCAGGAGAAATTGACCCGGAGGTCTACAACGAAATCAGAAAGAAACGGCCGGCCCAGGTTCAGGAAATCCGGATTCGAGACCTCATCAACGATAACGCCGTAAATAACTTCAGGCTGACGGGGATGACCGTGATCCCGGTTAACCCCATCGTCTGCGTTGACGACAAGCATTTCGAAAAACTGTTGGAAAAGATGCAGGAGCATCACAAAGAGGAATACGTACGGAATCCGGCTTGCCCCCGGAGTTGACGCAACGACTTCCGAAGGCTCGCTGATGGCGAGTCCGGTTTAACGACTTACTGCCGGAGAATCTTTTCCATCGCTTTTCCTTTGGCGAGCTCATCAATCAGCTTGTCTAAATAGCGTACTTTTTGCATCAGCGGATCTTCTATTTCTTCCACGCGCACACCACACACCACGCCTTTGATGAGCGAAGTATTTGGATGAATCTCCGGCGCTTGCGCGAAAAACGTCTCAAAGTTATTTTCTTGTTCGATTTGCTGCTCTAGACCCGCTTGGTCATAGCCAGTCAACCAGCAGATGATTTGGTCAACTTCTTCTTTCGTACGATTCTTACGTTCCGCTTTTTGCACATACAGCGGATAGACCTTCGCAAATTTCATCGCGAAAATGTGATGGTTAGACATTGTCATTCCTCCGGGGTGTGAGAGCGCCTTTTCATAAACCGAGACCGCCTCACCGTCGTATTGGACCACTTCCATGAGCTGCCAGCCTTCCCGGATCAGCAGGCTATTCGCAGTGCTTGTGCCCGAGTACACAGTGGTAAAGCCGAGATTGCGGGCGACATCTTCAAGGGCGGATACGAGCCGCGCGCCGATGCCGTGACGCCGGAACTGCGGCGCCACCATGCCGCCACCGATCCACGGAGTGAGATGCTTGTGGGTAGAGATTGAATCGGCTTTGAGCGCAGCGACACCACATGGCTCAGAGCCCAAAAACGCAACCAGTCCGACTGGTAGTTGATCGCGGTTTGAATAAGCTACGAGGTCCCTGTGTGCGTCGCCTGGGCCGGCAGTGCCGTAGTACGTGGTCCACTCGCTTTCAAACAACCGTTCCAGAGTAGGCAATGCCTCCGGATGATCTACTAGATAGCCGATGCGCACGTCAGGAGACATAAGTCGCTTAGCGCTCTAAGGGTTGAGTTGACCGCTCGTAATCAGGGCGAAGTCCGCCTTAAGATCTCAACTCGATCGGCTGGTACCGCACACCTACCGGTACAGCACACGGAAGTGTTCGCACACGACCGGCATGGTTAACGATGGCTCGTGTCCGAGTTTTGGTAATACTCGCGAGAAGTAGTCCCAATGCACGCGCCGCCAATACTCGAGTGAGCGGTCGCCCTCGCCTTCCGCGTAGGCGAACTCGGCGTTCACGGCCTCGAATGTAGCCGTTTCGACGCTGACCGTCTCAATGATGCATCTTGGCGCACCTGCTCCGTCGACCACGACCGTAAGCAGTCCTTCCCGAGGCATCGGGTTGGCCGTATCGTCCCACTCCCAAACGCTCCAGCACGTCGCGGTCTTTACCCCGGCCACAATTAGCGAGGCGAGTTCACTGGCCATTTCCGGACTGTCGCCAAAGGTATCCACTACGTATCCGCGCGATTGAAGGTCGGCCGCATCCTCGCGCGTGGAGAGAAATCGTTGCCAGTAATCGTGTACTCGGGCGTCCATTCGCTCGCCTCAAACGAATCTATAAACCAGAGCGCCGTTATAGATTCGCATTTCGTTTCCACGCCTCAGAAATCGCGCGACCTTTTGCCAGATCATCAACGACAAGGATGAGTTGATTTTGATGATCGCTGTAGATGACCTCGATATTGACGCCGGCTTCTGCCATCAGCCGCGAAAGTTTTCCTAATTGTCCGGGCTGATCCTGTTTGAGTTTTTGTACCAAAACCTCGCGGTCCGAAAGAACTTCAATCCCTTTTTCTTCGAGAGCTCTCCGGGCCGCTGCCCCGTCTGCAAACAGAAAATGCGCAATCGCCTGGCCGTCGCTGACCCAAGCCCCACCGCCCTCGACGCTCACGCCGGCCGCTCCCAATGCCTCACCCATTTCGGCTAAAGCTCCGGGACGATTCTCCAAACTAATGGTCAAATCTCGCATTTGTGCCCCTTTCAAGGACCTACGAACTCATCTTGCAGGGTGTTCCACAATAGAATTTCGAATTTCGCAATTCGAATTTCGAAATTATCAAACCAGCCGCTCCCGCCCCATGAGTTGTTGGGCGCTATGGCATTGACCCCGCTAATCCTCTGCGCTGTCATACGTTTCGGAATCGAGGACCCAGCTCCAATGGGTGACTTCTGCAATTTCTCGCAGCTGACCATCCGCCGTATCTTCGACATACCATTTGCCGTCAATGGTGCGTCCAATCTCCATCTTGTTGTTCCGGTTATCGTAGATCAAGACGAGTTCGTTCTCGGGTGGCACCGAGTCGGCTACTTTTATCCATGCCATAGTTAGACTGTTACCAGGCAGCTTTAATACTGGATAAGATAAATTATTGCGCCGACAGTCATAGACAGCCCAAACAAGAGTGTCATGGTTGCCGCAGCCAGTAACTTCTTACCCAGTAGGCTTCGGGATTGAAGCCTTTTCTCACCGCTCACTACATAGAAACTCGACAGGGATAAAACTACGCCGCATGCGACAACCGCAAGGGCAAACTCACGCGTGCCCTTTTCGAAAGGCATGATCGGCATGGGCGCAGTTAATAACGAAGTTGTGTAGACCAGAACCCGTTTCGCCCTACCTGAGATCACTTGGATTTTACTCGTGTGCAGAACTAATCAAGGCTACTAAATCTGGCCGTCAACGCCACGATGGTGCGAGGCCGCCGCGCACAAGCAGGCGCGGTTCGCTCCCGTCGGTTCGCATGATCCAGAGGTCAACGTCCTTGTCATCGTCCCACTTCTTCGCGCGCTCGAAGACGACCCATGCCCCGTCGGGCGAGATGTCGAAGGCCCGCGCGTAGTCACCCTCGAACTTTGTCAATTGAGTGGCGCGCTTAGTCCCGAGGTCATAGCGGAAGATGTTACCGAACTCGTAGGCGAGGTCGGGGAATGAGTAGAGGAAGCCGGAGCCGTCAGGCAGCCAGCGCAGATCTGTGACAAGCTGCAGGTCGAGTTCACTGAACGGGTGGACTTTATTGCCGGGGTGAGCACCACCTTCCTTCACGCGGTGGATGCTCGAGCCTTCGCCGTCGGAGTTCGCGCTATAGATGATCTGGTCGGCGAGCGCAGGAGTTGGGCCCCAGTCCCATGAGCACGCGCCATCGGGGTGCTTGCCCGAAAATAGCGGCTGGTAGACGAACTCACCGGGATTGGGCTTGGCGGGTACGGTGTTGACGAGGCACAAGCCGTTGCGGAAGCTCAGGCGCGAGCCGTCGCTGCGCCAGGTGGGGCGAAACGCGCCGTAGAGTTCATAGCCGTCACCACTGATGCCGAAGTCGGGAGACTTGATCGTCCGCCCGGCCTTCACGTCCACGCCCGGGATGAACCATCGGTACTGACCGTACATCGCGACGACCGCCTGCGCGTGGTCGCCGTAGTCGGCCACGTTCTTAAACAGTAGGGTCTTTGAGGAGCCCGGCGGGATCGTGACTGGCTGCGGCTCGTCGGCCCCGACGACATAAACGAAGAATACGCCCGTTGTCGCGCGCGACTGCTTGAAGAGCGGCTGTTCGTTTCGCACCGTGACACTGACAGCTCCTTTCGGATAGCGCGAGAGTTCGCTGTGGTCGGGCGCATTGGTGATCTTGCGGAAGCCTTTGCCGTCGGGACCAACGCCGTAGATGTCTGCGTGGTAAAGCGAGGCGACGTTGAGGTGGCTACTTGAGAAGGCGAGTTCCTTGCCGTCGGGGCGCCACGCGAGACCGTGGATAGCCGAACCTTCTTTAGCAAACTCGTGCGTCCAAAGCCGCCGGTCGTTAGTGCCATCCGACTCTATCAGGCGAATCTCAGTGCCGCCGCGGATGTATGCAATGGTGCCGCGAGCTGTCGCGTTATTAGACGCAGTCTGTTCCCGCGGGCGGCCGGTGGGCGTTGGCGTTGCGCTCGGTGAAACGGGCGACTCATTGGCAGCAGACAACGTTACCGGCTCGGCCGGTGGACTCGTCTGCGCAGCGGGAGGCTGCGCGCCGATTGGAGACGATGTAGTTGTCTGCGCAGCAGCCGGTGTGGACGCGCGCACGCTCCGGCCCTCGGCCTTGCGACCGTACGTGAGGTTGTCGAGTAGCAAACCCGACACTCCCTTCGGGGGACGGAAGCTGATCGATACGATTGACTTGTCTGAGATGAAGCCAACGAAGGATGCGGCGGGCCGGTTTCGCGTGTTGACGACGACCGTCTGCGTCTGCCCGTCCGAGGTTGTGGCCGTGACTTCGATGGTCGAGACGTAAGGCTGCTGCGTCCAGAGGTCACCGCCCACAGCCGTCGTACCGGACGGGAGCGTCACGTCCAGGTAAGCGTTGCCGGGCTGGTTCGGCGCAGCCCAGGCGAGCTGGGGAAGCAAGCCCGTGTTGTGCATCGGGTTCATGCTGCCGTAATGCGTGCTAATGACGTAGATGAGGCCCGGCCCGAACCGTGCGCCGCCGCGCGCGCGGAAGGTCACGCCGCCCGTGGTCAGACCTTCTTCCGGCCGATATTTGCCGAATCCCTTCGCGGGCGCGACCGAGCCGAAGTCTATTGTCGAGAGGCCGGAGGAAGCGGCGTTGAATGCCTCGCGGCTGTCCAGGTGTTCGATGCCTGGCTGCGCGGCGGCGGCCGGAGTAAGTAGAAGCGTGGTGAAGAGCACGACGGCGCATAGAGCGACGTCTTTGCGAGGTGTATGTTGCAATGTCTATAACTCCTGTGACGGCCCTTGGCGCGCGGGAAGTTTCAGAATCGGCTGCGTGCCATATCTTTAACCCAAGCGCCGAATTCGTTCCGCCGGCTATGTATGTCTGGTTGCCTATAAAGGGGGCTACATTCGTGCTAACTAAAATTCGGGGATGCGGGGAGTCGCTAAGTATTTCACTGTTGCAGGGATGTTCGTCAAGCGACGCTGGTGGTTTATCTGATTGCTAAACTTGAGCGAGTCGCTTAATCACCTCGAATCACGCAGGCATTTTTACGCTGGGCATTCCTCGCATGATGATGCGTTGCCGGCGCGCAACGCGCTTTGGATTAACTTGCGGGTTAAAGACCGTGCGCGGATTCGGAATCATCGCGGATAGAAAAGCGGCCTCGCGCGCGTTAAGGTTCGCCGCCGGCTTATGAAAATAATATTGAGAAGCAGCTTCGGCGCCGTAAATCCCATCACCCCATTCAATCACGTTTAGATAGACCTCAAGGATGCGCTTCTTGGGAAGATTACGTTCCATGAAATAAGTGATGACGGCTTCCTGACCTTTGCGCATGAACGAGCGCTCGCTCGAGAGATAGAGGTTTTTCACGAGTTGCTGCGAGATGGTCGAGGCGCCGCGTTTGAAGTCAGGCAGGTTCGGCAGCCACGAATCATTCTCGCCGGTCTGCTTCGCCTCTTTGTCCGCTTCTTTTTGGGCGTGCTCCCAGGCGCGTTGAATCGCTTCGTAATCGAATCCGTTATGCGTCGCAAAGTTCGAGTCCTCGCCGGCGATTACCGCGCGCTGCAAGTGCGGTGAGATCCGTTCGAGCGGGACCCAGACCTGGAAACGCTTCGGCTCAGCACCTTTGCGGCGTGCTTCTCGATTGCGCGCTTCGATCAGTGAAGAGGTCGCGGGGTTCTGCGTAGCGAGCTCTGAGAAACTTGGCACGACGACTAATTGAAAGATGAGACCGCCGACGAGGATGCCGACTACGGCGTAAGTGATATATCTGATGAGCCGCCACATTTGAATAAGAGAGTAAAGCTGAAAGGGAAAGCGGTAAAGCGCGTGCAAACGTCCAGAGCGACGACTTTTTTGGCCCCCTCCGCGAGCGGAGAGGGTTGGGTTGGGGTTGCGGCGCGCTAACCTCTCCCCCTGCACCCTCTCCGCGAGCGGAGAGGGGAAACACCCCGCCAGCCGTACGCCCTGAAATACGGCCTTGTTTCGTCGTTTTTAACTAATTCACGGTGAAGTAGCGGAACTGAGGCCTCCTCTCTGGACCAACATATGATCAGACCAATTTCGATAGCCATTCTTTCCTTAAGCTGCTGCGCAGTTACCCTCGCGCAGGAACAACGACAACCACCAGTCTTGCGCGGTACGAATACGCGGCCAATCACCTCATCAGACGCAAACGAGAAAGTTTCACAGGCGGAGGAAGTCGGAAAAGGTAGCGTCGCGAAGGTCAGCACGAGTCTGATTACAGTGCCCGCGGTGGTGATGGATCGCAACGGCCGCTACATCGGCAACCTGCGGCAGGAAGACTTTAAGATTTACGAAGACGGTGTCGAACAGGAAGTGGCTTACTTTGCTTCCGTCGAAAAGCCTTTCACGGTGGCGTTGTTATTGGATGTCAGTGGCTCGACGCAGTTTCAGCTCACGCAGATTCGCGAAGCTGCAAATACCTTCGTGGGCCGCCTGCGCATGAACGACCTGCTGATGGCGATTACTTTCGACGGAAAAGTGAACGTGCTGACTCAGCCTGAACGAGTCGCCGTGATTCGTCGTGGCAAACTGCACATTCCCGCGGTGACCGACGGCACGGTGCTCTACGACACTGTCGATTTTGCGCTCAAACGAATGGCCCAAATTCCCGGCCGCAAAGCGATCGTGTTAATGACTGATGGCGTCGATCAGGACAGTCGCGTGACGATGAAAGCTACGCTCGAAGGCATCGCCGAGCAGGACATTCTGGTCTACACGGTCCAATACAACACCCTGCCGCAACTGCCGGAACGATTAAGCCGGATAAAAGATGAGAAGGCGCGACGCAAAGTGCGCGAGCGTCTCTTGAAGGGCTATGCGCTCAGCGAACCATACTTGCGCACGCTGGCTGAAGAGACTGGCGGACGGTTTTATCGCGCCGATGATCTGCGTCAGGTCGGTCCCGCATTCGAAGCGATCACTTCTGAATTGGGAGTGCATTACAGTCTGGGGTACTACTCAAAGCACTCAGCGAACGCTGGCGGTGAGCGCGCGATTAAAGTGAAGGTGCGTTATCCGAACATGGTGGTGAGGACCCGAGATAGCTTCTCGACGTCGTCATTGGCACACAAAAATTAGCCCCGGATTCAGGCAGATTGGTTCGAGGCAGTAGCCCTACCGTTCGGGAGGGCGTAATGAGATTTCAAATTTCAGATCTGAGATCTCATTAGTACTGAATCAGACTCCCTTCGCGTTTAGCCCGCCGGACGGCGCGGCCGAAAACCCAAAGCGACAACGGAAGCAGCACCGCTAGAAAAACGAGCAGAGTAATCAAAGGCTCGCGTACTTGGCTGAACCCCTGTCCTTCAATCAGCACGCGGCGAATGCCGTCGAGACCGTAGGTGGCAGGCAATATCCGGGAAATATGCGCGAGGCTGCCGGCGTAATCGCTGATAAGTTGAGTGGGAAAAAAGACGCCGGAGAAGAGCGCCGAGCCGGCCCCGAGAAAGATGCCAAATGGATCGCCGCGCTTGAACACCATCGCGAAGCTGGCGGACAGAATTCCCAGACACGACAGCACCACCGTAGTCAGCAGAAGGAATGCGAGGGCCAGCAGGAAATTTCCGCGATAGTGGACATTAAAAAACAGCCAGCCAAACAGAAGGTAAAGCGACGAGAAGAATGTCGCCTGCACAAAAGCCCAGGCTGAACTGGCGACGATCACAGTCGGGAGGCTGATCGGTGACATGAGAACGCTTTCCAAAGTTCCCTGGACCTGTTCCTGCCGGATCGCATTCGCGAGGCTGGAGAAGCCCGTCATGAAGTAGTTCAGCACCGCCAAGCCCGTGAGCCACGCCGCCAGAGGATCGCGCCATTGCGCAAAACGCGGATCAATGGCGCCCGTAAAGATCTTCGAGATGAAGAAGAAGGTTGTTACCAGAATGAGAATTGAGAGTACACGGATAAAGAACTGCATCCGGTAACTGAGTTCCAAACGCCAGTCGCGCACGATGAACGCCCAAATCCTGCGCAGGAAGAGAAGGGGGTTCATCCGATCTTTTCCTCCTGCACAGCGTCTTGCGCTTCATAACTTTCAAGCACCTCAAGCAAGGTGGCCCGTTCCGACTGAACCGTCTGGATGACGGCGCCGCTTTGGTGGAGCAGCCGCAGCACGTTGTCGAGCACGTCATCATTGGCCTGGCGCACGAAACTTAACGTCCAGTGGTCTTTCACATCGCTTCGTCCAATGGTAAACGGCTGATCGGTGAAGGCTTCGCGCAGGGCCGCTTCAACCTGCATCGCATCTTCGACCGCAAATGTAAGCGAAACCTTTTCGTTGTTGCTGTGCGTGGCGCGCAGGTTTTGGGGGGTGTCGAGTGCCTTGATTTGTCCGCCGCTAATGATCGCTACACGTTCGCATAACTCTTCCACTTCCGCGAGGTTGTGTGACGTCAGGAAAACTGTGACCGGCTGGCCGGCGTCTTGCGCCAGCGATTTGATGGTATTTCGCACGCGCGCCGCGGCTAAGGGATCCAACGAACGCGTCGGTTCATCCAGCAGAAGCACCGGCGGATTAGCCAGCATTGCGCGCGCTACCGACAGACGCTGTTTATTGCCCGTGGAAAGTTCAGCGAATCTGCGGCGGGTTGCATCCTCCAGTTGCAGCAGCTGAAGCAGCTCGGCAATTCGCTTCTTCGCCTGCGCGCCGCTGAGCCCGTGCAGCCGCGCAAAGAAGAGCAGGTTCTCTTCGGCAGTCAGCCGCCAGTAGAAGCTTCGTTCTTCCGCTCCGGCCAGGCCAACATTGCGCCGCACTTCCTGGTCGTCGCGCACGCTGTCGTAACCTTTGACGGTGACTTCGCCTTCGGTCGGTTGAATCAGCGTGGCAATCATTTTCGTGAGCGTCGTTTTGCCCGCTCCGTTCGGTCCGATGAGACCGAAGATCTCGCCCTCGCGAACTTCGAATGAAACATCCCGGACGGCTTCGACAGGCGGCTTGAATTTCCGTTTTAAAGCTTTCTTCAGACGCAGGAACGAGACCGGATACGTCTTTGAAATGTGATCGACCGACAGGGCAACGCTTCGGCTCGCAGGCCCGTTCGCTTGATCGCTGGTGACGAGGTTTTGGTCGGCCATGAAGCGGAAAGTTTATCTGCGCCGTTGTTTGGGGTCGAGGTACTCGCGCAGCCCATCACCAATAAAGTTGAAGGCGAGCACCGTCAAAGCAATGGCGATCCCGGGAAAGATTAGCGCGTGGGGAGCGGCCTGCAAGGTTGAGAGGTCGCGGGCTTCTTCAATCATCACGCCCCATGAGGGCGATGGCGGCGGGACGCCCAAGCCGAGAAATGAAAGTGCCGCTTCCGACAGGACCGCACCGGCCATCCCGAGACTGGCCTGCACGATTAGCGGCTGAATAGCATTGGGCAGAATGTGGATGGTCAGGATTCGCAAGTCACCTGCACCCAGCGCTCGCGCGGCCTGCACAAAATCGTACTCGCGCACTTTCAGGACCTGCGCGCGAATTAGGCGCGCGTAACCAACCCAACCAATGATGCAGAGCGCGAAAATTAGTTTGTTGAGACCCGCGCCAAGAAACGCCACTAGTGCAATCGCCAGCAACAATCCGGGAAACGCGAGAAATACATTGAAAACGTAGCCGGAGAGAAATCGATCAATCCAGCCGCCGTAAAAACCCGCAATCGAACCGATGAAAGTCCCGAAGAGCGCTGAGACGGCAACGACGATGATTCCGACTTTGAGCGAAATTTGCGCGCCGTAGACGACCCGCGAAAAAATGTCGCGGCCCGTTGAATCCGTGCCGAACCAATGATCCGCCGACGGTCCGAGGTAACGCATTGAAAGGTTTGTTTCGCCCACATCATGCGTCGCGATCAATGGCGCGGCCAGCGCGACGATCACGACAAAGACGACGATAACCAAACCAACAATGCTTAGTCTGCTCATGACACGCGAATCCTCGGATCCAGCCAGCGATACAGAACATCTGTCAAAGTGTTCGCGATGATGTAAGTCGTGCTAATCGCCAGGACGCAGCCCTGCACCACGCTGTAGTCGCGTTTACTAATTCCGTCTTCCAATAAGAGAAGTCCTAGTCCCGGCCAGCCAAAAATCTTTTCCGTGATGATTGCGCCTGCCAACAACACGCCAAGCTGCAGGCCGAGCACCGTCACCACCGGAATCAAGCCATTCTTGAGTACGTGCTTGTAAACCACCGTTCGTTCACTGAGGCCTTTCGCACGCGCGGTGCGAACGTATGGCTCGCCGAGTTCCTCAATCACTGATGAACGCACCATGCGTGTCAGAATGGCCGACAAGGCTGCACCCAAAGTGAATGAGGGCAGGATGATGTCGCTCCAATCAAAGCGGCCAGAAGGCGCGAGCCAGCCGAGTTTCACGGCAAAGATGTAGACGAGCATCGGGCCGATGACGAAACTGGGCAGACTAATCCCCACCAGGGCAATCACCGAGAGCGCGTTGTCGAGCCAGGTGCCCCGATTCTTTCCCGCGATGACGCCCAGCGGAATGGCGATGCAGACAGCGATGAACATCGCCGTAATTGCCAGTTGAATGGTCGCGGGATAGCGCTCAGCTATTAATTCGAAGACCGGGCGCTCAGTGCGAAAGGACGTGCCCAGGTCGCCGCGGAGGATCGAGCCCCAGTAATCTGCGTAACGGTTATTGAGCCCGTGCCAGGTGAATTGACGCTGACCGCTTTGATCGACGGGAAATCCAAAAAAGAAGGGTGGGCGATCGAGACCGTGTTTAGAACGAAACTGCGCGAGCTGTTCGGGTGTTGCTTGCTCGCCGAGGACCGCAATCGCCGGGTCGCCGGGCACGAGTTCTATCAACAGCGTGACCAGCGAGACCACCGTCCAGACGACAAGTACGAGGAAGCCAATGCGGCGCAGTACTCCGAACAGTTTCTGCTTCATGCTTGGAAGAAAGCTGAATAAATTTGGAGCGAGCGCGGATAATAGCAGATTACGGCGCCCTCGGCTCTAAGAAGCAGGCGGGAGGCCTGGGCTCCCAAAACAAACGTAGCCCGCGGAGACTTGCTTCGTCGACAGTAGCGGCCCCGACAACCGCATCCACCAACTGGCAAATCCTACGGACTACGTTGTTTTGGTTGACAGCCCTCTTGAGCCCAACCAATCTCGTTATGTGATACAGACTTCAGTCTGTCCGGCGGCCCAAATGCAAAGCCGCTACGCCACCCGTCAAATTTTCAAACTTCACATCTGCAAAGCCTGCCTCGCGCATCATCGCCGCCAATTCCGTCTGATTCGGAAAGTGCGAAATCGAATCCGGCAGATATTGGTAAGCGCTGCGTGAACCGCTCAGCCACCCGCCCAACCGCGGCAGAACGCGCGCGTTGTAAAAGCCGACGAACCCGCGCAGGCCGCGCACCGGCGTAGAAAACTCCAGCACGGCTACCCATCCATCAGGTTTCAGGATGCGACGCAACTCGCGCAGGCCGTTTTGAACGCTGGCAAGATTTCGCAGGCCAAAACCGATCGTGACGGCGTCGAATGTGCCGTCGGCGAAGGGCAGACGCAGCGCGTCTCCTTCTATCAGTGGCACGTCGCGCGTCTTGGCTTTCGCCAGATCCAACATCGGCCGGCAAAAGTCGAGACCGATTATTTTGGCTTTGCTTGCTTCAAAGAACTCGATGCTCAGGTCGCCCGTTCCGCATGCTACGTCAAGGACTTGTGCGTTGTCCGGCAGCAGCGGCGCTAATGCTCTGACGACCCGTCGCCGCCATCTCCTGTCGATGTTTCCCGACAGCAGATGATTTAGAAGATCGTAGCGCGGAGAGATTCGCGCGAACATTTCGCGCACCCGCCGCGCGTGATCTTCAGGCAAATTGTTCGCAGGTTCAGTTAATCCCATGGCATGAGGCCGATGGTTGCAAGTGCCTTGCGATAGGGTTAATAAATCCGTCAGGGTTTTTTTGTCGGCACGACAGGATCGATCGGTTTTGCTTCGGGCGCAACCGCAGATTTGATTTCGACGTTGCCGGTGAAGGTCGCTTTGAGTTGTTCAGAGTTGCCGGCGACGACCGTGGCCATCGCGACGTCTTTGAAGAGTCTGGCAGTGACGCGTTGAATATCCGCCGGCGTAAGACTGCGAATCAGAGTCGCCACCGTGCTCGGCCGCGCGGACTTGAAAGTATCCATGTCCAGCCAATGCGTACTCATCGATTCCGGCTGCGAAAATTCGGTTGATAGTTGGTTCAGCACGGCACCGCGCGCACTTTCAAGCTCCTGAGCGGTCGGGCCGGTCTGGATAAGGGACTTAATGACGTCCTGCGCCGCGGTCGTAGCTTTGGCGGCGTTGCCGGTTGGTAGTGACGCACTCAAAACGAAGATACCGGGCAGTACATGAGCCTCATCCCGAACTGAAACCTGAGATAAATCAGGCACAGCCGTTTTCCAACGGTCGCGGATAATTAGCGCCAGCACGTCCGCTGCGAGAGCGTCTTTATCACTGCGTGCCAGGCCGCGAATGGCCAGCCGAATTTCCGCGTTCGTTGCCCCCGGGCTATCGACGACCAGCACGCGCGTGTCCGGGGCGCCCGGCTGGCGAAATGTTGGGGGAATGGTTCGATCAGATTTTCCCCAGAGTCCGAGCAATTGCCGTAGCGCGCGCATCATCCTCGGCTTCTCAACGCCACCGACAACCGCGAGCGAGGCATTGTCCGCATTCAAAAACCGTTCTCGTGCCAGCAGCAAATCGGCGCGTTCAACCTTCGCGACACTTGCCGCGGTTCCGGTCGCGGGACGCGCGTACGGGAATGTTCCGAGCACGCGCGCGGCGATCGCCTGGTCGGCGGTGTCGGCTAACGTCGCCGGTTTCTCAGACAACAGTTTGACGCGGGCGGTGCGTATGGTCGCAACACTCTCGACGCCTAACTGCGTAGTCAGCACAGAGCCGCGCAGGAAGTCGATCATCCGTTCCAGCCCGCTCGATTTGCCGATGAGAGTTACGTCGATCGTGTCGTGCGTTGTCGTGACTTCCAGCCGTCCCTCGAGTTCTTCCGTCATATACTCGCGCGTGGCTGGGTCGGGAAACAGAGCGTCGCCAAGCAACGCCATCATTCCCGCTCTGTCGGTCAAATCGAACGCTGCGCCAGCATGAATCCTCAGCTTCAGCAAAACATTCGGATTGCCCGGCTGCGGCCAGTACAGAATTCGCAGGCCGTTAAGGAGCATTTCGCGTTCCGGCTCGGGCGCGGACTGGGCCCTGGCAGGCAGCGGCCAAATTGCCGCGAGCAAGAGCAGAACCATGATGCTGCGGCGAAGCAGCGACGATTTCAGTGTTTTTCGGGTCATTCGGTTGAAGCTGCGGAGTTCAGGCCTTGCTCACCTTAGGTTATCCCAGTTTCTCAATCGGTAACTTGGAAGCTGGCGGGCAGAATGCCCGCGCTCCCACAGCGCTTTTTGGGATGCGGCGTCAAAGAGTTTAGATGTCGCCTAAAAGAGCGTCAACCCGAGGTTGCAAAAGCGCATCAAAGCCCTGTGCCGAAAGGCCTTGGGCACGCTTTTCGATGTGCTGAAGCGCCACGAGCGGGATATAATTCGCATGCCGCCGAGCATTTTTTCGGGCCGGCCTCAAAGATATTTTCGTAACTTCCGGGCGATTGGCAGTAATAACTAGTAGGAAGCAATTCCTGCAGGATCGAGCTTGTTTGGCGAATCAGTTGACAGATGAACGGCTGCTGGCGAGCGCAGCCGGCGGCGACACGACCGCATTTCAGATCCTGTACGAACGGTATCGCGACCCGATCTTTCGCTTTGCGTATCGGTTATTGGGATCGGCCGAAGCCGCTGAGGATGTCGCGCACGACTGCTTCCTGAGCTTGATAAAAGAGCCGAACCGGTTTGATTCGAACCGCGCGTCGCTGCGCACGTACATCTATGCGACGGCGCGGAACCTGGCGGCGAAGCGTTACCACAGCTTCGGACGCGAGACGGCGATCGACGAATTGGCCGACGAACCGGCAATGGCCGAGCGGCATGCACCGGTCGCACGGCTGCTTGATCAGGAGTTGGCTGCCGAAGTGCAGGAGGCGATTGCCGGCCTGCCGCCGCTTCAGCGAGAGGCGCTAGTGCTTTTTGAGTACGACGAGTTGTCGCTGGCTGAGATTGGCGAAGTGGTCGGGGCGGACGCGAACGCGGTCAAGCAAAGGCTTTTTCGGGCGCGTGAGAAGCTTCGGGTCAGGCTTGATAGATATTTCCGAAACGGTCGCGAAGCTGCTACATT
Source organism: Pyrinomonadaceae bacterium (assembly GCA_036277115.1). NCBI lineage: Bacteria > Pseudomonadati > Acidobacteriota > Blastocatellia > Blastocatellales > Pyrinomonadaceae > Pyrinomonadaceae bacterium. Next base: position 348,760 of record DASUNM010000024.1, read on the forward strand.
GAGGCGGGCATAAGCATTAGCAGACCCGCCTGCATGAGCGACGGAGTTTTATGATGAATGATTTTGACGGTAAGTTCATGCAGGACGAAGACCTGAAGGATTTACTTCGGCAGTGGAGAGTCCCCGAAACTCCCGCGTCGTTGGACAACCGTGTGGCGGCTGCTTATCAACAAAGTACCAGCCAAACGGCGTCCGTTTCTGTACTTTATTCCCAGCGGGATAGCGAGGTAGTAAACATGAAATTTTGTAACACTTGCCAGGAAGAATTCGCTGACAGGTTTAGCTTTTGTCCGGTAGACGGCACGCCTTTAACCGCCGCGCCTGTCGCCGCGGCCAGCCAGACTGCGCCGGCTGAAACGGTTTCCCCTGTTGAGACAGTGACGGCGGCGCCGGCGGCTTTCGCCGTTCCGGCGAATGTGTCAGCGGCGCCTTCGGCAGTTGCCGCCGGCAACATCGGCGAATTTCACCTCACCATCCTGGAAGACAGAGGATTGACATCACGGCTCGCCGGCGAGTTAGGGAACGTGGCGCACAACTATAAGTTGACCTGGCCAGAGTTCAAGCGCGATCCGTTTGGCTTTGTGAAGCGTTCGTTCCAGGGTTACGGGAAGATGGCCGGCAAGTTTTTCTCCAGCCGTGACGTGGTGATCGCTTCGCTCCTTTCTGTGGTCGCAATGATTGCCATGGTAATTGGCATCTACTTCCTCGATAAGACTCAAACTGCCGGACCGTCGCGCAAGACGATGATGATTGCCGCAATCATCGGATTTGTTGGACTGCTTGGCGTATTCGCGACCTGGCTGAGCCGCGACCGCGGCGCGGCCGTGATGGGCGCTAAGCCGTCAGACTCGCGCAACGTGCTATCGGGCATTATCGCCGGGTTCGCGCTGTTGTTTCTGCTGGTAGGCGGCGTGTTCTTGCTCGACCGGCGTCAACAAGCGGCTGCGGCGGCCGCTGCTGAAGACGAAGTCGAGCTGACGCAGATGATTTCGGATATACCGAACGAACAGCCCACCCCCGACGAAGGAACCGCCGGCATGGCGAAGGGAAGCGGTGGTGGCAGCAAGGCTGAAAAGATTAAGGCAGGTGGCGGCGGTGGCGGTGGCCGCGAACAGTCGGATCCTGCGTCAATGGGCAAACTGCCCCAGGCGTCTTTGACGGTCCCGCAGGTGGTCGCTCCGAATCCAAATCCTCCACCAATTAAGAATCCATCTTTGCCGATGCCGGCGACGCTCGATGCCGATCCGGTTCTATTTCCGCCCGACACTCGTAATTTGGCCTACGGCGATCCGAAGTCGAAGTCGACTACGCTTTCGTCAGGTCCGGGAACGGGCAATGGGATTGGCACCGGCACCGGTGGCGGTGTGGGATCCGGATCCGGTGGCGGTTTCGGGCCCGGTGAAGGCGGTAACACTGGCGGCGGTCCGCGTCGTGAAGGCGGCGGCGGCCCCGGCGGTGGTGGCGGCGGAACCGACTACAACCGAATCTTCCGCAGCAGCGAAGTGAGCAGCCGCGCCCGCGTGCTGTCAAAACCTGAGCCTTCGTACACGGAATCGGCGCGCAAGAATCAAATCACCGGAACCGTGGTGCTGCGCGCAGTATTCTCGTCGAGCGGCTCGGTCACGAACATCTCCACGATTCGCGGTTTGCCGGATGGCTTAACCGAGCGCGCCATCGCCGCGGCGAAGCAAATCAAGTTCACTCCGGCGATGAAGGACGGGCATCCAGTCTCGATGTGGATGCAGTTGGAATACAACTTCAATCTGTACTAGGAGCGCGCGCATCCTTCGTGCGGTATGCCGGTATCTTGCCGGCTCTTGAAAACGATTAGAGGCGGGACTTGTCCCGCCTCTTTTTATTTTTGAAGTGCGCCGGCTCGACGGCGCTTTCTTCTGGTCGACGACAAAGCGGCGTTAAGCCGCCGCACTCCAAATTAGCCGCCGCCCGCGACCACTCGCTTTATCCTCTCAACACCTTCACGCAAACGATCCAGCGAAGTCGCGTAAGAAATCCGAATGAATCCATCGGCTCCAAAACCCGCGCCATCTGTAACCACAGTTTGCTCCTTTTCAAGCAACACGTTCATGAAATCGGCCGAAGACTGCAGCTCGCCTTTCAGGCAGCCACGCACATCCGGGAAAGCATAGAACGCGCCTTCCGGACGCGGACAACGGAGCCCGGGAATCTCGTTCAGCGCATTCAGCAACCACTCGCGGCGGCGCGTGTATTCAGAGAGCATCTCCGCGACTGATTCCTGCGGGCCGTTGAAAGCTTCGGTGGCCGCCGCCTGCGCAATCGAAGTTGTGTTACTGGTTGAATGCCCCTGCACTTTCAGCATCGCGCGCGTCCAGTCCGCGTTTGCCAGCGAGTAGCCGACGCGCCACCCGGTCATCGCGTAAGTCTTTGAAAAGGATCCGGCAATGCAGAGCCGGCGGCGCAATTCTGGCCGCAGAGATGCCGCGCTGAAAACCTTGTTCGGTGGATAGACAAAGCGCAGATAGCATTCGTCCGAGATGGCGTAAGCATCATGCTCGGCGATGATTTCGAGAATGCGCTCGAATTCCTCGGGCGGAATGATGCGACCGGAAGGGTTCGATGGTGAGTTTAGAATGATCAGCTTTGTTTTCGGCGTAATGGCGTCGCGGACCATGTCAGCCGTGAGCACAAAGTCATTTGCTTCCGTCTCGATAAAAACCGACTTCCCACGAGCGAACGTGACGATCTCGGGAAACGTAACCCAGTAAGGCTTCGGAATCAGGACCTCATCGCCCGCATTGATCAGGCAAACGACCGCATTAAAGACCGCTTGCTTGCCTCCCGCCGTCGCCATCACTTCGTTGCGTTCGTACGCGGCGCTGAACTCGCGTTGGTAGAAGTCGATGATTGCCTGCTGAAGTTTTCGGGTGCCGGCCGTCGGCGTGTACTTGGTTTGTCCCGCGCGCATCGCTTCGAGCGCTGCATCTTTAATGTTTTGCGGCGTGTCGAAATCCGGCTCGCCCGCTCCGAGATCGACTACATCGACGCCCTCCGCGCGCATGGCTTCCGCCGCCTGCATCGCCGCCAGTGTCGAAGACGCTTTCATCTCACTGACGCGTTCTGAAACTGGGAAGCCTGAAGAGAACTTCGGAGCTGACATAACTTAGTTTCCGATTTTGGACTTTGGACTTTGGACTTTGGACTTCGCACGCATACGTTCTTCCACCAATGGCGGAACCAGCCCGTCAATGTTGCCACCGAGGTGAAAAACTTCCTTGACGAGTCGCGAACTGACGTACGAGTACTCCTCAGCCGGCATCATGAACACAGTCTCGAGACTCGGCTCGAGTCGCCGGTTCATCAAAGCCATCTGCAACTCATATTCATAATCTGAAATCGCGCGAATGCCACGCACAATCGCGTTGGCCTGGCGTTCGGCGGCATACTGAACCAGTAATCCCTCGAAACTCTCCACGACAACATTGCAGCCACCCTGCTCAATGTCTTTGAGCACGCCGGCCAGAATCTCGCTGCGCTCTTCGACCGAGAAGAAAGGCGTCTTGTCAGGATTGACCAGGATGGCAACGATGATTTCGTCGAAAAGTTTGCACCCGCGTTGAATGATATCGAGGTGACCGTTGGTGACGGGGTCGAACGAGCCGGGATAGATGGCGCGGCGCATGAGCGAAGATGGTAAATCGTAAATGGTAAATAGAAAAGCGGGAACTTCGGTCTTCATGCCGCGAAAGATAATTCCTCGGCGGTTCGTCAGCCTGTTTGATAAGCGGGGTGGAAAAGAGTATTAAGACCCCGCTTGCTCGCGCCGGGCTTGATCTATCCGATTTCTGGTTAGTCTGAGGTGAATTGACCTATGCACAATGGAGATCAATCTGGAATACCAGCGAACAATGTGTCCGAGCAAAAGCGGCTTGAATATGAGCAGATTGGGACAATAGTTGTGCAAGTCGCTAAATCCTTTGCCGAGCGTAGCGCGGATACCACGGCTGAAGACACGGCCGCCCTCCGAGCCGACTACCAAACCGCGGTCGAGATCATAAAGCTTCTGACGGACATCCGTTTTCGTTGTCTAGTCTTTGTGACGGCCATCATCGCGATTGCAAATGCGCTCCTGCCAAATAACGCCCTACCCGCAACCAGGATCGTTTTCGGGGCGGTGGGTTTTCTGACCACGCTCGGGATCGCCGTCTATGAATTACGAAACAGCCAGCTTTACGAAGCGGCGATGCATCGCGCGAAAGCGCTCGAAGGCCGATTGGATCTTATCCCTACTTCGGACAAGAGTGGACCCGGACTTTTTAGCGAAAGACCGAAGTACGTTAGAAAGGCGGTTGCAAAAACTCTAATTCAAGGCTGGAAGGTCCGTGGTGAAGAACGTGACGGGAAACCCACGGAACCCACGGAGCCTGAATTGATGACGTTCCTGGGGGTGAAAGTAAAGCACGACCAGGGTCTGGCGTTAATCTATGGTGCGGTGCTTGGCGGCTGGTCTTTCCTGATAGCGCACGGGCTGCTTTCGCTTCCAATTACCACAGGCCTTTGGCCGAATGCACCCAGGAATTTGATCGGCATCGGCGCAGCGATTCTGGGCTATTTAGTCTTTCGCAACGCCAGAAAACAGCTTAACTACCATGACCAAGAGCGCGCCCCTGTGGAGAATCCGTCAGATAAAACCGAAAACAAACCCGCCTCGGAATCCGCGTGAAGCGAAGCTTTTGAATCTGCTGTGCAGGACAGTCGTTTCTTGACACTTCTGACCGGCGATGTTTCAATGACGATTGATAAAACGTGGTGAGTTAAGGCGACTTGCGGCCACGTAAAACAATCCGCTAAACAGCTCGGCGAGTCTTTCAACCGCTGCTTTCTAAAAGGTTCAAAGAAAGGCCCCGCGTTGTCAGCGCGGGGCTTTTGCTTGGATGAAGGTCTTTGGACTTTGGTCTTTGGCCTTTGAACTCGCGGCGAAAGACCTAAGGCCCAAGACCAAAGAGCAAAGACCAAACAGATCGCCAAGTGAAAACTTTTCTTCAAACTTTAAAAGAGCGCATCGTCGTCTTTGATGGCGCGATGGGCACCAACCTGCACGCGCAGGACCTGACCGTTGATGATTACGGCGGCCCACAATTCGAAGGCTGTCCGGAACATCTGCTGATCAGCCGTCCTGACGCCGTCGAAAACGTTCACGCGGGATTTCTCGAAGTCGGGTGCGACGTGGTCGAAACAGATTCGTTCGGCGGCGCCTCAATCGTGCTGGCGGAATATCAGATCGCGCATCTGGCTTATGACTTGAACGTGAAGGCTGCCCAACTAGCCAAACGCGTGGCCGCAGATTTCTCGACCAAAGAAAAGCCGCGTTGGGTGGCGGGTTCGATGGGCCCGACGACAAAACTGCCGACCCTCGGTCACATTTCGTTCCTCGACATGAAAGCGTCGTATCGCGAGCAGGCACGCGGACTGCTCGACGGCGGCGCTGACCTCCTGATTGTCGAAACCTGCCAGGACATTTTGCAAACCAAATCGGCGCTGGCGGCGATCTTCGAGGAGTTTGAAGCGTCGAAGCGGCGCGTGCCGGTGATTGCGCAGGTCACCATCGAAGCCTTCGGCACGATGCTGATGGGGACTGAAATCGGCGCGGCGCTCACCGCGATCGAGCCTTTTCCGATTGATGTGATCGGCATGAACTGCGCGACCGGCCCGCAACAGATGGCTGAGAACGTTCGCTATCTTTGTCAGAATTCGAAATTCCCGGTGTCGGTCATTCCCAACGCAGGGATTCCCGAAAACGTGGGCGGCCACGCAGTCTTCAAAGAATCGCCCGAATCGTTATCCAAAGACCTCGCGCACTTCGCCCGCGACTTTGGCGTGAACATTGTCGGCGGCTGTTGCGGGACAACGCCGGCGCACTTGAAGGCGGTTGTTGACGCGGTGAAGGACTTGACGCCGCTAAAACGCGATGTGCCCCGCACCGCCGCCTCGTCGTCAATATTCATCCAGCAGCCCTACCGGCAGGACACTTCGTTTCTCATCATTGGCGAGCGCGTCAACGCCAGCGGTTCGAAGAAGATGCGCGACTTGCTGAATGCGGAAGACTGGGACGGCTTGGTTTCGCTGGCGCGCGAACAGGAACGCGAAGGCGCCCACGTGCTCGACGTGAACGTTGATTTCGTTGGACGCGACGGCGAGAAAGACATGCATGAACTCGCTTCGCGGCTGGTCACGAACGTCAAGATTCCTTTGATGTTTGACTCAACTGAGTGGCAGAAGATGGAAGCAGGGCTGCAACATGCCGGCGGCAAATCAATTCTGAACTCGACTAACTATGAAGACGGCGAGCCGCGCTTTGCCAAAGTTCTGGATCTGGCTAAGGAGTACGGCGCCAGCGTCGTCATCGGCACCATCGACGAAGAAGGAATGGCGCGCACCGCCGCAGGCAAATTCAACATCGCGAAGCGCGCTTACGAACAGGCGACCGAGAAGTACGGAATTCCCGCCGATGACATTTTCTTTGACCCACTTGCGCTGCCGATTTCCACGGGTATCGAAGAAGATCGTCGCAACGCCGCGGAAACGATCGACGGCATTCGCCGGATCAAAGCTGAGCTTCCCGGTGTCTTCACCATTCTTGGCGTCTCAAACGTTTCGTTTGGATTAAACCCGGCCTCGCGCATTGTGCTTAATTCAGTCTTCCTTCATGAAGCGGTGGCTGCGGGTCTGGACTCAGCGATCGTCAACGCCAGCAAGATCGAGCCGCTCAATCGGATTGAAGAACGCCAACTGAAGGTCGCGCTCGATCTGATTTACGACCGGCGCGAATTTGAAGGGGATGTCTGCACCTACGATCCGCTCACCGAGTTCACCAGGCTTTTCGAAGGCGTCACTACGAAATCGAAGAAGAAGGAAGCCCGCGGGGAAACCGTCGAAGAACGCCTGAAGTATCACATTATCGATGGCGAGAAGCAGGGACTGGAAGACAATTTGAAGTTGGCGCTCGAGCAATACTCAGCGCTCGACATCATCAACAACATTCTGCTCGAGGGGATGAAGGTCGTCGGCGATCTCTTCGGCAGCGGTCAGATGCAGCTTCCGTTTGTACTGCAATCGGCCGAAGCGATGAAAGCCGCGGTCCGCTTTCTTGAGCCTTTCATGGAAAGGAAAGGCGGCGCGACTTCGAAAGGCGTGATGGTTTTGGCGACCGTCAAAGGCGACGTGCACGACATCGGCAAAAACCTGGTCGATATTATCCTGACGAACAACGGCTATCGCGTGATCAATTTGGGTATCAAGCAGACGATCGACACGATCCTTAGCGCGCACGAAGAACACAAGGCCGACGCGATTGGCATGAGTGGTCTGCTAGTCAAATCGACGCTCATCATGAAAGAGAACCTTGAGGTGATGAACGAGCGCGACATCAAAGTGCCGGTTGTGCTCGGCGGCGCGGCGCTGACGCGTCGTTATGTCGAAGATGATTTGAAGTCGCTTTACAAGGGCACGCTCTATTACGCGCGCGATGCTTTTGCCGGTCTGCATACGATGGACAAATTGATGAATGGCGGAGTGTCAGTACCGGGAGCGGTAGCGACTGGGTCCGACCAAGCCGTGGGTTTGGATGATGGCGAAGAAGAAGTGTTGATTGGTGAGGAAGCGAAACTCGGCATCCGCAAGCCGACCCGCGTGCGCACCTGGGGGCCGAGCGGGGACACGACCCATACCACGCGCTCCCATGTCGCCGCTGACGTGCCAATCCCCGATCCGCCATTCCTCGGCTCGCGCGTCGTTGATGACATCCCGCTAAAAGATGTCTTCACTTACGTCAACGAGACCGCGCTCTTCAAAGGTCAGTGGCAGTTTAAGCAGGGAAAGAAATCAGCGGAAGAATATCAGGCCATCGTCGCCGAACACGTCAGGCCCGTTTACGAAGAGCTCAAGCAGCGTAGCGAGCAGCACGGCTTGCTGATTCCGAAAGTTGTCTACGGATACTTCCGCTGCCAGTCGTCCGGCAATGACCTGATCATTTATCAGGATGACGGAAGGACGGAACGGACCCGCTTCACGTTCCCGCGACAGCCTGCGGGAAAACATCTCTGTCTCGCGGATTATTTCGCTTCAGTCGATTCCGGCCGCACCGACGTTGCTGCCTTTCACCTGGTGACGATGGGCCGGCGCGCCAGCGAGTACTCGCAAGAGCTTTTTAAGAGCGACAACTATGCGGAGTATCTGTATTTTCACGGGCTGAGTGTCGAGGGCGCCGAAGCTTTAGCAGAACTCTGGCACAAACAGATTCGCGAACAACTCGGGATTGCCGGCAAGGACGCGCAGAATTTGAATGAGTTGTTCCGGCAGGGCTATCAAGGCTCGCGCTTTAGCTTCGGTTATCCGGCGTGTCCCAATCTGGAAGACCAAACGAAGCTTTTCGATTTGCTCGATCCTTCGCGCATTAATGTTGAACTGACCGAAGAGTTCCAACTAGATCCCGAGCAATCGACTTCTGCTATCATCATCCATCATCCGGAAGCGCGATACTTCTCGATCGAATGATGTCTGAGGTCCAAAGTCCAAAGTCCAACGTTCGTAATCCGAACCCATCGGATCGTGCCGTAGCAGAAGGATCGGACGAAGCTAGAGCGGACATTGGACATTGGACGTCGGACATTGGACGACCTCTAGAACCAACTGCCGAAGAACTCGCCGTCCTCTCGCCTTTCGAGCGTTTCGCCTTTCGCGTCACGCATCGCATGAACCTGGGCGGCTGGAAGCGTTTCTGGACTTGGTGCCAGACCTTCTTCGGGGCTGGCTGGATTCATATTTCGACTTACAACCTGATGCGCGTGTACGGGCTTGAACACGTTGAAGCCATCGATCAATCGCGCCCGTTGCTGCTCGTCGCCAACCACCGATCGTTCTTTGACATGTACGTGGTTTCGACGACGCTGTTTCGCAAGACACCCTGGCAAAAGCAGCTTTTCTTTCCCGTGCGCGGCCGTTTTTATTATCAAAATCCGCTCGGCATGTTTGTGAATCTGGTCATGGGTTGGTGGTCGATGTACCCGCCGTTTTTCAGCGCCGGAGGAAACCCACTTCCGGAAAAGCGAGTATTCGACAAGTATTCGATGCGACGGCTCGCCCAGATTAGCAGCGAAGGCGCCGGCAACGTGATTGGTTTTCATCCTGAAGGCACGCGCAACAAGAATGACGATCCGTATTCGTATCTGCGTCCGCAGCCTGGCGTCGGGAAACTAATTAAAGACGCGAACCCGCAGGTGATTCCCGTATTCATCGCCGGCCTCGGGAACCATTTGCCGAAACAGGTTTTGGGAAATTGGTTCGGCGGCGCCAAGATTCGCATTCATTTTGGAGAGCGGCTTGACCTATCGCAGTTCATTGCGATGAAAGATCACGTGCGCACATACAAAGCGATCGGCGAGTTCGTCATGAGTAAGATTGCGGAACTCGGTGAGGCTGATCGGAAAGTGATGAGTGATGAGTGATGAGTGGCGAGTTAAGAGTGACACCGATGCAATTATTCGATTTCGGCAATCTTGTCGCCCATCATTCCTTTAGAAAGGGCCCAGTAGCGTCCGCCGTCGCGTAAGTACTGTTGGAGATTAGCGACGATGTGATCACTCATCCAATTAGTAATCGGATCGGTTGTATCCGCCTCGCCTTCTGCGTAGGCGTGGACCCAGGTCATCATCTCAGCAGACTTACTGTCGTCATCCAGAAACCAGAACGTGACTGCGGGTTCCTTGCGATGCAGGTCTTTCGCCAGCTCGATAAGTTGAGCATCCGTCAGGCCTTTTCCCACCAGCACATACTTGTTCACCATTTTATATCGATTGGTAAACTCGCCGAGAACCTTGGGCTCTGTCGTGCTGCCGCCGGTGTTCGTCGGTTTTTGGTTGTTGTTGGTGCTGAGATTGCACGCCAGGACGACAAACAGCACGACACCGGCGCCAATCAACTTCCCGTGAGACTTCATCTTCAGACGACCTCGCTTTTCTCTGCCACGCTTACGACTTCGCAACGGAGTTTACTGCGGCCAGCGCGAGTGTTCCTAATTCAGTGGTTATCCTATAACATTCGGTCTCTTTGTGAGGCGAGAACACTTTGGGAACTTCACCGCTCGTAATCGTCAATCCTGCTTCCGCCGACGGCGCCACGGAAGATAAATGGCCGAAGATTGCCAGCGACCTGCGCACGCACTTTGGATCATTCACCGTGGCGTTCACTGACAGCGCGGGTCACGCGCGTTCGCTGGCGGCCGAGGCGGCAAAGCAGGGCACGAAACTTATCATCGCCTGCGGGGGTGATGGGACGATCTCGGAAGTCGCAAACGGAATCATCGAGTCAAACACTGAATCTCAATTGGGAATCTTGCCGGCAGGCACGGGCAGCGACTTTCGTCGCAGTATCGGCATTTCGAACAACGTCGCCGAGGCGTCACGCGCGCTCCGCAACGGCCGCGCCCACACGATTGATGCAGTGCGCGTGACGTTTATTAACGATGCCGGCGAGCGTGAGACACGCTACTCAATTAATGTCGGCAGCTTCGGCATGAGCACCGAAGTCCTGGATCGGGCGGCCAGTGGTGAGGCGAAGAAATGGGTGCCGGCGTTTACGCCGCGCAAAGTCACCAGCAAACTTTCGTACGCGGCGGCGACAGTTCAGACGACGCTGTCAGCTTCGCCTGCAGATGTCCTGGTAGAGATCGATGAAGCTGCGGAGCGCCGTCTGCGCGTGGCGGAATTCTGCGTCGCCAATGCCCGTTACTATGGCGGCGCGATGAAGATAGCTCCGGATGCAAAGCTCGATGACGGCTACTTCGACGTCATCACGATCGGCGATGCGAATTCCTTTCGTTTGCTCACGAATGCGCCGCGACTGTATCTCGGCGCCCACCTGCGCATGAGCGAGGTGACGCATGCACTCGCGAAGCAGGTGGTCGCCCGCCCGGCAAACAAAGAAAAAGAAGTACGCGTCGAATTGGATGGCGAGGTTGTCGGCCGGCTGCCATCAACTTTTCAAATCGTGCCGAAGGCATTGCGCGTTCGGTTTCCATAGGGTACGCACGCCTCTGGCGTGCTGCACCGGTTACCATGTCTGTGGTATGCAGCACGCCAGAGGCGTGCGTACCTAATAGGAGATTCCTCATGACAGAACAAAACACTCAAGAGGCCAACAAAGCTCTCATCCGTCGGTGGTTCGAAGAGGTTTGGAACAAAGGCCGCGCCGAAGCAATCAGCGAAATGATGTCGGAAGAATGCGTGAGTCACGGTTTATCCGGAGACTCCGACAGCCCACTGCGCGGCGCGACCGGCTTCCTGCCTTTTCACGCGCAGTTTCGTGAAGCGTTTCCCCACATCGAAGTCGTCGTCGAAGACGTGCTGGCTGAAGGTGACAAAGTGGCCGCGCGCTGCTCGGTCAGAGGAAAGCACGAAGGCGACAGCCTCGGATTCAAAGCCACTGAGTCAATGGTCGACTTCGACGGCATCGGTATCGGGCGAGTCGAAAATGGGATGTTTGTCGAGGTCTGGAACAACTTTGATTTCGCGAAGATGTATAGGCAGCTAGGCCGGTGAGGTGAGCTTTCCCGTCTCACGAGAAGTCTAGCGGAGTTCGCATGCGTGACACCGTGCCGAAACGAATACGCATGATCTTAATCGCGGCAGTTACATGTTTCTTGCTCGCCTCTGCAATCTCATCACGGGCGGTCGCAAACGAATGGTTGAAAAGCAAGCGATCCGTAGTCCTACATGCCTCGAAGACCTTAGTCATGATTCCTTGTCCGCCCGGCATGCGCTCTATCTATGACGGATGTCCCGCCAATGACCTGCAGGTTACTTTGATATCCCAAACAGACGGTTTCCGAAATCCCGTTTACGCGTATACATCCGGAGTCGGGAAGCTCGTCGGTGAGGGGAACCACGTTGTCTGGGATCTCACTGGAGTGTCGCCGGGCATCTACACGGCGACCGTTGAAGTTCGAGACAATAAGAAACGTCCTGTCGTTTCCTCCGTGACCGTAAAGGTCCAGGAGTGCCGGGATTGTGCGCACACACACGAAAACTTCTGTTCCCCGATTTCCGTGATTTGCTATGACGAGGTGAAGGAGGGAACTCCTATTACCTGCAAGGTTGTCATGCATCGGTCATCAGCATTCAAATTCGTTTGGTCTGTCCATGGTGATGAGGAACTTTCCAGGAAACTCAGCAGTCGAGATACCTATGTTTCAATTCCTACGGAGACTCTGGCGGGGCAGACCATCACCGTGGAAGTCGAAGTCAAAGGGCTGGATCCATCATGTAACAGAAGTGCGTCCAGCAAAACAAAAGTGAAGCCTTAAACCTCACCTCCCACCCAGAAAATTCTCTCGCAGATAACGAACGGTATCGTTGAGCGTGTCGCCGGGGTCGCGCGGCATGAAGCTGAGTTCGCGGCGGGCTTTATCGTGCTTGAAGTACCAGAAGTATTCCGCCATCTCGATCTCTTCGGCGTTGACCGGCGGCGAGAAGTTCCATTGGCGGAAAAGGGAATCGATGACGTGCGCGCCGGTGACGGCGAATTTTGAAGGAAACGCCAGCCGCGGCGAGGTAACTTTCGTCAGGCGTTCAAGCCGATCGAAGAACTTCACAAACGTCCAGTTAACCGCGCCGAGCAGATAACGATGACCGTGACGCCCCTTCTGCATCGCTACCCGGAAAGCCTGGGCCGCGTCGCGCACGTCCACGAAGTTCAATCCGCCGTTGGGCACGGCTGAAATCTTCCGCGCCATGAAATCCAGAACGACTTTGGTTGAGCTGAGCCGATCGTCGCCCGGTCCGAGCAGCAGACTCGGGTTCATGATCACCACTCGTAATCCGTCGCCGCTAAATCGCTCGAGCGCCGCCATTTCCTGGTAAGCCTTGCTCGCGTAATACGGCCAGCGCGCCACGATATCGAGCGGCGGATTGTAATTCTCATCCGGAACCACATCGCCTTTCTCGGTGACGGCAATCGTGCCGCTGCTGGATGCGAGCACGATTGTTTGCACGCCGGCTTTCTTCGCTGCGTCGCAAAGCAGGCGCGTGCCTTCAACGTGCAGCTTGTACATTTCACGCGCGTCGTCTTTGTCGCGCGAAACCTTGCCCGCCAGGTGATAGATCTCGGTGACGCCTTCGACGGCGCGCGCCACATCATCGTCGTTAGTGATTGATCCTTCGAAAGTATCGACGCCCAGGCCGTTGAGCCACTCAGGAATCGAAGTCGCCATCACGCGAATGTCTTTCGAGCCGGATTCAACCAGTTGCCGTACGAGATGCGAACCGAGGAACCCGGTGCCGCCGGTAATCAGCGTGGTCGCCGGCACCTTCTTAACGATGGCAGCGTGCCGTTTCGTGCTTTTCTTTGGCACGATTTGGGCGGTGCGTTTCTTTGGAGTTTTGGTGGGCATTTAAGAATTTATCCGCAGATTACACAGATTCAAGAAATAGTTCAGCGAGCGCGCACACAGTTGAGTCCATCTTTCCTTTTGTCTTTGTAATCTGTGGATTATTCCTCTTAAGCGTTGACCATTGTGTACTCTTCGTCGCTCGCTTCGATGCGCAGCTTGCCGGCCCGCCGTTCGGCCTTCCATTGTTCGTGCACGGCTGAAGGCTCGAACTTTGTATTCGTGCGATCGCGTAAGTTCACGACCTCGTGCCGTACTCGTTCCGCGATCAAGCGGTAGGCCTCGGCGCGCGGCAATCCTTTGGTCATCTCTTCGAGGTCCTCTATGGAAATGAATCTTCCGATCCGCGCCGCCACATCGCGTTTCTGCAGAATCGTCGCGCCCTTGGGATACGCGTCGTAGGTTCCTTCCAGGTAGATCGGCAGAATGCCCACGCGCGCGGCCAGCGCCAGGTAGCCGACCACAGGTTTAAAGTCAGTCATCGTGCCGGTCACTGAACGCGTGCCTTCAGGAAAGATGAGCGCGTTGTAGCCGCGGTCGAGAAACGAACGCGCATGACGCAGCGACTGGCGCAACGAACCCGAGCGCTCCATCGGCACCAGGTTCGTAAAGTTTTCCATGTACGCGCGCTTGTATTTCGTGTCGAAGAAATAATCAGCCGCCGCGAGCGCGACCAGATCCTTACCCGCGTCGGCGAGCGCCATTTTCACCAGGCCCATGTCGAGATGCGATTGATGATTCGCGGCCACGATGAAATTTGTGTGATAGGGGATATTCGTCTGGCCGTCGTACTTCACACGCAGGATGCGCTCGTACAAAGCGCGTTGTGCGATCTCGACGATCTTGTTGCCGGCGATGCGTACCGCTTCAGGCACGTGAATCTCGTCGGCCTTCTCAGCGTCCAGACGCAGTCGCGGCGCTTCGCGGCGGGTGGCCGATGCGACGCGATCGACCACGGATAGTAGTTCGCGAACATCCTGAACTTCGTTCAAACGTTCGGGCGCGGTGAGCGATCCGCCGGCGTTTTCCACTGCAGCCGCCAGCTCAACAAACATCAGACTGTCAAAGCCAAGATCGGCGAGGCGCGTGTTCATCGTGATCTCCTGCACCGATCGGTTCGAAACAGAGGCGACAATCTCCGCCAGCCACGCAGCGTCACCGCTAACTTCTTCCCGTTCCAATCCGACTTCGCCGGATCGGCCCGCCTCCATCTGCTGCACGATATTCAAAACTTCGCGCCGCTTTACTTTCCGCGTCGCCGTGCGCGGCAACTCTTCATCGCTGAAGTGCAGCACCTTCACGCGCTTGTAGTAAGGCAGCCGCGCCGAAACTTCGCGGAAATGTTCTTCGATCTTGAGACGCAGTTCTGCGTCGGAAAGCGCGATGTCATATTCTTTGTCAGCCACGACAATGCACGCGACCTTTTCGCCGATACCATCCGGCAGACCGAACACGCTCAGCTCTTTCACGTACGGCGAATCCTGATATACCTCTTCGACTTCATCCGGATAGACGTTCTTGCCGTTCGTGTCGACGATAATGTCCTTGGATCGCCCGACGAGATACAGATTGCCATCGTCATCCAAACGGCCGAGGTCGCCGGTGAATAGCCAGCGATCGACGAGCGTTTCGCGCGTTGCTTCCTCATTTCCGAAATATCCGAGCATCACGTTCGGGCCGCGCGCGATTACTTCGCCGACGCCGCTGGCGTCTGGATTCTTGATGTCGATTTGGACGCCCGGCAATGGCCGCCCGACCGTGCCCGAAAGCATGCGGTTATCGGGACGCGTCACGGTTAAAACCGGCGATGCTTCAGTCAGACCGTAGCCCTCGAGAATCGTAAAACCGAGCCCCTGAAAATCGCGCTGCACTTTTTCGCTCAAAGCGGATCCGCCGCTGATGAAGTAGCGGACCCGGCCGCCCATCCCCTCGTGAATCGGATAGAAGAGCAACTGCCCAAAGTTAAGCGGCGTGTTGTCCCGCAGCCAGGCGTTGAACTTCATCAGCAGATCGGCTGTGTCGCCCACCAGCTTGCTGCGTTCGTGCAGACGAGTCTTGATGCGGCGATGCAGCAGTTCCCAAAGCGCCGGTACGCCGACCATGCCGGTAACGTGACCGTTCTTGATCGCTTTGGCGAGACTCTCGCTGTTGAGTTCGTCGAGATAGGTGATTTGCGCGCCGCGACTCAACGGCGTCAGGAAGCCGGTCGAAAATTCAAACGTGTGGTGGAGCGGCAGAACGGACAAAACCCCGTCGCTCGTATCCATGTCGAAGACGGACGCGAGCATCGAGACCATGCTCGTCAGGTTGCGATGCGAGAGCATCACGCCTTTCGGTCGGCCGGTCGTTCCCGAGGTGAAGATGAGTGACGCCACGGATTGCGGCGAGATGCGTTGCGGCAGCAGCGCGATGCGCTCGTCTTCCACTTCCTGCGTCGGTAGCTCGAACACTTCCTCGAATGTCCAGACGCGAACCTCCAGCCCGGCGGCGGTTAGCTTGTCCCGCAGATCGGAGTGCTCTTCAAGCAGTTTTGCGCTGATGACAATCGCCGCTGCGTCACCCGCACCGGAAAAATTGACGACTTCAGCTGTCGAACTTTCCGCGTCAATCGGAATGCAAGTCGCGCCGGCCTTCAGCACGCCGAAGTAGCTCATGCCCCACTCGGGCGCATTGTGACTAAAGAGGATGACCCGATCTGCTGACTTAATTCCATGACTCGCGAAGAAAGCCGCGGCGCGCGTCGCCAACTCGCGCAGATCGGCATAGGTGTATTGTTCCTTGCGCCCATCGCGCTCAATCCGCATCGCCACCCGCGTCGCGTGACGCTTGGTCGTCGTTTCAAACAGCTCGACCAGGTCGCGATAGGTGTAGATGCGTTTCGGCTGCGCGCGCATGTCTTCTTCCAGCGTCGGCAGCACCCACTTCTTCAGGCCCGGCAGATGCTGGTTCAGCCAGTAGTCGTACCAGTCGAACTCATGCGGATTCCAAGTCAGCAGCTGTCGTTCGTCTTCACTGATGCGATTGAACAAGGCGCGCACGTTGTCGGCCCGGAAGACGTACTCGTTATTGACGGTGAAGGGAAGAAACATTTCGAATGCTTCTTTCGCTTCGCGAGTCTGCTCTTCGACGCGATCGACAGTCTGCTGCATCCGGTTGATCACGCCTTCATAGCGGCCGCCGCCCCAACGCGGACGCGCGCGGTCGAGCAGCTCGGAGGCTTTCTTTGCGGCCTTATTCATGCGCGGAATCGACGCCGATTCAAAACGCTCAGGCGTGACCGGAAACGGCTCGAAACGCGCGGAAATCTCGCGAAACAGGCGCAAGCCGGTGTCTTTCTTCAACTCTTCCTGACGGCGATACAAACCAACCAGGCCGATGATCCGGTCCATCGTGTTGGGATTCGAATCGCCGGTCGCGGCCTGATAAACGAGCTTGGGTTGTTCGACGCATGCCTGAGCTGAGACTGCAAGCATCACCGCCGCCACTTGATCGACCGGGGTGATGTCGAGAATCAATTTCTTGTTCGCCGGCAGCTGTCGTTGTCCTTTAAACGTGAGAAAGACGATTGGCGCCGTGGTCGTGAAGCCCTCGTTCCAACCGGGGAAGGGATAGTCTTTCGCGGATTCGACGATGCTGGGCCGCACGACACTGCGAACCATTTCGGTTTCGGCGGCCACCAGCTGTTCACCAAGCGACTTTGTGTAAGTGTAAATGTTCGGCCAGCCCCAGAACTCCGCGCGCTGCATGCCCATTTCGGTCAGGCGAGTGCGGACCCAAACTTTGCGCTCGCGCGCAACCGCGAGCCCGAGCGCGTCCGGATCATCACCGTCGCGCATCTCCTCGTTGAGGCGCTTGCGCGCCTGCTCGCGAAAGTACGCCGCCATCATTGCGTCCTTCGCTTCTTCACGCGCGCGTTCGGCCATCTTCGCACAGTCGCGAATCTCTTCCTGGACTGAAAATTCGACGCCGGTTAGTTCGTCGCGGCGCGGAAAATACCCCATCACTTCATCGTCTTCCCAAATCGAGCCCGAACGATTGCCGGCGACGAAACAGGTTGAGATGTGCACGAGGCATGGCCGCTTCATGCGTTTAGCGAAGGCGATGACGTTTTGCGTGCCGACCACGTTCGTGCGCAGAGCACTCTCCAAAGTTGGATTGAACGTGACGTTGCCGGCCGAGTTGAGAACGACATCGACATTTTTGGCGATGCGTTCGGCTTCCTCTTCGGTGAACCCCAGGTTGTCTTCAGCGATATCGCCGCCCACGATCGCGACCTTGTCGCGAATGAATCCATCGAGCGCGGACCCGTATCGTTCGCGCAACGGATTGAACGGCGGCGCGCTGATAACGTTATTCCAAAAACGCGTTTCGGATTCCTCCTGCGACCGAGCGCGCACCGTCACGTAAACCTTCCCGATATTCGGAAAACGATGCAGCAGCATGCTGAGCGTCACTTTGCCGAGGAAGCCCGTGCCGCCGATCAGAAACAGGCTGCGGTCTCTGAAGATTTCGGTTGGCGAAAGTGTATTGGTGGTCATCGCTTTTCGGAGTCCGTTAGCAACCGCCGCGAAGTTCGCAGCTACGCCTGGCGCCGTAGTACTTCAACAAATCAATTGCCGGCGCGTGGTTCGCTTGCATGGCGACGTCGAGCGGCGTACCCACGTCTGAAACCGCGTTTACGTCCGCGCCGCGCAGAACCAGTTCTTTGATAACCGGGTTGCTGCCTGCAAAAGCCGCTTCAGTGAGCGCCGTCCGTCCGCCGCGTTCGCGCGCGTTTATGTCCGCGCCCTGATCGAGCAGATATTGCACGACACTCAGCCGCCCTTCTCCAGCCGCAAGAAACAGCGGCGAACAGCAGCCCGCGCGCGAGTTCACGCTCACGCCGGCCATTTGCAGCATACGCATGCGTTGCAGGTCGCCGTCGGCGGCCGCGCGCGCGAAGTTGGTCTGCCGTCGCACGCGTGCGCTGGGCACAAAGTTCAGGACTGCAAAAGACAGCAGCAGCGTGCCGGCAAACGCGATAACCTTTGGAAGAAACGCTTTTATTGTGACTGGAATTATCACTTCCTTACTCCATGTCGGCGATGCCAATCATCGGTTGATGCAGCATCGTAATTTCTGCTGAGTTACCCATGTAATTTCGCGCCATCGCGATCGCTTCGGTCAGGTTGTCGGCGCGGTCCCAGCCGAGCATCGCGGGCACGTGTGCGTTTTCCGCGCCGGCCGCGATTACCTTGCCGACGTGCTGCCGCCCGTTTTCGCCCCAATACCACATGAAAAACGGGTGCGCGCCGTGATAGGCGTTGCCACGGCGATACATCTCGACGTAGCTCGGATTGTTCGCGAACTCGCGCTCGTATTTTTCGCGCAGATAGAAAGCATCGCGCGACTCCGGCAACAGCCGGTTAAAGAACTCGATATAGCTGGGATGATGGTTGTGATCGAACTGGTCGTAACACGGGTGATGAACGATCATCACTCCGCCCTTCTTCAGCAAAGGCTTGTTGCGATAGAAATTGAAGTGGTAACCGAGCGCCATGACCTGCACGAGCAGCGGATTCAGAATCGAATAAACGTTGTAAGGCGAAATGTCAGGAATGCCGGTGATCAGAATGTCGCACTGCCCGCGCACCGGAATGGCGTACTGCTGAAATCCCTTCTCAACGATCTTCTCGTGCACCGGTTCCGTCTTACCGGCATAACACGCGGTCATCTCGTATTGGGCCGGCCGAGAGTGCAGCAGCTTGCGACGCGCGGGCCGCGGCATTTTGCTCATCGTGTAGCGCATGGCTTCGAACTTCATGCGATCGAAGGCGGTGAAGTCGTCTTCGTTCTTCAGGAGAAAGTCCATGTCACTGCCGTACATGCGATTGTTGATGGCCGTTTCGATGTGAAAGACGTTCATCTCGTTATCAACAATCTTTCCCAGCCGGTTGCATTTGTTCGCCAGCTCTGACCGCGCCGGATCCATGTAGCTGTCCGACTCGCGAATTGTCTGCGGATCATGGTGCGCGCGTAGTGATTCGTAATCGCACAGGCCAACGGCCACGGACTTGTGGCCGCCGTCCATCGGCACAAAGTTGATATTGCAGTAAATCAGCAGATCGCTTTCCGCCGCGCGCCGGTTCAGCACCAGCGGTTCTTTGTGTCGCGTCTCGCCGATCTTGATCAAACCTTCTTTCCACTCAGCGTCGTGGTTGTAATAGCGATCCGGGTAGTACGCATCAAAGATCCTTTGCCCGACCATGCGCTTCATTTCCCACGCAGTCATTTTCCGATGCAGGGAATTGGCGATGATGATGTGCACGTCATCCACGGCGTTGGCGCCGAGGAGATCGAGCACAACTTCGAGCATGGTCTGGCGAATATCCGGCGTAGCCATCGGCGGCAGCGGCAAGCTGATGTCGTCAATGGCGATCGTTACTTTCATGCCGGGCTCAAGTTGCGCGTAGAGAGGATCGCAACCCAGCGGATGATTCAGCGCATAGCGAATCGCTGCCTCGCGATTAGGCAAACCCTTGAGCGGCGGATTCGGATAAAGCACGCGCGTGCCGACGGGAATGTCTTCGAGGATAAAGTCCTCACCCGACGGCATGATGCGCGGCGCGCTGTCGCTATCGATGTAAACGATCGATTCGTGGGTTTTCTTTCTTAGTTGAAGGGCCATGGAATTAGTCAGTTGTCAGTTGTCAGTCGTCAGTGGCTTGTCGGTACTCAGTTGCTTTTTACCAACTGACCACTGACCGGACCACGGACTATTTCAAATTCAATATCGGCCAATCGTGGTGCAGGGCCGTTTGTCGTAAACGCAAATCCGGGTTGACTGCTGCGGGGTGACCAACTATCGAAAGCATCGGCAGGTCGCTCATGCTGTCTGAGTACGCGAACGATTCGCTCAGGTTAATTCCTTCCCGTTCGGCGTACGTGCGAATCCATGAAGCCTTGGTCGCGGACGCGAGAACCGGCGGTAGCAATCGTCCCGTCGCGATTCCTTTTACGAACTCCAGGCGATTCGAAACGTAATCGTCGATGCCGAGATACTCCATCAGCGGCTTAACGGAAACATCGAGCGCGCCGGTGACGACGACTTGACGATGCCCCAGGCTGCGCGACTTTTCGATCAATTCGAAAGCGCCGGGAAAGACTGCCGGCTTGAGCACCTTCTCGAACAACTCTTCGGAGAAGTAACGCATGCGGTCCTCTGACTCGCCTTTGTAGCGTTTGAAGAACAGGTCGTTAAAGACTTTTCGGCTATACTGGTCGCTCACGGCGAACAAGGGGACACTCAGAAGGGTCGCGGCACTCTTCTTGAAGCTGCGGAACAGATCGGGTTGGTTACGCGCATAGAACCCGAGCGTATGGACCAGGTTCGTACTGACGAGGGTCCCTTCGAGGTCGTAGAATGCCGCGGCCTTCACTGGTTTACCGTTGTGTTCGGATTGCTTCAGGGCAGCCAATATACATGAGACCGTCAGAATTGGAAAGCGCGAAAGACACTGTATGGCAACACTAGACAATAGCACCATTTGCGACCTCTCTAAACGCGACATTCTTTCAAAACTGGCCGTTTTGGGGGCAAGTTTGGTATTCGCAGCTGGCCTGTCAGCCTGTAGCAAATCCGCGGAACAGGCCGTTTCGGCACCCTCCAGTGGCCGCTCGCCGGCCGAAACCATCACTCAGGCCGACGAACTCTACGCTCAGCGGGCCGACGTTATGAAAGTCCGCCAGGGGCTGATCGCTTTACGCCAGGCGACGGCCGAGCATGCCACGAACTATGAATTGGCCTGGAGGGTGGCTCAGTACAACTATTACCTCGGCAGTCACACAACCGACGAGACCGAACAGGAGAAGGCTTTTCACGACGGTACGGAAGCGGGAAAGCTGGCGGTCAAGCTGAACAATGACCGGCCTGAAGGTCACTTTTGGCTCGGCGCAAACTACGGTGGTAATGCGGAAATTAGCACGCTCGCCGGGCTTGCCGAGATCGAGGACATCAAGCGGGAGATGGAGGCGGTGCTGAAGATTGATGAAAGCTTCCAATCCGGCAGTGCCTACATGGCTCTGGGCCAGGTCTACCTAAAAGCCCCGCGCATTCTGGGTGGCGATGTCAGTAAAGCGATCGAGTACCTTGAGAAGGGACTGAAGTTCGGTCCGAACAATGCGCTCTTGCGGCTGCGGCTGGCGGAAGCATATGCAGAAGCCAAGCGCATACCAGATGCACAACGGGAACTGAAAACTTTGTTCGAGAGCCAACCTTCGCCGGGGTTCGAGCCGGAGCATAGCGATGCGGTGAGAGAAGGTCGGGAGCTCGAGGCGAAATTGAAATCGTAATTATGGCTTGCCGGACGCGCGTTTCAGTTCTTCCAGGGTGCGTTTGTGTTCTTCCAGTTTCTTCCCGGCCTCAGCATACCTTCCGGCTGCCATCAGTTTCTGATAATCCTCAAACTCTTGAACCGCGCGGTTAATTAACTGCTGCGTGGTGCCGGTCGTGGTGGGTGCGGCTGGTGTAGGGGCCGGCTTCGCTTGATCGCCAGTGGCGGGCTTCTGCTCTGCCGGCTTCGGTTCCGCTGTTTGTTTTCCTGCGTCGCCAAACAGATTAGCCATGGCTTCGTCAAACGATTGGCCAAACGCCAACCGCTCCTGAGTGGCCAGGACAACCAGGCGCAATTCAGGCATCGGACTATTTACTGCCTGAAGGTAGATTGGCTCGACGTAGAGAAGCGATTTGCCAATGGGAATCACCAGCAGATGGCCGCGCAGGACGCGGGAACCTTGCTGGTTCCAAAGTGAAAATTGCGCGGAGAGTTGGGCATCCTGATCGATACGCGCTTCGATTTGCAGCGGCCCGTCGATCAGGCGTGACTTGGGAAAATTGTAGGCCAGTAGCTTCCCATAGTTCTCGCCGTCAGAGCGTCCGGCCATCCAGCCAATCATGTTGTTTCGGTTGGCCGGCGTGAACGGGAGAATCAATGCGAACTCCGCTTGCTTGTCTTCACCAGGTAACTGCATCAGCACGAAATAGGGATCGATCGGGTGATTCTGTTTCTTGTTCTGCTGATCGACGGTCGCCTGCTGGGCGATGCTCCAGGCGTCCTCTTGTTGGAAGAAGACACGTCCGTTTTGCACGTGATAAAGGCCGTATACGTCGCCTTGCGCGCGCAGGAGCGTTTCGGGATAACGAATGTGGGCGCGCAGATCCGCGGGCATCTGGTTAGCATCGCGGAACAGGCTGGGAAACGTCGCCCGGTACGCAGCAATCAACGGATCCTCGGGATCGAAGACGTAGAAGTTAGTCGTGCCGTTATAAGCGTCAATCACGACCTTCACGCTGTTACGAATGTAATTGACCCGGTTGCTTTCAATTTGATGGTGACGCGAATACGGGTAATTGGCCGTTTCGGTGTAAGCGTCGACGACCCAGAATAACCGCCCATCCTCACTGATTACGGTATAAGGATCGCGGTCATAGATTAGAAATGGCGCCAGGCCGTTGACGATTTCGCGAATGTTCCGATTGATCAACAGCCGGCTCTCGGGAGTTACGTCGTCAGAGAAAGGCAGCTTCGTCATATCACCGACGGCCCACGCCAGTAACAACCGCCTCAGTCCGCTGCCGAGTTGGATTCCGCCGGTCCCTTCGTAGCTGGTGAAGGCAGCCTCAGTCTCGCTTTGCGGAAAATCGAACTCCTTCTGCTTGGTCTTGACGTAAACGGGCGTGTTCGTTTCCTGCCCAAAATAGATTTGCGGCCGCGTGAGTTTGATATCGGCTTTCGCCTCGATTGGCATGTTCGAGAGCAGAAAACGCGGACGACCCTCGGGCGTGAACTCGTTGGCGGTATTCATCGTCACGCCATAGCCGTGCGTATAAATCAGGCGTTGATTCACCCAGTTCTTCGACGTTTCCGGCAATCGCTCGACGTTCAGCTCACGCGCGGCCACCATGACCTGCCTGGTTCGCCCGCCGGTTTGATAGCGATCGACATCAACGTCGGGAAAGTCGTAGTAGATGCGAATCGCCTGCATCTGCTTGAGCGTGTCCTGGAGCGCGCGCCAATCCCACAGGCGAATGTTCTCCAGGGTCTCCCGATTGTCCTGAAGCGCAAACGACTCAACGGTTGTTTCTGCCTCGAAGTTTCGCAGCTCGATTTTGTCGAGACCGAAGGCGCGGCGGGTCCACGCAATGTTGTGCTCGATGTACGGCGACTCTCGGCCTAGTTCATTTGGCTTAACGACAAAGTTTTGGACATAAGCCGGAATGAAGACGACGGCGACGAGGTAGACCGCGACGGGCAGCGCTATCCCGGCAACCAGCACGCGTACCTTGCGCAGCGTGAAAGCGTTAACCACGGCGACCAGCGCCGCGATTACCAGCCCGATGGCGACCAGGCGCAGGCCCGGCAGCACGTGGTTCGCTTCCGTGTAGCTGACGCCGGAAAAAATCTGATGGTCCTGCCAAAGATAAGGAAATCGCGACAGCAGAGTCTTCCACGCCAGGATTAGTAAAATCGCGCCCGCGACCACCGAGATGATTGTGATCGCGCGTTTGCGGACCGGCCCGCTCTTGCTGTTAGCGAGCGTCGTCTCCTGCGTCCCTGCGAGTAACGCGTAGGCAATTACGGCGATAAGGATAATTACCGCGAGGTACAGCAGCCACGAGCTAACCGCGTCATAAATTGGCAGCGTGAAGAGGTAGAAGCTGACCGGCCGGTTGAAAATCGGATCGGGGAGTGGCGTCTGCGGCGCGTGAAGGTACAACGCAAAGTCGCGCCACGCGGCGCGCATTCCCAGCCCGAACATCAAACCGGCAACAATTGAGACTACCCACGCCAGGGGACGTATGAATCGTCCCGGCGAAATCTGCACGGGCTGCTGATTAATCAGAACAGTGCGCGGTCCGATGGTGAAAGCCCCAAACGCTCTTTCAATCAGCCAAAAACCGGCGCGCAAAATGATGGTGGTCAGCACCAGGAAGATCAGAAACAACTCGAGCTTCAGTTTGAAGATGTACCAATAAACGTCCGAGTAACCGAGGGAGCCAAACCACAGCGCCGACACGTAGATGGAAAGCGCGCGGGAGCCGATGAACAACAGCACGAGAACGGCAAGCAAAATCCAGGGCCACCAGCGCCGTTTTCGTCGCGGTTGGTCGGGCGTGACGTCGATGATGTCATCGTCGTCGTCGAACTCTATGGGCGTGCTCAAGTACGCCTAGCATACTCATATTCCGAGGTGCAGCAAACCCGGCCGGGCCCGTTGCCCGTCAAAAGCGAAACGATTCCTTCGCGCCGTCGTGTAATGTTCGAGGGAAGCGTGATTAAAGGTTAGCCTTGCCGAACGAGGCAATGCTAAACTTCCCGGCGAATTCAGGGTACTTGGGTTAACGGATGCTTGCGCCAGAAACAGTTTTACAAGGTCGCTACCGAATTGTGCGACAGCTCGGCCAGGGCGGTATGGGCGCGGTTTATGAAGCAGTCGATCTGCGGTTGGACACCGTCGTCGCGCTGAAAGAGACGCTGTTTACCGACGAGAGGCTGCGGAAACAGTTCGAGCGTGAGGCGCGTCTGCTGGCGCGACTTCATCATCAAGCGCTGCCCCGAGTTAGTGATCATTTCACCGAAAACGAAGGCGCGTTTCTGGTGATGCAGTACATCCCGGGCGAAGATCTGTTCGAGATGCAGGGACGTCGCGGCAGTGGGTTTCCGCAAGCGGACGTTCTGCAATGGGCGGATCAGCTTTGCGACGGGCTGGATTACCTGCACACGCAGGACCCGCAGATTATTCACCGCGACATTAAGCCGCAGAACCTGAAGCTCACCGCGCGCGGGCAGATTGTGTTGCTCGATTTCGGTTTGGCGAAAGGTTCGGGCGGCCAGATGTCGGTGGTCACGACTTCGGCGAGCATCTTTGGCTACACGCCGAATTACGCGCCGCTCGAACAGGTCCAGGGGCTCGGGACCGATCCGCGCAGCGATATTTACGCGTTGGCGGCCACCCTTTATCACCTGATCACGAACGTGAAGCCGCCCGATGCGCTCAGTCGCGCGGCTGCGGTTGTCAACGGCATGGAAGATCCTCTGGCGCCGGCTGATTCGGTCTCGCCGAACGTTAGTCGCGCGGTAGCTCAGGTTCTGCAAACTGCCATGTCGCAGAAACGCGACGACCGATACGAGTCAGCCGGAGCCATGCGCGAAGCGCTGCGTTCGGCATCGACCGGCGCGCTGGGCGAGATGCCAACGGTGCTGACTGCGACGGGGGCCACGACGCGCCCCGACATGGTTGCGCCTGCCGCGGGAACTCAAGTGGCGGGACAGCGAACGCAGGGTGCCGGGAACGAAGCGCAAACTCTGCTCGCCGATGAAGCAACAAAGGTTCGCAGCCAGATTGCCGGCGCAGAGCTGGCTCAATCCACTTCGCTAAGCTCGCGTGGCATGTGGTTGGCCGCTGCGGTCGTGCTTCTGATGATCGTGGGTGTCGCGGCTGGATTCCTCATTTATCGCGCACGGAAGTCAGACGCGGCAGCTACCCTGCCGGCGGCGACTCCGGCGCCGACCGCCGAACCGGCGCCGACCACGACAACAACCGCGGCTGACGTGCAAGCCGAAAAGCCGAAGAACGTCAACCCGACTGCGGACGCTGACAAGCGCGTCAAACAGACCAGCGCGACGAAACCGGCCGTAAAGGCGACGCCTCAAGTGGCGAACGAACGCGACCCTGGGCCCGATACGAATCGTCGGCCTCCAGAACCGCCATTAATCGATTTCGGTCCACCACAGGACCGGCGGCCACGACCGACGCCGCCACCGGTTCAAACCTTTCCAAACGGTACGCGAGTCGAGAGACGCTCGGACGGCTCGACGGTGGTCACTTTTCCCGATGGCCGTACGCGAGTGTTTCCTGCTGGAACGCGACCCAATTTTCCCCGAAGACGTCCGCGGCCTTGATGGTCGACCCGTTTTCTGATTGCAAGGCATTCAAGAAATATTTAGAGGTTTATCGATGAAGACACTTCGCCGCCCATTATCCCTGCTGTTTGTTACCGCCCTGGCCGTAGTCGCTCTGGCTGCACCGCTCTCGACTGGAACGTCTGCGCTTCCCGCTGAACCTGCGGTCATTCGCGTTGCTCCGCCGGCGCCGGTATTCGACACCGCGAAGCGCCAGGCCGAGTTGGCGACCCGTCGTCAGAAAGTTGCGGAAGCCATCGGACCAAAGTCGATCCTCGTTCTCTTCAGCGCTGAGCCACGCGTATATGCAAACGACGTCGATTATCACTTTCGTCAGGAGAACAACCTCTTTTACCTGACGCACTTGAATCAGAAACGATCTGTGCTTGTGTTAATGCCGGGCACGGCCACGCCTGAAATTCTTTTTCTGCCGCGCCGTAATGCTTTGCGCGAGACTTGGGACGGTTACATGTACAGTCCGCAACAGGCCAGCGAGCTGTCCGGCGTGAAAGAGATTTGGGAAGCGAGCGAGTTTGCGCCCTTTGTCGCCGCGCTGGGCAAACGCGAGTCGTACCACCCGAAACCGGAAAACATTTTGCTCTCGTCCACCCAATCAGCGACGACAAACGGTGAGGGAATGGCGCCGCTGTTCGCGGCTGCGCAGAAAAACGAGGGCGCGCTCTACCTTCTGAATTTCCCGCGCGAAGGTGATAGCCGCGAGTACCGGCAGGAGCAACGGTTTGCCGGCGCGTGGCCGAAAGACTCCGGCTTTAACGTGCAGAACGCTTCGCCAATCTTTACACAGTTGCGTCTCCGCAAGTCCCCCATGGAACTCGCAGTCATGCAACACGCGATCGACATCAGCATCGAAGCTCATCAGCGCGCACAGGCCTTCGCGCCACAGGCGAAATGGGAATACGAAGTCGATGCGCAGGTTCTTTACACATTCAAGCTGCGCAATGCTGACAATTGGGGTTATCCGAACATCGTGGGTTGCGGCAAGAACGCCACCACGCTCCATTACAATGAATCGCAGGCACCAGTCCATTCGGGGCTACTCATGCTGATGGACGTCGGCGCGGAATATCAGCACTACACGGCGGATGTCACCCGAACGTTTCCCGTCAACGGCAAGTTCACGAAAGAGCAGGCCGAGATTTATCAGATCGTTTACGACGCACAGGAAGCAGGCGCGCGGGTAACGAAACCCGGCGCCAATCTCTCGCAGGTTCACAATGCGGCCACGGAAGTAATCAAGGATGGACTGCTCAAGCTTGGTCTGATTACCGATCGCAACACTGACCAATATCGGATCTGGTTTATGCACGGCACGTCGCACTGGCTGGGCATGAACGTTCACGATGTCGGCGGCGGCGCGACCTTTGAACCGGGCATGGTGTTCACGAACGAACCGGGTATTTACATACGTCCAGATGCGCTCGACAATTTGCCGAAGACGCCTGAGATGGAAAAATTCATCGCAGCCGTGCGCCCGGCGTTTGAGAAATACAAAGGCATCGGGGTGCGCATCGAAGATGACATGCTGGTCACGGAGACCGGCGTGAAGTGGATGTCCGCGGCCCTGGCGCGCAGCATTCCGGATATCGAAGCATTCATGGCGCGCGCGCGTCGCGAAGGCGGCAGCCGGTAACGTTCAAAACAATCTAACTCTTCAAGGCGGGCTGCTGCCCGCCTTTTTGCGAGGACACATTGGAGGACAACTGATGCGATACACGTTTCGCCTATTGATCCGTCAGATTGCTATTGCCGGCGCGCTGTCTCTGGCACTGGTCTCAGCCGCCTCAGCCCAAAAGATCGATAACGAACATCAGGTCGGCGGGATCCTCTGGACGCAGACGTCGGGCGAGTGGCGAGCGTTGGCATATCAGGCGTTCGCACTGGCGCGTCTGCGACTGGATCAGGATCTGCGCGCAAATCGTAACCGGCGTGTCCGGCGCGCGGTGATCGTTGACGTTGACGAAACCGTGCTCGATAACAGTCCGTATCAGGCGATGACCGTTAAGACAAGAACGGCCTACGAATCGAAATCCTGGCTCGCCTGGTGTGAAAAAGCTCAAGCCGCAGCGCTTCCGGGGGCCGTTGAGTTTCTCCGCTACGCGAATTCGCGCGGCGTGCGCGTGTTCTATGTCACCAATCGTCGCGAATCAGAGAAGCAGTGCACGGCGCAAAATCTGAAGAAAGTGGGCTTCCCTGATGTCAGTGACGAGACCGTGCTCGTGCGGACTGACGTCTCGAGTAAACAACCGCGGCGAGATGGCATAGCCAGGAGGCATCGCGTCGTGCTTTTAATGGGCGACAACTTGAATGACTTCGCAGAGATCTTCGAACTGGGAAAAACAATCGAGAGTCGGCTTGCCGCCACTACTCAGAACAAATCTAATTTCGGTAGCCGGTTTATCGTTCTGCCCAACGTGATGTACGGCGCTTGGGAAGAAGCGATGTACGGCGACCCGTCTAAATTGACTGAGGAGCAGAAGGCGGAGAAGCGAAGGAATACGCTGAAGGATTTTTAGGCGCCTTAGCCGAGGCTGGTTTCGACGTCGAGCGTGAGCCCGGGGACGCTCGTTGATTCAAACCGTTCGCCGCGGCTGAGAATGCGGTTGACTTGATACATCCCCGATTCCGGCCGCGAGAAATACTCAAGTCGATCTTCAGGTAAGTTGAACAACAGAGCTTCGGAAATCCCGGCGCGCGCGTAGAGCGGCATCTTCACGTGGCGATCGTAATTGACCGTTGTCTCGGCAACTTCGATCACCAGCAGAACGTCATCCGGCCCTGGATGACCCTCGCGATAATAATCCTTGCGAAACTTTAAAATGGCTACGTCGGGTTGCGGTTCAGACCAATCGTTTAGCCGAATGGGATCCTGAACGCTCACGATCGCGTCTGCGCCGACATGTTGGTTGAGAATCCTGCCCACGAGCTTAACGCACGCCGCATGGCGACTTCCGATGGGAGACATTTCAATTATCTCTCCTTCAATCAGTTCGACGCGCGCGTCGGGCGGGAACATTCCGGTCTCGCCCATGCGTTCGTATTCACTGACCGTGAAGTGATTTTTGAGGTTGGCTGACATGATTGTTGGGATGTTGAACGGCGCGGAGTATAACACGGCTGTCAGTGGCAAAAATTTGGCATCGGGAGGCTGACTCCGGGTTATCGATGGTTGTTCTTTTTGGCCGTCGCCGCTTCTTCCTCTTTGATCTCACCTTCCAGTCTTTCGGTTTTGATATCGAGCCGGAGCCGGTTGTAAACGCTCATGTATTGATTCGCAATCCACACGAGGGAAAAAAAGGCGATTAGATAGCCTCGCCAATCCGGAAACAGCAACTTAAAGCGCGTGATGATCAGGAACGCGGCGGCGATGTAGTGACTGAAGCAGTACTCGCAGGTGAACAGATAGAAGAATTTTCTTTCGTACCAACGACGGCAATTCTGACTGCGACGTTTGCAGAACTCACGCGGCTCGCGAAAGACCTCTTCGTGAGTCACCGTCCAGGCGACGCAGGCAATCGGAATCGCCAGCAGAAGCAGCTCAAGAATCTGAAAGCGGAGCGCAGGCATTAGTCAGTACCACCTCCGTTAGCGGGTGGTTAATCTTCCTGGTTCGGGGAAATTGCCTGGGGAACTGGAGGGGGTTACTCGCGATTCTTAACTTCGGCTTCGAGTTTAGCAAAGAACTGCGTGGCCATCATCTTGGCCGCGCCTTGAATCATGCGCTGGCCGACGCCGGCGATCGTGCCGCCTATCTGCATCTCGCCTACGTACCTGATCAGCGTGCCGCCGTCCTTCTCTTCCAAATCAAAATCGGCTGAACCTTTCGCGAATCCCGCGCCGCCCTTGCCTTGCACGACAATGCGGTAATGCTCCGGGGGGCGCATGTCTTCCAGACGGACGTCGCCTGTGAAAGTTCCTTTGATGGGGCCGACGCCGGCTTTCATCGTCGCGTTGTAGTGATTCTCGTCAACTTTTTCGAGTGATTCGCAGCCGGGGATAACCAGACGAAGAACTTCGGGATCGATCAGTGCCGCATAGACACGTTCGCGCGGGGCTTTAATTTCGTAGGTGGCGTCAACTTTCATGAAATGGCATCAATCCTCAGGACAGTTTAGAGGCGGGCTACCGCCCGCCTCCTGTAAAAGTCAGTCAAGATCTGCTTTCTAAAAATCACGATGGCGGGCAGTAGCCCGCTCTAAACCCACTCATGCGGATGGTACTGACTGCATTGCCGCGGCGATCGCACGCCGCACGTAAACCGCGGCCAGATGCTTTCGGTATTCGTCCGAAGCAAACACGTCTCCGTTAACGTCAACCCCGTCAGTTGCGTGGTTCGCCGCGCTCAAAATCGTTTCGTCGTTCACGGCCGCGCCGGTCAGCGCGTTTTCGACGCCCGCTGCGCGATAGGCTTTTGAAGAGACGCCCGTGATGCCGATACTCGCCGACTTGCAGTCGCTGCCACCGTTGAATGATAGATTCGCGGCAACGCCGACCACCGCAAAACCCGAAGCGGGATGCGGCATCTTCACGTAGGCATGTCCCGTCCGACCGTTCGTTTTGTTGATGCGAATCTCGCGCAGAATCTCGCCAGGCTCAAGCGCCGTCGTCAGCATGTCAACAAAGAAGTCGTCGGCCGCGATCGTGCGTTCACCGTTCTTGCCGGCCGCTACCAACTCGGCGTTGAGGGCGATTATCGCAGCCGGCCAATCACCCGCCGGATCCGCGTGCGCGACACTCCCGCCAATGGTGCCTTTGTTCCTTACTTGCATGTCGCCAATGTGTGAAGCGCAATCCGGCAGCAGCGGACAAATACTCTTCAGCAGGTCTGACGATTCGACTTGGTAATGTGTCGTCATCGCGCCGATGCGAATCTGACCGTTCTCTTCGCGGATGTAACTCAGATCCTGAATGCGGCTGATGTCCACGAGCAGCGACGGCTGCGCCAGACGCAGCTTCATGGCCGGGATCAGGCTGTGTCCGCCCGCGAGAATCTTGGCCTCTTCATTTTGCGAGAGCAGGGACAATGCTTCATCGAGCGTCTTCGCGCGGACATAATCAAATTCTGCTGGAATCATGATGACCTCTTTTTGAAGCGCGGGCGCCTCGCCCGCATTACCGTGTCAACAACTCAGCGGACGAGGGCGTCCGCGTTCCCATCATCCGTTAATAATCTTCCACACCTTTTCCGGGCGAATCGGCATGTCGATATGCGTTACGCCGTAAGGCGATAACGCATCAACCACGGCGTTCACGATTGCCGGCGTCGCCCCGATCGTTCCCGCTTCGCCCACACCTTTTACGCCGAGCGGATTCACCGGCGAAGGCGTCTCGGTCCGATCAAGTTCGAACCAGGGCATGTTTGAAGCCCTCGGCAGGGCGTAGTCCATCAATTCGCCGGTGATCAGTTGACCTTGCTCGTCGTAAATCACTTCCTCGTAGAGCGCCTGACCAATCGATTGCACGATGCCGCCGTGGACCTGGCCATCGACAAGCAGCGGATTGATCACTTTGCCGCAATCGTCGACGGCGACGTACCGGATAATCTTTGTCTCGCCGGTGTCCTTGTCGATTTCGACGACGCAGACGTGCGTGCCGAAGGGGAAGGTGAAATTCTTCGGTTCAAAAAAGTACGTTGCCGACAAGCCAGGTTCAGTGTCCGGCGGGAGCTCCTTCGCGATGTGCGCGGCGAGAGCGATTTCCTGAATAGTCAGCTTCGAACGTCCATTCGTGGGCGTCGGAATATCGTTCAAAGCTCCGGCTGGACCTTCACCGACCGGAACGACAGGCTCGGATTTTCCCGTCGCTGCGGCAGCCGCGGCCTCTTCCCTCGAATAGCAGCCTGCTTCAAATCTCATCCCAGAAGCTTCGCACTGCAACATGTGCGCGGCGATCTTCGCAGCTTTCTCTTTCAGTTTTTGAATTGCGATCAGCACGGCTGTGCCGCCGACCGCAGTTGCGCGGCTGCCAAAGGTGCCGATGCCGTATTGCACGATGCCGGTGTCGCCGTGAATGACCGTCACGTCGTGGAGATCGACGCCGAGTTCATCAGCCGCGATTTGCGCAAACGAAGTTTCCTGTCCCTGCCCGTGCGGTGACGCGCCGGTGAGAACCGTGACTTTGCCGGTCGGTTCAATACGCACGGTGGCGCTTTCCCAGCCGCCGGCCGGCATCGCCTGCGACGGGCCGAGCGCGCAAATCTCGACATAGCTCGACAGGCCGATTCCGATTAGCCTGCCGTTCTCACGCGCTTTTTTCTGTTCGTCGCGCAACTCTTGATAACCCGAAAGATCGAGTGCCTTCGCCAGAGCACCTTCATAGTCCCCGCTGTCGTAATCCAACCCGGTGGCCACATGGAAAGGGAATTCGCTTGCCGCAGGAAAGTTCTTGCGACGAACCTCGATCGGATCCATGTTCAGTTCGCGCGCGACAATATCCATCACGCGTTCGACGACATACGTTGCTTCCGGCCGGCCCGCGCCACGATAGGCGTCGGTGGACATCTTGTTCGTGAAAACACCGGTGACGTTCATCTGAATCGCGGGAATTCGGTAAGCGCCGCTCAGCATCAAGCCGGTGAGCGTGGGGATCGCCGGCGTCAGCAGCTGGTGATAAGCACCAAGATCGGCAACTACGTTGTAACGCAGGCCAGTAATTGTGCCGTCGTTTTTCACGCCGACTTCCACGGTGCCAATCTGCGCGCGGCCATGAATTGTCGCCTGCACATTTTCACGCCGCGACTCGATCCACTTCACCGGTTTACCGAGCTGAACTGAAATCCAGCCGAGCAAGGCTTCTTCCGCATAAACATTCAGCTTCGATCCGAAACCGCCGCCAACTTCCGGCGTGATCACGCGCAGCTTGTTTTCCGGAATACCGATCATCAAAGCTAGTTGCGTGCGCAAAAGGTGCGGAATCTGCGTCGATGACCAAACAGTGAGTTCCTCTTCGCCGGGGAAATACCTGGCGAGTACCCCGCGCGGCTCCATCGCAATTGGCGCGAGCCTCTGGTGAATCATCTCTTGAGAAACGATTCTGTCGGCTGCCTTCATCGCCGCGTCAATGTCGCCTTCGCCAGACGTCAATTTGTAAGCGATGTTGTCCTCGAAGTGTTCGTGGAGGAGGGTGTTAGTGTTTACTCCGTCGATCGGCGTGCCGACGAAAGGCAACTCTTCCACCATCACGCCTGGGTACATGACCTCAGCAGCATCGCGCGCGGTGTACATGTCTGTAGCGACGACTGCGGCGATCGGATGACCGACGAAGAGCGCCTTGTTGGTCGCGAGCACACGATAATCCGGCACTTTCAAACCGGGGAGCGCCGCGGCGCAGGGCACCGGCCCGACTTTTTCGGCGATGTCCTTGCCCGTGTAGACCGCCACCACGCCCGGCATTTTCAAAGCTTCAGTCGTGTCAATGCCGGTGATGCGCGCGTGCGCGTAAATGGATCGCACAAACGCAACGTGCAGCGTGTCCGGCAAACGGATATCGTCAACGTAATGAGCCAGGCCTTTGATGAGTCTCGGATCTTCCGTGCGCTTAATGCGCTTTCCAACATACTTATCAGCCATACCTATGCGCTCGCTTTCTTCGCCGCGTATTCCACCGCCTCGACGATGTGCTGATATCCGGTGCAGCGGCAGAGATTGCCTTCCAGGCCGTGTCGAATCTGTTCGCGCGAAGGGTTCGGGTTGCGATCGATGATCTGGGTCGAAGTCATAATCATCCCCGGCGTGCAGAAGCCACACTGCAAGCCGTGACATTCCCAGAACCCTTCCTGCACATGATGCAACTGACCGTTTGCGGCGAGGCCTTCAATTGTGGTGACGTTGGTCCCGTCTGCTTGCACTGCGAACACCGTGCACGACTTTACCGCCTGTCCATCCAGCAGTACGGTGCATGCGCCGCAGATCGAAGTCTCACAACCGACGTGCGTGCCCGTCAGTCCGAGCACCTCGCGGAGAAAGTGCACAAGTAAGACGCGCGGCTCGACTTCTGATGCGTGATCGACACCATTGACGTTGATACTGATAGCCTGCTTCATGAGCTACCTCACTTTTGATTCTGTTTTCCGGAAGGCGAAACTTGGACGGTTTTCTATGCCAGTTCGTGAGGAAAGTCAATTCACATTTCAACCATGATTGGATGAGGCGGGCCACCACCCGCTCATCACGACAAATAAGAAGGCGGGCAGTAGCCCCGCCTCTAAACGTCTGTCATCCTGGTGATCACACCGTTGCTTTGTGAATCTGTCGCTTCAAACGGTGAATCGATCGCCGCGCGTTTTTCAACTGCACGCGATCGTGCGCCGTTATCGCCGCGTCGCGCTTCTTCTTGAGTTCCTTGATGCGAGTCTTGATCGCGGCTTTGTCGATGCCGACGACATCGTGGTGCTCGTGCATCTCGATGTTCAGCGCTTTGCATAGAGCCACGACGAGGTGCTCTTTATTAAGTTGCGTATAGCCCTGCACCGCCTCGTGCTCGATGTCTTTCGCGATGTCACGCAGCTCAGCCAGCGTTTTGTGTTTCAGTTCGTTATGTGTGTAAGCCATGTCTGTCCTCTCGAAAATGAATCTCACGGTAGAGCCTTTTGCAGCGACCGGCCCGTGAGCCATGGAATTATTAGCAAAAGAAAGTACGCAAACCAAATGGAGGCTGCGGCGAAATAGCCTGCGCCGGCCTTCAGGAGCAGCACCAGCACAACCAGGTCGAGAATGAAATTCGTCCCCGCGAAGATAAGGCCAAGCTTGAATCCTTCGCGATCGGGATCGTTGACCCTCGACAAGTAGGCTCTCGCCAGAAAGTAAATCAGCGGAATCCAAATCAACAATATCGGAAAACTAATTGCCGGATTGTTTGAAATGTAAGGAATCGGCGGGGTCGCTTTCAGCGCCGGCGTCATGAAGACGACGCTGCCCCAGACAAAGCCGACAATCCAAATCAGCACGGCGAATCCGAGTGCTTTCAGAGGCTTTTGCGGCATCTGCGTGGCGTCAATATCACGTGTGCTGGCTGCTGTCGAGGCGGCCACTCCGTGTCTCTGTGCGATCTCAGTTTTTCTGTGGTGAGTTGTTATTGACACATTTCACCACAGAGGCCCCGAGCACTTTACAGAGACTCAGAGAGAAGAGTGATAACTTCAGTGACGGCTAGACTTCCCAGTCTCCGACATTCGTCGGTTGCTCGTTACTGGCATTTGGAACACCGGGCACTCGCATCAACGCGAGTCGTTCAACGGCGCGCCCGTTTAGCAGGTGTTCCTCGATAATCTCGGCTACATCCTTCGGCTGCACCTGTGCGTACCAAACTCCATCCGGATAGATCAAGACAGTGGGCCCGATCGAGCAGAAGCCAACTGATGCGCATTCAGTGACAATGATGCTGCCCTGCGGGTTCTTACCCTTCGCTTCTTTGCCAAAAAGGATTCCTCGCTGTTTCAACTCGTGTTCAAAAGCATCACGGACTGCGGCGCTTTCACGGGACGAACAGGACTTGCCGGTGCAAACGAACACGTGGTGGCTGAGCGGCGCGGCCGTTACCGGTGCGAGAGAGCGCAGCCTTTCAAAATCTTCGATAAACTCAGCTTGCGGCATGGCATCATCCTATCACGAACGATTGCGTCGTTTTATTTGGCAAACCGCCCGTCCACGCGCGTCTTCCAAACGGCTTTAAGTTCTTTGCGTGCAGCTATTTTCATTGTAAGATTCATTTGCACACGGGCGACCACTGACCGACGCCGCGGATATAGGGCGGGGACGGGTGGTGGGCGCCTAATTTACTAAGCGGATGCAGACTTTTCGCAAAATCACTGAACGCAAGTCCGACGGCGTGGTCATTCACATCTCGTCGCTGAACGATCGCTCGACTGAGGTCGTGATGGCCGACCGAATTACGATCGGCGCTACGGACGAGTGCGACGTGAAGATTCGCTTGCCTGAGGTTGCGGCAGCCAAAGCCACCGGTCCGGTGATCGAGTTGGCCCGTGCGAACGGCGTCTATCGCATCGCCAGCTACGAATCAAGTTTGGAAGTAACCCTCAACGGACGGCCGATCAGATCAAACAAGACCATCGATGACGGCGACGAAATTTGGATCGGACCTAATGGGCCTTCGATCCATTTTTTCCCAATCCAGGCAAACGCCGCGCTCGTGCCGGGCCGTCGCGGCGGCGCGCACGTCGCGCCCTTCATTGAGCAGGCGGCGATGGAAGCTTCGACTTCATCACGCCGCGATGACGCCAAGATCTTCCTGCGCGAGTTCACGCGCGAACTGGTACGCGAGATAAACCCAAGCACGAAAATTATCGCCTTCGCCATTCTGATCGCGCTGGTAATTGGCTCGCTCTACATCGGCTTCGGAGTGGTCAACGAGTTGCGCCGGACGCGGCGAATCAATGACGACCTGCGCGCGCAAACGGAAGCGGCGAAAGCTGAGCTGGAACGAACCAACCAGCAACTTAAGCAACTGGGCGAGTCAAACAACAACATCATTCGCAGCCTTTCGCTGGCGGCGAAGCTGCGCGCCGATTACGGTAGTGGCGTGGCTCTGATCTACGGCTCGTATGTGTTTGTCGAAGCCGGCACCGGCCGGGAGCTGCGATATCCGGAATCACAGGCAAACGAATCGGGCAATAATGTTCAGTCAGGATCAGACTCGACGACGCTGACGCCCGAAGGCAACGGCGCGATCGCGGAATACGATTTTGTCGGCACAGGCTTTCACGTCGGTAACGGATACCTGCTCACTAATCGTCACGTCGTGCGGCCCTGGGACTCCGACGATCGCGCGCAGAGTCTGAATAGCACTGTGCGTGGTTTGCCGCGTCTGAAAAAATTGGTCGCTTACTTTCCGGATCAAGCTCAACCGTTGGGGCTGAAGTTCAAGCAGGCATCAAGCCGCGATGACGTGGCCGTGTGCACGCTCGACGTGAAAGATGTCCCGCAAAACGTTCCGGTGCTGCCGTTGGAAGGTGACGCCAACGAAGTCGTCGGCAACATGGTGGTGACGATGGGTTACCCGAACGGCCCCGATCGCTTATTAGCCTTGCTCGACGAGAATGAGGCGCGCGGAGTTCTCGCGCGCTACGGATCAGTCGAGGCGTCACTCGGCTATCTCGCGCAGACGAAACATATTCAGCCGCTGATGACTCAGGGCAACATCACCGATCTCAACGCACGGAAGATCGTTTACGACGCGCGCACCGGAGAAGGTGGCTCAGGCGCGCCACTGTTCGGACCGTCGGGACGCGTAATTGGTGTAACGTTCGCGGTTTTTACGGAGAACACCGCGTCGAATTTCGCAGTGCCCGTGCGGTACGCCTTGACCTTGTTGGAACGCGCGGGATGGAAGGCGCCGGAAACTCCCGAAGCAGAGCCGAAAGAAGCTTCCAACGCAGGGCCGGGGAGTACTCATTGAGGCATGCGGCCAAACCCCTGGGGACGGCATGGTGATTGCCAACGAATCACCGAACCAGTCGAGATTCGATTAATTGAAGAGTTAAAGCGCAGGAACTTTGTTGAAATTGGAGCGTTTTTCCGAGTAGCAGCCTCAGAGTGATGAATCGAAGCCGGCCCAAATTCCCCTGGCGCGACGTTGTGCGCGTACTCGTTTTGCTGGCAGTTGTTTCGCTCGGCTGGAGCGATAATCCTGCGCAGACCCCTGAACAGACCGCGGTCAGGTTAGCACCCGCAGCCAAAACTTCTCCCATTGAAGACCCGCCGGTTAGCGCGAGTGTCGCGAATACCGACAAAGAAAAAGCGGAAGGGGCCGAAGCAAACAAGCCGGTGCCTCAGTTCCGGGTCGAACGTCTCCAGATATCAAGTGGCGCAGAGCTGATGACAATCTTCGGCCGGCTCGACGGGTTGGCAGAGACCGGGAAGTCCGCGCCGGAAGTTCCTTTGGTAAGCGTTCTGCGCGACACGCTGGGCGACGATAACCCGGAAAACGATCGCTTGCGTTACGTTTGGATGTTGACGTACACGCAGCCGTCGATGACAAAGCGCATCGCCGCGGCGATCCCGTTCCTGTACCGGCGCGTCGGCAACAAGAAAAATATTTCCGGCCCGCCGAATCCTATTCTCAATCTCGCGCACGCGAAGCGCGCCACTTGGAATCGATTCTTCTGGTGGGGTCTGCAGAACGCGTTCTTTGACACGTACGGTATGCCTTTGAAGGCATCGAGTCGCTCGTACCGGCAGAACCTTTCGGACTATCGCAAGGCGCACGTCACTCAAGCGCTCTCGATCCTCGGGACGTATGAGAAATTGGAACAACGCGCGCGCGATGAAAATGAGTTCCTCGCCAAACGTGTCGATGAAGCTCCTGCAACGAGCGAAATCAACGACGGCAGTACACCGCTCCTCGATACGCGACAGGCGTTTGCGCCGGGCGAGATGCTTGAGCTGCGCGCGCGCCTTCTGCTTTCGAACAATACGTTCGGCGGTTTGTACGGGCCCGACAAGTACGAATCGACTGTCACAAGCTATGGCACCAAGTCGCTCGATGTCAGTGGTCACAATTGGGAGCTTCTGCGACAGCAAGCCGAATCAGACGGTCTTTATTTCGAGCCGTTGACGATGCCGGATGGCACTGCGACACATGCGCTGCTCTGGATTTCGAAAGATGAGGTGGTCGCGCAAAACGGGCGGCGATTCAGCGGACGGTTCCTGAACATTTCGAATCCGTGGAAAGACAAACGCCTGAAACAGTGGAGCGGCTATTCCGAAACGCGTTACTTCGATGCCGAGAATCGCCGCACGACTGACACGCATGCGGCCCGACGCGTCGAGATGATTCCGCTGGCGGTGTATGGGCTGAATCATCCGAAGATTCCGGCGCTACTGATTGATTTTCGCGCCAGTATGAATCCGAAAAAACGCGAGATGTCCCTCCGCGTTCTCAACGACGTCACTAACAACGTTCTTTCAATATCCAGTTTTGGTAACTGGCCCTACTTTGCGGGCCGCAAAGTTTACTCCTTCCTGACCGGCCGGCGGGGTATCGACATCAATCAGCCGTCGCGTGTGCGCAGCTATTCTGAACTGAAGCTGGTGCTCGCCTTCAATTCAACGGTCAATCCCAGGCTGCGCGATGAACTTCAGCGGCGTCTGGAAACTGTCTCGCTCAATCCGATGTCGAACGACATGAACAGTGAGATTGAACTGGCGCATAAGCAGTATGCGGCGCTCGTCGAATTTGCGCGGCGTGAAAATGGTTTGCCCGCAAAAGTCGAACGCGATCGCCGCGAAGAAATGGTTTCACTCGCGCACGGGCCGGCGATGCGTTTCCTCTTCGGCTTGGGGAACATTGTGACGTTCGGTCGCTACGTTCATCGCGAAGACGGGTCGCCCGAGCTTAAGCAGCGAATGGAATTGGCGCGGCGGGTTCGTTACCACACTGCGTTGCTTGATCGAGTTGTCAGGTCAACGCCGCAGATCGAGGTCGCCTGGGAGCTGCCGAATGTGCGCGCCTCGCTTCGGTTTTTAGCGGACAATGCGTCCGCAGCGAACGGTTCCGCGGCCAAGGTTGCGGCCAAAGTCTTCGAGCGCACCAATGACAGCGAATCGCGCACCTTGTGTCTGGACGTGCTGTCGCGCATTAACGACAAGACGGCGCGCAAAGAGATGCTCCGCCTGTTCCGCGAGCAGCAGCCGAATTCAGAGTGGCGCACGTCGGTGGCCGAGCGCTTGCGGAAAGCCGTCAGCGAGGGCGATCGCATCAAAGCAGCCGACGCGAAGTCGGTTTTGGCAGAGATTGGCCAGCCTTAATTGATTTAAGTAGCCCAGGCGTTCACGTTTGGTGAAAGCGAAATCACAAGTGAGATTTGGTGTGGATTATGGCCGCGTAGCGGCCAAATGTTTATAGACCGATGATTTCAATTAGTGGTTATCTTCGCGCGAAGCGAAATCCCGATTTCGCTTCGCGCGAAGCAGTTAAGGGCGTAAACAGGGCGGTGCTGTGTCGAAGCACGGAAGGTGGCTTACAGTTCTTTCGTTTGCCCCTCCCCGTAAACGGGGAGGAGCAGGGGTTGGGCGCGGCCAACCTCACCCCCAACCCGTCTCCGCACGCAGAGAGGGGAGCAAGAAACGGCTTTGGTTACTTTTCGGTGCAAAGCATGGGGGGTCCAATTGTCGTAGCCTTCTTTCTGCTTCTACTCGCTCAATCCGCGCCAGCCCAGGCCAAGCGTGTCGTCCTTTTGAAAGTCGACGGTCTCCCTTATCAGACAGTCGATCGCTTCGTGCGCGAGCGCGATCCGCAAACGGGCAAGAGCCGCTTACCCTGGTTTGAGCACATCTTCTATCAGAACGGAACGCGGCTCACGAACTTCTATGTGCGCGGCATGAGCCTGTCGGGCCCCTCATGGTCGTTGATCGACACGGGGCACCATCTGCAAATCAAAGGTAACGTCGAATTCGATCGCTACATTTTTCACACCTACGACTACCTGAATTTCATGCCGTTCTATTTCAAGCAGGCGTATCGCGGGAATGTGGATATGCCAGGCACCGAAGTGATCGATTCACTCGGCCTGCCTCTGCTGATGGACGCGTACGACAATTATCAAAGGCTGCCGGGCCCGCAGCTTTACGGTCGCGGCGCGCGACTCGGCACTTTGCAGCGCGCCGGGGTAGCACAGATTTCCAAGCCCCCCATGCAGCTGGCGCAGGAGTTCGTTGTCGGCATCGACTTTCGTCACGCAGTCTTCAGCCAATACGAACGCGAGCTCATTGAAGCTTTGAACGATCCGCGCATGCGCTATCTCGATCTGTTCGACATGGCGTTTGATCACGCGGCCCACCACACGAACGATCGCGAGTCTCACCTGGCAGTGCTTCGTCAATTTGATGCGCTGCTGGGACGAATCTGGACGGGCATTCAAAAGAGTCCACTGGCGTCGGAAACAGTTTTCGTTATCGTCTCAGATCATGGTTTCAACACGGACGAGCGCGTGCTCAGCCAGGGCTTCAATCTGGTAAAGCTGCTCGGCACGCGCGAAGGCGGCGGCCATCACGTCATCACCAAGCGTCGCCTGCTGCTGGATTACGCGATTAAAGGCATCAATCCGTTTGTGCCGCCGATCGTGACGACAACGTCGCAGACCTATTACCTGAAAGGGCAGAGTACTGATTATTCGACGGTGCTTTTGGATTTCGACGGCAACGAACGCGCCGGTTTGCACTTTCGGAACAGCGACCTGAACGTGCTGCATATTCTGCTTCAGCAGTTGCAGCGGAAAAACCTCGCGACGGAGGAACGCCGCGCGGCGATGAACGCCTTCTTTGAGGTGATTGCCCGGAATCGAACGGCTTTGGGCGAGGAACTTTCGCAGATTGATCACGAAGTAGACGCGTTGCGTCGCGCGACTGACACCGAGCGCGCCCGCTGCGAGTCACAGCCGAAAAAGTTCACCGTTGAAGATCGAGAGATGGGCCGCGACGACAATGCCCGCCGCATCTGTATCCACGTCACGCAATGGACTGAGATGGCGGCGAAGTATACGGCGTACGTCGGCGCAATGCGGCGTTTGCTGTCACTTCATGCTGAGACGTTTTCGCCGGCGAAGCTGAAGATCGAAGAATTGATTCCGAAGAACGCGATGGGCCCGCGGAACTCGATCCACAACTTGCAGAACTATGTCGTCGGGCTCGGGAGCGAGGGTCTGGTACTGAAGAGTGATGGTTCACTCGACGTCGAAAAAAGCTTTGTGCGCATTAATTATTTCGATCTGATAAAGCGGCAGACAGTGCGGAACAATGTGCAGCCCGGCATCGCGAACGCGCCCGTCGATTTTCTCGCGACACGCATTCCGCGCGAGTGGCTGAGTTCATTGTTATCGGACGACTTGCGGCCGGATGGCGATCCCATCTGGCTTTATGGCGGTCCTGATCGGCAGG
Source organism: Pyrinomonadaceae bacterium (assembly GCA_036277115.1). Classification (NCBI taxonomy): domain Bacteria; kingdom Pseudomonadati; phylum Acidobacteriota; class Blastocatellia; order Blastocatellales; family Pyrinomonadaceae; species Pyrinomonadaceae bacterium. The sequence goes on from DASUNM010000024.1 coordinate 391,026, forward strand.
TGCTCATCCTTCCGCGTGGCGAAGGGACGGGACAGCTTCAGTTGCGCTATCTGCCGATTGCCAGCCTGACGCAGGACGAACAGGGAACCATTGGTTTTGAGCGTCTCGATTGGCGGGCGGACTTGCCGCTGCGCATTTTCGAAGATGCCCGGTTGGACACGAATGGTGGCGATCGTGCGGCGTGGCTCAACAATTGGCACTCCGACGTCGAGTGGTTGCGCGCGCTGCACAAGACGCAATACTCTAACGCGCTGATTGGATTGCACGAACAGTTCACGCTGCACGTCGCGCCTGGCACGGACGTGAATGGCCACGGAATTTCAGAAGACGAAAGATTATTGCGCGGACTGCGTCGCCGCCAGCGCCGTCTGGCGGAGACTGACTTGCAGGTGTTCGCGAATAACCACTGGAATTTCGACGTGCGCGGGTTCAATCCCGGCGGTAATCACGGATCGTTCTTCCGCGTTTCGACGCAATCAACGTTCATGCTTGCCGGCAATGGCGTGCCGCGCGGACTCGCGGTTAACGAACCTTACGACAGCCTGAGTGTCGTGCCCACAATTTTGGCGCTGACCGGAAGGCTGCAAAGCGACAACCGGCCCAGTGAAGAATTAGCGAAGCGCGGCTTTGTGAGATTTCCGGGACGTGTGGTTATTGAGGTCACAGGTCAGAACAACCGGTAGCCAGTCAGAACCACCTGCGTTAGCGGGTGGGTTGAAATCGTCACGGGGATCGTAGCTTTAGATCAACCCGCCCGCTGACGCAGGCGGTTCTGATCTTTCATTAACAGAGAGTTGAGAGTTAAGTGACCGATACCTCCAAATCTGCTCGTACCAAACGCATGATTGCCTGGGGCCAGGCCGTCGCGTTCGTGCTCGGCGCGCTACTGCTGTGGTACGTCGTGCGGCGCGTTGGCGTGCAACCAATCTTCACGGCGTTGAGCCGGGTCGGCTTTGGGTTCTTCATCATCGTCGCGCTCAACGGTTTTCGCCACGTGCTGCGGACCATCTCGATGCGCATTTCGGTACCGGCTGAGCATCGCCGCTTTAGCTTCATGCAGGCGTTCGCCGCGCGACTCGGTGGAGAAGCGATGAGCTTCCTCACGTTTGCCGGTCCACTGCTTGGCGAACCGACGAAAATCGCCCTCCTGAGAAAGCGAGTCCCGCTGGTGCACGGCGTGCCGGCGCTGGTGGTCGATAACCTTTTGTACAACCTCTCAGTTGTGCTGATGATTTTCGGCGGCGCGCTGCTGATGCTCCTCACCTACGCGGTGCCGCCGGTTGCGCGGGAAGTCCTAATCCTCATCGCCGCGATCGCATTTCTCGGGCTGATCGCCGCCGCGCTGGCCACCCGTCGGCGGGCGACGCTGGTCACCTCGCTCATCGACAAGCTGGGCCGCAAAGGCTTTCGTCCCAGGTTTCTTCGAACGCGCCGGCATCACATCTATCGCGTCGAGCTGACCATTTACGCGTTCTTTAAGCGACGGCGCGCGGCGTTCTTGACGATGATTGGTCTCGATGTCGCGGCGCACATCAGCAGCGTGGTTGAGGTGTATATGACGCTGCGCCTCCTCGGCTTTTCAGCCAGCGCCGGCGCGGCTTACATCATTGAGTCGCTGACGAAAGTCATTAACTTCGCGTTTGGATTTGTCCCGGGCACGATCGGCGTGTACGAAACCGGTAACGGAATCATTCTGAAGACGCTCGGCTATACGACGGCGATCGGTCTCGCACTGGCCATCGTTCGCAAGGCCGCAATCATTTTCTGGACCGTTATGGGCATGCTCGTGCTGACCTCGCGCGCCGTGCCGAACGCCTGGGCGAGTCTGCTGCACCGCAGTCCGCGTCTGCAAAAGCTTGCCGACAGCCTCGTACTTTCAAACATTGCCCATCGTCCCGCGCGCACGGCGGTCAGCATCGCCGGAATCGCGCTCGGTGTCTTGCTGGTCGTGTTCACTGTCGGCCTGGCGCACGGCGTTTTGCGTGAACGGGGCCGGCGTGAAGCAAAAATTGGCGCCGAAATTCTTCTGCGCCCCGCCGGAACGCTCGGACTGAGCGGCGCGCAATCTTTTACGATTCCCGTCGCTCATGCGGACGAACTCCGGCGCGTCGAAGGCGTGCGCACGGCGGTGCCGATCGGCCAGAGCCTCGATCGCAGCGATAGCGGCTTTGGCTCGCGTCTGATCGAAGGTATTCCGTTCGACGACTATGCTGCGTTAGCTGGTCTGACGATTCGCGAGGGCCGCGGTCTTGACAAAGGTGACGAAGTGATCATCCCTCCGCAATGGAAAGCCGATAATCAGGTGGAACTCGGTTCGACGGTTACGATCTACGAACGACCTTTTCGCATCGTCGGAGTTTATGAACCATCAGGCGGTGGAAGCCTGAAAATTCCCCTCGCGACGATGCAGGACCAGGTCGGCAGCGAGAACCGCTGCAACGCGATTCTGATCGCCTGCAACGATCCAGCGCTCCAGGATCAGGTGGCCGCGCGTATCAAAGAAAAGTTTCCTGACGATCAAATCATCTTCACCCGTGACCTGCCTGAGATTTACCTGGGCGCCGTCCCCGCGCTGAACATCTTTCTGAAAGTCGTCATCGGCGTCGCCGCGACAATTAGCACCCTGGTGATTCTGCTCGCGATGTACACGACCGTAACTGAACGCACGCGGCAAATCGGCATTCTCAAATCGCTCGGCATGTCGAAAGCTTCAATTGCCTGGGTCATTGAGCAGGAAGCAATTATTGTCAGCGTGCTCGGTGTTTTCATCGGCGTCGTTCTCACGATGCTCTTGCGCGTGACCGTAATGCGTTCGACGTCTCTGATCGTGGACATCGAGCCAAAATGGATCGCGATTTCCCTCGTCGTCGGTTTGATCGGCGGCTCAATCGGCGCGCTCTATCCCGCTTTGCGCGCCGCCCGCCAGGATGCAGTTGATGCGTTGAGTTACGAGTGAAGGGTTTGCGGGCCGAGCGCGCGTCGACGAGAGTTTGGCTTGCCAGGCTGATTATGCCGCGGCCCGCGCTCTTATTTAGTCGTGCCGCGGTTCTTTAACGGTGGTAACAATTGGGCTCTGCGCTTTGGAGGAACCGCGTTGCTGTACATGATCGTCGAACATTTTAAGAACCAGGATCCTGTACCCGTATATCGACGTTTTCGGGATCGCGGACGACTCGCTCCGGAGGGCTTGGAATACGTATCGAGCTGGGTCGATGAAAAACTGCAACTATGCTTTCAATTGATGGAGACGGATCATCCCGAATATCTCGACGAATGGCTCGTTAACTGGAAAGATCTTGTTGAATTTGAGGTTTACCGCGTCATTTCCTCAAAGGAGGCGGCTGAAAAGGTCTCCTCGTTGCTGTGAACGCGCGGCCAATTAACTCGTCGGACCAGAGCGGCGAAAAGCAAGGATGAAGGATGAAGGAGAAATAAAGCTATACCGGGAGCTTGAAAATGGAAAAAGCCATACCAATTCTACCCGCAGACGATCTCCGCATTGCAAAGGAGTTCTACGTCGATCGACTGGGTTTCGATGTGAACTTTGAAGCCACGGAGGACGGCACGACCGGTCTCCTGGGCGTAAATCGTGGCAATATCTCGCTGACCCTTGACTGCCCCATGTCCGGTCATGGCAGAGAGGCGTGCGTTTCCCTGCAAGTAGCAGATGCGGATGCGTACTACGATGAATGGCGCGACCGAGTTGAGATCCGCCGGCCACCCAGTAATGAACCTTGGGGTGCACGGACCTTCGACGTCATCGATCCCTTTGGAAATACGATCTTCGTTATGGGTCCGATGACTTAGCGTAAAGCAAGGATGAAGTCCGGAAGGATGAATGAAGACAAATTCCCGCCTTCATCTTTCCTTTTTCACCCTTGCTTTTCAGCGCCGCTCAACTGACGTTGGTCTTCTACCGTAAAGGAAGCTAAGTTTGCGTTTCGCGTTCTTCCACGGTGATCCCATTACAGTGCTCTTCATCCCCGGGCTGGTGGCGCTGGTGGTGGGTATCGCAGTCATCGCCACCACCGCCTCGCGGTTCCGCAGATCGTCGACTCAGAAAAAACTTCCTGCTATCTACTTTGCCCTGCCATATCTCATCCCGGTAGCAGTGCTGTTACTTTTGCTCGCCGCCAGTTCGACCGGTTCGGGACTTTCTTTTATCTCGTACGGATCAAGCTTTCTTCTCACCTTGCCCTGGAGCGCGGTCGGACATTGGCTGATGCGCCAGCTCTCTAATTCAGGACGTGTCGAAGATTCAGTCGGAGTCATTGTGGCCGGGGCGGGTTTGAATACTATGATCTTGTACTGCGTAGGAATCGTGGCGGGAGTTTTAAAAAAACGCCGAAGTCTAGTGAAGAAGACGAGTCCTGAAGACGCCGTGTAGACTGGTGTTCGGTTGAATCGAGCGAGCTCTGGTAGGGCGCTGACTATGCCAGACACCAAACGGGAATTGTTACGCCACTTGGTCGCTACCGTAGTGTATCGCGGTGGCGTCGCGATATCAGGTGCGACGCCCGACTTCGCCTCGTTTCGCGCCTATAACACGACGCGCACGCCGGGTGAACTGCTGGCGCACATCGGTGATTTATTGGAAGGCTCGCTCTATTTAATGAAGGGTGAGCTGATTTACTTAACGTCCGAACCGTTGCCGTGGGAAAAAGACATTGCGCGGTTCTTTTCAGCGGCGACAAATCTCGATTCGTATCTCGCCTCCGGTGCGCCGCTCGCCTGCCCGGTTGAGAAACTTGTGCAAGGTCCTGTTGGCGACGCTCTCACGCACGTCGGGCAGATTGTCATGTTGCGGCGCATCGCGGGACAGCCGGTGCGCGCGGAAGGATACTTTGAGGCAGAAATAGTTCCCGGTCAGGTGTATAAGGAGACTTTCGATAAGGAGAAGATGCAATGAGGATTCGACTTTCAAGCATACCAATGCTGGTTTCCCTATTCGTACTTTCCGCCACAGTCGCAGCCGGTCAAACGACGGCCAATCCGGCGACTGGCGGTTCATCTGACGACGTCGCCAAACAAATCGGCATGCTGCGAACGTCTGTACAGTCGCTCGACGCCACGCTCAACGACATCGCCGACAAGCTGATTCCCGTATTCAACAAGGCGAAAGATGTCGCGGCCGAAGCGCAAGGGAGAATCTCGAGCAGCTTTACTCTGCTGGTCCAGGCCGAACAGCGCGCTGAGATGTTACGTAGGCACCTCCTGGAGCTAATCGAAAAGGAAACTCTCTATCGCACGCGCATCGCGCAACTCGACGAAGACGCGCGGCCCGAAAACGTCGAACGCACCTTGAACCCTTACGGGACCACGCGTACCACCGAATTACGCGACACGCGTCGCCGCGTGCTGGAAACCGATCGACGCGGCTACGTCGCGTTGCTCGCTCTGACCACCGAAAACCGCACGCGCCTTGATGAAGAAGTTCGCCAGGCCGACGGGCTGGTTCAGAGATTGCGGCAACGACTGAATCCGTTGATCGAAAGAGAGATCGACAAGCTCACTCCGCAACCGTGATGCTACTCTCGTCCGGCCTGCGAAGTTGATTGTTAACCGCGCTCAGGTAAAATTGCGGTTTGTTGAAACCGCATGACTCGTCACAAATTCGCCACCGCCATCACCTGTATTGACGGACGTGTACAGCAACCAGTCGCCGACTGGATGAAGCTGCACACGAACGTTGAATATGTCGATCTGATTACTGAACCGGGTCCTGACAAAGTCCTGAGCGAGGAATCCACCTACGTAGTCGATGAAATCATGCGCAAGGTGACTTTCTCAGTGAAGCATCACGCGTCGCCGGTGGTCGCGCTGTGCGGCCATCACGACTGCGCGGCCAACCACGCCGATCGCGAAGAGCATTTCGATCAAATACTCGAAGGCGTGCGCGTGCTGCTTTCGTACAATTTGGGTGTGCGCGTACTCGGACTGTGGCTGAACGAATGGGGTTCGGTCGAATTGGTCTGGGACAGTCAGGAAAAGCAACAGGTTTCAGGCGGTTTGTGACTGACAGTCGCTTAACCACCGGTGCCTGCCAATCCAAAGCAGCTTTGCACAGGAAGGGAAAAACAGCGGGGGCAAGCCCACCTTCCTGACCCTGAGACTCCTAAACTTACGCGAAGCTTAACGTTGAAAGCCATTCAGAGTTGGGAAGCGATCTCAAATCTAATCGGCTCGGGGTCAGGAGCGGGCTTGCCCCCGCTCTTTCGTGAGGTGAAAGAGTCAGTTGCCAGCGGCAACTCGAATTCTCCCGCCATCATCTCTCCTTTGGACTTGAGCTAAACTCGTCGTTAGTCATGAACATTATTCGCAATTCAATTCGCACACTCGTCTTTTTGCTTCTTCTGGTGCTCGGCGGGGTTGACGTGAACGCGCAGGCCTGGTCGGCCAAACTCGACGAAACAATTCGTTTCTATCAACCGACAGATGTCGGCGCGGTCATTGTCGGCACGAAGAAATCTGTCTACGCGGTGGATGGCGCGACCGGCGACGTCCTGTGGCGGCGGAAAGACGCGACGCTGGATGAAAACGAGATTGCGCCGGTGCCGGGAACCGATCTGGTGCTGCTCAGTTTTGAGAAAGACAAGCGCACGCGCATCGAGGCCATCGACATTCTTTCTGGCGATCCGATTTGGCAGAGCGAGAAGTTGAAGGGCGCGGTCATGCAGATGGCCGTGGACATTGACGGCAACTTGCTCGCGGTCGTGCTTGCGCGGGACGCGAAAGGGAAGGCGAGCAGCGGCTTAAAACGAAAGCCGATGGTTCATGTGCTTGATCTATCGACCGGCGATGAGATTTGGAAACATGAACTGGGCAGCGACATCGAGATGATGCCCACGAGTTGGAGCGAAAACGAAGACGTGGGATTCACTCTCGACAATTACCATCCGCCGATGTTTATTAGCGGCCGGCTTTACCTGTTCTACGAAGGCGCGACTTCGTTCGAAGCGCGCAACGGCAAGGAACGCACGCGCGAAAAATACAAAGTTAACGAGGGTGGATTGGCGCTGACCGAAGCCGCGCCGGTCGGCGACGAAGCGTTCATTTACACCTCGGGACGTGGCCACGTGCGCGCGATTAGCCGAGACAGCGGCGAGGTCGAATGGGAAGCCAAAGATATTGGGATGACGCCGGAACTCGTGCTTGCCGGCAGAGTTATCTACGCGCGCACCGGCGGCCAGTTCACGCGTTTGAAGGACGGCGAAACTGTCGAGCGCGGGCCGTATGGAGTCAGCGCCATCGATTCACGAACCGGAAAGGTCCTTTGGCGTTACAAAGGCGCGGACAAGGGAATCACAAACATCGTCCTTCCGGACGCGGGCACGATTGTGATCGCGGATCGCGACGACGTGATCTCGGTTGACACCGCAAACGGCAAGCGACGCAGCCACGCGCCCCACAAAATCAAAGGCGCCGCGTTCGCGCTGCTTAACGAACGGAACGAAGTTGTGATCGGCGGACGTGAAGAGATCGCCGCGTTCGATCACGCATCCGGTCGCAGCGTCTGGCGTGCAAAGTACTCGCCGCCGGGCCGAGGCCTTTTGCGCACGATCGCCGCAGTGGCGGCGCGCGCCGCGTCGGTTTATTTCCGCTACGGCGGCGTGGCGACGACCGCATTTCGCGGAGTGCAGATCGCGCGCGGCTTATCGTCCCTGAGTTCGTCTTTAAGTTGGTCAGGTTTGGCCGGCCGCTCATCGTTTTCCAACTTGCAGGCCCTGGCCACGAACTCAGCTCGTTCGTACGTGACAAATCGTTTTCGCGCGTTCGGAGTCGCGTCGCGCATGCGGCCGAACCTCCCGAACATCGCAGTGCGCGAGCGTTTGACGAGACGACCGTCGGTGAATATCGAAGAACGTCTGCTCGATCGTTTGGATCCAGCCCGGCAGCTTGAAAGGCTTTCGCGATTCCTGTGGCATCGCGAGCGTTTGGCGGCGCTGCGTGGAGATCGGATGTATTTCTACACCGATCTCAAAGGCGTTGATGGAAACGGTTTGGCTGGCGTCAACATTCACACGGGTGCGACTGATCGCGCCGTTCGCATTAAAGACCTGGACGAGCGGTTCGTTACGGACGAAGTTGTGGGGATCCTGTTTTCGGCTAGCGGGAACCGCTTGCTTGGTTACTCGGTGGCGTCAGGTTCGTCGAAGTTTTCACTGCCACAGCCAGAGAATGCCACGACTGTCGCAGCAACTCAGTAATCTTCGACCAATCTTCTTCAGTCATGGCGGCGCCGTTTTCCGCTTTCGTGTCGCGAATCTTCATGGCTTCCGCGCGCAGACGGCCATGCTCCAATACTCGCTCGACCGGCACTCCATAGATTGCTGACTGAAGTTCCGCGAGGGCGCGCGGCAGCTCTTCGGTTCCGCGTTTCCAGCGCTCGCGATGAATAATCCACCATTGCAGTTCCAGGCGCGCGACGCGATCCACGTCGAACGGAATGTCGCTTATCTGGCGAATCGCGCCGTAGAACTTGACCAGCTCCGGCAGGGCCTTTTCATAGTCAGCCTGGGTCTTACCGTCTTTGAAAGCAAAAGCCGCGTTGGCGGCGTAGTAAGCAACCTGGTTCGAGCGAACCAGCGGCATGTGATATTGCGTGCGCAGCAGTTCCGACAACTGATTAAAAAGCTGCACTTGCTTCTTGTCATAGTACGAACGCCACATCGCGGTCTCGAGCCGCGCCACCTCGTTCGGATCGAACTCGCGCATCTTCGCCGTGCGCGGGTAATACAGGTCGTACAGTAATGCGCCGACCAGCAGCGCCAGCACGATGGCAATCGAACGAAACACAATGCGTCTCATTTAACTGAGTAGTCCAACTTGTACGTTGCGTTGCCACGCGTCGAGCCGACTGCGATCAGGTACCTTCCATCGGACGGAATCTTGCCAGAGAACTTCGTCGCGTCATCCATTTCACCGGCGCCGGGCAATGTCCCGTTCTCGCCGGGAAGATAGACCTGAAAGACCGCATTGTTTTCGTCAGAGGTGATGTTCACCTCCAGAGTCTGACCGGCTTTTGCCTCCACTATGTGCCGCGTTTTCTCGCCGCGTGCGGTTGAGCCATGTACGACGCCGCTACGCGCGTGGGAGGGTCCTTGTCTGGTGCAGCCATCGACGAAAACAGACACTAGTGTCAGCAATGTGAAATAAGCTGTTGCTCGTTGCATCATGTTCGCCGTGTCAGTATCCCGACAAATCGTGATAGCGACCGGAAAGCGACGTGTTGAGACTCACCTGATCCCGTCGCTATGCTGCGCACCCTCACCGAACCTCTCCCAAACGGAGAGGAGCTAACGCTCCGGGTACTGACCGCACGCGAGCGTTCTACACCTCGTAAGGATCCTTGTCGGTGAGATACGCGATCAACTCTACCCGATTTGTCTTAGTGTCCAGCCAATGCCGGATGCGTTTGATTTCTTCGTAGTCTTCTTCGCCGAACCGATCAACATAGATTTGCTGCAAACGCTTCTTTCGCTGCTCGCGCTGCGCGCCCGCCTGCCAGAACTGAGTGAGGATGCCGTGCAGATCGTCGTGAAGATTGCGCTTCTTCAGCGCTTCCCATTCGTTGCGGTCCAGCCAAATGCCTTTGCAGCCGGCGCAATGATCGACCGAGAAGTCGAGCCCGCGCCCGACCAGGTACTTCACCATGCGAAAGCGACATTCCGGACAATCAACCGGCACTCCCGGTTCGGCCAGCGAAAGCGTTTCCTCTTCATGCAGCTGCTCCGCGCGGTCCGTGGCATGCTCTTCGACCCAGGCCCAATACTCTTTGCCGCGAATCCAGTGGCCTTCGCATTCGTAACAACTGAACGACGAGAGATTCGGCTCCAGCTCGGTGCGCAAAAGTTCGGCGTTTTTATCGACCGGGCAATTCAATTTATTTTTGGAATCCATAAAGCTTGAAGATTATTGAAAGCGAAAGGGCGGCAACTCTCTGATTGATCCTGGCGAGAGCATCCACGGCCCCATTTCATAAACGATCCGGTGAACGCAGTTGGGTTGGACGACAACGTTGATTGACGCATCACCACACGTCGGCATCCACAAGTAGTGAAAAAAGATCCTCACGTTGTGCAAGCCGCCGGCCGTGGGAAAGCTGTGTATGCCCCAGGCGCGTCGCGTCGCCTCACCATCAATGATGATAGTCGGCGTGCACGCGTAAAGAATAAACGAGAGGGGAAAGAAACTGGTTTCAATCTGAATGCCGGTCCAGGGTTGTTGTGCGGACATGTTCGTCTCCCGCGTTTAGGACTGGGTAGCGGTTGCGTGGGATTCCGCCGGCGCCGGCTTCCAACGAAGCACTGGCTTGCGCGCGGCCGCGGCTTCATCGAGGCGTCCGATGCGAGTCGAGTGCGGCGCGTTTAAAACGAGTTCCGGATCCTCCAAAGCTTCCTTCGCAATCGAACGCATGGCCTCGATGAATTGATCGAGTTCCTGATGGCCGACTGATTCCGTCGGCTCGATGAGCATGGCTCCGGAAACGATCAACGGAAAATAAATTGTCATCGGGTGGAAGCCGTAATCGATCAGACGCTTGGCAATGTCGAGCGTGTGCACGCCTTTTCGCGCCTGGCGTTTGTCGGTGAAGACGACTTCGTGCATCGGCGCGCCATCGAAGGGTTTTTCGTAATCTGACACCAGGCCATGCGCGATGTAGCGCGCATTCAGCACTGCGGCCTCAGTCGCTTCGCGCAATCCGTCTCGTCCGTGCGTCAGGATGTAAGCGAGCGCGCGCAGCATCATGCCGTAGTTTCCGTAGAACGCTTTCACGCGGCCGATCGATTGCGGGTAGTTGAAATCCAATTTGAAGACCCGGTCGCTACCGCTCCCGGTACTGACTTCACCATTGCTCAGTTGAACAATCCGCGGCACCGGCAAGAACGGTTCGAGCTCTTTGGTGCAGCAGCAAGGGCCTGAACCCGGACCACCGCCGCCGTGCGGTGTCGAAAAAGTCTTGTGCAGATTCAGATGGATTACATCGACGCCCATGTCCCCGGGTCGCGCCACACCGACCAGCGCGTTCATGTTCGCGCCGTCCATGTAAACCAAACCGCCGGCGTCGTGAACGATGTCGCAAATCTGTTGAATGTTCTTTTCAAACAGACCGAGCGTGTTGGGGTTAGTCAGCATCAAGCCGGCGACCTCGCCGTGCGCACACAGTTCGCGCAAGTGATCGAGATCAGTCAGGCCTTCCGCAGTCGATTTGATGGTCTTAACAGTAAAACCTGACAGATGAGCTGAAGCGGGGTTCGTACCGTGGGCGGAATCGGGAATCAGCATCGTGCGACGTTGCGCCGACTTCTCCTTGCCGTCGCGCGCGTCGATAAACGCGCGGATGATCATGATGCCGGTCATCTCGCCGTGCGCGCCGGCGGCGGGTTGCAACGAAATGCCCGGCAAGCCCGTGATTTCTGCAAGGTGCTGCTGAAGCTCGTAGATAACTTCCAGGGCGCCTTGTGCTTCGGCCTCAGCCGCGAGTGGGTGAAGATTCGCAAAACCGGCGATCCGCGCGACCTTCTCATTCAGCCGCGAGTTGTACTTCATCGTGCACGAGCCCAGCGGATACATGCCCAGGTCGATTGAATAATTCCAGGTGGAAATGCGCGTGAAGTGACGAATCACGTCTACCTCAGTGACTTCCGGCATGCCGGCGAGCGCGTCATCGCGTTGGAGTTCGCGCGGAATCATCTCTTCGAGCGGCGTCTCATCCACGTCCAGGGGCGGCAGACTGAAACCCGCGCGTCCGGGCTGCGAGCGCTCGAAAATGAGTTGCTCGTTAGGGCTGATGTGAGAAGTGACCTTGGTAATACTCATTCCGATTGTTTAGAGGCGGGCTACTGCCCGCTGTTTCATTCGATTGATGGCGGGCGGTAGCCCGCCTCTAAACCAATTCGCGTAATGAACTGACCAGCGCATCAATATCTTTGCGTGTGTTCGTCTCGGTCACGCAAACCAGAAAATCGTTGGGCCGTCGCGGGTCGTAACGCGACAACGCGATTCCGCCGTCGATTCCTCTTTCGCTCGCGAGCTTTGCCAGGAGCGTTGCTGCCTCGCCGGGGCCGCTTACGACAAACTCGTCGAAGAACGGAGCGGAAAAGGGAAGCGAGAAGCCTTCGATTTCCGCAAGCTTGCGCGCGGCATAATGCGCCTTCTGCGCGCATTGCTGCGCGACTTCTTCAATGCCGCGCGGGCCCATCGTTTCCAGGTAGATTGTCGCCGCCAGTGCGATCAGTCCTTCGTTTGTGCAAATGTTCGACGTGGCTTTCTCGCGGCGAATGTGTTGTTCGCGCGTCGCCAGTGTCAGCACGTAGCCGCGGCGACCTTTTGCATCGAAAGCCTCCCCGACCAGGCGACCGGGAATTTGGCGCGCGTATTTGTCGCGTGTCGCGAACAAGCCCACGTAAGGCCCGCCAAAAGAAAGCGGCACGCCGAACGACTGCCCTTCGGCGACGACGATGTCCGCGCCGCAAGCGCCGGGCGACTTCAACAAACCAAACGAAATCGCTTCCGTGACCACCACAATCAGCAATGCGCCAACCGCGTGAGCCTTGTCGGCCAGAGCCTGCAAGTCTTCGACACAGCCAAAGAAGTTTGGTGACTGCACCACGACCGCCGCCGTTTTGTCGTCGAGGCCGGTCAAACTGTCCGCCGACGTCGCCCCGGTCTCAGTCGAATACGGCGAATGCTGTAGTTCAATGCCGGCGTGCTGCACATACGTGTGCGCGACTTGCAGGTACTCAGGATGAATCGCGGATGACGCGATGACCTTCGAACGTCTCGTCACCCGTTCAGCCATCAAGACGGCCTCGGCCATCGCGGTCGAGCCGTCGTACATCGACGCATTCGCGATATCCATCCCCGTTAACTGACACACGAGAGTCTGAAATTCAAAGATTGCCTGAAGCGTGCCCTGGGAAATCTCCGGCTGATAAGGCGTGTAGGCGGTGAAAAATTCTGAACGCGAAATCAAATGGTCAACAATCGTCGGACTGTAATGCGAGTATGCGCCGCCACCGAGGAAGCTGATGCGTCGAGCGGCTTCGTTATGGACCGCCATCGCATCGAATTTCTTCAACAGCTCCAATTCCGAAAGCGCGGCCGGAACCGCCAAAGGGCCGCGCAGCCGCAGCTCCTCCGGAATTGAATCGAATAGGTTTTCTATTGAAGCGACACCGATTTGGCGCAACATCTCGGCGCGTTCGTCGGGCGAGTTGGGAATGTAGCGCAACGCTTTACTCTTCGGCTTTCGTGAAATCTTCGTATTCGGCGGCGGTCAAAAGGCTGTCCACTTCGCCGGCGGCGTTCATCTTTATTTTGATCATCCAGCCTTCGCCGTACGGATCCTTGTTCACTTTTTCGGGCTCGTCGTTGAGTGAATCGTTCACTTCAGTGATGGTGCCCGAGATGGGCGTGAAAATTTCCGACACGGCTTTGACCGATTCGACTGAGCCGAATGATTCGTGCGCCGGAAACGTTTCGCCCGTCTTCGGTAGTTCGACGTAAACCACGTCGCCCAGTTGTTCCTGAGCGTGATCAGTGATTCCGACCACCGCCGTGTCGCCTTCGACGCGGACCCATTCGTGGTCCTTGCTGTAGTGAAGATTATCGGGAACGTTAGCCATTGACTCTCCTCGAATCAGAAGTCAAAAATCAAAAATCAGAAGTCAGCAAAATTACTACTACTTAGCTCGCTTGTAAAAAGGCAGCGGCACAATTTGCGCACCGACCATCCGTCCGCGCACATCGATTTCGATCGCAGTGCCAACCGCCGAAAGTTCCCTGGGCACGTAACCCATGCCGATGTTCTTCTTCAGGAAAGGCGCCGGGCTTCCCGAAGTAGCGCGGCCGACACGTTCGCCGTTTACCAGAATGTCCTGTCCATCACGCGCGATGCCGCGATCGGTGACTTCAAAACCGATCAACTTCCGTTTGATGCCTTCCTCTTTTTGTTTCGCAAGCGCCTCGCGGCCAATGAAGTCGCCTTTGTTTAGTTTCGTAATCCAGCCGAGGTTTGCTTCGAGCAGCGTGGTGTTCTCGTCGATCTCGTGGCCATACAGGGCCATGCCCGCCTCCAGCCGCAAAGTGTTTCGCGCGGCGAGGCCACACGGCATCACGCCCTCATCGGTTCCATAGTTTCCCGCGTCGAGAATCTTGTTCCAGAGTTGTTCAGCCTTTTCCGGGGCGGCGTAAACCTCGAAACCGTCTTCACCTGTGTAACCGGTGCGCGAAATGATCGCGTCAATTCCATCAACCTTGCCCAGGGTGAAGTGGTAATACTTAATCTCTTCCAGGTTGGTTTCGGTTAGCTGTTGGAGAATTGAAATTGCTTCGGGACCTTGCAGCGCCAGTTGGCAATACTCAGCGCTCGCGTTGCGTAACTCGATGTTTTCTCCGGCGTGGTGCGATTTGATCCATTCCCAATCTTTGTCGGTTGTCCCCGCGTTCACCACCAGCAGCAGGTGATCTTCGGCCATGCGGTAGACCAGCAAATCGTCAATCACCGTGCCCTGCGGTGTCGTTAACGCTGTGTACTGCGCCTGACCATCTACTAACTTCGAAACATCGTTCGACGTCAGTCGATTAACGAAGGCAATCGCATCGCGCCCACGGACATCGACCTCGCCCATGTGCGAAACGTCGAACAGCCCCGCACGTGTGCGCGTGCGCACGTGTTCGTTAACGGTGCCGGCGGGATACTGAACCGGCATGTCCCAGCCACCGAACTCAACCATGCGTCCGCCCAGGCGGCGATGCGCTTCATTTAGCGGTGTTCGTTTCAAATCAACTGCGGGTGCTGACACTTGTGCGCAAAACCTCACTTGCAGAGGGAAGTATTTTCAATAAACGATCCGGTAAATTCGGAAACTAACATGCGGGTTACTCCAAAGTCCAACGCCCGGACAAGTCCAATGTCCAACGTCACATGTCCAAGGTCGATTGCCCTCCCGTGTGAGCCCGGACTAAAAACGCGGCGACGTTTGAGGTTAGGGCAGAGGGAGGGCTTTCCTTAGACTTTGGACTTTGGACTTTGCGACATTGGTTGGGAAGCGAACTTCCACTCACTGTCACCCGAAGTTACGCCTGAATTGCCATCCTGCGGCACACTCGCAGAAATCCTCAGCAAAACCCGCGTGAAGTTAGCTGGCATGGTCATTGCCAAGTAACAGCGCCCGTCCCTCTGCAGAGGGCACTTGAAATGACGGAAAGGCGCCGACCAAGATTATGAAAAGAACGGCACGCATCAACGCAAGCGGATTCAGCATACTACAACTGGTAATCACGGTTGCCCTGGTGATGATCATCACGGGTTTCGCGGTAGTTGGCATCACGCGTGCCCGCGATCACGTTCGTCTTGTAAACTCGGCGCGACAGTTCGCAGCCTATGTAGAAAAATCGCGTGCAGACTCCGTCCGCCGGCATGCTGCGCCCGCCAACGCAGCGACGGTTGCCGTTCTCGACAACAACACCTACGCCATCACCCTGGATTGGGACGGCTTCGGGGCGGTCAGCACCCGGAATTTCGATCTCGAGCAGGGGGTCACCTTTACTACGATAAAAACCATCGCGTTCGACTGGCGCGGCCGCATCCCGCAGGAAGAGTCGTTCGGATTTGACAACGGCAGGAACCAGGTAAACATACATGTCACCGGATCAGGCGACGTTACCTTTGATACAGAGCAATTCTTTGACGCTTCAGTTCCGGCCCCCGCGATAACGGGCACGGGCGGCAGTGTGCTGCCTGAGCCCGGTGCGACGCCCGGCTCCGGGTACGGCTCGCCATCGCCGTCGCCTTCGCCAGGCGCAAGTCCGTCACCAACAGCGGGAGTGAGTCCGACCCCGACGCCAACGCCAACTGCGACGCCCACGGCGACGCCGACAGTGAGCCCGACGCCAACTACGTCGCCGTCACCGGGCGTATCGCCGTCACCGGCCGCATCGCCGACGCCTGGGACTTGTGTAATTAACGCTCCGGACGCAATCACGATCGTCCAGGACGGTTCGGCCTCGGTTAGCGTGAACCGCACCAACGTAACCGGCACCGGCACGATCAATGCGAATTCGAGTAACAGCGGTCAGATTCAGGTCAGTCCTTCTTCGCGAAGCGTCAGTGGCACCGCTGCCGGATCATTCACGATTACGGTCAAGAAGCAGTCCGGTTCAGTCACATTCTCAGCGACCGGCTGCACATCCAAGACCGTTGAAATAACGGTTCCGTAACCTGGGAGATAATTGTGAATCGCAAATTTTCATTTCCGAAACGCAAGACGCAGCGCACAGCTGGAAGCAACGAAGCGGGCTTTACGTTGCTCGAAACGTCCATCGCGTTGGTGGTGTTGGCCATCGCCGGTTTAGGAGTAGCCGCGTGCTTCTTCTATGCCGCGCGAAACAACAGCAGCGCCCGGGATCGCGAGCTCTCGATGGCGGTGGCACAACAGACGATGGAACAATATAAAAACGCTGCCTTCAATGACGCTGCGCTGAATGCCACAGGTGTCAACGGGCTTACCAGCACGCTTACGCGCGGAGGCCGAAGTTACCAGGTGGTGACTACGATCACCGATTTGAACGTCCAGGCGGGGACGGCGCGGACAAAGACGATCGAGGTCCGCGTCACTCCCTGGAGCGACAGTGAAAGTGTGGCGCGCAATACTACGTCGGTGTTTGGATCGGTGAGAATTATTTCTCAGCGGACGTCCCCGGTGGTTGGTCCTAATCGTGCACTTTGAGGAGAGGTTAATTCCATGAGCAAAAGATTGAGAACAAAAAAATCGGAAGACGGCTTCTCATTGTTCGAATTGATCATCGCGATGACCATCACGTTGTTGGTGCTGACCGTGGCGACCACATTGCTCGCGCAATCGCTGAATATGCGCACACGCTCAAACGAGAATGTCGACGCATTGGCCGATGCCGAGCGGGCCATCAATATTATGTCGCGTGAAATTGCACAGGCCGGTTTCAATATCAACGACAACGGCATTGTGCCGGAGGATTCGGTGGTAGATGGAAACGGCAACAGCATGATTCGCGTGCGCGCCAACCTGAACAGATACGACACGGACGCTCCCGCCGCAGCCAGAAATGGAATAGGCGAGCCGGGCTGGGATTCCGGCGAAGACGTTAAGTACTTCATTCACCCGGCGGGAACTACCACCTTGCTGGCCCGCTACGATCCGTATGCCCAGGACGGCCCCGAATCGACAGTGGTGGCAAATCGTCTCGACCGGATGAGAGTGCACTACTTCGCGCAAAGGGTTACTTACACCACACCGAATTGCGGCACGAGTCGGGCCGCGCGCTGCTGTGACATCGAGAACGCCTCAGCCGCTGAGGTGGCGCCCGCAGCCGCGCGATACGTGGTAATCGCTGTTTGTGTGCAGCAATCAGAAACGGGCGCGCCGGGCAGCCCCGGATATCAACCGGCGCATAACCTTCTGTTAACCAGCGACGTCACACTGCGCAATGCGAACCTGACAACTTACTAGTTGGAGACTGCGATGAACATTCAGAACGTCCAAAGCAACGGTCGAGACAAAAGCCAACGAGGCGCCGCGCTGATAACTGTGTTGATGATGTCAACGCTGATGCTGGCGACGGGTGGGGCACTGGTGCTGGTCACCAGCTTGTCGAACCGAACCGCGATCGATGCTACCGCTGAGAGGCAGGCGTATTACAGCGCCGAGGCCGGCATTCAGGACACCCTCAACATTTTGCGGGGCAACGTGAATCCACAGCCTGGCATGCCCGCCGGCAGCCAAATCACTTTTCTTCGCGCCAAAACGGCGGCGAGCTCCAATCTGCCGGGCGACAACAGCACCACGGCGCGCTTGTCCGGATGGCTGAACTACAGTTATGTGGGGGCCAATGGTGATAATCGTGTGCCGCTGACCGCAAATTACTCGCCGCTGAACGGCCTGGCGTATTCGGTTCAAATACTTGATCCGGATGGGACGGCTAATGGCGTTGAACCATCGCGACTCCTGATTCGTGTCCGAGGCTTTGGGCCGAAGGGAGCGGAGAAACGGATGGAAGCCATCATTCGCCGCACGACTTTTGACTACAACGCTCCCGCTATGCTGATGATGCGCGGCGCTGACGATTGCGCGGCAATGACTTTTGACATCGGCGACAGTAATGCCAAGGATTATTCGGGGCACGACAACACTAGCACCACAATTCTTCCGGCGTTCGGCTCGACCTGCGATGGTGACTTGGCGATCGAAGAGGCTTCCGACGGGAAAGAGACTGTAGAACTTCCAAAGGCCGCTAAAATCGATATTTCATCGCTGCCCGTGTGGTTGCAAAACGTCAACGACGCCCGCTTGTTTGTCGCAGAGCAAAAAGCCGACGCGATCGTTCAGGGTCGTTATTTCACCTCATTCGACGGGAATGCCGAGGGCTTTACCTTCGTCGATGGGGATTGCGACCTGGATGGCGGATCCGGACTGCTGATTGTCACCGGTACTCTGACGATGGCCGGCAACCCCAATTTCAATGGGCTGATTCTGGTCCTTGGAGAGGGACGTGTTGAGCGAGATGGCGGCGGCAACGGGGATGTTTACGGAGCCATGGCGGTGGCTCGATTCAACGCAACCGGCGGTTTCCTCCCACCATTCTTCGACACCAACGGTGGTGGTACTTCTACAATGAAGTACGACTCGACCGCCCTGCGACAAGCCATGAACACGACCGGTCCGCGCGTGCTCGGCATTCACGAACATTAAACTGACGGATTCACGAATACTAAACTGAACAGGATCTCCCACCTTATTCCTTCAAACCCTTCCCTTCACGCTGGTTGCACGCCGGCTTTGCCCTTAGCGAGAAAAAACATGGCCAGAATCGACGACCTCCTCAAACTCATGCGCTCACAGAGAGCTTCCGACTTGCACCTCACCAGTGGCTCTGCGCCGTTCATGCGCATCAACGGGGAAATGGTCAAGCAAAACTACAAGAGTGTGTCGGCTGACACGTGTAAGAGTTTGATCTTCGAAGTTCTTAGCGACAGCCAGCAGGAGCTCTTCAATGAACGGATGGATCTGGACTTTAGCTATCCACTCCAGGGCGTGGGACGTTTTCGCGTCAACGTCTTTATGCAGCGTCACGGGATCTCAGCTTGTTTCCGGCTGATTCCTGAACAAGTTAAAACAATCTCCGAATTGAACCTGGCGGACCAATTGTCTGATCTGATTAACGTATCCGAGGGCTTGATTTTAGTGACCGGGCCGACGGGTTCAGGCAAGAGCACGACTCTGTCTGCGTTTATCCACGAAATAAACATGCGGCAGCAGTCGCATATCATCACGATCGAAGACCCGATCGAATTTGTCCACGAGAACCACCAGTGCCTGATCAGTCAGCGCGAAGTCGCCAGCCACACGAAATCCTTTGCAGCGGCACTGCGCGCGGCGCTGCGCGAGGATCCGGACATCATTCTCGTCGGCGAGATGCGCGACCTCGAGACAATTTCACTCGCCATTACCGCTGCCGAAACCGGCCACCTGGTGTTTGCGACCTTGCACACCAACAGCGCGGTCAAGACGATCGATCGGGTCATCGACGTCTTTCCCGAGACGCAGCAGTCACAGATTCGTGTGATGTTGGCCGAGAGTTTACGCGGAGTGGTAGCTCAATCGTTATTGCCGCGCTCAGGCGAACAAAGTCGAGTTCCGGTGATGGAAGTGATGGTCAATGTCCCGGCCGTCGCGAACCTGATTCGCGAAGGCAAGACCCATCAAATCGCGACCGTGATGCAGACCAGTCGTGGTCTCGGCATGGCCACATTTGAAACGGCCACCCACGACCTGATTAACAAGGGATTGATTTCGAAGGAAGACGGGATGAACTTCCTGCGCCGGCGCAGCGCGGCCAAACAGATGTCCGGCATCACTAACACGCCGCGAGTCGCAGGCAGTTCAGCTGTGAACTAACTGCTCGGGACCGCGGCGATTTGTTCCGCACTAGCTCGACTTCTGGTGGCGTTCAATCCACACATTTTCTTCCACGTAACCTACCGAAAACTCGTAAGAGTAATGATACGTGAAGAGTTGGCCGCACTGCGGACACTTCTTAGTAATCTCGTATTCCTTACTCGTGTCCCAGAATCCCTCCGGGGTGGGATAGGCATCCACCAGGCCTGCGACGCCGCGGGGCAATACCTCGCCTTCACGCAGGTTCGCCGCGGCAAAGTCGGGAATGGTCCGGCATGTCTCGCAGCCTAAAGCTTCCATAGAGTCCGCAGAAAAGCCTTGTTGACAATAGCTCAGAGACTTTGTTCGTAACCAGGTCTAACATTAGCGTATGACTGCGGAAGCGACGACTCATAAGGGCCAACTGCGGATTACGCACAATGACGAAGGCAATCATCTGGCGCGGGGAATCAAGCTCGCGCTCGATGGTAAAGAGTTGACTGTGCTCAAGAGTGGGAAAGCTTTGGTCATCGATGTCGAACCAGGCAATCATACGGTTCGCGCAGACAACACATTTCACAGCAGGAATATCGAGTTTGAAATCCAGCCCGGCGAGCAAGCGCACTACAGGATCTGGAACAAGCGCGGATTCGGATCGTGGATGGTCGAGTTGTTCGGCGCCGGTCCAATCTATCTGGCGATAGAAAAAGCGGAACCGGTAGAGTCAGCGGCGGTGCCGCTAACCCCACCCGCTCCTGCAGACTAGTATTGAAATTACGGTACGTGAGGCTCGCCAACACTCGGATAAAGATTACCGGGTGTCGAGGGCTCCGAACCGAATGGCGCGGGCGTGCTGTGCAACGACGCGAAGTCATCCTCAACAGCGTTAAGGTCTGACTTATTGTCAGCACCCTTGAATATCGACTTAGCTTCTGCGACGACCTCGGAGGCGCGATCGCGTATGTCACGGGACATTTTTTCGGCGTATTCGCCGGCTTTGTTAGCTGCGCCTTCGGCCTTCTCCTTAATCGAGTCCCGGCGTCCCCGGCCGCGATCGGGATCGAACAGGTACATTAATGCGGCGCCCAATCCAAGACCGCCAACCAAAGCAATTTTCTTATTCATAAACACTCCTTCTTCTAATTCAGGTTATTACACGCCGACTTACTCAGAGCGTCGTTTTTGATCGCCGCGATCGCCCTGGCCAGGTTCGACTTCCGTTTCCGCTTGTTGACGACGGTCCTGAGTCAGCGATTTGCCGACATCCACGACATCGTCGAAACGACCTTTATCGTCCCGTCTGACGAAACGCTTGTCTGTTCCGGTGTCGATTAGTTCTCGTTTGCTTGTTTTGTCTGAAGCCATCTTGCACTCTCCTTATGAAAATTTATCGCGCATGTAGCCTTGGCGAACACGATTGGCGAAAGTGTTCGCGAATGATCCACTGCGCCTCCTGAAAACGCGATTAATCCAATTGGAGTGCAATCCTGATGCCGTTAGGCAGCGGCTCGAGGTCAGAGGCGAGGTCAGAGGTTAGATAGGCTTTGCCGTAAAGATCTGAAAGTTTACGGTCTGCAGGTTTTGCCTGTCATTCACACCGGCTTCAGCCCGGTGATCCACAGCCGCTAAGGCAAAGGAACCGTTTCAACGGTTTCTCCCGGCGAAGACGCTGGACAATAATCAAGATCTCGGTTCGATGGAAAAACCGTTAAAACGGTTTCATGGATCTCTCCCGGCCAAAGATCAACAGGCTGAAGCCCGGTGTGAATAAGAGACTTGAACTCTCTGACTTTGAGGCAAAGCCAAGTCGGATTCAATGCGTGAGGCGGGAAACTGTCGCGGGAGAAGCCGTGCCTCCACTTTGATTCAGGTAAGCGCGCACTTTCGGCGGCATGCGTCGCCGCAAGAGCGCGTTGCGGGCCTGCCATTGATCGGCTGCATCCATCTCGATTAGAAAACGAAGTTCTTTGGCCTCGAGTACGGCGATGGGAACGCCGTCGCGATACAACAGACGATTCGATGCCGCCTGCGGCAACCTCGGTCCGGGGAGGAGAATGCCCAGCAGGTTTAGAGGATCGGCGGCACTGATCGCGACCATGGATCCGTCGGCTTCGGTCCGGCGAATCGAGCGGAGCAGATGCACCGCGTCCGGCGAGGCGAATTGCTCACCTGAAAACCCGCCGACGAATCGACCCCCGCGCATCTCGCCGCGTGCTTCCAAACGCCGAAACACGCGCAGCAGGTCTCGCCACGGAATGTTAATTGATTCGCGATCGAGCAGCTTTCGAAATACGACGCCGTATCGTTGCAGCAGTTTCATTGCGACGGCTTCGAGTGATTCACGATCCGCCTCAGTACGCCCGCCTCTGGCGTGCTGATCGCCGCCTTTTTGCGGGCCCGAGGCCTGCGTACCGACTGCCGGTGTACCGGCGCGAACGATCACCCATCTGCCCGCTTCGTCCATGCTGTAGACAGGCTTGCGGCGGCGACGCCGGCTCTCAATCGCTCGACTGGTAGTCTTGCTCAAGGGTGTCAGCAGCGCGCGCAAACCCGTAAAGCTGTCGGCGGTGAGTAACCCACGAAAGACGAGCTCACCCAAAGCTTCTTCAACCATGCTCGGCAGAAGATTCGTGCCGGAAACGATATCGACGAAAAATGACGCGCCGTGCTCTTTCAAGTAATCGTAAACCGTCTGTGTATTTGTGCTGAGATTCGTTCCGTTCTCACGAGCGGGAAACGCTTTGCTCCAGGTCGGTACGTTCTTTCGATTGAGTAGTACAACGGGAGTGCTGCGCACCGGCGACGAACTGGTCGTCTTCTCAGGAGAAATCTTTGGCGGCGACAGACGCAACCACGTCAGCCGGCCCGACAGACACAAAGCGTCGAGCCACGCCGGGTCGTAATCGGTAATTCGCGACGGCAGGATTTCAGATTCCCAGGAACCAGCCGCAGCATCGAAACCTTCCAGTTGATCGAGGATCGCAGCCACACTCTGCGGGCCTTCGACCTTGTGCTGAGGCGTGACCTTTTGCCAGACGAAAAGGAACCGCATAAAGTCGGCTGCCGAAACCGGTTCAATCTCTTTGCGCAAGCGGTTCAGCGTGTAGCTGTGAATTCGGGCGAGCAGACGACGCGAACACCACTCTGTTGGTACGCGCGCGTCCTCGCGCCCTTCCTGAGCAGGCGCGGACGCCTGCGTACCGTTCGAAGGCGTAAACTGTCCCTGCATCGCAAATCCTTCGCCCTCAAGCTTCGCCAAAGCCTGTTCAATTTGGTTTGGTGGCAGCGAAAACGAATCAGCGAGCTGAGAAACAGTGACCGGACCGAGTCCATCAAGTCGCCCCCGCAGAACTTCAACGAGCGCTTCCAAAGGCGTCCAGGTCTCGTTTGCGTAACTCGCCGGTGGCTGGATTTGGGGATTTAGAGTCGCGTCCGGATAAACCGCGCGCAATTGATGCAAACGTTCTGCGGCAACCCAGAGGTGAGCGGCACAGAATTCAGTCTGCGATCCTCCCGGTGTTTCGCAGGCGGAAGGCTGCAGCACAGTCGCCCGGCGATCACGCACCAGCTCATCAAACAACTCTTCCCAACCACTCTTCCGGCCTTCTTCGACCGTCATGAACCCGAGCTGCATCAGGGCATCGTGCAACTCGTCCGCATTCTCAGCATACGGCCATGCTTCTTCGCGTACGCGGTCGATTGCCGCCTGATCCAGCCGGCCCAAATCGGCTGCGGTCTCAGCATCGAGAAACCTCCGATTCATGACCGCTAGGGTGCGCCGCTCTTCCGCCGGCGCATCGTCGAGAAATGCATACGGCTTCGCCGTCAAGATTTCCTGAGCAAGCGGCGATGGCTCGTTCATTTCCCGCGCGATAAGTGTCCTCTCGCCCCGCTCGATCGATTGCAGCAGACGCTCAAGCCCGCGAATGTCCATCGCCTCTTCCAAACAGTCGCGCACAGTTTGCTCAACCAGGGGATGCGCCGGAATTTCAATCGGTCCAGTCAGGTTTTCCGCGCACGCCAGCTGATCGGGAAAGACAAGCGCCAGCAAATCCTCGGCGGCCATGCGTTGAAGTTGCGGCGCGACTTTGCCGCCACTGCGCCAGCGCGGAATTGCGAGGGCGCGGGTCGCGTTCCAGCGCCAACGAATATTGAACATCGGCGCATCCAGCAGCGCCTGCGTCAGCACGTCGCACACGCCTTTAGAGTTCAGGAACTTGAAAATCGTTTCGAGCGGAAAACTGTGAGTCGGTCCAAGCGAGAGTACAATCGAATCTTCAGTCGCCGCCGCTTGCAGCTCAAAATTGAAGCTGCGACAGAATCGTTTGCGGAGCGCGAGCCCCCACGCACGATTCAGCCGGCTGCCGAACGGCGCATGAATGACGACGTGGGTGCTGCCATTCTCGTCAAAAAACCTCTCAGCGACGATTTGCTCCTGAGTCGGCATGGTGCCCAAGGCAATTTTCGTCAGCGCGAGATACTCAACAATTTGTTCCGCCGCGCTTTGTGAAAGACCGAGCTCATTAACAAGGTACTGGAGTGCGGAACCATAGATTACGCGCGTTTCTATTCCCCTATCCGGGTCGCCGGGCACTGCCACCCCACCCCCTAACCCCTCCCCGCTTGCGGGGAGGGGAGTCAGGACGTCCTCGTCCGCATCTTCGTTCTGCTCCAATCGCCCGGCGATTTCTCCCCGCAGTCGCGAAACTGACACCGACAATTCTTCCGATCTACCGGGCGCTTCACCCAGCCAGAAAGGAATTGATGGCGGCTGCCCGTGTGCATCGAGCACGCGCACTTCACCGGCGCCGACGCGTTTGATTTCGTACGAGTTGTTGCCGAGTTGAAAAATGTCGCCGGCAAGACTCTCAATCGCAAAGTCCTCGTTCAGCGTGCCGACGAATGTCTCGGACGGTTCAAGGATGACGCGATAGTCGGACGTATCGGGAATTGCCCCGCCGTTGGTGATGGCGGAAAGTCGCGCGCCGCGCCGGCCGCGAATGCGCTGATTAACGGCGTCATGATGGAGATACGTGCCCCGGCGGCCGCGTCGCGTGGTGAATCCTTCCGAAAGCATGCGGATGATTTCGTCGAATTTCTCGCGCTTGAGATTGCGGAAAGGATAAGCGCGCGTGACCATCTCGAATAGAGCGTCTTCGGTCCATTCTTCGGGCGCGACCGTCGCCACGATTTGCTGCGCGAGGATATCGAGCGGCTGTTCCGGAATTTCCAAATGATCGAGTTCACCGCGCCGGACTGAGTCAATCAGCGCCGCGCACTCAACGAGTTCATCCCGCGACAACGGAAAGACGCGCCCTTTCGGAAAGCCGCTGACCGTGTGATTCGAACGGCCGATGCGTTGCAGCAAGGTCGAGATGGCGCGCGTCGAACCAATCTGAATCACCAGATCGACTGCGCCGATGTCTATGCCCAGTTCGAGCGAAGCCGTCGCCACCAACGCGCTTAGTTCGCCTGACTTCAAACGCTGTTCGGCAGCCAGACGAATCTCCCGCGCCAGGCTGCCGTGATGAGAAGTGACGTTTTCGTCGCCCAGCCGCTCGCCCAAATGCCGCGCGACGCGTTCAGCCATGCGGCGCGTATTCACAAACACCAGCGTCGTCTTGTGCTGCCGAATCAGTTGGGCGATGCGATCGTAGATTTCTTCCCAGACCTCGTTGGACATCAACGATTCGAGCGGCGAATTCGGAACTTCGATCGCCAGATCAAGCCTGCGCACGTGGCCAGAGTCGATGATGGTGCACCGCGGCGCGCCATCTGCTTCGATGTTTCGGGCGCCGACCAGAAAGCGAGCGACTTCTTCGATTGGTTTTTGGGTCGCGGACAGGCCGATGCGAACAAGGTCTGGGTGCGCAGGCGTCCCGCCTGCTTCCTGGTACGCAGCCGTCCCGGCTGCTTCCTGATCCTCAGCGGGCCGGAGGCCTGCGTACCGGTCCGTGACCAGGGCCTCGAGCCTTTCAATCGACAGCGACAAGTGCGACCCGCGCTTGTCGTCCACCATCGCATGAATCTCATCGACGATCAGCGTGCGCACGGTACTCAACATGCGGCGACCGCCGTCGCTCGTCAGCAGAATGTAAAGCGATTCCGGCGTCGTGACGATGATGTGGGGCGGCTTCTTCGTCATGGCCGTGCGATCTTTCGCCGGCGTGTCGCCGGTGCGCACGAACGTGCGAATTTCCACGCCAGTGACGCCCGCGGCTTCCAGGTTCTGCTGAATTCCGTTCAGCGGCTCCTGTAAATTAATCTTGATGTCGTTGCTGAGCGCTTTGAGCGGCGAGACGTAAACAACCTGGGTTTCATCAGTCAGCGTTCCTGCGACGGCTTTCCAAACCAGGTCATCGATCGCCGAAAGGAACGCCGCGAGAGTTTTCCCCGATCCGGTGGGCGCCGCGATTAGCGTGTGTTTTCCGGACTTGATGGCCGGCCAGGCTTCCGCCTGCGGCTCAGTCGGCGCAGGGAACTGCTTCAGGAACCAGTCGCGAACCGCTGGGTGAAATGACTCAAGCGCTTTCATGGGGCGGCCAGTGTACCATGAATGAAACAAGGCGTTAAGCTCTGAAAGAAGGTTCGAATCCACAGATTACACGGATGAACACAGATTAGAAAAAGGAGACGAAGGCTGGGTAGCGAATTTTTGAAATCTCTGCGCCCCCTCTGCGTCCTCTGCGCCTCGGCGGTGAGTATTCTTGAAGACTTTTCACCGCAGAGACGCTGAGGTCGCAGTGACTGCGCAGAGAAAATTGAAATTAGGACACTACTTGAAGGTGGCCGTTTCTTATCTGTGCAAATCTGTGTAAATCTTTGGACTGATGGCGACCAAAGCTACTCGCGATTATCATCCAGCCAAACACACGGCGGCTCCGCGCGCGCGCGCGACGCAAAAGCGCGTGGAGATCCCGAAGAACGCCGAACACTTTGAAGTCACGCTGTCAGGCCGCACCGTCAGGCTCACAAATCTCAAGAAGCCTTTTTGGCCGGAGCTGAAGATCACAAAGCGCGATCTGCTTCAATACTATGCAGACGTGTCGCATGTGCTCCTGCCTCATCTCCAGGACCGCGCGATGGTGATGAAGCGTTATCCAAACGGCGCGGCCGGCGAATTCTTTTTCATGAAACGCGCGCCGTCGCCGCGGCCCGAATGGATTGAGCTGTGCTCGATCGAGCACGGCTCAGGAAACATCATCGACTTTCCAATCATTCAGGATTTGCCGGCGCTGCTTTGGGTAATCAATCTCGGTTGCATCGATTTGAACCAATGGTACGCGCGCTGTGACGACGTCGATCGGCCTGACTACATGCACTTCGATCTCGATCCCGTGCCGGGCGCGACTTGGGAAAATGTCTTAGAGACGGCGCTGGTTGTCCGGGAAGCGCTGGACGGTCTAAAGATGCCGTCATATGCGAAGACGACCGGCTCAAAGGGTATTCACATCTACGTGCCGATTGTGCGGGGTCCCACGCAGAAGCAGGTTTGGACACTCGCGAAAGAAATTGGTCACCACTTGGCGTCAGCGAATCCGGAATTGATCACGGCGATTTACAAAGTCGCTAAGCGTCCCAGAGGGCGCGTGCTGGTCGATTACAATCAGAACGCCTGGGGGCGGACCTTGGCTTCGATCTATTCAGTGCGGCCGACGCCGAAAGCAGCTGTCTCGACGCCGGTGACGTGGAAAGAGATCGAAAAGGGAGTTCGCATCGAGGATTTTCATCTCGGCAACGTGCGGAAGAGATTTGATAAGCTCGGCGATCTCTGGAAGCCTTTGTTAGATAAACGAAAGCGTTTTGATCTGAAGGCGTTCCTGAAGTGAATTAGTGGCACAGACTTTAGTCTGTGAATCCATCGAGAAAACTCAGACTAAAGTCGGTGCCACTGCGCTGCATCATGACGAACCTGGATCAGCAAATCGATTACTGGAATGATGTCGGTCCCGCTAAGCCTTTCGCGCACCCGGTGAACATCGACCGGCTCAGTCAATACTTAACCTCGGAGAGTCGCATTCTGGATTTTGGTTGTGGATACGGTCGCGCCCTGGGGTTTCTGTTCGAACACGGCTATCAAGATCTAATCGGCTTTGATCCGGCGCCCGCGATGGTGGCGGCGGCACGGGCTCGTTATCCGGGCATCGTTTTTCAAGAGATCACAAACCCGCCGTCTCTGGCGCTTCCCGATCGATCCGTTGATGCGACGCTTCTTTTCAGCGTTCTCACTTGCGTGCCCAGTGACGAAGGCCAGGTGGCCGTCATTTGCGAGATTGAACGCGTGCTAAAACCTGGCGGCTTGCTTTACATCAGCGACCTCTGGCTGCAAACCGACGAGCGAAATCGCGAGCGATATGACCGTGATGAAGCGAAGTACGGCACTTACGGAGTATTTGATTTGCCTGAAGGCGTGACAGTTCGTCACCACGATCCATGTTGGTTCGAGCAACTGACGCGCGACTTCCGCACGGTTGCGCTGGACAACATCGATGTGCGCACGATGAACGGGAATCCGGCGAAGGCTTTTCAATGGTTTGGATTGAAGCAAGCGTCAGAAGCCCGACCGTGAGCGAGGGCGATGGGCAGATTTCGTGGCGTAGCGACGGTTGATGTCAGACGTCGCTAACGCGACTAGAAAAAGACGGTTGCCGCGATCCCGGCGTTAAAACGCCGGGCTAAACTCAAATCGACGCTACACGTCGGATAGAACGATCCTTATGACGCTACCTCTCAAACAACCTTACCTGCCGATGGAAGCAAAGTCTGTCGAGCAGCTTCCCGCCGGCGACGCGTGGCAATACGAGCCGAAGTGGGACGGTTTTCGCTGCGTTGCGTTTCGCGACGGTGCGACAGTCGATCTGCAATCGAAGGCCGGGCAGCCGCTTGGTCGCTATTTTCCCGAACTGGTTGAGGCGCTCGGAAAACTGAAGGCAAAGCAATTTGTCATCGACGGCGAGATTGTCGTGCCGGTGAAGGGCAAATTTTCTTTCGACGATTTATTGATGCGTATTCATCCGGCCGCCAGTCGCATCAAGAAGCTGGCCGAGGAGACTCCGTCCAAGTTGATCGTCTTCGATCTCCTGGTTGACGACCGTGGCAAATCGCTTGTCGATCTGCCATTGAAGGAACGGAGAAAGAAGCTCGACGCGTTCGCGAAGAAGCATTTTGCGAAGCACAAATCGATTGAACTGTCGCCGTGCACGTCGGACTTAAAGATCGCGAAGGATTGGCTGCGCGGTGCGGGCGTCGATCTCGATGGCGTCATAGCGAAACGAGCGGACATGCCATACCAGAGCGGTAACCGTCATGGCATGGTCAAGGTCAAGCGCCTGCGCACAGCCGACTGCGTAGTCGGCGGATTTCGTTATGCGGAAAAAGGCAAGGTAATGGGCTCGCTGCTGCTCGGCTTGTACGACAAAGATGGTTTGCTGCATCACTGCGGGTTCAGCTCGAGTTTCAAAGCGGCTGAAAAACCGGCGCTCACGAAGAAACTCGAAAAGCTGGTTAAGCCGCCCGGCTTCACCGGCAACGCTCCTGGGGGCCCGAGTCGTTGGGCTACCGAACGATCGGCTGAGTGGCAACCGCTGGCTCCCAAGCTCGTCGTCGAAGTCCAGTACGATCATTTCACCGGTGGCCGCTTTCGCCACGGCACCAGGTTTCTTCGCTGGCGGCCCGACAAGGATCCCCGGCAGTGCACCTTCGATCAGTTGAAATAATTGAGCGGCGGGGGCCGCGCATGCCTATCAAGCTGAAAACATTGACAGCCTTCTGGCCTTGAGATATTTAGATCGGCGCGTCTCGGCCAGTTTTATCCGGCCGTCTCAAGCGCCTGCGCTGGTTGTTCCTTCGCATCCGGCCCGTCCCGCAAACAACAAGCATCAATCAAACACATGCCAAAGAAACCACCCAGGAAGGCCGGTGCTACGAAGAAGGCATCGCCGCCGCAAAATGAAATTGCGAAAGAGTCTTCGGCGAAACGCAAGGCCCCGAAGATTCGTCTGACAAGTCACAAGGCGCGCAGTAAATGGTTTCAGCCGCGTTCGTCGTGGCCCGTCCGCGAAGCGCCTATTAACCGGCTGGTGCGCGAACGTGCGCGTGCGAAAAAGCGTCTGACCCCGGCAGAGGATGTCGATGTCAAATGGGAATGCGTCGGTCCTTACAACATTGGCGGCAGAGTTACGAGCATTGTCTGTCATCCAAAATATCCGGAACGTCTTTGGCTGGGCGCGGCCGCAGGCGGCGTCTGGCACAGTCCCGACGGCGGCCGCATTTGGAAATCATGTTGGAACGATCAGGATGTGCTGAACATCGGCGCGCTCGCCATCGACGAGCGCAATCCTGAAATCATTTACTGCGGCACCGGCGAAGCCAATCTATCTGCCGACTGTTATCCCGGCGTCGGGCTGTATCGCAGCACGGACTCGGGACGCAGTTGGCAGTTACTTGCTTCCACAAATCGCACCGGAATCCCGCGCGCCATCGGGGTCATCGCCATCGATCCCTTCGATGCGAAACATCTCCTGATTGGCGGAGTTGGTTTCGGTGAAGTTAGTGCTGAGGCAGATAGCCTGGGCGGCATGTACGCTTCATACGATGGCGGCGTGAGCTGGCAGCGCGAAACGTTCATCTCAACGCAGAACTACTGGTGCCATTCGATTGTTTTTCATCCTGCGAAGCGTGGTGTCGTGTTTGCGACTTTCACGGAACAAGGATCGCGCAGCGGCATCTGGCGTTCAGTTAATGGCGGCAAAGACTGGCATCAATTGACCAACGGTCTTCCCGATCCCGCACTGTTCGGGCGCACCAGTTTGGCGATTAGCCGCTCAAAGCCCGCAGTGATGTACGCGTTTGCGGCGACTGAGAACAGCGGAAGAAGCGACCTGATGCTGGGCGTCTTTCGGACCACCGACGGTGGCGAAAGTTGGACGAAAATCAGTAAGAAGCAATTCGACGATGAGGATCAGATTTCCTACAACAACACGATCGCTGTTCATCCCACGGATCACAATTACGTGATCTGCGGCGGCGTCGACCTGCACCTGACCAAAGATGGCGGAGACAGCTGGCGCCGGGTGACTCACTGGGACGCGTTTCGCGGTGACTCAAATTACGCCCACGGTGATCATCATGCGGTCCTAATGCCGGCGGCGGCGCCGGGTCTGATTTACGATGCGAACGACGGCGGCTTGGACGTCAGCGAAGACGGCGGGCGCAAGTGGAGCAATCGCAGCGCAGGTTTGGCGATCACGATGTTCTATGACCTGGATGTGGCGCCCAGCGATGGACGTTTCTATGGCGGCGGCGCCCAGGACAATGGAACGCTAATCACAAAGACGGGCGACGGCTCAGCGTTCACTCAGATTTACGAAGGCGACGGCGGCTGGCTGGTGTTCGACCCGCAGGATGCGAGTCATCTCTACTGCTCATGCTACAACCTGGACATTCGTAGGTATCGGGGCGGGCGCCGCCGGGATGTCTCGCCGCCGGCGACTGAAAGTGAAAAGCGTGCGATTTGGATGTGCTACATCACCGTCGATCCTGCTCGACCGAACCGAGTCTTCACCGGATCGCATCGCGTGTGGCGTTCTGATGACGATGGCGAAACGTGGCTTGCGGTCTCGCCAAAGCTGGACGGTAGTTCGATTACGGCAATCGAGGTCGCGCCCGCCAATCCAAGGCATGTTTATGTCGGCACGGAAAACGGCGGCTTCTTTAGCAGTGCGAATGGCGGAACGGAATGGAGCCCCAATCTTTCCAGTTCGACGATTCCCGGTCACACAATCACGCGGCTCGAAAGTCATCCGACTGATGAAAACACTGTGGTCGCCACCGTCGCGAACTTTGGTCACTCACATGTCTTTCGCACGCGTGACGGTGGCCGCACCTGGGAAGACATCGACAAAGGACAGCTCCCCGATGTCCCACATCACGCCGCCATCATCCGCCAGGACGATCCCGAAAAGATCTATGTTGCTAACGACGCCGGCGTCTATATGCTGGATTCAAAGGAAGGCACGTGGACGAACTTAAGCAAGAATCTGCCGAATGCGATGATCGTTGATCTCGTCTATCACGAAAAGGACGGGACGTTGAGTGCGGCGACTTACGGAAGAAGTATCTGGCGGATTAAGCTGAAGTAAGGTCAGGTTGGTCTTTTAGACAGCCGATTATTTCGAGCCAGGATCAACCACCCGCTACCGCAGGTGGTACTGACTTCTCAGTGGCGCTTCTTGAACCATTCCGCGCGCCGGCGCAGGTTACCCGGAGGTTCAGGAAGCTTTCTCTTTTCGCGATCTTCTTCAGAGGTGCTCTGCTGCTCCTTCGATTTCTCGTCGTGCTCGCCGCGTTTCGTTTCGCGGTCCTTCTTATCAGCGTCCTGGTTTGGCATGTGGAGATTGTAACAGCATCTCTTAAAAGTTGAACCGCCTACAATTGCAGGCGGTCCCAACTCATCACAGTGCCGCAACGCCTTATTGCTGCAGCAGGAAATTGTAGGTAATCACTCCCTGCACCTTCACCGGTTGATCACCCAGTTTTGTCGGAGTGAAGCGCGCCCGACGTGCAGCATCCACTGCTGCTTGAGTTAGCATTGGACTGCCTTTCACAGCCTGCGCCGAGATGACCTTGCCCGTTTCATCAATCACGATCTGAACGTTCACGGGCCCTTGAATCCGCGCTTGCTTCGCTATAGTCGGATAAGTCGGCCTGGGCAGTTCGATGGCATTCCCCCGAATAACTCCCTCGCTCACAGTGACCGTGCGTTTCGGCGGCGTCGGGGGAATAGGTGGGATCACCGTCTCGACAACTTTTGGTGTGCCACCGGTGCAGCTTACGCATGCGGACGTATCCGGAGTAATTCCAGATGGCGGATTCACATTTCGAGTAGTAATCGAAAAAGGTCCCCTTATTGACGGCACGTTTGACGCCTCAGTGCCAACTTTTTCAGGCACACGCGTCGGATCGTTCGTGGGGGCCACTCCTATTGTTCTTTCAGGCACAGTGATATTTCGGTCAACGGGAGCGTTGGCCTGTCTCGGTCTGTGAACCGGCGGGGAATCGCGAGGCCGTTCAGGTTCCGGGGCACGGTTCACTGGCGGGATCCACATTTCCACCAGCATGTCCGTCGTTTGCGCTTCGACTTGCGCATCGAAGGTCAGAACACCAACGACACCTGCGCCGCACAGAAACAATGCGTAGCTGGCCACCGTGGCGAGAAAGAACGAGCTGCGGCGCTTGAATGCCGACTTGTCGGCACTCGACTCAATCAGATTGGTAAACATCCTGGCTTCCTCCTGTCTTGCCGGTGCCGTGTTCGGGTCGAAGAAGCTGCAAACTTAGAAACTGAATTCTCCTGGTTTGTTCCCCAAAGAATGTACTTTGTTCTTTGTACTTCGTCCTTTGTACTTAGTTCGCATGTCATGAGTTGAAAGGATCAAGCTGGAATGGCGTACAAAGAACAAAGCACGAAGTACAAAGCACAGTCTTTTAATTTGGACACTCCTGCCTGATTCCATTAGGATAGCGCCGCCTTAGCACCCCTGATCTTCAAGGAGGGTAGTAATCATGGCTACGCCCCAACCAGTCGAAGAGCTAAATCCTTTTGAAATCGCCAAGCAGCAGTTCGACCGCGCGGCGGACTATCTCGAGCTGGAAGACTCGATGCGAAACGTGCTGCGCAGCGCGAAGCGTCAACTGATCGTTTCCATTCCGGTGAAGATGGACGGAGGCGAGACAAAAGTTTTCGAGGGCTATCGCGTGCAGCACAACATTGCCCGCGGGCCCGCGAAGGGCGGCATTCGTTATCACCCGAACGTCACGCTCGATGAAGTCAAAGCATTGGCGTCGTGGATGACCTGGAAATGCGCGACGGTGAACATCCCTTACGGTGGCGGGAAGGGCGGCGTCGTTTGCGATCCGAAGAGTCTTTCCATGAGCGAACTCGAACGCTTGACGCGCCGCTACGCTTTCGAGATTGCGCCGATTATCGGCCCGGATCGAGACATTCCCGCGCCTGATGTTTACACCGACTCGCAGACCATGGCCTGGATCATGGACACGATCTCGATGGTTCGCGGTCACACCGAACTTGGCGTGGTTACCGGCAAGCCTTTGTCGCTGGGCGGTTCCCAGGGACGCCATGAAGCGACCGCGCGCGGGGCTTTGTATGCGCTGCGCGAAGCCTGCAAAGTCCGAGGAATAAGTTTGAAGAATTCGACCGTGGCCGTGCAGGGATTTGGTAATGCGGGTTCGATCATTGCGCGGTTGGCCGCCGCGGATGGAGCGAAAGTCATCGCCGCTTGTGATTCCAAGAGCGGCGTTTACTCGGCAAGTGGTCTCGATATGACCACCACCCTGCAACATAAAGAGGAGACCGGCGCGTTGCGTGGTCTGCGAGGTTGCCGTGAGATCGCTCCGGACGAGGTGCTCGAAATTGAATGCGATATTCTTTGCCCGTCGGCCCTGGAAAACAGCATCACGCTGGGCAACGTGGGCAAGGTCAAAACAAAAATCATCGCGGAACTGGCCAACGGCCCGACCACTCCCGGCGCCGATCGCGTCCTGGAAGACGATGGCGTGATTGTGATTCCGGATATTCTGGCGAATGCCGGTGGGGTGACGGTGAGCTACTATGAATGGGTGCAGGATCAATACTCGTTCTTCTGGAGTGAAGACCGCATCAACCGCACGCTGGAAGAAACCATCGCCAACGCATTTCACAAAGTGCACGAGAAAGCGCGTTACTATGGCGTGGACATGCGCACCGGCGCCTACATTCTGGCGATTGATCGGGTGGCCGAAGCGACGCGGGTAAGGGGAATATTCCCGTAGGAATTTGGAGTGCGGCGGCTTGACGCCGCTTTCTCGAATGAAGCTGCCTTGTCATATCAGCAGCGTAGCCGACGACTATTAAAAGCGGCGTCAAGCAGCCGCACTCCAAATGAATATGGCAGACAGAATCACCGTTTACGAAAAACCCACTTGTACGAAGTGTCGCGAGATGAACAAGTTTCTCGTCGAGCAGGGCTTTGACTTTACCAAGGTCAATTACTACATCGATCCCTTGAGCGAAGACCAATTGCACGGGTTACTCAGGAAGATGGGAATGAAGGCGCGCGAGCTTTTGCGCACCAGCGAATCTATTTATCGCGAACTCAACCTTGGCAAAAGGGAATTGAGCGACGATGAGATCATCGCGCTAATGGTCAAGCATCCCGATTTGATTCAAAGGCCCATTGTCGAGCGAGGTGACCGAGCGGTGCTGGGACGACCGACGGAAAACGTAAAGGCCCTGCTTTAGGAGTTCAACTTATGAAGCGATCCATCCTCATCCTCCTCATGTTGCTAGCCGGGTCGACTGCATTTGGCCAGGAAGTTCAGAAAGAAATAACCAAACTGGGCGGCAAGGCTCGCGCCTATTATCTGTTTGTTCCGGACAAGCTCACGAAGGATCGTCCCGCGCCGCTGCTGCTGTTGCTTCATGGTTCCGGCCGAAACGGGGTTTCACTGGTGGACAAATGGAAAGACCTCGCGAAAAAGGAAGGAATCATCCTGGTCGGTCCCGATGCCATCAATTCTCAAGGATGGTCTTCTCCAGTTGACGGCCCCGACTTCTTTTATGAATTGATCACCGAACTTCAGTCGAAATACCCGATTGACGCTCGCCGTTTATACATCTTCGGTCATTCGGCGGGGGCGTCTTTTGCGCTTTACATGGCGCTTTACGAATCAGAATATTTTGCCGCGACGGCAATCCACGCCGGGGGGCTCACCAATAGAGATCAGGCGCTGGTCGAGTGGGCCAAACGCAAAATCCCAATCCACATCGCCGTGGGGACGGTTGATCGACTAGTTCCGCTCGCAAACGTCAGGGCCACGCGTGACATGCTCAACAGCAACGGCTTCAATGCGCAGCTGGTTGAAATGGAGGGCCACGATCACTGGTATTACGATAAGGCTCCGAAGATCAATGCGGCGGCCTGGGCTTTTCTCAAAGAACAGAAACTTGCAGATGACCCTCGATACGTGAAGCACACCTTCAGATGACCAAAGGTGCGAACACAATCTTCCTCTGCCAATCCTGCGGCTACGAGTCGCGCAAGTGGCTGGGCAAATGTCCCGAATGCGGCGAGTGGAATTCGCTGGTCGAAGAGCGCGTCGTTAAAACGAAGAAGGGCGCGGGACGTGAGGGCTTTCGGCTGCGCGAAGCGAAAGCGATTTCCTACGCCGAGATCGAATCACAGGACGATACGCGCGTTTCATCCGGCGTCACCGAATTTGATCGAGTGCTCGGCGGCGGCATTGTGCCGGGAACGCTTGTTCTGCTGGGCGGCGATCCGGGAATCGGTAAGAGCACTTTGCTGCTGCAAGTTGCGGACAAGCTAAGCGCAAGTGGCGCCAACGTCCTTTACGTCTCCGGCGAAGAGTCGGAACGCCAGATCAAGTTGCGCGGCGAGCGTCTGCGAATTGCCGCGCCGAACTTGCTGCTTTTGCCGGAAACAAATCTCGAGAATATCCTGCGCGAAATCGACCGGGTAAAACCGTCCGCAGTGATCGTCGATTCAATCCAAACAACCTTCTCTTCGGAAATAGAATCAGCGCCCGGTTCGATTTCCCAAATTCGCGAAGTTGCCGCACAACTGCTCTTGCTCGCAAAGACTCGCGGCGTTCCGATCTTTCTAATTGGCCACGTGACCAAGGAAGGATCGATTGCCGGTCCTCGTGCCCTCGAACACATCGTCGATACAGTCTTGTATTTCGAGGGCGAGCGCCATCACAACCACCGCATCGTGCGGGCGACGAAGAACCGTTTCGGCGCGGCGAATGAAGTCGGCGTGTTTGAAATGACGAACACCGGCCTGGCGCCGGTCGCGAATCCTTCGCAGATGTTCTTGGCTGAGCGTCCCGCGGATGCGGCCGGTTCGGTCGTCACCGCGTGCATGGAAGGTACGCGCCCGGTCCTCGTTGAGATTCAGGCGCTCGTTTCCAGTTCCAAGTACGGCACCGGCCGGCGCATGACGCAGGGCGTCGATCAGAATCGCGTCGCGTTGATGATTGCTATGCTGGAAAAACGCGCCGGCATGCAGCTTCTCGGCGACGACGTGTTCGTCAACATTGCCGGCGGCTTGGACGTTGACGAACCTGCGGTTGATCTCGGTTTAGTCACCGCAATCGCTTCCAGTTTTCGCAATCAACCAATCGATGCGCATACGGCAGTGTTTGGCGAAGTCGGTTTGACCGGCGAAGTTCGCGGCGCTTCCCAAGCATCAGTGCGTGCGCGCGAAGCTCAGGCGCTCGGGTTTAAGAAGATCGTGATGCCGGCGTCGAACACTTCGGGTTTGGAGAAGCTGCTTGGATTGCGCGTGGTCGGCGTGCGTTCTGTCGACGAAGCGCTGGCTGAATTCTTCTAGTGGGTTCCACCAAACACAAAGGACAAAACAAAGCATCGGCAAGCCGATAGATACCGCCGACTCTTATGAAAATTTGTACGCACTGCCAAACAGTATCTGAGGATCCGGGCGCCAGATTTTGCGGACGTGACGGCCGGCCGCTTGTTGAGGCGCCGGACCAAGCTGCCCAATCTCAAGCACCGCCCCTTTCCGGAAGTCTGGCGATGGCGCTGTTCCCTTCTTATTTTATTGATAAAACAGTGGAGCCGAACCGAGGCCTAAACCCTCCCTGCCAACCGGACGTTGAAATCAGCAGTATCCATCTCTACTACGAGTTACCAATAATTTCTCTTTGGTATTTGCGCGAGCACAACTTCCTTCGCTTTGTACAATCAACTTCGCCGGATAGCCACTCGGCGGTTGGTATCGAAGCTTTGCAGGCAAATCAGACAAGCGTTCCCGGTTTGGAATTCGATTATTGGGAAATCATCAAGTCATCCGCTCCCGGCGCGCCCATCCAGGCAGTGGTCAGGCAATTGTTTGGGGAAGGGACTTTTTACCCTGAAGAAAAATTACGCGAGCGGCTCGCAGAATGGCTCGTTCAGCTTGGTTACGGGCAGGCGGATAACAAGCCAAAGCCCTTCTTTCAATTTGAGCGAACCAACTTCCAGCCGGGTCGAGCGATTGGTAAAGACGGAGATAGACGGCTTTTCGAGATTATCCCCGATTGTCAGCGAATCATGACGCAGCAACAAACGGCCCAGATGATTCACCAACGGTGGTTGAGATTCACTGCGGAAGAATCAGCGCTGTATCAGTGGTTGTTTCTGGGCGTCGTTCGCGCCGGTGACGACGCGTGTTCCAGCGGAAAGCATCGATGGTCGATCTACTGTTCAGCAGCGGAAAAGCATCACAAAGCTCGATCAGAGCGCCAAGGGCTCAGGGGGCCGGGCCAAGGGGTGCGCTGAGTGAGTTGTTCTGATTGTTTTTCGCTGCGTAGCAGCGAGCTGTTTATAGTTCGCAATCACATTGTGGCGAGTTGAGGATGGGACGAATCCCGTCACGGCGGGATTCGTCCCACCCTCAAAATAGACAAATTGAATCATCCAGCTATAAACATTTCGCGCCTACGGCGCGTTATGAACCGGGCCATTGCGTCCTCACTCTTGGCAACTCACTTCAAGATCTAGTATCTTCCGCGCCGTTCACCGCCATTCTTGAAACAAACTAAGGAGCCCATCCCATGTTTAGAAAGTCGCTCGTGACTTTTGCTGCTGCCGCCCTGCTCTTCGGGGCGCTTGCCTGGCTTGAAACTTCCGTCAACGCTCAACGGCGACCAGCGCCGGCCCCCGCGGCCCAAGCCCCGGCCGATGCGCTAAAGGCTCTTCAATGGCGTTCGATCGGACCGTTTCGCGGCGGGCGCGTAACGGCGGTTGCGGGAGTTCCTTCGCAACCGATGGTCTATTACTTCGGTGCGACGGGTGGTGGCGTTTGGAAGACCACGGACGGCGGCATCAATTGGGAGCCGATCAGCGATGGTTCCGTGTTTGGCACCGGTTCGGTCGGCGCGATCGGAATGTCGGACTCCGATCCGAACACGATTTACGTGGGCATGGGCGAGTCGCCGATTCGCGGCAACGTCTCGCATGGCGACGGTGTGTACAAATCCACAGACGCCGGCAAAACGTGGAAGCGCGTCGGGCTGGAAGACACGCGCCAGATCGGTCGCGTGCGCGTACATCCAAAGAATCCGGACATCGTTTACGTAGCGGCGCTTGGCCACACCTTTGGTCCAAACGAGCAGCGTGGCGTTTTCCGATCGAAAGATGGCGGCAAGACCTGGGACAAAGTCCTGTCGCGCGGGAACAAAGCCGGCGCGATCGATCTAATCATCGATCCGTCGAATGCGAATGTTCTGTACGCGGGATTTTGGGAAGTCTATCGAAAGCCGTGGACGCTGGAGAGCGGCGGTCCCGGCGGCGGCATTTTCAAATCCACTGACGGCGGCGATACCTGGACTGAGATTACTCGCAACCAGGGATTGCCGCGCGGAACGGTCGGCAAAGTCGGCATCACAGTTTCGCCCGCGAACCCGGAACGTGTCTGGGCAATCGTCGAAGCCGAAGACGGCGGCGTGTTTCGCTCGGACAACGGCGGCCGCACTTGGACGAAGGTGAACGAGCAGAGAACTCTGCGCCAGCGCGCCTGGTACTACACGCGCATTTACGCCGACTCGAAAAACCCCGACACCGTTTACGTGCTCAACGTAGGCTTCTACAAATCAAACGATGGCGGGCGAACCTTTACCACCCTTGGCGTGCCGCACAGCGACAATCACGATCTGTGGATTGCCCCTGACGATCCCAACCGGATGATTAACAGCAACGACGGCGGCGCGAACGTCTCATTCAACGGCGGCCGAAGTTGGACTGAGCAGGATCAAGCCACCGCGCAGTTCTATCGCGTCGCGATCGACAACGATTTTCCGTACAACATCTATGGCGCGCAGCAGGACAACTCGACAATCCGCATCGCGAGCCGCACGTCCGAAGGTGGAATTACTGAGCGCGATTGGTGGGACGTCGGCGGCGGCGAGTCGGGATGGATTGCCCCTTCACCGAAAGATTCCAACATCGTGTTTGCCGGTTCGTATGGCGGATTGTTGACTCGTTACGATCATCGGACGCGTCAGGAGCGAGACGTCAACGTCTACCCCGACAATCCCATGGGCGGCGGCGCCGAAGGCATGAAGTACCGCTTTCAATGGAATTTTCCAATCGTTTTTTCGCCGCACGATGCGAACACGCTTTACACGGCGGGCAATGTCGTTTTCAAAACCACTAACGAAGGCCAGAGCTGGGAGATCATCAGCCCCGACCTGACGCGCAACGACAAGTCCAAACAGGGGCCGTCCGGCGGGCCCATCACCAAAGACAACACCAGCGTTGAGTACTACGACACGATCTTTACGATGATGGAATCGCCGGTGCAGGCCGGCACTATCTGGACCGGTTCGGACGACGGCTTGGTTTACGTGACGCGCGATGGCGGTAAGAACTGGACGAACGCCACGCCTGCGAAAGACATCATGCCGGAATGGATTCAGATCAATTCGCTTGATGCCTCGCCTTTTGATGCGGGCACGGCCTACGTCGCAGCGACTATGTACAAGCACGACGACAACAGACCTTACTTGTACAAAACGAGCGACTTTGGTCGGTCGTGGAGAAAGATCACCAACGGGATTCCGGATGGTGCGTTCACGCGCGTGATTCGCGAAGACCCGAACAAGCGCGGATTGCTTTACGCGGGAACCGAAACAGGGATGTACATCTCGTTAGACGATGGGGCGAACTGGCAATCGATGCAGTTCAATCTGCCGGTCACGCCGATTACCGACCTGGCAGTTCACAAACGTGAGAAGGAGTTAGTGGCGGCGACGCAGGGACGTTCATTCTGGATCTTCGATGACCTGCCGATGGTGCATCAGCTAATGGACGCGGGCGGTTTCCGCGCGGCATCGGAATCTAAACTCTTCAAACCGAAGGACGCATACCGAATGCCGGGTGGCGGCGGGGGACCACTCCCGGTGACTGCGACGATCGGTAAGAATCCCGCGAACGGAGTCGTCGTTTACTACTCGCTGAAAGCAAAACCGACCACGGATCTGGTGCTCGAGTTTCTCGACGCGAACGGCAAGTCAATCAACAAATTCACGACGCGGCTCCCACGGCCGTCAGCCGACGGCCAACCCGCGGCCGCACAACCACCCGCCGAAGAAGGCGGCTTCGGCGGTGGCGCGCCCGCGCGCGCGACGACTGATGTTGGTCTGAATCGATTTGTCTGGGACATGCGTTATCCGGAAGCTGTGCGTTTTCCGGGAATGATTTTGTGGGCCGGGCAAACTCAAGGGCCGCGCATTGTGCCCGGCAACTATCAGGTGAAGCTGACGGTTGATGGCCAGACGCTGACGGAAACTTTCACTGTCAAAGGCGATCCACGTCTGACACTGAGCGCCGCGGATTACGCGAAGCAGCTTGATCTGTCTTTGAAGATGCGCGACAAACTGACTGAGACGCACAACGCCATCATCCAGATTCGCGAGATCAAGAAGCAAGTGGACGATCTGGTGAAGCGCGTCGGCTCGCAGTCCAAACCGATTGCCGACACCGGCAACGTTCTGACTAAGAAGCTTACGGAAGTCGAAGAGACGCTCTATCAAACCAAAAACCAGAGCAACCAGGATCCTTTGAACTTTCCGATTCGTCTGAACAACAAACTGGCGGCGCTGCTCGGCGTAGTCTCGCGCGGCGAGTCGCCCCCGAACGATCAATCGGTCGAGGTCTACAACGATCTCGCCGCGAAGATCGATGCACAATTGATGAAGTTGTCGCAGATTGTGAAGACTGACGTGCCCGCATTCAATCAGGTTGTGAAGGACCAGAACATTCCGGCGATTGTGATAAAGCCGCCGAGTCCCTAAGATCGGATGAATGAAGCCTCGCCACGCCAAAATCCTCATCAACGCTGGCGCGGGCGGACAGTTCGACGACACGCTCCGTCAGCGCCTCAGCGAAATCTTCCAGGCTGCCGGCGCGAGGGCGGACATAGTTGTCGTTGAGGCTCCCGATGAAGTCGGGCCGCTTGCGCAGGCAGCCGCGCAAGAAGACTACGAAATGATCGTCGCCGGCGGCGGTGACGGCACGATTAGTCTGGTTGCCTCAGCGCTGATCGATTCCGGGAAAAGTTTTGGCGTACTCCCACTCGGCACCCTCAATCACTTTGCCAAGGATCTAAGAATCCCAACCGAGTTTGAAGAGGCGGCGCAGAACCTCGTTTCCGGCTCTCCGGTTCAGGTTGATGTCGGTGAAGTGAACGGGCGAACCTTCCTCAACAACTCTACGCTGGGCTTGTATCCTACGCTCGTGCGCGAACGTGAAAAGCAGCAGCGGCTCGGTTGGGGCAAGTGGCCCGCATTTGTCTGGGCCGCGATCGCAGCCCTGCGACGTTATCCCTTTGTGAGCGTGCGCGTCAGTGTCGATGGCAAACCGGTGACGACGCGAACGCCGTTCGTGTTCGTCGGCAATAATCAGTACGTAATGGAGCGACTCAACATCGGCACTCGCGAGCGTTTGGATGGCGGCGAGTTAAGTCTTTACATGTCCAGGCGCACGGGCAGATTCGGACTGGTTCGACTGGCTCTCCGGGCGTTGCTGGGCCGGCTGCACCTGGAAAAAGATTTTATGGCCATGAGCGCGCGTGAAGTCACCATCGCCACGAAATCGAGTCGCGCCCGGGTGGCGATGGACGGTGAAGTCGATATCCTGCAGACGCCGCTGGAATACCGGATCCGACCGCGCGCGTTGAGTGTGGTGGTACCGGATTCGCGACGAGATTGAGAGTTAATCCCGTGAGAACAATCGTTCATCTTTCTGACTTGCACTTTGGTCGCAGTGATCCACGGCTGGTCGATCCGCTAATTAAGACGATTCGCGACTTAAATCCGAACCTGGTCGCGGTGTCAGGAGACTTGACGCAACGGGCTCGGTCCCATGAATTTCAGGAGGCGCGCGCCTTTTTAGATTCGTTGCCGCAACCAAAGATCGTCGTGCCGGGTAATCACGATGTGCCGCTCTACAATATCTTTGACCGTTTCTTTCGGCCGCT
The DNA here is from genome assembly GCA_036277115.1 of Pyrinomonadaceae bacterium. NCBI lineage: Bacteria > Pseudomonadati > Acidobacteriota > Blastocatellia > Blastocatellales > Pyrinomonadaceae > Pyrinomonadaceae bacterium. The sequence goes on from DASUNM010000024.1 coordinate 433,996, forward strand.
CGATAAGTTTCGCCGGTACATCACTGACGATCTGCGCCCGACGTTTGCTGACGAAGAGTTGATCGTCATCGGTGTCAGCACCGCGCGTTCACTCGTGGTAAAAGGCGGCCGCATCAACCAGGAACAACTGAACCACGTAAAGGAAAAGTTTTGTGCGTTGCCCGATGAAGCGGTCAAGATTCTGGTGACGCATCACCCGTTCGACTTACCCACGGGCTATGAGGACCATGATTTAGTGGGGCGCGCCCAGATGGCGATGGCGGGATTGGCGGAATGCGGCGCCGATCTGTTTCTCGCCGGGCATCTTCACGTGAGTCACACCGGAAATACGGCGAAGCGCTACAACATTCAGGGTCACTCAGCGCTGGTTGTGCAGGCCGGCACCGCGATCTCAACGCGAGGTCGCGGAGAAGTAAACTCATTCAATGTGATTCGGATTCAACACCCTGAAATTGTGGTCGAACGTTTCGGTTGGGATTCTGCCGGCGTCAGCTTCGCGCGGGCGAATGAAGAAAGATTTATTCATGCGCCCGAAGGCTGGACGCGAGTTGAGTGAGCGCTCCCGCCTCTGGCGTGCCAGCACGCGGGACGCGTGCGTACCCAACGGGACTACAAGCCCAACTTATCCATTTGCGCTTTCTCGTAGTCGCCGTCTTCGCCGGGATAGCGCAGCACGTCCTCGAACTTCCCTGATTCTTTGGCCATCGCCCAAACTATGCTTTCTCCGGCGGGCAGGATGTTCGGAGCCGCTGAAAAGATTGGATCCTTGAAAGCATCCACCGCGTCGAAAAGTTTCCAGCTCTTCTTCTTAAACATGTCGAGCACGTCGGGTAGAAACAATTCATTAAGCACATTGTGATGAATCAGCAGAGTATGCTTGACGCTCCGACCCAGCGCCTTTCGGGACAAAGCGTCATAGTAGGTGGCCCGCTCCCAAAGGTGATTCAAGTAGAAGTCTCTGTAACCGTTCACGTCGGCCTTCGGATCGGACGCGAGCCGCGCCCGCAAACGCTCATCGATGTACCAATCTGAAGCGTCAATCGTTACGTAGCCCATTCGATATCCGCGTTGCTTGAGGAAGGCGCGCATCTTGTCTCTGCGCTCGACCGTGTTGCCTTCCTTCAGCATCGGGAAACGAAAGAACTTCGTGAACCCGGGCAGGTCCTTGAGTACCGCTTCGGCACGCACTACATCGTTCGCGAATTCCTCAAAGGTGCGATTGTGATAGTACCAATGAGAATACGTGTGATTGGCGACCATGTGTCCAGCGGTGCCCCATTCCCGGACCAGGCTTTTCCCCGCTTCACTATCAACGTGCCTGGCGGCAACGAACGCTCCAGCTTTTAAGTTCGAGTGCGCCCGCAAAGCGGCGAGCAGCGCCCGATTACGCTTTTCGGCGACTGATTGTGGCGCGCGAAACAGGTTGAAATCATCGATCGTGATCGCGAGCTGCGGCCGCGAATCCGAAAATGGCAAAGTCATCCCCGGCATGGCCAATGCCGCGGCGCCTATGCCTAGGGTAGTTACGAAGTCTCTGCGATTCATATTTTCTCCGATGCGTGCTTAAGCTGACTGATGCGGTTTCACATGACCCCCGCATTATCATTAGCGAGATTCGCAGCAAAGAGTGTTCAAGCGGGGGTAGTGCCGGTACGTACGCCTCTGGGGTGCCTGCACGCGCCTTACTTCTTGAACAGGTTCGCGAATGCTTGCCGCGCGTCGGTGGGCTTACCGGAAGATGTCTCGCGTTCGATGACCGTTCGCGAGGCAAACAGTTCGCACATGTTGCGGCCGCCTTTGTTCATGATGCGCGCGGTGATTGGTTTGCGACATTCAAAACGTGCAGCGGGATCGAAAGAGACGCATTGCCGGCAGGTGTGCAGGTCTGAGTTGCACTTCGGACACGTACTGTCGGCGCTGAGGTTTGTGGGAACGACCGCGCTACACGACGAACACTTCACCTTCTCGCCATAGGCCATCATCCGCGGAGAGCGTGGCCCTTCGCGGTCGTGCTGTTGCGGCGGCTGCTTGGGCTTGGGCTCCTCACGCCCTCGATCACTGTCCATGTAGCCGCGTTGGCGGTATTTGCGTTCGCTCACATCGACCTCCCGGTCCGGTTTCGGCGCCGCCATCATAGGCTAGAACCGAACTGCCGACAACGCTTGCAGGTTTGGCCCACGGCTCAGGAATAATCGGTGACGGGCGGCCTACAGCGTGCTAAACTTCGCCGCATCATGCGCTTTGATGTCGTCCTTATAAGGTTCATATTTACTGCGATTTTGGTGGCCGCGGGGTATGTCCTTCATCCCATCCCGGGACATCCTGTTTATTCTGCGTCCGCCGCCGGTCTGGTGGCCATCGCCATAATCTTCTTCGAAATGCGCATTCGGCGCTCGTCCTTGAAGACGCTGATTGGAGCAGCCGTCGGATCGATTCTCGGGATTATCGGCGCGTATCTGATCGGATCGCTGATTAGCAGCCAGGAATCGCTCGCGGTGCCACCGACTACGAAGACCTTCCTGACGCTGGCACTCACGTTTTTTATGGCGTACGTCGGTTTGATGGTCGGCGCCGCAAAAGGCGATTACCTCGAGTTGTCGGCCCTCGGCGGGATCTTCAGCGATAAAGCGGCGCGCCGCGACATCAAAGTTCTCGACACATCAGTCATCATCGATGGGCGAATCGCGGACGTGGCCGAGACAGGTTTCCTGACCGGCACGCTGATCATCCCGCAATTCATTCTGCGCGAATTGCAGCAGGTTGCGGACTCGCCTGATTCTTCCAAGCGACAACGTGGGCGGCGCGGTTTGGACATGCTGAACCGTCTGCGAAATAACAGCTCGCTGGATATCCAGATTGTCGAAACGGACTTTCCGTCAGTACGCGAAGTTGATTTGAAGTTGATCGAGTTAGGCAAACAACTCGACGCGGTGATCGTCACGAACGACTTCAATCTGAATAAGGTCTCGCAGTTACGTGGCGTGAGCGTGCTGAACATTAACGAGCTGGCTAACGCTTTGAAGCCGGTGGTGCTGCCGGGCGAAGCGATGCGCGTATTCATCCTGAAAGAAGGCAAGGAGTACAACCAGGGCGTGGCTTACCTCGATGACGGAACGATGGTCGTCGTCGATAACGCGCGCCGGCTGATTGGCAAGAATGCGGACATCGCCGTGACCAGCGTGCTGCAAACGACGGCGGGCAAAATGATCTTTGGACGGTTGTGGGACGACGGAGACGCGGCGGGAAACGGGGAACGCTCGCGCCGGCCGTTGCGGGAAGTGAAGTCCGCCCCGGCCCTGACGCGCATCTCGGACACGGAATCGTAGCCGCATGAACGTCGCCATAGTCGTGGCTGCCGGGAAGGGAACGCGACTCGGCGGCGCGCGGCCTAAACAGTTCCTCGAGTTGCGCGGCGTCCCCGTAGTCATTCATACGCTCCGTCAGTTCGAGCGCTGTCAGGAAATCAACGAAGTCATCACGGTGCTACCCGCCGAAGACACGGCGGGTTTTGAGTCTCTAGCGCAGCAGTTTGAGCTAAAGAAATCGGGCCGGATTGTTGCCGGCGGCGCCACCCGGGCGCAGTCGGTGCGCAACGGACTTAATGCGATCGATAATGCGGAGATTGTGACGGTTCACGATGGCGTGCGTCCGTTCGTGACCCCTGAGGAGATTGACCAGGTTGTGGCTGCCGCCAGAGAGACTGGCGCAGCGGTTCTTACGGCGCCGGTTGCTGATACCATTAAACGAGTTCAAGACGGCCGGATAATTGAAACGGTCTCCCGCGCTGAATTGCGACGAGCGCTGACGCCACAGGGCTTTCGATTCGCGATTCTAAAACGCGCGTACGAAAAGCTTGATGAGCTGGAATCCGCGGGACTGGAGATCACGGATGAAAGTTTGTTAGTTGAGCGGCTGGGCGTTGAAGTCGTTACGGTTGAAGGAAGCGCTCGAAATATTAAGATTACAAACGAAGAAGATTTAGCTTTTTGTGAGGCAATCTTAAAGTCAGTTGTCCGTGCTCAGTAGTCAGTTGCAAGAAGCACGATCGACCGACAACTGACCACCGACAACTGACAACGTCATGTTTCGCATCGGTATCGGTCAGGACACGCATCGCCTTGTCGCCGGACGTCCGCTGATTCTCGGCGGCGTCAGCATTGCTTTTGATCTCGGCGCCGAGGGCCACTCCGATTCTGATGCGTTGGCGCACGCCTTGATCGACGCGCTGTTGGGCGCGATGTCCGACGGTGACATCGGCAGTCACTTTCCCGACAACAATCCCAGGTGGAAAGATGCCGACAGCTTTGACATGCTGGCGCACGTCATGAAGAGAGTGGAAGCGCGCGGTTTTCATGTCGTCAATACTGACGCAACCGTCATGTTGGAACGCCCGAAATTGCGCGAATACATCGGCTCGATGCGGGTCAATCTTGCGCGGGCCTTGAGCGTGGACGTCGATTGCGTCAGCGTGAAAGCGAAGACAGGTGAAGGACTGGATGCCGTCGGTCGCGGTGAAGCCGTGAGCGCAATGGCAGTAGTCTTGCTAATGTCAAAGCAGAGTTGAGATTAAGTCGGACCCGGCCGCTACCGCTCCCGGTACTGACCTCCTAACAAAGACTTGAGACCTCAGGACATCATTCGCAAGAAACGTGACGGCGCGGAATTGTCGCGCGATGAGATCGCGTTTTTCGTCAAAGGGGTCACCAGCGGTGATGTCGCCGAATATCAAATCTCCGCGTGGCTGATGGCCGTGTTTTTGAACGGCATGACTGACGCCGAGCAGTCCCTGCTCACCGAAGCGATGTTGCATTCGGGAGAGATTCTCGACTTCTCAGATATTCCCAAGCCAAAAGTTGATAAGCACTCCACGGGTGGCGTCGGCGACAAAACTTCTCTCTTAATTGCGCCCTTCGCGGCTGCGGCTGGAGTCTGCGTGCCGATGATTTCCGGACGGGGCCTCGGACACACGGGCGGGACGCTCGACAAGCTGGAATCAATTCCGGGTTATCGGGTGAACTTATCGCTGAAGGAATTCCGGGCCGTGCTCGACACCACTGGCTTCGCAATGAACGGACAAACGAAAGAGATAGCCCCGGCTGACAAAAAGCTTTACGCGTTGCGCGACGCGACCGCGACCGTGGAAGCCATTCCCTTGATCGTGGGCTCAATCATTTCGAAGAAGGGCGCAGCAGGTCTCGATGCAATGGTCATCGACGTGAAGACCGGCTCGGGCGCTTTCATGAGCGACCCGGCCAAGGCTAAGCAGTTGGCGCAGGCGCTGGTAAAGACCGGCAACTCGCTCGGCATGCATTCGCAAGCGCTGATTACGGATATGAATCAGCCGCTGGGCAGCGCGGTCGGGCACTCCATCGAAGTGCTCGAGTGCATCAACCTGTTACGCGGAGAGATCGATGAAGGGGCGCGACCGGTACTCGATCTTTCAATCGAACTCGCGGCGCGGATGGTGGTGTTGGCGAAACTGGAAAATACTATTGAGGCCGCGCGTGATCGAATCAAACGAGTCCACGAATCCGGAGCGGCGCTTGAGACATTTCGCGCCAATGTCGCGGCCCAGGGTGGCGAGCCCCGCGTCTGTGACGATCCGACGCGGATTCTGCCGTTGACAGACAAAGCGTTTGAGGTAGAATCGCCGCGCTCCGGGTTTGTCACGAAAGTTAGTACCGCCGAAGTCGGACATACCATCGCCGAGGCCGGCGGTGGCCGCGTGCGCATCGAAGACAAAATTGATCCGCGGGTCGGCTTCATTACCAAAACAAAGATCGGCGATGAGGTTCGCGCCGGTGATTCCATCGGCGTCGTTTTTTGCGACGATTCAGCCCGCGGCGAAACGGCGGCCGCGCGTATCCAGGCAGCTTATGAAATAGGCGAGTCGCCAGTAGAGCCACCCCAACTAGTCAAAGAAGTGATCGACTAATGAAATTGAAAGCACTCATCGCGCTCACCGTTGTCGCGCTCCTGGTTTTTGGTAGCGTGGCTTGTCAACGAACGGGCGACGCCGCTGAAGATCCAAAAAATATCCGCGTGGGAATTGTTTTCGACATCGGCGGCAAAGATGACCGTTCGTTCAATGCGGCCGCCTGGGTCGGGGTGAAGTGCGCCGAAACGGGTAAGCAACCTGACGGCCAGCCTTGCAAGGACTCGCAGGGAAATGACAAACCGGCTCTCGGCGTTGTGCTGCGTGATGTTGAGCCCGGCAATCCGACTTCAATCGAGCCGGCGATGCGCGCGTTTGCCGAACGCGGCTTCGATCTGGTCATCGGCGTCGGTTTCGCGCAGGGCCCGATCATGCAAAGCGTGGCGCGCGATTATCCAAACATCCGGTTTGCGATTATCGATGGCGTGATTTTTGAAGACGACGGCAAGACCCCGAGAGCCAATGTTGCCTCGCTCGTTTTCAAAGAGCATGAAGGTTCCTATTTGGTCGGCATAATTGCCGGCATGACTTCAAAGACGGGCGTTGTCGGCTTCATTGGCGGAATGGACATCGGACTGATTCACCGGTTCGAAGGCGGGTACGAGCAGGGCGCCAAATCGGTGAATCCCAACATACAGGTCATCCAGAATTACGTGGGCGTCACGGACGCGGCCTGGAACAATCCCGGAAAGGGAAAAGAGATTGCGCTCGCGCAGATTAGTAAAGGCGCTGACGTGATCTTCACCGCGGCCGGAAACTCAGGACTCGGCGCGTTCGACGCAGTCGAGCAAGCGGGAACCGCGAACGGCCGCGCGACACATTTCGTAATCGGCGTCGATTCCAACCAGAACATGGTGAAGCCGGGATTTGTGCTGACCAGCATGATCAAACGGGTGGATAACGCGGTCTATGACATTGTGAAGAATGTCGTCGAAGGAAAGTTTCAGGGAGGCTTTCACGTGTTCGGGCTGGAAAGCGACGGCGTTGGTTATGTGATGGATACTCACAACGAGAAGCTTGTTTCACCAGAGGCCATCAAAGCTTCGGAAGAAGCCAAGAAGAAAATTATCGCCAAGGAAATCACAGTGATCGATCGAATGACTCAATGAGAGATCGTCAGTCGTCCGTGGTCAGTCGTCAGTTGTTTCTCGTCCTTTAGAGGAAGCGAAATGGCTAAAACGAATCTTGAGAAACTCGACAACTGACAACTGACTAGTGACTAGTAACTAATGATTGAGTTACGCAACATCACAAAGCGATTTGGTGCGGTCCTCGCCAACGACGCAGTCAGCATCAAGGTTGAGCCCGGAACCATTCATGCCATCGTCGGTGAAAATGGCGCGGGCAAATCGACCGCGATGCGGATCGCTTATGGCTTTTACACATCCGACAGCGGCGAGATTCTGATAAACGGCGAGCCACGCGAGATTCGCACGCCGCATGACGCGATTGCGGCCGGCATTGGTATGGTGCACCAGCACTTTATGTTGGTTGAACCGATGACTGTCGCTGAGAACATTGTGCTCGGGGCCGAACCGGGGAGCGCAGCTTCGCTCGATCTACAAAAAGCTGTCGCAGACATCCGCAGAGTTTCAGATGAATTCAAACTCGCGGTCGATCCGAACGCCACCATTGAAAGTCTATCGGTCGGCCAGCAACAGCGCGTTGAATTGCTTAAGGCACTCTACCGTCACGCGCAGTTGCTGATCCTTGATGAGCCCACGGCCGTGCTCACACCGCAGGAAGTCGAGGAGTTCTTCGCGATCCTGCGCTCGATGCGCACCCAGGGAAAGACGATTGTAATCATCACGCACAAGCTGGATGAGGTGCTTGCGATTTCGGACGACGTAACGGTGATGCGCGACGGCAAAGTGGTGGGAAACGTTAAGACGCGCGAGACTAACGCAGCTGAATTGGCGCGCCTGATGGTTGGCCGCGAGGTGCTCTTGCGAGTCGAGAAACCTGATGCCAAACCCGCGGGCGCCGTGCTTAGCACGCGTGGTCTTTCCATCCTGGGGCGTGACGGAACCAGGCGCCTGAACGAAGTTTCGCTTGAAATCCGGGCCGGAGAAATCGTGGGCATCGCCGGCGTCGAAGGTAACGGGCAGACGGAATTGATCGAAGCTCTGGCCGGCTTGATCCCCGGATCTCACATCACCGGCACGATTAGTTTCGAGGGCCAGGACATTACGCGCTCGGATGCGCGACGACGAAAGGAACTCGGCATCGCGCACGTGCCTGAAGATCGTCACCGGCGCGGCTTGTTGCTGGATTCCAGTCTCGGAGAAAACACGATCCTGGGTGTTCACTATCGGAAGCCCGCAGTGATGGGACCGGGTGCAATAATCCTTAACGAACGAGGAATACAACGCCGGACCGAGCAGGTCATTCGCGATTTCGATGTGAGACCGCCAAATCCGGCCCTGCATGCGCGCGCGCTATCAGGGGGCAATCAACAGAAGCTAATCATCGGCAGGGAATTCGAGCTGCCGCCAAAGCTTTTGCTGGTGTCACAACCTACGCGCGGTGTTGATATCGGCGCGATCGAGTTCATTCACCGCAAGATTGTGGAATTGCGCGATTCAGGCTGCGCAGTGTTACTGGTTTCGGCTGAGCTGGAGGAAGTGACGGCGCTTTCTGATCGTCTGTTGGTGCTGCACGAGGGAAAGATCGTTGGGGAAGTTGATCCGAAGGTGACCACCAACGAAGAGATAGGCTTGATGATGACCGGAGGAGGAAGATCTTAGTGCGTTGATCTTTGTACTTTGATCCGTTGCTAAGCAAACGCGTCAACGCGGATTAGCGTAATAAAGCACCAAGTACAAAGCACAAAGTTCATTCCAAATGAAACTCTTACAGGAAATCTTGTTCCCCGTGATCGCCGTTGTGGCTGCCTTAGTTGTCGGCGGCATCGTGGTTCTCATTATCGGTGACAATCCGATCCAGACTTACAAGTTGATGTTCGGGAGCGCTTTTTCCTGGCCAGATGGCATCGGCTACACCCTCTTCAATGCAACTCCTTTAATTTTTACGGGCCTCGCGGTGGCGGTCGCTTTTCGTTGTGGCCTCTTAAATATCGGCGCGGAAGGTCAACTCTATATCGGTGCGTTTGCCGCGGCGTGGGTGGGCCTCAAGTTTGGAGCTCCAGCGGCAGCGAATACGGTTGTCTCGCAGTTCGTGCAGCTTCCTGGAATTATTCTGCTGCCGCTTTGCTGCATCGCCGCGATTGTCGCCGGGGCGATATGGGGAGGCATACCGGGCCTGCTTAAAGCTAAATTCGGATCGCATGAAGTTATCAACACGATCATGTTGAACTTCATCGCGGTCGCTTTGGTCAGTTACTTCACACAGTATTTTTATAAGGTTCCGGGCGACCCGATCATGCAGACGGCGCCCATCAGTCCCAGCGCACACATTTCCCGGCTGGGTAGGTTTATTCCGGGACTGCCCGAGCGAATTCCGCTGAATCTGTCGTTTATTCTGGCGATTCTCGCGTGTGTGTTTGTTTACCTTCTGCTGTGGAAGACGCGTTGGGGCTATGAAATCCGGGCCACCGGACAGAATCCTTCGGCCGCTGAATACGGTGGCATTTCGATCCGGAAGCAGATCATTCTGGCGATGGCGATCTCCGGCGGGTTGGCTGGCATGGTGGGAATTAACGAAGTCCTCGGCTATCGCTACGTGTACTACGACGGCTTTTCCGCGAACTATGGCTTCGTCGGGATCGCAGTCGCGTTGTTGGGCCGCAATCATCCGGTCGGAGTTTTTCTCGCGGCGATTCTGTTCGCGATTCTGTTGCGAGGGGGAATCTTTGTTGATGCCTACACGGTGCATGTTTCCAAAGATATCGTGGACATGCTGCAAGGCATTGTGATCATCTTTGTCGCCGCTGAGGCTATGTTCCGTGGGCCGCTGAAGAAGTTTGGATTATTGAGACGAGCGAAGATATGAACGACGTCCGTAGTCAGTTGTCCAGTTGTCAGTAGTCAGTTGTTTTCTCGTTCCCAGGAGGAAGCTAGATGGCTAAGACTAATTTTTTGAGAGTCTTCGCGTTTATCAGTTTTCGGAAAGACTCGCTGATGAAATCTGGACGATCGTCATGAAGTGGAATGTATTCGCGCGCGATACTGTCGGAAAACAACTTGTGAGAGCAGCCGACAGCATCGGAGCAAATATCGCTGAAGGAACCGGTCGCGGAACTTTCGTGGACAATCGAAGGTTCGTGAGAATTGCGAGGGGCTCTTTAAACGAAACGCATTTTTTGCGAGGGGCGTATAGACGGAAGTTGCTAAAGGATAAAGATATTCAAGCTCTTAGGCCGCTGGTCGACGAACTCGCGCCAAAGCTTAACTCGTATCTCAAGTCGATTGGCAAAGTGCCTGTTTCGGTGTGAGGACAACTGACGACTAACGACTGACAACTGACCAGCATGCGCCAACTCTTTACATTTGCCCTTCTGTTTTCAACCCTGCGACTCGCGACGCCGCTCGTGCTCGCGGCGATGGGCGGTTTGTATTCTGAGCGGGCCGGCGTCATCAACATCGCGCTCGAAGGACTAATGCTGGCCGGGGCCTTTACTGCAGCGTCGGTCACTTACTATGCGCACAATCCGTGGGTTGGCCTGCTCGGCGGAATGGTTGCCGGCGCCATGGTGGCCATGGTGCTGGCCGTCGCATGCATTCGCTTCAAGGCGGACCAGGTCGTTACCGGCACGGGCATCAACATTTTGTTCCTCGGTTTGCCGGCCGTGCTGAGCGGTGCGCTGTTTCTTTCTTCAGGCTCCACGCCGCAGATTCCACAAGAGAATCTTCTGCCTGAGCTGTCGCATCTGCTTCCGGGGTTTCTGCCGCAGTGGCGCGTACTCACGGATGTTTCGATCGTGACCGTGTTGGCGCTGATTGTCGTTGCTCTTACCTTTTACGTTTTGTATCGCACGCCGTTTGGCCTGCGTCTGCGCGCGGTGGGCGAAAATCCTGAGGCCGCCGATGCTGCGGGCGTCAGCGTCAATCGCATTCGTTACATCGGCGTAATCCTGTCCGGCGCGCTCGCGGGAATCGGCGGGGCGTATCTTTCGATCGGCCAGTCATCACTGTTTACGCGCAACATGACCGCCGGTCGCGGCTTCATCGCCCTGGCGGCCCTGATCTTCGGCAAGTGGCGGCCGGTACAAACAATGCTCGCCTGTTTGCTGTTCGGGTTCGCCGATGCTTTAACGATTCAAATGCAGGGCGTTGCCAAACTTCCCTCGGGTGAAGACATTCCAGTCCAATTCATTCAGATGATTCCCTACGTCGTTACGATCATCGTGCTGGCCGGCTTCATCGGCCAATCGCGCGCCCCGAAAGCGATCGGCATTCCCTACGAAAAGGAAAGGTAGATTCGTTCAGAGTTCAATCTTCAGGTTTTCCGCAACCGATGGAGCACGCTGAAGCTTGTACTCTTGAGTGAGATATTGTTGTAATGGCTCAGGTCACCATGTCAGCAGAACCAGTCTCTTCATCACTTTATGAACGCGCAGAAAAAGCTGCGCGCATGATTCGCGGCCGCACACAAACCGAAAGCCCGGTCGCAATCGTTCTGGGCAGCGGTTTGGGCGGGTTCGCTGATGAACTGTCCGCCGCGACTGCGATTCCGTACGCCGAAATACCCGGCTTTGCGCGCGCGACCGTCGAGGGGCATGCGGGTCGTTTGGTTGTCGGGAAGATTGGCGAGTCGGCTGTCGCCGCGATGCAGGGACGATTTCATTTTTACGAAGGCTACTCGCTGGAAGACGTCACGTTTCCGATTCGCGTGCTTAAGCTGCTCGGCGTGCAGACGCTGATTCTGACAAACGCGTCCGGAGCGCTCAACGTCGAGTTCACGCCGGGCTCGCTGATGGTGATTACCGATCACATCAATTTGTTGGGCGTGAATCCGCTGATTGGGCCAAATGACGAACGTTTTGGCGCGCGCTTTCCGGACTTGTCCAATACTTACGCGCATGATTTGCAGGACATCGTTTTGAAGGAAGCGCGTGCGATGGGCATGAAAATGGGGCGTGGTGTCTACGCGTCGTTGACCGGCCCAAGTTACGAAACGCCGGCTGAGATTCACATGGTGCGTGCCCTGGGAGCTGATGCCGTGGGCATGAGCACGGTACCTGAGGCAATCGTCGCGCGCCACATGGACATGAAGGTTGTGGGTATCTCGTGCATCACAAATCTGGCCGCCGGGGTCTCAGATCAGCCGGTCGATCACAGTCAGGTGATGGCTACCGGCGAACAAGTGCGGGAACAGTTTACGGAACTGTTGAGAAGGGTGATTCCGAAACTATCCTAAAACGGTCAGTGGTCCGTAGTCAGTGGTCGGTTGAAAGACCATGTGATGCTTGCTGACAACTGACAACTGACAACTGACAACTGACAACTGACAACTGACTATTTCTTATGATCATCGGTATTTGTGGCGGAACTGGATCTGGTAAGACCACGGTCGCGAATCGCATTCTTGAATCGGTCAGGGCTGATGAAGTCGTCTTCATTCAGCAGGACCTCTATTACCGCGACTTGAAAGACATGCCGCTCGATTATCGCAATGCGGCGAACTTCGATCATCCGGACGCGCTCGACAACGACCTGCTGGTAAATCACTTGAAGAAGCTGAGTGCCGGCGAACCAGTCGAGCTGCCGATTTATGATTTCAAGACGCACACGCGCTTGCCGGCGACGACGCGCGTTGAGCCGAAGCCGATAGTCATTGTCGAAGGCATTCTGATCTTTGCCGAGCCGCGGCTGCTCGAACAGATGGACATCAAAGTTTTTGTCGACACGCCGGACGACATTCGCTTCATTCGCCGTCTGGGCCGCGACATCGCCGAGCGTGGCCGAACTCTGGACTCGGTGATTGAGCAGTACATGGCGACCGTCCGCCCGATGCACATGCAGTTTGTCGAACCGTCCCGGCGTTTTGCCGACGTAATTATCCCCGAAGGTGGTCATAATCTTGTGAGCGTCGACTTGATTAGCGGAAAGATTCGCGAGAGGCTGGCAAGAGATGTCAAAGTTGGAGGCCAGATTTGAGCGAAACTGAAAACTTGATCAAGGTGGCGACGGACGCGCGGCTCTGTTCGCGAGCGCCGTTTTCGAACTTTCTCGTGGGCGCAGCGCTGCGCACTACCGAAGGAAAGATCTACACCGGCTGCAATATTGAGAGCGCAAGCTACGGCCTGACCGTGTGCGCTGAGCGCGTCGCGATTTGGAAAGCTCTGTCCGAGTGTGAGCGCGACTTCACCGATCTCGTCGTGGTGGTGGATACCGAACAACTGACGCCTCCGTGCGGGACCTGCCGGCAAATCATCTGGGAGTATTGCAAGGAGGCGAAGATCACACTCGCGAATCTGAAGGGCCAAAACGAAGTGGTTGATATTCGCGAGCTATTGCCGAAGGCGTTTGATGCGAGATTTTTGAACGAGAATTCCGGCCCGCAGAAGTAGGTCGAAATGAGAGCCAACGAAGCGCCGCAGAGCGGCGAAATGTTTATAGCAAGGCGAGGTTTGCAAAGTGTTTTCTCCGAGTTGGAGGAATCTCGGTTCATCGAGATTCCTTCCACTCGGAGGCGACCAAAGCTGTTTGGCTTCGCGGGCTATAAACATTTCGCGCCTACGGCGCTTTTCCTTATATTGTCTTTGCTGCCAATCCAAGCGATTGCCCAGCGCAGGAAAACTGCTGTGGACTTAATCATTAAAGGCGGCACCATCGTCACGATGGACGGCTCGCGCCGCGTAATCGAAAACGGCGGCGTGGCCGTGAAAGGCGGGCGCATTGTGGCCGTGGGGCGCGCGGCTGAAATTGAACGCAACTACGCGGCGCGCGAAGTAATCAACGCGACGGACAAGGTCGTCATTCCCGGTCTTATCAACGGGCACACGCACGTGCCGATGACGCTGTTCCGCGGCATCGCCGACGATCTGGACCTGCAGGACTGGCTCACCAAGTACATCTTTCCGGCGGAAGCGAAGAACGTCACCGAAGACTTTGTTCGCGCCGGCACACGTCTCGGCCTGGCCGAAATGATTCGCGGGGGAACGACGACCTACTGCGACATGTATTACTTCGAAGATGCGATCGCCGACGAGACGTTCAAGGCCGGCGTGCGCGGCGTGCTGGGCGAAACGGTCATTGATTTTCCGGTCGCCGATAACAAGACGTACGAGGAAGGGCTCGCCTACGTAGAGCGGTTCGTGAAGAAATGGAAGGGGAACGCTCTGATTGTTCCCGCGATCGCCCCGCACGCGCCGTACACGGTTTCCGAAGATCATTTGAAAGCTGCGCGCGCCCTCTCTGATCGCCTTGGCTGTCCAATTGTCATTCATATTTCGGAAACGAAGCGTGAGGTTGATGACAGCATTAAGGCCAAAGGCGCGCCACCAATTGTTTATCTCGACCGGATTGGCTTTCTGAGCAATCGCGTTATCGCGGCGCACGTTGTTTGGCCGATGGCGAACGAGCTGAATCTGCTGAAGAAACACGGCGTCGGCATGGTTCACAATCCGCAGTCGAACATGAAGCTGGCTTCGGGTGTGGCGCCCGTTCCGCAAATGCTAAAAGAAAACCTGGCGGTAGGTTTGGGCACTGACGGCGCGGCATCGAACCACGACCTGAGTCTCTGGGAAGAGATCGACACGGCCGCGAAGCTGCACAAACTGTTCAGCAACGATCCGAAAGTTGTGACGGCGGAAGAGGCTTTCGAGATGGCGACGATTCGTGGCGCGCGCGCGCTGCATCTCGAAAAGGAAATAGGTTCGATCGAGAAAGGGAAGCGCGCCGACCTGGTGGTGGTTGATCTCAACGAGCTTAACCAGACGCCGTACTACAACATCTATTCAAATCTGGTTTACTCCACCAAAGCCGATGACGTCCGTACTGTCATCATCGAAGGCCGCGTCATCATGCGCGACCGCCGCTTGCTGACCTTGAACGAAGAAGCCATCAAAGCCGACGCCCGGCGTTACCGCGACAAAGTCGTGCGCAGCGTGGGCATGAAGACGCTTCCGGAAGAGTAGCGATTTGTACGCCGGCAAGTAGTTTCAGGGCGCCCGGTGGTGAGCAGTCCTCGGGCTCCCACTCATTCGTGCCTGGCGAAGTCAGCATTGGCGATCGACTTTCGGGGCGCGAGCTTCGCGTCCCAGCGGCGGATGTCGCCAACCACAGCGCGGCCGTCCGAGATGGTCACGTTGATGCTGACGGTCGGGCCTTTCCCAGAGAGTGTGCGGAGCTCAAAGGTCCTGGTGGCTTGGTCGACGTGCCCCGCCCAAACGGCCGCGCCGCTGGGAGTGCGGCCGATGATTGCTCGGCCTGTGCGGTCCGGTTGCGCGCCAATCAGCCAATCAACTTCCCAAACCAGGTCGCCTTGATCACGGCCGGCGATCAATGCGAGCATTCCGCCACGCTTAAGTGCTTCGCCACCGTTGTTCGCCAACGCTCGGCTCTTAAAAACAAGCAACTCCCGACTTTGGCACTCCATTCGGTCCACGCTTTTCGTATCGAACTCAACGTCGCGAAGAAACCAGTTGATGTGATCAAACGCCTCCTCGATCATTGCGCTGGTCGCGGGCGTCACGGGAACCGGCGTCGCATCGCCCACCGGGGCGAAGACTGCATCATCCATCTCGTCAGTGGGAAGACCGATCCGTTGCCGCAAGAGAGACCGCGCGCCCTGCGCACGACTACTAACACCAGAAGACTCGTCGCGGGCGAGCAGATCCAGCACCGGCAGCGAAGCGGAAGTACCTACTCGACCAAGCAGCGTGGCAATGCGAGCCCGGAGCACAGGGCTACGCGCCGACGCGATCAATTGGGCATACCGTCGTTCTAAATCCTCGGCGGACGCACCGCCGATGCGGGCGATGATCTCGACGGCCACCGACTGGATAACTTCATCCTTATTCGGATCCTCGAAAATTCCTCGTAAAACGTCGTTCAGCTCGTTTCCGCCGAGCATCGCCAGCCAGCGCAGGGCTTTACCCCGCGGTAACTCACCGCCGGATCGCCGGGCGGAGTCCACGATCGTCCCGCGATCTTCTGGTCCCAGCGCGCGAATGAGCGCGGGCGGAATGGAGTGCTTGTAATCGAGCAAGCTCGCTAGCGTGACCGCAGCCATGTCAGCACCCTCCCACCATGAAGCAATGCAGCTTCATGAAGTCACCCTGAAAAGAATGGATGCCCGTCGAGCTGTTTGACGCCCCGTCCTCCCCGCCGATGAAATTGTCAGGTTCGTCCTCAATGTGTCCCAATCCGAAGTAGTGCCCGATCTCATGGGCGAAAGTATTACCAACGTACTGTTCACCGTAAGAGAGGTTCGCTACCGATCCTGTGTTGTGCTTATTGCTGTCCTTATCGCACGTGTGTCCCGGGTTATAATTGTTCGGGTTGTTGGCCCAGGGCTGCCCGGTCCGACCAGCGAAGCGCATATCAGTGCAGACAAACAGATCCATTCCATCAGGCTCCGCGCTCCACCCGTTTGTCAGTTCGGTGCAGTCCGCGGCGCTGTCCGGAGTGACCAGTGCGCCGGCCTCAGCTGCGGAGATAGACCCCCAATGCACGCGCCCTACACCGAGACCGACTTTGCCGTAGATGTAACGCATCATGTGAATGGCAAAGCAGATCTTTCCCCAATCCGTCGCCGCGAACAGCTCGTGTCCAACCAGAATGATGTTCAGGTGAAAGTGCGTGCCTTGCAGGAGCTTCACCTGATCGAGAACGGAGACTTTGGTAAAGTTTGGCGATGACGGATTCGCGGGCGGAGCCGGCACGAAGGCGTTTCCGGAACTGTCATGATAGCCGAAGAAGTCTTTAACAACCGACAGCGGGTGACCGCTTTGTCCGATGCAGCTGAGTAGTTGTTTGAGCGAGGCCATATTCGCACCTCAACGCAGAGAAACGAGAACTGGGATGAGGCCGCATCCATTTGCGAGCGGCGCGAGCGCCTTGCCGATCGTGGCGCCGAAACCGCGCAGCGGGTCGGCCGCCGCCTGGGCATGCCCCGGTGTCGCCGAAGTGGTTAGTGGCGTACCCACAACTACCGGGCCATAACCCGCGTCGACCCGGCAATAGGTTTTGCCGATGAGCGCGACCGCGATCCGCTTAAAGCCGGTCACGCGACGGTCGAGCACGAGACCCGGTTTATACTCGCCTGCCCCAGCCGCGATCCCGGCGACGCGGCGATCATAAGCTGCCAGGCAAGGCACGAGTCGCCCGTCATCTTCCAACACCAGGACGGTCCCAGGCGAGGCATCCACCGTCGACGCGCTCAGATCAAACTCTTCCGCGCAGTCGGCGTTAAAGAGCAGGATGTCCCCGTCGTTGCCGCTGATCTCCACCGTAATAGTCCCCTGGTCGTTTTTGACCTTGATGTCTCCGTCATAGGCCCCGCCGCCAAGAACGAGATTGCCGTCCTCGCCGAGCTGAGCAACGATGTTCGCGTCTTCGTCTTTCAAAACGATGTTGTTATTTGAAGCGTCGAGGCGAATCCTCTGGGTACCGACAGCGCCAAGGACAGTCAACTCGCCATGCCTGCTGCCTCCCCCTACGGCGATCGAACCCTCCGATCTCAATTCAACGCGGTTAACCTCGTTTTCGTTTTTCAGCTCAATTATCCCTAGCCCGCCGCCTGCATGAATTCGAATGTTTCCCTCGGAATCCTTGAGGGTCACATCACCATCGTCGTCGCCGCCGCCGAGCATGAGGTTCGCATTCGCGCCGAGTTGCGCGAGGATGTTGCTGTCGGCGTCCCTGATGACGATTTTGTTATCCGATCCGGCGAGGCAAATCCGCGCCGTGCCGGCACTGCCGCCGCCGATCTCGACCAGCGGAGTCCCGTCGGTTTCGTTACAAGTGATCTTGCTGTTCCCCGAGTCGAGGCGAATCCGATCGGAGTCCGACGAACCTCGCACGACAACGTTTCCCATCATGCCGCCGCCGCCGACAGTAACGTCGCCGGTCGTCCCGTCCAGGTTGATGGTAGAGTTGCCGGCACCATCAGTGATACTCAATAACTGATCTATAGTTTCGCTCATTTAGACGCCTTTTCTTTACCGGTACTTGGGGATTAGGATTTGATTCGGAACTTATCTCGAAGCCGCCAGGAAGTCAACGATTGGAAATCCTGTGTCGTACATCAATATGATTCTTATTAACACCTGAGTCAGTCAGGCGCTCCGGCAATGAATCAGATTCCCTGGAGGCTTAACGCTTCCTATCAGCGAGCAGTGGCGTGGACGTGCAAAGTGAAGATGAAGTCGCACGGTCATCATCGAAGGCCGCTTCGTCATGCGATCAAGTATAAAAAGATTTCCGCGCCCTGTTAGGGGCGTAATAAATAACAGGTTCGCGATGTTCAACCGTCTGTCGCCCGCTTCGCGGGCTTGGGATTCTTAGGGGACGTGATCCCAGGGTTCCGCTCGCTGCGCTCACACAAGCATGCCACGCGGGATGCCCGCGTGGGGACCCCACTCCTGGGCTGCCATCTGTCGTCGCTTCGCGACTTGTTGACGCAGACATCCGAATTGGGTGGATGATCCCATCGCTACCGCTCCCCGTTCTGACACGCCGGCTGCATTTCTCTTAACGACAAACCAGTAGCGCGTTACAATCAGGGGCGCTCGAACAAATCGTTGGACGCGAGCGGCGGGAGCCTGAAATGCAGTGATGCGTGATGAGTCATGAGTGATGCGTGAAATCGCGCCGCTGCGTCAATTCAACGTTGGGCGTCTTGATCGCAGAAGGAGGACACATGAAGCGATCACTTGTTTATCTTGGCGTTGCCAGCCTTGCTTTGTTCATCGCGGTTGGCGCATGGATGGTTGTTTCCAAGATCCGCACGTGGCACGCACAGAGGGAGCCTTTGCGGATTACGGTGTCTTCAATCCAACCCGCCAATTCGAAAGTTTCGTTCGATCACTACCTTGTCCAGGTCGAAAACGTAAGCACGAAAACCATTCGCGGCTTCTCATTGGGACATACATGCCGTTGTCGGGGCTGGGATAGCGACGACAAACCATACCCGTACGGGATTAACTACACTAATCCGCTCCCGGAACGGCAACTTCTGCGACCTGGCGATGTTCACGAGATGCCACTGGAGGCTGACCCTGGTTTGCCACCAAGGGTTTGGGTGGACCTTGTTCACTTTGAACGCGGCGGGAATTGGGGAACGAACTTATCCCACAAAGACGGATACGTCCGGGGCTACTAAATTCGAAGGTGTCTGTCGCCACGAGGCCGGCTAAAGGAGTCACGATGTATGTCGCGGAGACGAATCTTTCACCTCTCGGTTTCGGCTCTAACGCTGCTCGCAGCTTTTGCCGTTAACTGGCTGGTATTTGGCGAGACCTCCCCGGCCAGGGAGTATTTCCTCTGGAATGTCGGCCTGCCTAACGCTTGGCGCAGCCTGAACCTGATCCCAGGAATAATCTCCGCTATTGCGGCGGGAAACGTACATGGCGGAAACGAGTTGGTTTTTTTCCTCGTGTTTTCAATCCAATGGTTGTTGGTTGGTTTAGTGTTTTCTCTCGTTCTGTTGATGTTCCGTCGGAAGTGAGATGGTCGGGGGGCACGACCGTGTGGCCGTGCTACCCCGACTCTGGCCGTTTCCTATTAGTCCTACTTGGAAAGTTGTCCTCGAACGGCGCCGTCCGGGAAGTCCGCATTATGAACGTTGATGTAATAGTTCGCCGGATTCTGTCTGATTTCTTTAATCAGATCGGCGCTCGCGCTGACACAGCCTTTCGACGAGCCTTCGGCCGGCGGCGGCGTCAGGGTTACGACGACGGGGCCGGCAGCGTCCGGCGCGCCTGAGTGTATGTGCGCGGCGCTGGCCGGCGCGATGTTCGAAACGGTGAGTTCGAAACACACTTCGCCCTTACCTTGGTTGAGTGTGATTTTAGCGCTGCCCGCGCCGTCCGGGTCACCGGGCCCAGGCACCTCGGCTGCTCCGGTCAGCGTAGCCTTCAGGGGGCGACCGCCCTGATCCTTTTCCTGAGCCAGGACTAAGCCGAAGACTGCGACGCTAGTCAAAGCAATCGCAGCGATAAACAAACTTACTTTACGCATATCTTCCTCCTCTTATCGTGTTTAAGGGCCCCTCACGGCGCCCCGGTTATTCCGCGCGAACCTCTAAATTGGATATGTGACCTGCTCGCGC
The DNA here is from genome assembly GCA_036277115.1 of Pyrinomonadaceae bacterium. NCBI lineage: Bacteria > Pseudomonadati > Acidobacteriota > Blastocatellia > Blastocatellales > Pyrinomonadaceae > Pyrinomonadaceae bacterium. The sequence goes on from DASUNM010000024.1 coordinate 454,109, forward strand.
TCCCAGTGCCGGTGAAGAGCGACGGCGGCGATGAAAGATTCGGCAATCTTTCCATCACCTGTTATCAATCCCTTGTCTCCGTCGCTCATCTTTTCTGCGAGCGCTGTGCGCAGGAACTCAACACCAGCGCCCCCGGCGCCAATTGTTTTAAGGTGCTTGAAAGCTTCCTGAACAAACTCCAGCGCGTCGGGTTCGGCGGACAGAGCTTCGCTGCTGGCGGCCCCATCCGCCACAAAGACGGCGTCAAACAAAACCGAGGCGCCGGTTAGAAAACTGAAATCGACTTTTAATTGTCTCCCGTTGGCGCCCGTGACCACGCCGAGCCGTGGCGCCACCGTTTTGGGCACAGCGCCGGCCGTCAACAACGCCTGATTGAAATCTTCAACCGACTGATCGTCGAAACCATCCGCTAACAGCACCGCGATTTTTCGCGTCTTGATTGAGTCGGCCGGAAAATTCGGATTATCAATCTGTCGCAACGCCGACGAATACTCGACTGAGTCGATGAGCTTTTTGGGTTGTACTTTTTTCGGATCGGTATCCTCCGGGATGCTCATGTTCAAAGGTTGTTCAAGAGTGCGCGGGACGGCGAGACCAAGGCCTTGCGCCACTGACTCAGCCAGGCCCTTGTCGATATGCGCCAACAAACCCAACATTCGCTCACGAATGGGCGGGGTCTCGACTTTGCCCAGCTCAAAGCGCAAGGCGCGGATGATGTGAATCTTTTCAGTATCAGTCTGGCTGTTAAAGAACATCGTCGCCTGACTGAAGTGATCCATGAAGCTTGCACTGCGCTCGCGAATCTTTCGGGCATCAATCTTTTCGGCGAAGCTGGTAAAGCCACTCATGTCCATGCCGGCTTGAAACGGACAACCACCGCGCGTGTTGTTCGGTTCGTGCGCTGCCTGGCCGCGATTGATTGTTTGCCGCATATAGCCGTCGCGCTGATTGTTGTGCAGCGGCGCAATCGGGCGATTGATCGGTATCTCGTGAAAATTCGGACCGCCCAATCGAATTAATTGCGTGTCGAGGTAAGAAAAGAGCCTGCCCTGAAGCAGCGGATCATTCGTGAAGTCGATGCCGGGAACAATGTTCGCGGTATGAAAAGCAACCTGTTCAGTTTCCGCAAAGAAGTTCTCCGGATTCCGGTTGAGCGTTAGCTTGCCAATGCGCTGCACCGGGACCAGCTCTTCGGGAATGATTTTGGTTGGATCGAGCAGATCGAATTCGAATTTGAACTCATCACGTTCTTCGACGATTTGTATGCCAAGCTCCCACTCGGGGAAGTCGCCGCTCTCGATCGCTTCCCAAAGGTCGCGGCGATGAAAGTCCGGATCTTTACCGGAGATCTTCTGTGCTTCATCCCAAAGAACCGAGTGCACACCGAGCAAAGGCTTCCAATGAAACTTCACGAAACGCGCTTTACCTTGTTCGTTTACGAAACGGAATGTATGGACGCCAAACCCTTCCATCATGCGGAAGCTTCGCGGAATCGCCCGATCTGACATGACCCACATAATCATGTGCATGGACTCAGGCATCAGGGAAATGAAATCCCAAAAGGTATCGTGAGCCGACGCCGCCTGCGGAATCTCATTGTGCGGCTCTGGCTTTACGGCGTGGACCAGATCGGGAAATTTCATCGCGTCCTGAATAAAAAAGACGGGGATGTTATTTCCGACGAGGTCGTAGTTGCCTTCACGCGTGTAAAACTTCACCGCAAATCCGCGTACGTCGCGCGCCAGGTCAGTTGATCCGCGCGAACCGGCCACGGTTGAGAAGCGCACAAAAACCGGCGTCTGTACCCCCGGATCCTGTAGAAAATCAGCCCGCGTTAGTTCGGTCATCGGCTCGTAAACCTGAAAGAAGCCGTGCGCGGCGGATCCGCGAGCATGCACCACCCGTTCGGGAATGCGTTCGTGATCGAAGTGCGTGATCTTTTCGCGGAAGATGAAGTCTTCCATCAAGGTCGGCCCCCGCGAACCCGCCTTCAATGAATTCTGATTGTCGCTGATGCGGAGGCCCTGATTGGTAGTGAGAAACTCTCCGGCGCTGTCTTCGATATTCTTTTGAAGATCGATTCGCTTGAGGTTGTCGTCAGGCGGCTTGCCCTGATTGTGTTTTGCATACATGGCGCTTTTGCGAGGCGCGCCTGTCTTTTTCTTCGCTGCTTTTTTCGCTGGCATGATTCCCCTTCGCTATTTGTTCAGTAGTGCTCGTTAAGCTGATTTGGCCTGAGCTTTGTTCGCGCGGCTCTTCTTGGCGCGCGCGGCTTCGATCGCGGTTTTGACGTCCTTCACTTCCTCAGGCGGCGGCAGCACTGCCGGCATGCCGAGGCTTTCGATCCAAAGCTCGCGCGTCCATCCCTGTGTGTGATAAAGATGTTCGTCTTCCTCAGGCTCGACGTGCGTGTGCGCTTCTTTGAGCAGGGCGGCCATCTCGCCACTGGAGTTCTTAGCCAACTCGCCGATAAGTTCCCAGTTTGTGTGGTCCTTTGTTTCGGCGAGCGTTACACACTCAGCGGCGACGATCTGGGCCGCGGCCAGATCCGGCCCGCGCAATGCCATTTCCATCGCCTTCACCAGCGAGTCCCCGATGTGCCGGACAATCTTCCGTCCCGGAGTTTCTGCGTCCAGCGGGAGATCCAAGGATTTGAGCACTTCTGAGACAACTTGCACGTGCGCTTTCGTTTGCTCGAGGTATTCCCTCCACTCTTCACGCAGATCTTTGTTAAGGGCACAACGGAGCGCCGTGGTGTAGATCTGAACGCCACCCTTTTCGGTTTCCAACGCCTGATAAAGCAGCTCCACGGTTTGAGCCGTATTCAACTCGGTCGTATTCATGATTTCTCCTCTAAGTTTGCTTGGTAATTAATTTTTCGATTGACTGCGCACGCGCGAGTCGTGAGTTTTGCCTGGCGCTCAGATGTTAAGCGCCAGGAACAAGGGTGAGTCAGGGTACTCACCCCCTTGATTCAAAAAGGCTGGGAGCTAATTGCCACCCTGGCCGCCACCACCACCTTGGCCGCCGCCACCTTGTTGACCGCCGCCACCTTGTTGACCGCCGCCGCCACCTTGTTCACCGCCGCCGCCTTCATTTTCTTTTTGTTGGTCGCCCATAAGTTCCTCCTTGATTGTGAAAGCAATTCGAGAGGGCTTCTTTAATGCACAACTTCTAGACGCAATCCTTCGAGTACGTATTGCTTGCCTGCATTTCGGACAGATTGATCTAGTCGCCGACGGTAGGGGCAACTGCGATGCCACAAAGGTTGAGGAAGCATCGTTGAGGAGCCGATCACTTCATAGACTTGCGCCGCAGTACTTGCAGTAAACCGCGTCAGGGTCATGACCCTCAGCTCCACAGGCGGGGCACAAATGCTTTGTCATTCTTTGTTGTCGCGTTGCGTGTGCGAGCTCAACCGAGACGATGCCGGTGGGAACAGCAATGATGCCGTAACCAATTACCATCACGAGTGATGCGAGAATTTGGCCTAAGGGCGTGCGGGGCGAGAGGTCACCATAGCCTACGGTCGTCAGCGTCACAATTGCCCAATAGATACTCACGGGAATGCTTGTGAAGCCGTGTGCTTCGCCTTCCACTACGTACATTAGTGAACCAATCACGACGACAAGCAGCACCACGACCGAGAGAAAGACGCTGATTTTGCGACGGCTTGCATGCAATGCCGTGCGAAGCGTGTCAGCTTCCGTGACGTACTCGGAAAGTTTCAGCAGCCGGAAAACGCGGAGCAGACGCAGGATGCGAATCACCAGTAGATACTGGCTGCCGGGAATGAAGATGCTGAGATAGGTGGGAATGATAGCGAGCAAATCAACGACGCCAAAAAAACTTGTCGCGTATCGCAGGGGACGGCGCACACTCAGCAGGCGCAGCACGTATTCAACGGTGAACAAGAGGGTGAATACCCATTCAAGTGTGTAAAGAAGATCTCCATACTGGACTCTGACGCTACGGACGCTCTCGAGAATAACGGTGGCGACACTGAGGAGAATCAGCCAGATAAGCGCGAGGTCGAAAAGGCGGCCAGCTCTAGTTTCAGACTCAAAAACAATTTCGTGGAGACGTGCACGCCGCCCGGACGAGGGCGCTTCCGTCGGCTCTACTCTTTCGGACGCACGGCGCTTCATCGTTAATTGATTCAGTATCCGCCTACGTGTATGGCAGGACGGTTTTCTTCGTCCGGCTCGGCCTGCCGAAGCACTTCGCGGGTGACCGGCGCGGTGTCGCCCTTTCCGAAAGCTACGTAGTCAAATAAATAGGCGATTGGATTTCCCGAGCCCCAGTGAAAGTAGGCATGCGGAAGTTTGCCCGTGCGATCGCGCAGGTAAAGCAGAAAAGCGGCGATCGCGTTCGGCACGGCGGCACTCTCAGCGCGCAAGACGCGATATCCGCCGATGTCCTTGCCCTCAACTTTCATCGTGCGCGCAAACTCTGACGCGTCGCAGACTTCGATTTCGAGGAACAAGATTGGATCGCGCTTCGGAAGGTTATGGTCTTCGCGGTGTTCGGCCATTTCGCGGCGGTATTCATCTTCATTACTTTCTTCGGGCCGGTTGGTAATGATGCGAATCGTGCCTTTGGCGGCGGCTTCGTTGATGAAGCGATCGGCGGTTTCGTCAATCTCGAATTGATCGACCCGCAATTCTGTGGAGCGCGCAAGTCGCGAGAGCAGGGAAACCAAAATAACCAGACCGATAAAGAAACTTGCGATCTTGATCCCGTCGGGACGTTCGATCACGTTCACGATCGTCGTGTAAGCGAAGACCAGCGTGATCAGACCGAAAACGAGGCCCCAAAGCCTTTGCTTGCGACGGACTGCTGAGATCGTGACGGCCACCGCGGCAGAGGTCATTAAAACCAGAACACCGGTCGCATAAGCGCCGCCCTGCGCGTTGACGTCCGCTTTGAAGATTACCGTGATGGCAAAAGCGATGATCGTAAAGACTATTACCAGCGGCCGCATCGCGCGCGTCCACTCGGGCGCCATGCCATAACGCGGTAGATAACGCGGGACGATGTTCAGCAACCCGGCCATCGCCGACGCGCCGGCAAACCAAAGAATCAGAATCGCGCTGACGTCGTAAATAGTGCCAAAGACACTGCCGAGATATTCATGCGCGAGATAAGCCAGCGCGCGGCCGGAAGCTTCACCGGCAGGCAGCGCGGCAGTGGCGGGACGAAATTCTTCGGGTGGTATCAGCAGCGTCGTGACAAAACTGCTGGTGATGAGCATGAAGCTCATAATTAACGCGGCGCTAAGCAACAACTTTTTCGTATTTCGAATTCGGCCGCGCGGAGCCTCTTCTGTATCGCCAGGGTCACCCTGCACCAGCGACATGACGGCGACGCCGGTTTCAAATCCGGAAAGGCCGAGGGCCAATTTAGGAAACACAAGCAGGCCGATGCCGATGATCATCAACCAGTTTCCGCCGACCCGGGGATGACCCATCAACATTCGCTCCCAATTTGGAATCACCGAAGGGTTTTGCGCGATGTGAACCAACCCCACAGTGATGACAACGAGGTTGAGCAAAAGATACGCGACCACCAAAACGACGGCGATTCCAATTGCTTCTTTGAAGCCTTTCAGGAAGACGGCTGAAAGAAACGCAATCAGGGCGATAGTGAAACCGACGTTCACGGCCGTGTGATTAAAGCTTTGCAGCGTGTCGTGCACGAGGGGATTTTCGACGATGTGCGCGGTAGCGTCAGCGGCCGACAATGTGATCGTGATGATGAAGTCAGTCGCCACGAATCCCAGCAGAATCAAGATGAAGAACTTGCCTTTCCACCATGAAAGCAAGTTGGCCAACATCGAGATCGAGCCTTCGCCGTGCGGACTTTCACTGGCGACGCGCCGGTAAATCGGCAACGCACCCACGAGTGACAACAGAACCAGGATGATTGTCGCGATGGGCGAGAGCGCGCCGGCCGCCAGAAACGCAATGCCGGGCTGGTAGCCGAGCGTCGAAAAATAATCCACGCCCGTCAGACACATCACCTTGTACCAAGGGTGACGGCGATGATGTTCCTTTTCGCGTTCGAATGGTCCTTCGACCTCCTTGACCCATCCGGCGAATAGCCATCGTTTGAACCCGCTCAATGGGCGTTTGGATCGTTCTAAGCGCGCGTGAACAGTCGTAGGCAGCGTGCAACTCCTCGGACGGTTGTTTTTGTTAAAGCGTGTTGGAGGAAAAAACTATCTTACTGCAAGCCGCAAGGTTTACAGAAAGAGTGTCACCAGATTGGTCGGGCCCTGTTTTGCTTTTCTATGTGCAGGCTCTGTGGTTCTCGGTGTCTCTGTGGTGATAGTTTTTTTACGACCATTCACCACAGAGACACAGAGTTTCCACAGAGTCACACAGAGATTTTTTGAAATTGGGTCACTACCCTCCGGACTGTTTCTCTACGGAGTCGTTGTCGCCGCACTCTTAGTGGGGATCGGCAGTCGCTTGAAGCGGTCCTGAGCGCGTGGCCGATCGCGCAGAATATCGATGACCGCTTCAAGGAACAAACCGAGTAAGCGTGGATGCCTGATTGAGAATTGGGCGCCACTTTTGACTGCGCACGTCAACAAGAGAATGAATTCCCATCGCGTGCTTTGGAAGTTGAGCAAACCGCTGCGCTGGTCTCCGTTTAGATCGATGACGCTATCAACCAGGCAGCCTATCTCACCGACTCTTTCCATGAAGTGACAGATTCGGCCGCTCCCAGTGCTCAATAACGGGCGAATCAACAAGAACGATGATTTCGCGGTTAATTGTCCGACACGTTTGCGCGCTTCGATGTACTGCGCCATCGAAGCTGCTTTTCGCTCATGCTCGACTGCGGCACTCAACGCGTGAAGTGTGCTGAGCACTTCGGGATATGTCTCGTCAGAGACTTCGTTCAGCAGTCTTTCCGTTACCAGCACAGTTTCTGAAATATTGCTTGCTTGGTCGAAGCCCGTCGGCGATTCAAACTGGCGCAGCACTATTTGGCTGACCTCCCACTGTCCGGAATCAATGGCATTATCAATGACTCCAATGAAGAGGTAATACGCGCGCAAACGCCTCTCGACGGCGACCGAATCACAGTCCACGCCGAAATAGTCGAGGCAACGAGTGATGCGTGAGGGAATTTTCGTAAAGTGCCTGTACTTCCGATTAGCCGCAATAGTTTCGTAGCGCCGCTGCGACTCCTCACCTAAATGCCGCGATGAAGGCTTACGAGGCCGGATTGATTTCGCGGACGAACGGGAAATTTGTGACGGCAACATCGGAAGTTCACCACAGTTGGTTTCGGGCGAGCAGATTCTATATCCGTTTGATCACGCCGATCGTAAGAATCGATCAAGGGGCGCCGGTCTGCACTCTCTTCGAAACTTGATTAAAAAGTAAAGAATGCTATAATCAGGCGGAAATTTAAATAAAACGTCAAAAATGAAGATTTCCGCCCAGGAAGAATATGGTTTGCGCTGCCTCGTGCAGTTGGCCCGGGAAGAGGTTTCCGGCGGCTCGCTCACGCTGAATCAGATTGCCGAACGCGAAGGTTTGTCAGCCGCGAATGCCGGCAAGCTCATGTGGATTTTGGTTAAGGCGGGCCTCGTGCAATCGCAGCGCGGCGCACACGGTGGTTACACCCTGGCGCGACCTGCTTCTGAGATTCGTTTGAGCGAAGTGATCCGCGTGCTCGATGAGGACACAGTCGATCGTTTCTGCCAGACGCACGCGGGGGTATTGGACACCTGCATTCACACGAGCGACTGCGGCATCCGGCCGGTCATCGTGGGACTGCATGAGATCGTCCAGAGCGCTCTGTCGGAGATCACTCTGGCGCAACTGATTGGAACCGAAGCGACCGTCGATGCGGCGCTGCATCAAATTCAGAGTTTGCAAACACGACTAGGACCGATGCGAAATGCTATTTGAAATTTCAGATTTCAATTTTGAGATTGAATTATGAGCACTGCTGAAATACTCGCAAACAGAGAATACAAATACGGCTGGGTCACCGACATTGAATCCGAGACGATTCCGCGCGGCCTGAGCGAAGACACCGTTCGGGTGATCTCGGCAAAGAAGAACGAGCCCGAGTGGATGCTCGACTTCCGTCTGAAGGCTTACCGCAACTGGCTCAAGATGGAAGAGCCGCGGCGCTGGCCGAACCTTAGTTTTCCTGAGGTCGATTACCAGGACATGATCTATTACAGCGCGCCTAAGCAGAAAGAGACGAAGGCAAGTCTGGATGAAGTCGATCCGGAATTGCTGCGCACCTTCGAGAAGCTTGGCATTCCTTTGTCAGAACAGAAGCAGCTGGCGGGCGTGGCGGTTGACGCGGTTTTTGATTCCGTTTCGGTCGCGACTACTTACAAAGAAAAACTGAGAAAGCACGGCGTGATCTTCTGCTCGTTCAGCGAGGCTGTGACTGAACATCCGGAGATTGTTAAGAAGTATCTCGGCTCAGTGGTGCCGACGAACGACAATTTTTACGCGGCGCTGAACAGCGCGGTCTTTTCTGACGGATCTTTCTGCTTCATTCCCAAGGGCGTACGTTGCCCGATGGAGCTTTCGACTTACTTCCGCATCAATAACTCTGAATCCGGCCAATTCGAACGCACGCTGATCGTCGCCGAAGAGGGCGCGTACGTTTCCTATCTCGAAGGCTGTACCGCGCCGCAATTCGATAAGAACCAGCTACACGCCGCGGTAGTTGAGCTGGTGGCGCTCGACAACGCGGAAATTAAATATTCGACCGTGCAGAATTGGTACGCCGGTGATGAGAATGGTGTGGGCGGTATCTACAACTTCGTGACGAAGCGCGGCAAATGCGCCGGAGTCAATTCAAAGATTTCGTGGACGCAGGTTGAGACTGGTTCGGCAATCACTTGGAAGTACCCATCGTGCATTCTGCTGGGCGATAACTCGATCGGCGAGTTCTATTCCGTAGCGCTGACGAACCACGCGCAGCAGGCCGACACCGGCACGAAGATGATTCACCTCGGAAAGAACACGCGCTCGACGATTATTTCGAAAGGCATTTCAGCCGGTCACGCTAACAACAGCTATCGCGGGCTGGTGAAGATCATGCCGAAGGCTACGAACGCGCGGAACTACACGCAGTGTGATTCGATGCTGATTGGATCGAACGCGGGCGCGAACACTTTCCCGTATATCGAAGTGATGAACAACAGCTCGCAGGTCGAGCACGAAGCGTCAACTTCGCGCATCAGCGAAGAGCAGTTGTTCTACCTGATGCAGCGCGGCATTTCGCAGGAAGACGCCGTTAGTTTGATTATCAATGGTTTTTGTAAGGACGTGTTCCTGCAGCTTCCGATGGAGTTTGCCGTCGAAGCAACGCGTTTGTTGGGGCTGAAGTTGGAAGGATCGGTTGGTTAAGAAGGTCTTAGGTCTTTGGCTTTGTGTAAAGCATTTAGGTTTTTCAAAGACCAACGACGAAAGCTGTTTCTGGAGAAGTGAATGTTAGAAATACGTAACTTACATGCATCGGTTGATGGCAACGAGATTCTGAAAGGCATCAACCTGACCATTAATCCAGGCGAGGTGCACGCCATCATGGGCCCGAACGGTTCGGGTAAATCGACTCTGGCGAAAGTGCTCGCCGGCCACCCGCAATACAACGTGACCGCCGGCGAAGTTATTTACGACGGCAAGAACCTACTCGACATGACGCCCGACGAGCGCGCGCGTGAAGGCGTCTTCATGGCGTTTCAATATCCGATTGAGGTGCCGGGCGTTTCGAATGCGCAATTCCTGCGGCTGGCCTACAACGAAAAGCAGAAGCATCACGGTCAGGAAGAACTGGATCCGCTTGAGTTCAAGGATCTGCTGAAGGAAAAAGCGAAAATCGTGGAAATGGATGCGAGCTTTATGACGCGTTCAGTGAACGAAGGCTTCTCCGGCGGCGAGAAAAAGCGAAACGAGATTCTTCAGATGGCTGTCCTGGATCCGAAACTCTCGGTGCTTGATGAAACGGACTCGGGATTGGATATCGACGCGCTGCGCATCGTCGCCGGAGGCGTCAATAAACTTCATAGCCCTGACAAGGCCGTAATTCTCGTCACGCACTATCAGCGTTTGCTGAACTACATCACTCCGGATTTCGTGCACGTCCTCTCGGGCGGCCGCATTGTGAAAGAGGGCGGTAAAGAATTGGCGCTCGAATTGGAAGAGAAGGGCTACGACTGGCTGAAGAACAGCAATGGGAAACCTGCCGTTAGCGCGCCCGCCGCAAGATAAGATGGTTGCCGAAATCGCACACACCAACGTTTACGACGCGGCGTTTCGCGAGTTGCTTAGACAGCAATCCGGCGCGCCTGCCTGGTTGCGCCGCGCTCGCGAGGACGCGTTCGCCGAGTTCGATCGCGTCGGCTTCCCAACCGTACGTGAAGAGGAATGGAAATACACCAGCACCGCGCCGATTGCGCGAGCTGCGTTCACCCCTTCTTTTGGTCCGACGCGTTCCCTGAACGGCGAGCTGCGCAGCTTCACCTTCGAAGAAGCGCGCGACAGTCGCCTCGTTTTTGTAAACGGAGTCTTTCAGCGTGAGAGTTCTTCGGTTTCAGGCCTGCCGGCGGGCGTCGTAGTGGTGAATTTGGCCGAAGCGGTAACTCAACCTGAGTACGAATCACAGTTGAGTTCCCATTTCGATGGCAGCCACGACAACGGGTTTACGGCCCTCAATGCCGCGCTGTTTGTCAGTGGCGCCTTCCTCCTGATACCGCGCGGCGTCGAAGTGACCGTTCCGATTCATCTGCTATTCATTTCGGAGACGACGAACGGTGATACGCCTGCGTCTTTTCCGCGCGTGCATATTCTGGCTGAGGAAAATAGCTCGGCCACGATAGTTGAGTCTTACGCCGGCATGACCGAAGGGCGATATTTGACCAACGCGGTCATCGACGTCGACGTCAAACCCGGCGCTCGCATCAATCACTATCGCATTCAACGCGAGAGCGCGGACGCTTTTCATATCGCGACTACGAAAGCCAAAACCGGCCGCGATTCAGCCTACGAAATAACCAGCATCAATCTCGGCGGACTGCTGGCGCGGCATGGCATTGAAGTAAAGCTCGACGATGAGGGCAGTCATTGCGCCGTCGACGGCCTCTATCTGATTGGCGCCGAGCAGCACAGCGACACACATTCATTGATCGATCACCGGCACCCGCACGGGACCAGCCGCCAACTCTACAAGGGCGTGCTCGATGGCAAGTCGCGCGCCGTCTTTAACGGGAAGGTTTTTGTGCGGCATGGCGCGCAGCAGACGGACGCGCAGCAAACGAACAAGAACCTTTTGCTGTCTGACGAAGCGCGCGTCGATACAAAACCCCAGCTCGAAATCTTTGCCGACGACGTCAAGTGCGCGCACGGCGCGGCCGTCGGACAACTGAGCGAGGATGAACTCTTTTATCTCGAGAGCCGCGGCATCAATCCGGCGCTGGCGCGCAACATGTTGACGTATGGCTTTGCCGAGGAAGTGATCGAGCGGATCAAAATTGACTCAGTCAGGGCTGAACTCAACCGGTTCGTGCTGAACCGGCTGGGCACCTCGCTTGACGACTAGAAGACCGCCCAAAAAAAGTAATGGCTGCTGTTGAAGAACTCATTCCAATAAAGCCAAAGCCACGCGACGAGTGGAACGTTGAACGTGTCCGGAAGGACTTTCCCGTCCTGAGCACGAGCGTGAACGGCAGGCCGCTTGTGTATCTCGACAACGCGGCCTCCTCTCAGGTGCCCCAGTTAGTGATTGAGCGCGGCAGTCAGTACCTTAAATACGAACACTCAAATATTCATCGCGGCGTGCATTACCTCAGCATGAAGGCGACGAACGCGTACGAAGGCGCGCGCGAAAAGGTGAAGCGCTTCATCAATGCGCGCGACGTGAAGGAATGCATCTTTGTGCGCGGCGCGACTGAAGGCATCAATCTGGTGATGCACGGCTATGGCCGGAAATTCATTGGCGCGGGCGACGAAATCATCATCTCGGCGATGGAGCACCACGCCAACATCGTCCCGTGGCAGATGCTGTGCGAAGAGAAAGGCGCGCGGCTGCGCGTCATCCCGATGAATGATGCGGGCGAGTTGCTGATCGATGAATACGAAGCGTTGCTCAACGAGAAGACAAAGCTCGTCGCGATCGGCCACGTCTCGAACGCGCTGGGCACTGTCAATCCGGTCAAGCAAATGATCGACAGCGCGCACAAGTACGGTGCACCGGTCTTAATCGACGGCGCGCAGTGGGTGCCGCACATGCGCGTGGATGTGCAAGATCTCGATTGCGATTTCTACGTTTTTTCCGGCCACAAGATGTTCGCGCCGACCGGCAGCGGCGTCATCTATGGCAAGGAGCATCTGCTCGAAAAGATGAATCCGTTTCAGGGAGGCGGTGACATGATCAAGAGCGTCACGTTTGAAAAGACGCTCTATGCCGGACTCCCGAATAAATTCGAAGCCGGCACCCCCGCGATTGCGTCGCAAATCGGCCTGGGCGCCGCCATCGATTATCTGCACATCATCGGCCAGGAAAAGGCCGCCGCTTACGAGCATGAACTACTGGAATACGCGACCAGGCGTTTGTCGGCGATCGAAGGCGTCCGCATCATCGGCACGGCGCGCGAAAAACTCGGCGTGCTGTCATTCACGATTGAAAACGTTCATCCGCACGACATTGGCACGATTCTGGATCAGCAGGGCATCGCCATCCGCGCCGGCCATCATTGCGCGCAGCCGGTGATGAAGCGATTCAATCTGCCGGCGACGGCGCGCGCGTCGTTCGCGTTTTACAATACGAAAGAAGAAGCGGATGAGTTGGTGCTCGCCATTGAAAAGGTGATTGAGGTATTTGGTTGATGCCCGAGGAGAGCAGTAAGCGTCGGGTCTTTGTAGCGGCGCTGACCGTGCTGATTGTTTCGCCGCTCGTGTGCGGACAGAAAAGAGTCCCCCTCACAAGATTCGAGGCGATTAGGAAAGCTCGCGTTGGTGCGATTCCCAATTGGCGGGAAACCATATCGGATAAGGGGCGTTTTAGAATTCTTTTTCCCGGCCCTGCTCAAGTCGATAACAATGTCGTAAGCGCCGTTGGTCTGAGGGTTATTGAGCCTAATACAAGCTGGAACGTCTTTTATAGCGACCTCGACCGCATCGTGCCAATCAATGAGGCTGCTTTCAGAAAGGCGTATCGCGCCGGCCTCAACGGCATGACCGGGGAAGGAAGGACGCTGCTCAGCCAAAGAGATGTTTACCTCAACGGCGGGTTGGGCACCGAATTTGTAATTGATGGGGTAGGACGAACCAGTTACATGCGAGTATTTGTTGTCGGTCGACGATTATATACGTTGGCAGCGCATCGCAACGCAGTTGACGCTTCAAACAGATCCAATATCCCAACTGATGTACGGCAGTTCTTCGATTCATTCGCTTATTGGGAATAACGCCTGACGAAAATGTCCGAACTTTCCGACCTTTACCAGGAAGTGATCCTCGATCACAACAAGAAGCCGCGCAATTTTCGTAAGCTCGAAAATGCGAACCGGTCGGCGCAGGGTTTCAACCCGCTCTGCGGTGATCAACTGGATGTTTATCTCCAACTTGAAGACGACCAGGTGAAGGAAGTCACCTTCGAGGGCTCAGGCTGCGCGATTTCGAAAGCTTCGGCGAGCATGATGACGCAGGCAGTGAAGGGAAAGACGAAGGTTGAAGCCGAAGCTCTCTTCCACGAATTTCATCGCATGGCGATGGGTGAGCTGGACGAGGAAACCGAACCGAACCAGCTCGGTAAGTTGAAGATTTTCTCCGGCGTACGTGATTATCCTGCGCGAGTTAAGTGCGCGACGCTTTCGTGGCACACAATGCACGCCGCGCTGGAAGGCGAGAACACCGCGACCACTGAATAGAAATATCCAATCGCACTACTGCGGCGGAATCGCCGATAACCCATACAAAGTTTCCGCTGCTTGAAACGTCCATTCCGATTTGTACTTGCTAACCGCGTCGTTTCCCAAGCCGTTGACCAGGTGACCGAGCGCGCGCCTGACACGCACCTGGTCTTCCTTCGGCGCTCCCAGCTTCTCCGCCCGCAGCAGCCAAAGTTGGGCTGAGTTCATCGCCCACGGATACCAAAGAAACCCCAAAGCCTCTCGCGCCATATATGTCTGCCCAAGATGGTCGGTGAAGATAGCCGCGAACTCACCGCTATCGGAGGGAAAGTTCAAATCGCGCTCGACGCACTTCGCCAGGTACTCAGGTATCTGGTTGGCTATGCGAGCAGGAAGGACAAACCCGGCTTCGGCTTCAGCCCGTAAGAGTTCACCATAGATTTGCAGAGTCAAACCATCGATGGCCGCGGTATGTGTTTCACTCTTCGCATGCCAACCGGCGGGGCTGGCTTTATCGTCATATTCATCCGCTAGCCACTGCGCCGTCGCCTTCAGCAGCTGATCACGTTTTTCGACACTGCCTTCCCAGGGGAGATTCGCTTTTCTCGTTTCCAGCAAAGCCAGCAAAGCAAGGGTCGTGGTGTAAACGTTATTGAGAGCTGGCTCTTCCTGATTCGGAAACATGTTCCAGCCGCCATTCTCAAGCGGCCGATAAATTCTTAGAGACTCCTGCGCATACGCGAGTCGCCTCAATGCACGCTCGCGGTCTTGTCCCGTCAACAACCCTGGACGCCCAAGTGCTGTGGCCAAAGCGGCAACGGTCCAGATGGCCGGCTCAGCCTGCGTCCGCTTTTCTCTTGGGTGCGCGATCCAGCCATACTTCCGTCCATCTCTACCTTCGATTGTCGACCCGGCTTCGAAATGTTCCTCAAAGCCTTTGAGAACTTGCCGCGCGTCCGCGTCAGAAAGTTCCGGCGTCGCAAATACCGCGGTCAACGCCTGACCATTCGACCAATATTCGAATGACGGTTTTGCCGCAGGGTTGAGACTGGAAGGAATTCCACCCTTCGCAGTCTGACCACGCTTCAGCGCTTGAGCCAGCTCGTATCGCATTGTGGAAGCCCCTTGGCGAATCTCAGCATTGCTTCGCGTGGGTCGCAATACCGAAGCTTCGTTTCGATCCAGGGCCCTGCGGATGCGCGCGCTGGCGGGAAGATTCAGACCCGCATCAGCCACGGCCACGTAACCGATGGCCATCAAAAACAGCGCTAAGACACCGAGAGCCGCAAAACGCATCCGCCGCTGACGCTGGCGTTGACGTTCACGGCGGCGCAATTCGTCGTACCCGACACCCATCACGCCGGAGAGCAGCTTCAACAGCGCATTTGTTTTTCCATCTTTGCCGGGACGCGCGTCCGCGGCGATCGGCTCGGCCGGTTCGGTTGTGACCTGGCCGTCGGGCGTTACCCGAAACCGAACTGCCGGCGGAAAACATTCGAGCAGCCCGCTGTCCGGCGCCGCGTTCGGTTCACCGTCAGTAATCAGACAGAAGACCCGGCCCGTGTGCCCGAATGACTTATAGGTCTTCACCTCTTCATTCACCCATTTTGAAACTGCGGACTTGGGTGAGCAGATGACGATCAACGAACGCGATTTCGTAAGCGCGTCCTGCAGCTTGCCACCGAGGTCGGACGCGCCAGGCAGCTCCTCCCGATCACGAAACACAGGGAAAAGCCGTTTCGAAATTGGACCCTGCGCAGTTTCGCGGCCAACGATCTTGCGCGGCACGCGATAAGTCTCGATCGACTTGTGCAGCCACTTCGCCCACTCTTCATCGGCGTGGCTGTAGCTGATGAAGGCCCAGTATTTGAAATCCGAATCGTTCATTTAGTCCGTTTTGAAGCGCGTGAATGGGTATTAGCGTTGCGCACGTGATAGGTCGCAAAGGTTCCGTAGCCTTTCGCGAGGGGAGTCTGGCCGACGTAGTCGCAAGTGAATTCGGTAACGCCTTGGGCGGCGGACAGCGCGGCGAACGCCTGACTCGCGTAAACCTGGCCCGGCGGCGTGATGGGTTCGATGCGCGCGGCGCGGCTGACGTGCGTGCCGGTGAAACTCGCAAGGCCGGTCACCGGATCGACGCAGGAATAAACGGGCCCGGCATGAAGTGCGATGCGCAGATTGATCGCCTTCGGAAGTCCTTTCTTGCTCCAGTCTGTGCTCACCATTAGCTCGCACAGATCCAACGCGAACAGGCCGGCGTCGCGGACGTCCGCGAAGACGAAGTAGAGACCATCGCCCCAGGTGTTCTTAATCGAAGGCGCATGCGGTGAAGTCGAAATCAGTTTTCCGATGGCGCCGAGGAAGTGATTCAGGAAGAGCGGAATCTGCTGCTCGGTGAGTTTGCTGAAATTCACCGCGTCGGCAAAGAGCATCGCCATGATGCGTGTGGGGAGGGTCTCCGCCGTCCCCGCATGCGGGGAAGGGTCGGGGGTGGGGTTGACGCGTGTCGCAACCTCTCCCCCCAACCCCCGCTCAGCACGCGGAGAGGGGGAGACGCTGCGTTGTTTGCCGCTGCCAACGGGCATCCCGCGCTTAAGTATCTTCGCCAGGTCGATTACCTGAACGTCCCGGCCGAGGTTCCTCCAATGCGCGACTGCGCTGGCCGTGCCACCCGGACCATCTCCGGGTTTCTGATCCCAGACCGCGAGGGGCACCAGATCGGTTTCCAATTGACGTGCGCGAATGTCGGCCAGTCCATACAGCAGAAGGTTGGCGTATTCAAAAGACATGCTGCCTTCCTCGATTCGTTCGCTGGACGCGGTGATCACAGTCGTCGCACGTTCGAGCACGCTTTCGAACCGCTGCAACCACTCGCTGCCGGCGAATGCCACGCTGTCCTGGATGAATTGCTCCTTCGCGAACGGCAGCACGACGTTCGCTTCGCTCCCGCGCTCGAGCATCGCTTCGAGAAACAAAATATCCGATCCGCATGCTCCCGAAGCGTAGCCAAAGCCGGGTGCGATTTTCTTTACTTGTTTTTGAATCGCCTCGCGCACTGCCGGTTCAAGTTGAGCAGGGAATCGGGGCGCGGCGCGCTCGGCCTGATCGATCAAATGCCCGGCGAACACGACGATGTCTGGAATCTTTAGCGCTTGTTCGATTGACGTCGAATCGCGTTGCAGATGGTTCAGGAGGAGGCGCGCGTTGCGACGCGTCGAACTCAGCTCCGCGTAATTTCCGCGTCCCGCTTTGGCGGCCTGCGCATACCAATCTTCTGCTTCGCTGAAACGTCGCAGAATCAAACAGGCCTCGCCGAGAGTTGCGAGGGGCCAGTAGCGATGCTCAGAATTTGCGGGCAGCGTCTTTATTTCCGCGAGACACGCTGAGCGTGCCTGCTGCGCCAGTGCACCCGCTTCGTCCTTCTTCCCAAGCAGCAGCGCCAGCGTCGCCGTGTTGATGGCCGAGTAGTAACCGCGATTCAGCTTGTAGGACTCCAGATAAAACTTATGCGCGAGCTTTAGTTGGCGGGTGCGCTCAGTCTTTACCGTCGCGTGCGTCCACAGGTCTTTGTGCGTGCGCGCGAGGATGGCAAGCGTCTCTTCATCACGGTGACCTTCGGCGCGAAGCTGCGTCAGAATCGCGTTGCTCCGTTGCGTTGCCCCGCTCCGCGCCAACGACAGCGCGACTTGCTGGCGCATCCCCACATCCGCCGGCTCGTTCTTCAAACCTTCAGTCAGGATGTCGTAAGCCAAAAGCGGCTCGCCCAACTTCAGCACGCGCCGTCCCAGCCGGCGATAAATCTCCGGTGTCTGCGCCCACTCTTCCGGATCATGCGACAGCCACAGCGCAATTGCGCTCGGCAGGTTCACTGCATCGATCAAAGCGAGGGTCGCCGTCTCTGCCGCTTTCGGCCCTTTCCCTTCTTCACTCGGTAAAGCCAATTTCGGCGGCTCGAGCTTGAAGCCCCGATTGAGAATCAGCTTGAGCGTCTCGACCGCGGTGTTGCGGTGGTCCTGCTTTTCCGCGTCCGGAAGTTCTTCGTAGGGCGGGAACGCCGTCGCCGAACGGGCAGCTGACGACTTGGCATTCGCCAACCGCTGCCGCGCGTGAATGTTGTAGGTATTCTCAGCGAGACTTTCGATCAGTTCGTGCAGGTTTTTTGGAAGATCGCGTTCCGGCGTGTGCATGATTAGGCGAAGTGACGGGCCTAGTATAGCCGATGTGATGCACGCGGCCAGCGCCCACAGGTGGCGGTGCATTTAGAAGGAAAATCTGCGTTTTGGAGATTTTTGTTGACCCATTTCCAGCGCGCCAATTATCATAAAACCTTGTCCGGGCGAACCCCGCGCCCGCAGACAATTTCCGGATCCACTGGAAATTAACTCACCAAAAGATAGTTCCAAGAGCCAGCGAACATCTTCTTCCCCGTTCCTCAATGCGATAGCCATCGCTGATCTTCCATAAGGAGTTTCGATTATGAAAAGCACGAAATGTCCACAGTGTGGATTTGTCGGTTGGGCCGACGCTGAGTCCTGCAAGAAGTGCGGCGCCGAACTGACACCGCAACCGGATTACCCTTCGGATGGGTCAGGACCCAGTGAGACTGTTTACTATGCGCCTCCCCCAGGCGGATTTAAGCGGGACCTGGACCAGAAGATGGCGGTAACCGCGATGGTTCTCGGGATTCTGAATTTTCTGTTCCTGGGCATCTTCGGCTTTACGATCATTGTCGGAATCGTGATCTCAGTGGTGGCGCTGAATTACATCAAGCGCTATCCCCACATGTACGGCGGCAAATCGTTTGCCCAGACCGGGTTGATCATGAATATAGCTTCGGGTGTGCTTCTGATTCCGGTCATAGTTATTCTCTCGATCGCGCTTCCGAATCTGCAGGCTTCACGACGAGCAGCGAACGAAGGTTCCACCATAGCGTCCTTAAGAAAGATTCACGCCGCTGAAGGCATGTATCAATCAACGACGGGTCGCGGCGACTTCGGAGACATCAAAGATCTTCACCGAGACTATTTAATTGACTCTGATTTGGCGAGCGGCACCCGAAGCGGTTATCAGTTTAAAGTTGAAGCCGTGAAAGACACAGGTGACGGTTCGCCAGGGTTCACGGTCGTTGCGGTTCCCGTCAGCTATCCATACTCCGGTAGACGTTCGTTCTTTATGGATGAGACCGGGGTTATTCGCGCCGCGGATAGTCAGGGAATGGAGGCAACAAAATACGATCCGCCGGTAAACTTTGAGCGCGATAATCCGTCGAATCGCTCTGCGTCACGCCGTTCACGGACCATAGAAGAGTGACCGGTTAACGCTTAAGACACGTCAACACCGGGTCGAAGTAACAGCCGCTAACGGGTTCCAAAGAGGAGCGCCCTTAGGCGGCTGTAGTTTTTCGGGATGATATTCTAAGGTT
Organism: Pyrinomonadaceae bacterium; assembly: GCA_036277115.1. Classification (NCBI taxonomy): domain Bacteria; kingdom Pseudomonadati; phylum Acidobacteriota; class Blastocatellia; order Blastocatellales; family Pyrinomonadaceae; species Pyrinomonadaceae bacterium. Next base: position 473,428 of record DASUNM010000024.1, read on the forward strand.
AAAGTACCCCGACGTTAGGGACGCCCGATGAAAGTTGTTTTCTTACTGGCGCTTGCGTGCGGGGCGACTATTTCGCTGGCTCCGAAAGAATGGCGCACCATAGTACCTTTGCGTTCGACTCGAGCAGACGTTGAGAAGCTGTTAGGTCCCCACAAGAAATATGGTGGCAGCCTTTCCGACTATGAGACCACTGACGAACGGGTAACCGTTATGTACGCCAGCGGCCCACCGTGTGCTCCAAATGGTTTTCAAATCTGGAATGTGCCGCGGGACACAGTTATAGGAATCACTCTACAGCCGAAGAGAGAATTGCGATTCGTTGATCTGAAGCTTGACGAGGCCAAATATAAAAAAACCGATAATGAAGGACACGGCCCGCCGTATTTCTACTACACGGATGAAAAAGCAGGACTTCAATACGAAGTAATTCAAGGAAGGGTCATGAGTATCAGCTACTTTCCGGCTGCGAAAGATGACCATCTACGCTGCTCGCCTTAGGTGCTGTGCTCTGAGACTCTTTAAGCATAGCTCCCGCCCGTTGAAAGTCTTCCAGATCTGCGTGCTCAAGGCAGACAGTTTGTCCCGACTTGTGGTATAAACTCGCAAAATCTGCAACGCCCTCGCGTCTGCCGTTACGGAGGCTGCCATGAGCTTTCTCCCGGATTACGAAGACGACATTTTTATCAGTTACGCCCATAACGACAACCAGGCGCTCCTGGAGGGCCAGCGCGGGTGGGTCGATGTGTTTCATCAGGCGCTCGAGCGCCGGCTGCAAGTCCATCTCGGCGCCAAGGCAGCAATTTGGCGCGACCCGCGTCTGCAAGGTAATGAGTATTTCGCGGACACGCTGGTCGAGCAGATTCCCAAAGTCGCCATCCTGATTTCGATCCTTTCACCCAGCTACATCAATTCGGAGTGGTGCCGTCGCGAGATGCAGATGTTTTCGGGCATCGCGTCTGAGACGGGCGGCGTGCGGCTGGGAAACAAAGCGCGCATCTTCAAAGTCGAAAAGATTTACGTGCCGCTCGAAAAGCATCCGCCTGAGTTGCAGGGGATGACCGGCTATGAGTTCTACTACATGGACGATCATCGCGCGCGCGAGCTGTCCGCCGAAAGCGGTCCGCACGCCATTGAGTACTGGCAGAGGATCGATGATGTGGCCCAGGACATCGCCACGCTTTTGCAATCGCTAAAAGCGCGGGAAGCCAGTCCGGACGTGCAGGTCTTCCAGGAGACGTCGGGCGAAACGATTTATCTGGCAGAGACTTCATCGGATCTTTCCCCGCAACGCGACAATATCAAGCGTGAGCTTCAGGAGCGCGGTCATGTCGTTATTCCCGATCGGCCGCTGCCGTTGAACGGGCCGGAACTCGAAGAGGACGTGCGGCACTATCTCGAATCGTCGAAGCTCTCAATTCATCTGATTGGCGCGAACTATGGCGTGATTCCGGAAGCCGCCGATCGTTCAGTCGTCTGCCTGCAAAACGATTTGGCCGCCGAGCGAAGCCAGGGTAATGGCTCCGCGGCCAACGGCTTTGCGCGTCTTATTTGGCTGCCGGAAGGCTTGGAAACGCGTGAGGAGCGCCAGCGCCAGTTTATCGAATTCCTCAAATGTGACGCGACTGCACAAAAAGGCGCGGACGTCCTGCAAACCTCGATCGAAGAATTAAAAACTTATATTCAGGACAAGCTGAGACCGAAACCAAAGTCGGTGGCCGCAAATGGAAATGGAAACGGAAACGGAAACGGTCACAAGACCCAGGAAGGACCGCTCCGCGTTTATCTTGTTTGCGACAAGCAGGACTACGACGCCATCGCGCCGGTCGAGGAACATCTCTACAACCAGGGTTTTGAGGTCACGCTTCCGCTGTTCGAAGGCGACGAAGCGGAAGTCCGCGAGGATCACAAAGAGAGTCTTTTGATCTGCGATGCGGTCGTGATCTTTTACGGCAATGCGAGCGAAGGCTGGCTGCGCACGAAGCTCCGTGATCTGCAAAAGAGTCCGGGCTACGGACGCACGAAGCCGATGCTGGCGCAGGCAATTTACGCCGGCCCACCAGAAAATCCGGCGAAGCAGCGTTATCGCACCCGCGAAGCGCTGCTGCTCAGAAACTTTGGCGACTTCACTCCCGATTCTCTTCAGCCATTCATCGAGGAAATCCAAAGGGCAAAAAGGTAGAGGCAATGACTAACGAGCGTTTTACTAATCCCTTTCCCGGATTGCGCCCGTTCGAGTCCACGGAAGACCATCTCTTCTTTGGACGCGACGGACAGTCTGATGAGCTTTTACGACGGCTAAGGCGCAGCCGCTTTCTCGCCGTGCTCGGTACGTCGGGCAGCGGCAAGTCTTCGCTGGTGCGCGCCGGCATGCTGCCATCGTTGTACGGCGGCTTGATGACCGACGCCGGTTCCAGTTGGCGCGTCGCGTTGTTCCGCCCCGGCCACAATCCGATTGGCAATTTGGCGAAAGCTCTGTCGAATCCTCAGGTGCTGGGAAGCGTCGATGATGATGATGATGATGACGCCGCGTTGCAGAGAACAATTGTTGAAGCGACATTGCGCCGGAGCGCGCTTGGATTAGTGGAAGCCACCCGCCAGGCACGGATGCCTGCGAACGAGAACCTTTTGGTAGTCGTCGATCAGTTTGAAGAGATTTTCCGTTTCCGTCGCATGTCCAAAGGCACCGGGCCTGAAGACGAGTCAGCGGCATTCATCAAACTGCTTTTGGAAGCAAAGAAACGAGTAGACGTTCCGGTTTACATCGTCATCACGATGCGTTCGGATTTTCTCGGCGATTGTTCGCAGTTCCGCGATCTGCCGGAAGCCATCAACGACGGCCAATATCTGATCCCGCGCATGACGCGCGATCAGCGTCGCGAAGCGATCACCGGTCCGGTCGCCGTCGGCGGCGGAGAAATCGCCGGACGCCTGGTCAATCGTTTGCTAAACGACGTCGGAGACGATCCCGATCACTTGCCGCTCCTCCAGCACGCGCTGATGCGCACGTGGGACCTGTGGATTGACGATCGACGCAACGGCGAACCCATCGATCTGCGTCATTACGAAGCCGTCGGCACGATGACCGAAGCCTTGTCGCGTCATGCCGATGAGGCGTACGCCGAACTGCCAAATGATCGCCAGCGCGCTTTAGCGGAAAGACTCTTCAAGAGTTTGACTGAGAAAGGATCTGACAACCGCGAGATCCGCCGTCCGACTCGCGTCAGCGAAATCGCCGCCATTGCCGAAGCGACACCCGCGGAGATTATCCCGGTTATCGAACCCTTCCGGCAGCAGGGCCGGTCTTTTCTGATGCCGCCGGCCAGTGTGGCGCTCGACGAAAATTCACTCATCGACATTTCGCACGAAAGCTTGATTCGCGGCTGGACGCGCCTGCGCAAGTGGGTGGACGAAGAAGCTCGTTCGGCAAATATCTATCGCCGTATCGCCGACACAGCTTTGCTGCATCGCGAAGGACGCGCCGGACTCTGGCACGATCCGGATCTCGCGTTGGCGCTGCGTTGGCGTGAAGAGAATCGCCCAAATGCGACCTGGGCCCGGCATTATCATCCGGAATTCGAAACGGCGATGGCGTTCATCGACGCCAGCAAGACAGCGAAGGAAGCTGAGATTGCTGAACGCGAAAGCGCGCGCAGAAAGAAAGCGCGTCAGACGCGAATAGTCGCGACGGTGTTCGCGGTCCTGTTTTTCATCGCCGCCGGATTCGGCGGGTTTGCTCTTTATGCGAGCAATCGAGCGTACGCGGCGCGTAACGAAGCCCTGGCCGCGCGCAACGAAGCCCTGGAAGAAAAGAAACGCGCCGACGAAGCGCGCGCGGAAGCCGTCAAAGAGAAGAACAACGCCGTAGAAAGCGAAAAGCGTGCGGTCGCCAGCGAACAGACCGCCCGGGAAGAAGAGGAACGCGCGGAAGAGGCGGCGAAGCTGGCCGAGGAACAACGGATCAAGGCGGAAGCGGCCACCGCGCAGGCGCGGCAGGCGCAGTTGGTTGCCGAACAAAGGCGTCAACAAGCCGAACGGTCCGCGCTCGAGTCGCTTCGGGCCGCGATGCGTGCGCGCAAGCAGAGCCTGACCGACAAGTCGAACATAAACACGCTGGCCGAACGCTTGATTGACATGGCTTCACCGGAAGAAGCTGCCTACTGGCGCAACTATTACGCGACGGCGCTCGCGGAAATTGGCCGCTCGGATCTTTCGAAAAATGAATCGACGAAGGTGCTGGAGGTTTTCGGCGACAACCTGAATGCGTTGACGAACCGCGGGTACATGAGCCTGATTCGCTTTGAGACGAATGAGGCACTGAAAGATTTCGAACGAATTCGTGAAATTGATCCGCAGTACTCGCTCAACCACCTGAACCTCGGCGTTACGCAGGCGAACTTGAAGGACTATGCCGCGGCGTCCAACTCGATCCAGAAAGCAATCGAATGGTACCGGCCGGGCTACTTCGACGGCGTGTTTGACAGCGAGGTGTCGGACGACATCAAGCAAGCCACCCATCGAAACGTTATCTACGCGGACGGCAACGAATTCAGCGCGGCGCTTTACTACGAACTTGCCGCCATCGAAGCGTTTCGCGGCGGCGCGGACTTCGAAGCGAAGCTCGCGGCGGCTGATCAGCATGCGGCACGCGCGAACCCTTCGGTCGAAGGTTACCTGACGGCGATGAACTGGGCGTGGATGCAGATGAGGAAAGAGCCGAAGGATTACGGCGCCTGGGCGATACATGCGCACCTGTGGCGCAAAGCTGGTTACGACGACTGGGCGCGTTACTACTATAAAAAATTCCAATGTGAGCACGGTGAAAATAAGGATGCTCGTTACACGGGCTTAGCGCGTTGGGTCGATCGAGAGATCACCAGGCTGCCGAAGACTTCGGCGCACATCGATTGCTCTAATCCGCCTGCCGGTGAGACTGACGCACGGACCAAGACTTTCCTGGCCAACGAACTGGCGTCGATCGGCCGTTACCGGGAAGCCGTGGCGTTGCTGGATTCGGCAATCGAACGCGAACCGAGCAATGTCGAGCTGTTGTTATCCCGCGCGCGGTACCGGCAACGCGCCGCGTACTGGGCCGGCTATTGGAAAGAGGAAGAAGATCAAAAGCGATTCACGGCCGGCGCGCGCGAGGACTTTGCGAAGTTACTGAAGCTGACTGAGCAAAGCCCTGAATACAAGCCGGTGGTTTACCTTTGGTGGAGTTTTCTCGGTCCGGATCTCGGTGGAATCACCACCGAGGACGAGCGCAAGTTCTATTATCAGAAGGCAATTGAACTGGGGCCGGCAAATTCGGGGGCCATGACAGGGCTCAGTGACATGATCGCCGAAGCGGAGCCTGAGAAAGCGATCGAACTGTTGCGCCGCAGCGCCGCGCTCGACCCTTCAGCGAGCACGTATCACCGGCTCGGAACTCTCCAAAACAAAGCCGGGAAACATCGCGATGCTCTTAAGTCGATCAATCTTGCAATCGCGCTCGAGAGCGACAATCCGACGTACTACGAAGAACGCGAACGCACGGAAAAGGGTTTGGGCGTCAGTGAGATCGAACGCGCTCGCCACCTCGCGGACGGTTACAGTCACATTGGCGATCGTCAGTTGAGACAGGACAAGAAGGCAGACGCTTATCAGACCTATCAGAAAGCGCTGCGGACGCTGTCGGCCGTCGCCGGTTCAGATAAGTCCGGCGCAATCGCCAGCGACATGGCGGTGGTCAATTCGAAGATTACCCGTCTGCTCGACGCCAATAAGGAGAAAATCAGCGGACGGATCCTGAGCATTAAAGAAGGCGCGGGCAAAACTCGCGAGGTAACTATCGACCGCGGCACGGATGATGGCGTTGTCGCCGGCGAAGAAGGAACGCTGTGGACGATTTACAGCAAGGTCGATGATAAAGAGCGCAAGGTGCAAAAGATCGGCACCGCCAAAGTCTCCAACGTCGAACGTGAGTCGGCAGCCGTGCAGATCACAATGGACGATCCGACCGGGGACAAAATGGTACGTGTCGGCGATATGGTCGAAGTGGGTATGCGCGTTCCGCCGCTTGGCGATCGACCAAATCTCTGGGGCCTGACGAAGTTCCACGTGGCCCTGACCAGCGAAGACGGAAAGAAAGTGTTCGCGGACTATCGGATGCTTTACCGGGACGTCAGTGCCGAAACGTTCAATCGCGTGCTCGACGAAATCGTGGCCGAGATCAAAAGCACCGGGGAGCGTCTTTCCACGATCGACCTGATGAAGACGGTGATCAAGAAGGGCCGCTTCAAGGACAAGACCATGCTTCAGGTGATGCAAAATGCGACGCGCGCTGATGTGCAGAGTATGCTCGACGAGATGTGGCAGTATCCTGCGACGCACTATGGACAGGACGTGAGAGTTGGCCGCACATTTGCGATATGGGCGGTCGGCGAGCCGAATTAGTAAGGTGTCAGAACCGAGAGCGGTAGCGACCGGATCGAGAGACTTCCTTGATGAAATATAGTCTTCAATCCGCTGTGACTGAAGAATGTGTCGATCCGGTCGCTACCGCTCTCGGTTCTGACACGCACGAAGGCTGACAAACGGGTCTTTTTCCGTCTAATATCCCTCAGTGCTGATTTCCCGAATCGAACTTCGCGAAATAAACCTTCCTCTCATTCACTTTTTCGAGACTAGTTTTGGCCGGACTACCACGCGCCGAATAATTCTCGTGCGGGTTGCTGACGGCGACGGCGCAGAGGGTTGGGGCGAGTGTACCGCCGGTGAAGGCCCTTTCTATTCCGAAGAATGGGCCGAAACTGCCTGGCCCACACTGAAAGAGTTTCTGGGGCCCATGGTTGTTGGTAAGCAAATTGATAAAGCCGCTGACGTTTTCGATTTAATGAAAAGTGTGCGCGGCCATCGGATGGCCAAAGCCGCTATCGAAACCGCATGCTGGGACTTGGAAGCGAGACGCGTGGGCCAGCCTCTGTGGCGACATCTCGGCGGGGTACAGGAAGAAATAGCCTGCGGCGTTTCGATTGGAATCCAGGAGTCACCGGACGCGCTGCTGGAAAAAATCGACAGGGAAGTAACCGCCGGATACCAGCGAATCAAGATCAAGATCAAACCGGGTTGGGACATCGACATCGTGCGTAAGGTGCGTGAGCGGTTTCCGCAAATTCGGCTTTCGGCTGACGCGAATTCGGCTTATTCGCTGAATGATGTTGACCTGTTCAGGGGGCTGGACGAATTCGACCTGATGATGCTGGAACAGCCAATGGCACACGATGACATGTTCGATCACGCGGATTTGCAGAAACGAATCAACACTGCGATTTGCCTCGATGAATCGATCAAAACACCGGCGGACGCTGAACATGCGATCGCCCTGGGCGCGTGTCGCATCATCAATGTGAAACTCGGCCGCGTTGGCGGGCATGCCGAGGCAAAGCGCGTCGAAGCTATCGCGCGTGAGAAAGACATTCCCGTTTGGTGCGGCGGCATGCTCGAGTCCGGCATTGGCCGCGCGCACAACATCGCCATGTCAACGCTGGCCGGATTCACTCTGCCCGGCGATGTTTCGGCCAGCGCGCGCTACTGGCACGAAGATGTGATCGATCCTGCCGTAACAGTCTCGCCGAGCGGCACGATTAAAGCGCCGGACAAACCGGGCATCGGGTTCGAAGTGAATCAGGCGCGCATCGATCGCCTCACTATCCGATTAGAAACAATTTCCGCCTGACGGATGCTCCTCCCCGCACGCGGGGAGGGGTTAGGGGAGGGGCTTTACGACGCGCAACCTCTCCCCCCTTGCCCCTTCTCCGCACGCGGAGAGGGGGAATGAAGCGAATGAAAACGCTAATGACCTCTCCTGATAAACAATTGAAGTTTCTCCGCGAGTATTTCATTTCTCGCCAGCCCGATCTGCTCGCGTTCACTCGCGCGCTCGTGGAAACGGAATCTCCTTCGGGCGACGAAGCAGGCAGCCGAGACGTTGTTTCCCTCGTTGTCGCCCAGGCGAAGACCATCGCCGCAGTAAATTCAGTTGAGCGAATTGCGTTTCCCGGTTTCGGCGAGCACGTTCGCATCACTGCATTCGCGGATATCAATCAAGAGAGGCCGATTGTCCTTCTCGGCCACACCGACACGGTCCACCCGCGCGGTTCAATAATGAAAAGTCCGTGGCGCACGGATGGGAATCGCATCTACGGACCCGGCATCTTTGATATGAAATCGAATTGCGCGCTCGCGCTCGAACTGCTGCGCGCGTTTGAAGCAACGGGCACCCGGCCCTCTCGTCCAATTACTGTGCTTCTCATGTGCGACGAGGAGAGCGGCAGCGTCCACGGCCGCGCCGTCGTCGAAGCTGAGGCGCGGAATGCGCACGCCGCACTGGTGCTCGAACCTTCGGCGAGCGGAGGTCGCGTAAAGACAGGTCGAAAGGGCACCGGGATGTTCACCGTCGAGGTCCACGGGCGCGCGGCCCACGCCGGCCTCGATCCGGAAAAAGGCGTCAACGCCGTGCTGGAACTTGCACGGCAAACTGTCCGCTTGCACGAATTGAATGATCCGGCGAACGGCACGAATGTCACTGTCACGATTCTTAACGGCGGGACGGCTTCGAATGTCGTTCCCGCGCTGGCGACTGCGGAAGTAGACATGCGGTTTACGTCTGTAGACCTGGGCGTTGCGGTTGAGTCAGACGTGCTGAATCTGAAACCCTTTGACCCGCGTGCCCAGGTATTAGTCACGGGCGGAATCAATCGCCCCCCGCTGGAGCGAACGCCGAAGGTTGGCGAGCTTTTTGAGCTTGCCCGCGGCCTCGCCGCAAGATTGGACTTTGAACTGGGCGAGACCAGCGTCGGCGGCGGCTCAGATGGAAATTTCGTTGGCGCGCTGGGCGTCCCGGTCCTGGACGGATTAGGGATTGAAGGCGACGGCGCGCACGCCGCTCACGAGCACATTATGACGGACAACATCGCGACGCGCGCGGCCATGCTGGCGGGACTTATCGCTTCGCTTTAGTTTCAGGTTTCGAGTTTCGGGTTCGCTCGAACAAACTTGAAACTTGAAATCTGGAACTTGAAACTCAATGAAAATCGCTACCTGGAACGTCAACTCAATCCTCGCGCGTTTGCCGCACGTCACCCGCTGGCTGGAAAAAGAGAAGCCGGACGTTCTCTGCCTGCAGGAAACAAAGTGTTCGGACGATAAGTTTCCGCTGCTTGAAATTAAAGCCGCGGGATATGACTGTGTGCTGTTTGGCCAGCAGAGCTACAACGGCGTCGCGATCCTTTCCAAAGCGGGTTGCGCTTCGGTTCAGCGCGGCTATCCCGAAGACGACGCCACCAGCCATTCGCGTCTGCTGGCGGCCGACGTTGCGGGCATTCGCATCGTCGATGTGTATGTCCCGAACGGGCAGGTCGTCGGCTCAGACAAGTTTCAATTCAAGCTGAAGTGGATGCAGCGGCTGCGCGAGTTGCTCGATCAAAGCTACGACACGTCCACTCCAGTTCTGCTTTGCGGAGACTTTAATGTCGCGCCCGACGAGCGCGACGTGCATGATCCGCGGCTTTGGCAAAACCGGATCCTGTTCAGCCCCGCGGAAAGGGAAGCGCTTCAGCACATTAAAGACTGGGGCTTCACCGACACTTTTCGCATGCACACCGAAGCGGGCGGGCATTATTCGTGGTGGGACTATCGCGCCGGCGCGTTCCGTCGCAACCTCGGCCTGCGAATCGATCACGTTTGGGTTTCGGCGCCGTTAGCCTCGCGAAGCCTAAAGACCTGGATTGATAAAGAACCACGCAGTTGGGAACGCCCGTCCGATCACGCGCCGGTCGTGGCCGAGTTTAGCTAGTCGGTAGATTCGGTGGGCGCTGGCGCTGACTCATTTTTCAGCAACCGACCCGCCAGGACACGCCATATGAGCCCAAGCATCATCACAGGCGCTCGTCAGATCAAGCGACGGTTGTCGCAAAAGCTCGACCAGGCGCGGGCCGGCTTAGAGCTAGCTAAGCCGGCCATAAAGCAATTGCCGATTTTGCGACCTTAGGGAGTGGGTGTTCCCAGACTGTAACTGAAGTTAAATCCGCCTATCGCGCCGAGAATAACGTAGACAACGATCAGCAGCGTCCAGATGATCATGATGTTCTTGACGCCCAGCCTCGCCGCATTCATCCATCCCCAGATGAGACCAAACAGCCCGCAGATCAGCGCGATTATTCCTTTGAGGGCGCCGTCATTCTGGAAAATCTTGATGGCCACGATAATCTGGCAAATGATACATCCTAACAACGCTATCCAAATGAGTATTCCCATTTCGTTTCTCCTTCAGTCGGGTGAGTAGTGAAAAACGTCTTAGCCTCGAACCAGTTGCGAGAACGCGGTCGGAAACAAAAGCAACCGCGTCAGCCAGTAGAGAATTAGACCAACCAAAATTATTAGGGTTATGCCAGTCTGACGTTCCAGCCTCTCTGCTTTATCGATGAACGGTTTGGTTACGGCTCTCGGAAGAAGCATGCAAATGATCAAGATTGCGACGAACACGACAAAGATTGGTGCAAACGCATGAAACTGAACCGATTCGCCAACGTCACCCTTAAGCAACAGCAAGCAGGCTCGCGTCAAGCCGCATCCCGGACAGGGAAGGCCTGTCACTTGTAGAAAGGCACATTGCCAACTTGGGAGGTGCAGTGCGATAGCCGCGACGTTGAGAGTCAACGCTCCAGTCAATAACAATCCAAACTTGCGATCACGCAATAGCGTCGCTATCGCCGAGAAGTCAGTTTGAGGCAACATCGCGGGCGGCATTGTATAGCGGGTTGCCGGTAATCAGTAAATATTTTTTTGCGCTATTTGTGGACGCACCGTCCGACTGAAAAAGCTCAATTCGAAGTGAGTTCAGCGGTCTTTTCGGTGATATCTTTCTGCGCCCACTCGTTATCGCGCGAGGCCTCACCGGCTTTATGGCGCTTGGCTTCCTTCATGCGCGCGACCAGCTCCATGTGCGTTGAGAAGTACGGCAGGCTTTTGCCGACAATCTCCTCGACTGAGTTGAAGCCTTTGTCGGTCATGAATTTCGCCAGGCCCGCCTGAAGCTCATCGACCATCTTTACGCCCTGAAGCATGACGCCGGTACAAATCTGTACCGTCGACGACCCGAGCAGCATGAACTCGATCGCGTCGTGAGCTGTTTCCACACCGCCAATGCCACTAATTGAAGTTTCTTTAGGCAAACCCAATGCGAGTTGGCTAACCATCCGCAGCGCGATCGGCTTTACCGCTTGCGCCGAGTAACCGCCGGGAACGGTGTAGCCCTCAACCGTGGGCATCGGCCGCAGCGTGTCGAGATTCACGCCGATGACGGAAAGAATCGTGTTGATGGCTGAGATTCCATCGGCGCCGCCGCGCACTGCCGCCAGCGCGGGTTCGCGGATGTTGGTAATGTTCGGGGTCATCTTTGCCCAGACCGGGATCGTGGAGACTTCCTTTACCCAATTCGTGACTTCTTCCGTGAGATCAGGATGCTCACCCATCTCAGAACCCATCTTGCGCTCAGTCATGCCGTGCGGACATGAGAAGTTGAGCTCGAAAGCGTCGACACCCGTGTCCTGGACCTTCTTTGTCAGTTCCTGCCAACGCTCTTTGGCGTGCTCCTCCATGATCGAGGCGATCAGGATGTTGTTCGGATAATCCTTCTTTACTTGCCGGAACTCTTCCAGCCAGACATCGATCGGACGATCAGAGATCAGTTCGATGTTTTGAAACCCAATCACTTCGCCGTTGGTGCGCGAGCGAAGTTTGCCGTAGCGTGGCACTACGTTGACGACTTTGCTGGACTCGAGGCTGACAGTCTTCGCCACGGCGCCGCCCCAGCCGGCGTCGTAAGCCTTTGCGAGTACGCGCGCGTTGGTTCCCGGCGGGCCAGAACCTAAAAGAAAGGGATTGGGGAATTTGATTCCGTTGACGGTAATTGAAAGGTCCATGACAACTCCTGTTTCGTGGCACAGACTTCAGTCTGTGGTTTCCGTCGAGCATTCACAGACTGAAGTCTGTGCCACTCATATTTCTGCGTCCGCCTCTATTTCAATCAGCATTCGCGGATCGATTAGCGCACTCACCTCAACCATTGTCGTGGCCGGCATGATGCTGCTAAAGACTTCTCCGTGCGCGCGGCCGTATTCTTCCCACCGCGAAATGTCGGTGACGAACATGCGCGTGCGCACCACGTGTTCGAATCCTGCCCCGAGACGCTGCAAAGCCTTTTCGATGTTGGTCAGGCATTGCTTCGCTTGGCCATAAGCATCGTCGACAGCAACCAGTTCACCCTGATCATCGATGGCGGTAGTGCCGGTGACGTAGATTCGGCTGCCGACTTTCACCGCGCGTGAATAGCCAACAATCGACTCCCATTTCGCGCCGGATGAGATTCGTTCTCGGTCAGTCATCCCTGGTTTCGTTCCGCCGCTAGAATCTCAACAAAACGCGGGATCAATTGACCAGCCTTATTGGTAGCGACATCCCAAACTATTTCATAATCTACACCGAAGTAGCTATGAATCAGTCGATCTCTCATCCCGGCCATTACGCGCCATTCGATCTCAGGGTGTTTCTGTCGAAGCGAATCTGGGATTTGCTTGGTCGCCTCCCCTATGATTTCAATGCTGCGAACGAACGAGCGTTGTAATGTGCCGTCATGTAGAAACGATTTCTTGTCTGTTCCTTGAGCCGTTTTGGAAAGATAGTTCAGCTCATCAATGATGTGCTCAAGGAACTCAGCTACTACTGGAGGCATACTCCACCTCGCGCAAAATATGCGGGCCAATGTGGGGGCTTAACGATTCAGGTGTCACAAGTTCCACGCGTCGCCCAATCTGTTGCTCGAGAAAGGCTGCCAGCTGCATAAAGTTGTCGAAAGACTTTTTCCCGTGTTCGAATTCAACCAGAATATCGACGTCACTCCTGTCGGTCTGCTTACCGCTTCTGAAGGATCCAAATAAGCCCCAACGTCTTACGCCAAACCGCCTGAGTTCATCTTGATGTTCAGCCAGCAGGGCAAACAAGTCTGTCTTTCGTTCAATCATGGTTGCTCTTATTATCTCGACCGCTAATCTGCCACCAATTGTCCGTACGAATCCGGCCGTCTATCACGAAAGAACTGCCACGTGTTGCGGACTTCACGAATCAGGTCGAGATCCAAATCCGCGACGACGAGCGCGTCTTCGTCGCGCGGGGCTTGCGCGATGATTTGCCCGCGCGGATCGCAGAAATAACTCTGGCCGTAAAATTCGCCGATGTCCCAGGGCTGCTCGTGTCCGACGCGATTGATCGCGCCCACGAAATACCCGTTCGCCACGGCGTGCGCGGGTTGTTCCAGCTTCCAAAGATATTCGGACAAGCCTGCTACAGTCGCCGATGGATTGAAGACTATCTCTGCGCCGTTTAATCCCAGCGCGCGCGCGCCTTCCGGGAAGTGGCGGTCGTAGCAGATATAAACGCCGATACGCGCATACGCCGTGTCGAACGTTGGATATCCGAGATTGCCCGGGCGGAAGTAGAACTTTTCCCAGAAGCCGGGATTCACGTGTGGGATGTGATTCTTACGGTACTTGCCCAGGTACTTGCCATCAGCATCGATCACGGCCGCGGTGTTGTAGTAGATGCCGGTGATCTCTTCCTCGTAAATCGGCACGATGATCACCATGTTGTGCTTCCGAGCAATATCCTGCATCAACTTCGTCGTCGGCCCGTCGGGAATCTTCTCCACCGCGTCGTACCAGCGCGTCTGTTGCTCGGCGCAAAAGTAAGGGGTGGTGAAGACTTCCTGCATGCAAAGAATCTGGACGCCCTGCTTCGCTGCGTCTTCGATCATCGCGACATGCTTTTCAACGTTGAGCCGTATGATCTCTTCAATCGACGCATCGGTCGGCCCCGCATTCGTTGCCTGAATCAATCCGCATTTTACTTTTCTTGGCATATAGACTCCGTGTAATTTGTCAGCCCCGCCTGCGTAAGAGGACGGGGAATTGGTGCATGTTAGGCCGGTTCGCTTTGCGGCACAATCTGGGGCGGCGGCATCAGCGTCATCAGTGCCCAGTAAACGAGTGCTGACGCGCCAAAGCCCACGAACCATGCGTAGTCGTACATCGGCCTCAGTCTGGGGACGAACAGTCCGATCCAGGCGATGGCACAGCCAATCAACGTCGCCAGAACTGCTCGCCAATTCCAACCGCCGCAGTACGTGTAAACACCCCGCTTGCGATATAAGTCGCCAAGCTGCAGTTTCTTCTTCCGCACCAGCCAATAGTCGACGATCAGGACAGCGGCGATGGCGGCCATGCCTCCCGAATAGCCCACCAGCCAACCGTCGATATAGCGCGCCGGATTTTCAAGCAGGCGCCAGGGCTGCATCAGGATTCCAATAATGCCGGTAATGAGTCCACCGGTGGCAAACGAAATCCATTTCGGAAATGCATTCGCGAAATCATTGGCGGGGGAAACAACATTAGCCGCGATGTTAACCGCCACGGTTGCGACCACCACGGTGAACATAGAAATGGCGATTACCCAAAACTGGCTGAACTGACCTGCCAGCTTCATCGGGTCCCATAATTGGCTTAGCTGATCGGCCGGAAGGTGGCTGAAGATGACCATCGCGGCCGACGTAATAATTATGCTCATCGCCGCAAACACGGTCATCGTGGTAGGCAGCGCGACGATCTGACCGACCGCCTGTTGCCTTTGACTCTGTCCGAATCGAGTAAAGTCCGGCATGTTCAGGCTTAGGGTGGCCCAGAAACCGATCATTCCGGTGAGTTTCAGAAAAAAGACCGGTCGAAAATCACTCCAACCTGCGAACTTGCTCGGTTGATGAAAAACAAAGCCCAGCCCATTCGCCTTCCAAACCGCCCAGCCCAAAAGCAGCGCCGTCATGATGAGCACAAAAGGCGCTGCCCAGTTCTCGACTTTCCTGAGCAGGTCCATACCGCGATAAATTATGTAAATATTTAAGGCCCAAAACAGGAGGAACGAAAGCCACTCGGTCGACGTGTGTCCCCCGATTTCCCCGCCCAGCAAGTTATGCCAATTCGGCACCAGCGCGCTAAAAAAAACATGGAGGGCCTCGCCTCCAATCCATGCATTGATTCCGAACCAGCCACAGGCCACAATCGCGCGCATCAGCGCCGGCAGGTTTGAGCCATACGTTCCGTAAGCAGCGCGCGCGAAGACCGGGAAGGGAATTCCGTACTTTGTGCCTGGGTGTGAATTCAACAGGATCGGAATCAGCACTATCACGTTGCCGAGTAGGATAGTGATTAGCGCCTGCCACCAGTTCATGCCGGCGGCAATCAAGCCGGACGAAAGCATGTAGGTCGGGATGCAGTGCGCCATACTGATCCACAGCGCCGCGTAGTTGTACGTGGTCCAGTTGCGATCAGCAACTTTGACGGGCGCCAGGTCGTGATTGAACAGCGGGCTCCGGCTGATTTCGTCGAAGGCCTCGGGCTTCAGCTCGACCCGACCATCGGGGTGTTGAATTGTTTCGTTATGCTTCGTCACAGTTTATTGAAGACGGAATCGGACGGTGACCTGCGCAGTGACCGACAGTGTTCCCGGAGCAAGCGCGGATTCGCTCTCAGCCGCCGCATCAGCTTCGGTCGAGACGTTTTGCATTGCGGCTCGGGGCACGACATCACGGCTGGTTTCGGTAATCGAATACGCCGCCCCAATCGATTGACCAATCTCCCCGGCTAAAAGTCGGGCCTTCTCCTGCGCCGCCCGAATGGCCATTCTTCGCGCTTCGTCACGATGTTTCCGGATCTGCGAATCACGGAACTCGAGGTTGCTTAAGCGCGTAATGCCGGCTTTCAGGATGTCCGCGAGCATTTCATCAAACCGTGTGATGTCACGCAGTCTGACTGCCACAGTTTTCGAGACCTGGTAGCCGATGAGCACGCGCTTTACGCCGCGCCGTGCCTCGTATTCCATGTCGTCGGTGTTGTACTTCGGCTGGACACTGATTTGACTGGTCTGCACGTCCTCAGGCTTGACGCCGTACTTGCGGGCAATCGCCAGGATCTGCTTCACGCTCTCATCGGTTTTATTGTTCGCGACCAGCATGTCTTTATCGACATTCTCGACGGCGAGCGTGAAGAGCACCTCATCGGGAGGCACGCGTACTTCAGCCTGACCGGTGACGGTAATTAATGGCGGTTCGATGTTGTTCTGGGCCAACGCCTGCACCGCACAGGCACAGAAAATGAGAGATAAGAGCAGTAATCGCTTCATCAGAACCTCTTTGCGTATCGATGCCGAACTATCGATCTTCGTCGAACTTAGGTTTGCCCGCGCGAGTCTTCCGGTAGGTGCCGGTTGAACTTACGTTGAATCCCCAGCCGCAGTTGAGCATGTGATCCTCACTCACGCGAATTTTATTTCCGGGGAGAAACTTTATCGTGACCGTACAGTCTTCGGTTCCCTCCGGCCGAAAAGTGGCGACGTCATTTTCGATTGTCGCCTCGCCGTGAGCCTGGCCGACATTGGCCGTCGGGCCGTTCGGCGACTTGTATTCCCAGGCAAGATCCATCTGAATGCGCAGCTTATTGTTGCCCAGCGCAAGAATCTTGATTTCGTTAGCGCGATAACGATAAGTCCCGTTTGCTTGCGCCGCCGTGACAATCTTGGGCTGCGGAAGAACCACGCAGCAACACGTGAGGGCCAGTAGTACCGCAGCGAAAACCTTCATTGGTGCTCTCTTACCGCTTCAGCGAATCTTCCATGAACTTGCCGATGTCCGCGCGCAGCTTCGCGTGCGACTTTTCATCGATGTACATCATGTGGCCGGCTTCGTAATAGCCGGTCGAGAAATTTCGCAGCAGCGAAGGATCGATGCTGATGTGATGAATGGTGTACTCGGCGGCGGTGAAGGGCGTCGCCATATCGTAGTAGCCGCACGCCACGAAAATCTTCAGATAAGGATTCTTCGCCAGCGCATTCCGCAAAGCCACACTCGTATCGACATAGTTGTTGTTCGTGCCCCAGTTCCACGGACTGGTGAAGCCACCGCCCAGGATGAAGTACTCGAGATCCGTTTTGTAACCCAGGTCCCGCCGCACGTAGTTGTTCAGGGTCGAGGTGTAAGGCGATCGAATTACCGCTTCACTAGCGTCGTACTCAGGACTGTCCGTCGAGTAATTCGAATCGTAGCCCTTGAATCGGCTGTCGAGACGGCCGATCGATCGGCGCTCGGACCGAAGCAGTTCTTTCCGGAACAGATTCAGGTTGACGCGCAGATTCGCATTATCAAAAAAGCTTTGTCCCAGGCCCGTGTAGCGCGACAGACGCGCAGCAACTTCCTGCCGTTGTGGCGGCGACAAGCGATCGCCACGGGCCAGCGCCACCGTGTATTGATTGAGGGACCAGTCTTCAACTTCCGCGACAACTTCCGTCAGCGGTCTTGACTGAAGATCAGACGGAAGCCGCTTGTGATACCACGCGGTCGCGGCATACGCCGGTAAAAAGAGTGTGTAAGGCAGATCGTTTCCCGCCGCGAACGCGGTCGTCTGGAAATTCATGATCGCTGAAACCAGCATGATGCCGTTAAAGGCAATGCCGCGGTCAATCAGATAACCCGACAAGGCTGACGCACGCGTCGTCCCGTAACTTTCGCCGACCAGGAACAGAGGCGACGCCCAGCGCTCGTATCGCGTCAGATAGAGCCGAATAAACTCACCGACTGATTCGATGTCGCCCTGCAACCCAAGGAACTTCGCCGCCAGATCGGGACGGGCGGCGCGGCTGTAGCCGGTCCCGACCGGGTCGATGAAGACCAAATCACTCTGCGTGAGCCACGTGTGTTCGTTGTCCACCAATTCAAACGGGGGCGCAGGCATTCCGCCGTCTGAATTCATCCGCACGCGCTTCGGACCAACCGTGCCCAGATGCAGCCAAACCGAAGAAGAACCGGGCCCGCCATTGAAAGAGAATGTCAGCGGCCGTCGCGCGCGATTGCCCGCGTCGTCCAGCGTGTAAGCCATAAAGAAGAGGCGCGCCTCGGTCTCGCCGTCGCGGTTCTTGATTGGCATCATGCCGGTCGTCGCCGTGTAGCGCAGCGTTCTGGCGCCAATCCGAATTTCATGTTTCGTTACGACCGGAGGTTCTTCAGGTGAAGGTGCCGGCCGTTCCGGCGCGCCGCGTTGCTGTCCCGATGCCGAACCTCCCGGCGAAGCTGCTGGGGACGGCCCGGCTGGCGGAGTTGATGCCGGTTGTTGTCCTGGTGGAGCCTGTCCAAAAAAGAGAAGGGCAAAACAGGAGAAGAGAATTGCCAGCATCCGCGATTAACCTCAGTAAGACTGATTTGAAGGAAACAGCAAGGCGTGCATAGTAAGGGAAACGGGCGTGACGCGACAAGTTATTTTGTCAGAACCACCTGCGGTAGCGGGTGGTTGATCTTGGCGGTGATCAAGCAGCTTCTTGAGATCAACCGCCCGCTACCGCAGGCGGTTCTGACTCATGCCGGTGACGTCGCTAACCTCATTCCGGAGGCGGCTCAAACTTCGGCTTTCCACCGCGAATCTTGCGATAGGTTCCGTCCGCACGCACGTTGTGTCCAAAACCGCAGTTGGGAGAGTCTCCTTCCTGCGTCACCTTTAATCTGTTGCCACGCAGCCAGACCATGGTGATTTTGCACGGGCCCCACTCGCGCAGCTCAAGCACGGCAACGTTGCCCTCGATGCTTGCTTCGCCGCTCGCGTAGCCGGTATTCACGCTCTTCGAAATGGTGTGATAGACGCCATCAAACTGGACCTTCAGTTTGTTTTTTCCGAGCGCGAGAATGCGGATTTCATTGTCGTACGAAGAGTAGACGCCATTGGCTTGGGCGGCAGTGACGATCTTTGGGTTTTGCGTGTGGGCACTCGGCGTCAGCACGAGCCAAGCAGTCAGGCAAGCAATCAAGGTGATGATAGGTTTCACTGGTCGCCCTCTCGGAATACTCGGTTTTCATTTTTCATTTGTTATCTGTCATTTATCATTTTCCATTCATCGCTTTGATCGAAAGATGTCAATCGAATGAATCTCAATGACAACTGAAAAATGAAAGATGACTAATGGAAAATGATCCTTTGCTTCAGCGGGCTGCTAACTCCTCTATCAATTAGCTGAACCGGGTTACCGGTAACAATCCGCCTGTCCATCGGCGCCGCACGAAAACATGTACGCAAACCGTGGTCGCGTCAAGTCTTCCGTCGCGTCCCAAACGAGTGTCTGGCCATATTTATCCTCGGTCCAGCCCAGCTGTCTCTTACTCTTCCACGTTAGCTCCAGCGCCGCGTCCTCATCGTCACCCAACAGATGTCGCGCTTCATGCAGCAGGACCGCCGCGCGTTCCGTGTCGTCAATCGGGAGGCTGAAGAAGTCCGAGTAAAGAGTCACTACTTCGAAAGGGAAGTTTGTGGCCGCATAAGCATCACGGTGCCCGACGTACGCGTTGAGCCAATTGTCAGACGTGCGAAACGAAGCCAGCCGTTTGAGAACGAAAACCTCGTTACTGAAGCCCTTTTGTTCCAGGATGGCAATTGAGCGATCAACCTGCTCGCGCTGTGCGGTCTGGAGCCCGTCGGAAGTAAGCAATAGAGACAGGTAAAAGATGACCAGGAGAATCAGCGTGGCGCCAATGATCCAGGTAACTCTTTTCAGGAAACCGCGGGTCTTTTTCGGCGGGGCCTCGTCCACCGATCTGGCCCCGACCGGTTCAGGAGCGAGTTCAGCGCCGCACCGCCGGCAGACACTGTCAGAGGCAGCGTTGACCAGTCCGCATTGCGCGCACTTGTTTCGCAGGTTGCGAGGAGTGTCGTGCATCGTCTTTGGAGTGCGGCGGCTCGACGCCGCTTTCTGCCTTTTCGAGCGCTGAGGTTAGCGAAAGCGAAATCAAAGCGCCGTCAAGCCGGCGCACTCCAAAAGGCAATTTAGATTGCCACACACTCGCCGCGTTTCAGAAACTGGCCCGCGCCGGCCTTGCCTTTAAAATCGCCTTTGTCGATCACGACTGAGCCGCGTGAAAGGACTGTTTCGACGACGCCTTTGATGGTCCGGCCTTCATAAGCACTGTAATCGACGTTCATGTGATGGGTTTTCACACTGATGGTCTGTTCTCTATTGGCGTCGAAAATTACGATGTCCGCGTCAGACCCCACGGCGATTGTGCCCTTCTTGGGAAACAGCCCGAACATCTTCGCCGCGGCAGTCGAGGTGAGCTCAACAAAACGGTTCAGCGAGATGCGATTCTCCACCACGCCGGTGTAAATCAGCGGCACGCGATGTTCGACGCCGGGCGCGCCGTTCGGAATCTTGGTGAAGTCATCCTTGCCGAGTTCCTTCTGCTCTTTCATGCAGAACGGACAGTGGTCGGTTGAGATGACTTGCAGGTCGTCCATCTTCAAACCTTTCCAAAGCTCATCCTGATTTGATTTCTCGCGCAGCGGCGGCGTCATCACGTACTTCGCGCCGTCCCAGCCATCACCGTAATCATCGATGGAAAGGAAAAGATACTGCGGACAGGTTTCGGCAAAGGCCGGAATCCCACGATCGCGCGCCTGGCGAACCTGATTCAAAGCGTCCGCGCACGACAAGTGAACGATGTAAACGGGAGCCTCGGCCATTTCCGCAATCGCAATCGCGCGATGCACGCCTTCGGCTTCCGCAACGGTCGGGCGAGTCAGCGCATGGTACTTCGGCGCGGTGTGGCCTTTGGCCAGGGCGTGTTTGATGATCTCGTTGATGACAATGCCATTCTCGGCATGCATGCAAATTAGGCCGCCTCGCTGCCCGGCGGCCGACATCGCGCGAAAGATCGTTGCGTCATCGACCAGGAACACGCCGGGATAAGCCATGAACATCTTGAAGCTGGTCACGCCTTCGTCCATGACTGTGTACATCTCTTCAATCTGCCGGTCCTCGAGTTCCGTGGTGATCAGGTGAAAGCCGTAATCGATCGCGCACTTGCCCTCGGCTTTTTTGTGCCAGTTGTCCACGCCCTGCAGCAGCGACTCGCCTTTGTACTGGACGGCGAAGTCGATAATGGTCGTGGTGCCGCCGTGCGCCGCCGCGATGGTGCCGGTAGTGAAGTCGTCGGAGGCCGTCGTGCCGCCAAAGGGAAGTTCCATGTGCGTGTGCGGATCGATGCCGCCGGGAATGAGAAGCTTCCCGCTCGCGTCGATGGTCAAGTCAGCTTCCATGTCCAGCTTCGCGCCGATGACGGAAACAATTTCGCCTTCGATCAGGACGTCGGCTTTGTAGTTGTCGGTTGCGGTTACGATTTGGCCGTTACGAATGAGTGTTTTCATGGATTCTAAACTTTGTCTCTAAATGTCTGTGTTTTTGCGGCGTTGCCTGATGTGCGAAAACTTCGGACTTCCGCGTGCCCTTGCGTCCTCGATCTCGCTCCGTTTAGGAGCGAAAAAGTTATAGAGCTAAGGAAGAAATAAATCAATCGATAAAAAAAAGGCGGCCGTGATCAAAACGATCCGGCCGCCGAAGAGTTGTTGGAAATGACGTCTTACTGATTCAACTCGCTGGTCAATAACGCTCCGCCCAGATTCACAAGCGTGGCAGTTATCTTGACGACCTTGCGCGAGTCCTTGGCGATCCAAATCGTTTGCTTGTCGGCATCGTTGTCAGCCGCGACGATCTCAAGTTTATAGGCCTCGAACTTGCCCGCCGGAACCGTTACGCTTTCCTCGCCGACGACCTTTAGTTGTTTCAACCCGGCCTTCTGCTTCTGCACGTCAAAGGTTCGGAACGTGGTCGCATAGCCGGCCGCGAGCGGCAACCGCGCAATGATGTCGAACGAACCGGCACCGTTCACAAACACCGGTCCTTCCAGATCAACGGCGATCGGCTGAGGTTGTCCGGTCGCATTCATCGTACCGGTGATCTTGTTGCCCGTGAAATCGAGCTCAATTGTCACCGGCCCCTGGGTGAACGAACGATGCTTCAGCGCGAGAGTGCTCTTTTGGATCGTCGCGACGTCTTTTTGCTGGCCCTGAGGCGTGTCAATAACCTCCGTCACCACCCAGTTCTCACCTGCATCTTTGATGTCAGTCGTAATCGTCAGCGGAATGGATTGGCCGCTGAGTTCGATCACGGCTTTGTAGCTGTAAGAGCCGGGTTGCAAGTCTGCTGAGGGTTTCGGCGCACTCGCAGTTGCTTCAACCTTCTTCGGCAGCGTCACGGTCTTCACATCAACCGTGATTTCTTTCAGACGCGCAGCCACTTCCGGCTTCACATCTTCCTGAAAACGACCGCCCAGGAACTTCGCCAGGAATTTCTCAGTCGTGGCGATCATCGCCATGTTGTTGACTGGCTTGGCAAACCCGTGGCCTTCGTCAGGCGCGTTGATGTATTCGACCGGGAAGTTTCGCTCGCGAAGAGCAATTACGATCGCATCCGCTTCACGCTTCGTCACGCGCGGATCGTTCTGGCCCTGGACGACGAGCAGCGGAGTCTTGATCTTGGTCGCGTGGTTAATCGGCGACTGCCGTTCGAGCTGCGCTTTGCCTTCCGCGGTCGAAGGATCACCCATGCGCTTGTAGAAGATTTGCCGGAAGGCTTCCCAATAGGGCGGAATCGATTCGAGCAGAGTAATCAGGCTTGACGGGCCGACGTAATCAACGGCCGCCGCGTACAGGTCAGGCGTGAACGTCACCCCCGCGAGCGTCGCATAGCCACCATAAGAACCACCCATGATGCCGATACGTTTCGGATCGGCAATCCCTTCGGCAATCAGGTATTTCGCGCCCCAGGTGATGTCGTCCTGCATCTTGTCGCCCCACTGTTTGTTACCGGCGTCGATGAACTTCTTTCCGTAGCCGGTCGAACCGCGGAAGTTAGGCTGCAACACGGCATAACCGCGGTTCGCGAAGAACTGAGCAAAGGTGTTGTAGCCCCAGGAATCACGCGCCCAGGGCCCGCCGTGCGGGTTGATCACCACCGGCAAATTCTTCGCCGGGACGCCTTTTGGCAGCGTCAGATACGCGGGAATTTCCATGCCATCGGACGACTTATAACGGACTGTTTTCATTGGCGCGAGGTGTTCGCGGTCCAGCTTTTCGCGACTTCGATATTGCAGCGTCAGCTTTTTCGTCCGTCGATCGAACAGGTATCGTGCGCCTGGATCGGTGTCGCTGTAAGCGGTCAACAGGAATAGTTGTTCGTCTTTAGTGGCTGAACCGAACCCGATTTCCTTGCCGGGCAGTTTGCTCTGCACCAGCTTGTAGTCGGCTTCGTAGCCCTTGTCTTTCCAGTAAATTCGATTGCGGTCGTCTTCATAAGTCGTCTGGATCAGTTCATCAGTGACTTCCGAAAAGGACATATCGCTGAGGTCCGCGCGCTTCATTGGATCCGATTCCACATGCTCTTCTTTTCCCGTCGTGGGATTGAATAGCGTCAATCGGGTGAGATCGATGTCCGCGCCTTTATTGGTAGTGAAATACACGCGTTGCCCGTCCTTGTGATACTGGACAGGACCGCAGCTCTCAAACACGTTGCACGAATAAACCTTGGTGAAGCCCTTTTCGTCGAGCCGCAGCACCTCAGTGTCGCCATTGTCTGCCACGCGCGTGGCGAGCCGGAGCTGATCCTTGAGATCAAACGTCCAGCCCACGATCCGATCCTTGTTTTCCCGGACCAGAGTTTTCTCTCCAGTCGAGATCTTCACTTTGTAGAGATCGTGCCAGGCTTTATCTCGATCGTTGATGGACACGTAGAGCGCATCCGGATCAGTGCGCGGCACACCCACGATTTGAGCGCGCACGCCCTTCATGTCCGTCAGGTTTCGCGCGACAGGAACTTCCTGACCCGCGGCCGGCGCGTCAGCAGGACTAACGGCGTACACGAGATAGTTTTCGTCGCCCCCTTTGTCCTGGACGAAGAGGATGTACTTGCCGTCGCGGCTCCAAAAGTACTGTGGAATTGGCCGCTGGGTGTCGGCCGTAATCGGCTTCGCTTTATCGAAAGGCTCTTCGGTGCGCTTGACCCAGATGTTGCGCGTGCCTTTCAGCGGTTTGATGAAGGCGATGAACTTGCCGTCGGGTGAGATTTGCGCGCCCGAGATTTCGGGGTCGCCGAAGAATAATTCGCGATCGATTAGCGGTGGCGGCGCCTGCGCCAAAACGCGGGATGCTGTCGAAAAACCGAGGCAAACGACGGCCACGGCCAGCGCCAAAAAGGCGGTGCGAAACTTCAAGAACTTCATTAATTACCTCTTTCGTTGGTGGTGGTTGAGATATAGAGACTGAGCGAAGAAACTATTACGCACAGTTGGGGAGAACGGTTTCAGAGAATCCGGATGACGCACTTCGCTCCGTTAGGAGCGAAATGTCTATAGAAATCCCTCTCAATAACGCGAAGCTCCTCTAGGAGCGAAATAATTGTGACTTCCTCGGTTTCGCAGTTGAGCCACAGACTATCTCGCTCCTACGGAGCGACAAACTCGGCAAATGCGCATGCTCTACAAACAGGTCGCTCCTACGGAGCGAAACTACATTGTGCCGCGTACTCGGGGCCGAATCCTGCCTATTCGGCTACTCGTCTGCCGTCAACATCCAGGTAGGCGATCGTGAATCCGTTCAGTTCCTTCAACTTCGGTTCGATTACTTTGCGGTCGCCAACAATCAGAATCGCCATTTTGGACGGGTCGAGATACTTGTTCGCTACCCGATTGACGTCCGCCACGGTAACGGCATTAACCTTAGCGATGTAATCGTTGAAGTAACTATCCGGCAGTCCGAACACAACCAGGTTGGACAACTGATTCGAGATTTGGCCCACAGTTTCAAAAGCACCCGGGTAACGCCGAATAATACTCTGCTTATTGTAATCGAGCTCTTTCTGCGTCACCGGAATTGAGCCGCGAATGCCATTGAGTTCCTTCATGAACTCCTGGATGGATTCCCGGGTAACAGCGGTCTGAACGTCGGCCGAGGCGGAAAACGGTCCGGCCCCTCGGCGGAAACTCCACCCGCTGCGCGCGCCGTAGGTGTAACCCTTATCTTCGCGCAGGTTCATGTTTACGCGAGACGAAAACTGTCCGCCCAGAATGGAGTTCATCACCAACAGAGAGAAGTAATCGGGATTGCTCCGATCCACTCCGATCTGACCGATCGTTACCACCGACTGTGCGGCGCCAGGCCTGTCGACGATGTAGATACCAGGTTGCTCAAACCGCGGCGCAGGTGGCACCGAAGTTGCCGTCACCGTGGATGCTTTCCAGGTTTCAAAAGCCTTTTCCAGCTTCGGCATCAACGTCTTCGCATCGGCTTCGCCAGCCACAATCAAGACTGAGTTGTTGGGCCGATAGTAACTGTCATAAAACTTTTGCAGGTCATCTCTGGTGAGCGCCTTGAGCGACTCTTCATCGCCCGCCAACGGTCTGCCATAGGGATGAGTCTTCCCGTAGAGCAAAGAACTGTAAGCGATGTTGGCAATTTGGTTCGCATTGTTCTTGCGCTGCAGAAACTGCACGGCATTCCGGCGACGCTGGACTTCAAACTCGGTTTCCGGGAACGTGGGATTAACCACCACGTCCGAGAAGACTTCCAGAGCTTTGTCCAGATTCCTGGTCAAAGTAAGCAAGCTCACGTTCGACGAATCCCAATCTGATCCGGTGTTAAGCTGCGCGCCGATTGATTGAAGCTGCTTTGAAATCTCAGTCACGGAACGCGTCTTGGTTCCGTCATCCAGAAGAGAGGCCGTCATATTAGCGACGCCGGCCTTCGGGTCAGCAGTACCACCGGTCTTAACCACCAGGTTCATCGACACAATCGGAAGTTCGTTCTGATGAACCAGCCAGACCTCCAGACCGTTTGAAAGTTTGTTTTTCTCGATTTTCGGCAGCACAAGTTTCGGATCGGGACCCGGTTTTGGCAATTTCGAAGAATCCGGCTCCTCCTTCTGCTTGGCAGCGGTTGATGTTGGCGTGTTGGCAGAGTTTTGCGCCACAGATTGCGCCGCGCCCTGTCTGCGAACGTAACTCATTACGAGCTTCTTGTCGGTCAGGTACGTTTGGGCGACCCGTTGAACATCGGCTGCCGTGACCTTGCGAAACTCATCCAGATTCTGCTGGAAGTAGTCGGGACGGCCGCGCATGGTGAAATAGTTATTCATCTGGTCGGCCCGTCCGAAAACGGTTTGTAATGCGTAAACGGCTTGAGACTCGATCTGATTCAAGGCCCGCTCCATCTCTTCCGCGGTCGGTGGTTCTTTCTTGATTCGTTCAATTTCGGCCAGAATTTCTTTCTCGATTTCATCGAGCGATTTTCCCGGACGCGCCGTGGTGGTCACCGAAAAAGATCCCGCGATTTCGCGCGATTGTTGAAAAGCCCCCACTTCCTGGGCCAATTGTTTGCCATACATCAGATTGCTTTGCAGCCGCGAGTTGCGCCCTGAAGACAGCACCGAGCCGAGCATAGAAAGCGCACTGTCGTCTCCGGCAAAGCGAGGAACGGTATGCCAAATCATGTAGAGACGCGGCAGTGGTACGTCGTCTTCCACACTCTTGCGAATCTCAGCGTCGAATTTCGGCGCCGCGGGCTTGGGGCGAACCACAGCCGCACCGCGCGGAATAGGACCAAAGTATTTCTCCACCCAGCCGCGCGCCTTCTTCGTGTCAAAGTCTCCGGCAATCACCAGCGAGGCGTTGTTTGGCACATAGTACTGACGGAAGAAAGCCTTCACGTCCTCCATTGAGGCGGCGGTGAGATCGTCGAGCGAGCCAATCGTGGTCCAATGGTAGGGGTGATCAGCCGGGTACATGATCGCGGCGATCTTTTCCTGGGCCGTTCCGTAAGGCTGATTCTCATAGCTCTGACGTCTTTCATTCTTCACAACGTCGCGCTGGTTGTTGAGCTTTTCCATCGTCATGGCGTCGAGCAGGCCACCCATGCGATCGGCTTCCATAAACAACGCCAGCTCGAGAAAGTTGGACGGGAGAATCTCGTAATAATTCGTCCGGTCGGCGTTGGTTGATCCGTTAATGTTTGCGCCCGCTTCCTGCAACGGTCTGAAATAATCGTCGTTGTAGTTTTTTGAGCCCTGAAACATCATGTGCTCGAACAAATGTGCGAAGCCCGTGCGCCCGCGCACCTCGTTCTTGGAGCCCACGTGATACCAGAGGTCGACCGCTACGATTGGAGTCGACTTATCGACGTGCATGATCACGTTCAGCCCATTGGGCAGAGTGAATTGCTCATATTTGACCGGCGGCAGGTTACCGCCACTCTTTGGTTGGGCCGCAGCCAAACCCGGCAGGACCAGTGAAAGTCCCAGCACAATCGCAAACAATCTCGCTTTTCTCATTTTCTCATTCTCCTTTACAAGCCAGCAGGTCTTACCGCGCACTAGGCAGCGGCAAAAGCTCCATCCATTGCCTCGATTAATTCATCGACATGATCTTTCGTCGAGTTGAGCATCATGCCGGTGCGAATTACATTCCCGTAAAGTCCGCCTTTGCCGACCAGCACGCGACGTTTCTTAGTTTCCTCGAAAACGCGCGCGACAGATTGCGGATCGGGCTCCTTGGTTTCTCGATCTTTGACCAGTTCCACGGCCTGCATCAGCCCCATGCCGCGCACGTCGCCGATCGTCCGGTATTTTTCCTTTAAGCCTTCAAGCTTTTCGCGGAAGTAGCCGCCGACCACCGCGGAATTCTTCTTCAGATCGTCGTCTTCGATCACCTTGATTACAGCGAGCGCCGCTGCGGACGAAACTGGATTGCCGCCGAAGGTTGAGAACGTCAGACCGGGAAACTTATCGGCCACTTCCGGTGTCGCGACCGTGATTCCGATCGGCGTTCCATTGCCGAGACCTTTCGCGGACGTGATGATGTCCGGCTCAACATTCCAGTTTTCAATGCCGAACCATTTGTCGCCGGTGCGTCCCCAGGCCGTTTGCACCTCGTCAGCAATGAAGAGCCCGCCATGCTTGCGCGTGATTTCAACCGCGCGTTCAAAGTAGCCCGGCGGCGGCACGATGAACCCGCCGACTCCGAGAATCGGCTCAGCCATGAAAGCGGCAATCTCGCCGGTCGTCGTCGTCATGATTAGTTCTTCAATGTCATTCGCGCAGGCGAGTCCGCATTCCGGATAGGTAAGCTTGAACGGGCAGCGATAACAATACGGCGCGCGCGCGTGCACAAAACCGCTGACCTGCGGTGGCAGAGGTCGCCAGGTCGAGTGTCCCATCGCAGATAGTGAAGTTGCCGACCTGCCACTGTAAGCGTGACGCAGCACAACGATCTCGTGACGGCCGGTCGCGAGCTTCGCGGCATGCACCGCCGTGTCGTCGGCTTCGGTGCCACTGTTAGTGAAAAAAGATTTCTTCAAGCGGCCCGGCGTAATCTGCGCAAGCTTCTCAGCCAAATCCGACTGCGGCTGGTTGCAGTAAAGCGTTGACGTGTGCGAGATGGTGTTGACTTGATTGATGATGGCTTCGTTCACACGCGGATTTGCGTGACCGACGCTGACCGTGAGCACCCCGCCAAAACAGTCCAGGTACTTCTCGCCCTGGTCGTCCCAAACGTGAGCGCCTTCGCCTTTCACCAGCGCCAGCGGCTCTTCGTAATAAGTCGCGACCGCCGGAAAGAGAAACTCTTTATGTTTGCGGACGGGGTCAGACTGCGACGGTTTTGGTTCTGGAGTGCTCATTATGATCTTCGGTTAGTTACCGCTTTCGAGACAGGGCTTACCGGCAGATTTATCGGCGGCGGCTCGAGCGGCCAGGTTTGCGTCAGCGCCGGGTGCGATCTTGTCCGTGACGCAGGACTTGGAAACCGTAATTTTGGCGACGGCCAAATAGGATGTGATCTTTGTGGAATCTTCGGGGCTGCTGAGGTTGTAGCGGACGATTAGCGCAACAGGTACAACCTTGCCTCGCTGGGTCCTGACGCGCCACTCAGCCTTTTCACCGAGGCTCGAAAAATTAGATCCGACGACGGTCCAAAGATCCAGCGAATGTTTTTGGCCGCCCGGGGTAATGACTTGAATGTTTTGGCGCAGGTCACCCTCTTCGACCTGCAACTTGTAACCGCCGACGCCGGCGCAAATACCAACGTACGAGCCGGCTTCGGATGCGTCAGCTCTGACTGTCCGGCAGCTTTTCTCTCCGAGGTTAGTGTAGACGCTTCGATTCGCTTGCGCCGAGACGCAGACCGCGCAGACTAAAATGCAAAAACCAACTCGTCCCAGATTCATAATTTTCATGTTTGTTACCGTACCTACCTTGTTCCTATCAGCTAATTTGCGCGCGCCGGCGAGCAACTCCCGCCTCTAAACTTTGGCGTTCACACCTGGTCTTGCCTTGCGGTTAGTGAAGGCGGCGGCGACCAGCAAAAGAATCGTCACGGCCATGACAATGTCTTCAATGAAGTAAACGACTGAATAGAAGAAACGTGATGCTGATGTCGACATCCGCATCGGCTCAACGATGCTCGGCAGCCAATACAGAATCAGGGTGTACACCACCATATCCACCAGAGAAATACCCAGCGCTATAACCGTCATCAGCGAGGCGCGCGGATGCAGTCTCCAGCGCATGATGGCGAAGATGATTCCGCCCAGCGCCAAAAGGAGCATTGGCAGTCGGCGCGCAATCCTCGTGAGAAAGTACGAGAAGATATTTTCGCCGGCCGGTAAGACCGCGTAGGCGATGAGCACAACCACGCCAATCACCAGCAACACTGCGATGGTAATAAGCAACGGAACGAGGCTGCGGGTAGGTGCGCCGGGCGCCGCGACCGGCGACGAAATTTTGGGTTCATCAGCGGCGATAACCGGCGGTGAGGCCTCGATCGTTTCGGGCATGTTGTTTTCGGATTCAGACATGACCGCCGTAGGCTCAGGCTCGGATTCCGGCGTGGTCGAGACGAGTTCCGTCCCGTCGTCGAGACAAAACTTCAGCCCGACGTCAGCGTAGACTCGACTGCATGCCGGACATTGGTTCAATGCCATGTGGTTCGTATCGTTGTTGCTACGCACGCCTCTCGCGTGCCGGCAGGCCAGAAGCCTGCGTACCGAGAATTACGGATTAGACTTCCGCTACAGGTTTCGGCGTGCGGCGCATGAAAATAGCGGCCAGCAACAGACCAAACCCAATGGCGGCAGCGCCATTCGAAACCAGGCCAAGAATCAAATAGGTGCGATCGATAACTGTGCGAAAGTCTTCGTAGCTTCCCGAGGATCTAATAACCCAGCGGGGAACTACGTTGTAAACAATCGTGAAGACAACCAAGTGCAGTAATAGGTACCCCAGCGCAATGACCACGACCATCGCGACTCTTGGGTGGTGTTTCCAGCGCGTAATCGCAAAGACAATGCCCGCTATCAACGCCAAAAAAGACGGCAATTGTTCCAGGTAACTCTGAAGCAAATTGAAGAGTTGAGTGGAATCCATACTATTTCTTTAAATCCTTAACTGCTTCGCGGAACGATTTATCTTTCATCAACTCTTTGAATGCCGGATCTCTGCTGATGTCAGGCAGCGACATGCTGCTGGAAGCCACTCCCGGAAACTTGGTGTTCTCAAAGACTTCCTTTTCCTGTTTCATTAAAGGAAAAAGCGTGCGTAAGGTGGCGAGAGTCTTTCCGGTGTCTCCCAGCCTGGCATATGTGCGTGCCAGGTCCATCAGCAGCTCCGTGTTGGTTGGTTCCGCGTGTACTCCGAGTTGAAGGAATTCGACGGCCTTATTCAGCCGGCCCAGCGCCGTGGCAGATTCGGCACCCATGGTCACCAGGTTTCGCCACAAGGTGGCATCAAGGGTGCGCGCCGCTAGTTCCAGACGCACTACAGTTTCCAGAGCCTCTAAAGCGCGGGCATGTTCTTGCTGGAAATGCCATGAGCGACCGACGTGGTAATAGTCGAAGCTGTTGTTTGGCGTTGCGACGTCCACAAATTGGACAGAGTGCAATAGCGAATAGAATTGCTCTTCATCTTCGCGTTCGAAAGCTGTCGCGGTGAGAGTCACCGTCGCGCTCACATCACCTCTCACAAAATACGCTTCCAGGTGGCGCGTGAAACGCGGTCCCAGATAGTTCTCGGTTACGGTTGTGCCGATCACAGTTTTAAGCGGCTGGTTTTGTGTCTTATACGAGGCGACGAGAAACTGATCGTGCTGCGATGTTTTAAGGTCGCGCGGCTGGTGCGTGAGTTTCTTCAACGTGAACGATCGAAGATCGTCGGCGCTCATCCCCTCGACGCCGGGCATGACCCGGACAAACAAGTGACCCGGATTTGCCCGGTCCTTTCGGACTTGCACTGCGAACAGCAAGGCGATGCGGTTCCTGGTGAGACTTTCTACAGGACGAACAAACGAAGGTGTGGGCAAATTCGGTGGTGACTTGTAACTGACGTCAATCGTCGGCAGGACTAATTCTAAGGCCCAATTTTTCTCGGGCACTGAAAGTCTGTACTTCGTTGGCGTCGCAATTGACTGGCAGATAACCGTGGTGGCGGCGCCGCAAGCGGCGAGGATCGTCGCGCAAAGGCCGGCTGCTTTCATCCGCCACAAAAATCTCATCAGTACAAGTTGCCCTCGCGTTTTTGCCCGGTGTAATCCACGTAAACTACTTTCAGTTCGGTATAGAAGTCCAGAGCTGTCGATCCCTGTTCGCGGTCGCCGATGCCCGTGCCTTTGATGCCGCCGAACGGGACGTGAGCTTCGCCGCCCGTCGTCGGCGAGTTGATGTGCGTCATGCCCGTTTCGATCTCATCAACAAAGCGAAAGATGCGCGCGGCATCATTTGTGAAGATCGACGAAGAGAGGCCGAATTCAGTGTCGTTGGCGACCTGCATGGCTTCTTCGAAATCTTTGACGCGCAGCACGCTCAGGACCGGTCCAAAAATTTCTTCCCGAGCAATGCGCATGTCGGGCGTGACGTGATCGAAGACCGTCGGCTGCACGAAATAACCTTTGTCAAGGCCGTTGCCGGTCGCGGGTTCGCCGCCGCAGGTCATTGTCGCGCCGTCTTCACGCCCGATGTTGATGTAGTCGAGCACCGTCTTGAATTGACTCTCGTCAACACTCGGTCCCATTTCGGTCTGCGGATCATTGCCGTGGCCGATGCGCATTGACTGTGCGCGTTTCGTAACCCGCTCGACGAATTCGTCGGCGACTTGATTGACGACGACCGCGCGGCTGGTCGCCGTGCAACGCTGACCGGTTGAGCCGAACGCGCCCTGGGCCGTGTTCTCAACGGCCAGAGCCATGTCGGCATCTTCAAGAATCACCACCGGATTTTTTCCGCCCATCTCGCACTGGCATTTTGCGCCGCGCCGCGAGACCTGTTCGTACATTCGAATACCGACACCATTCGAGCCGGTGAACGAAACGGCTTTTACCGCCGGGTGTCCGATAATTTCATCGCCGGCTTCCGAGCCTGATCCGAGGATAAGATTCAGAACGCCCGGTGGAATTCCTGCCTCCTCGAATAGCTGCACGATGCGAACCGCGGTGCCGGGTGTCAGCGTCGCCGGTTTGAATACGACCGAGTTCCCGGCGACAAGTGCCGGCGCAATTTTCCAGGTGGGAATTGCCACCGGAAAATTCCACGGCGTGACGCACGCGACCACGCCCAATGGCTGCTTAACTGTGTAAACGAAGTTGGACGGTAGCTCGGAAAAAATTGTTTCGCCATTCATCCGGCGCGATTCGCCGGCGCAGAATTCCGCGACGTTGATCGAGCGCTGGAGCTCGCCGCGTGACTCCCCAATAGTCTTACCTTCTTCGCGAGTCAGGAGTTGCGCGAGTTCTTCCTTCGCTTCTTCCATCAAGCGCGCGGCTTTCGCGACGATCTTTCCCCGCGCCGGAGCCGGCGTCCTGCGCCATGATTGAAAGGCATCGGCGGCGGCTTCGACGGCAGCGCGGGCTTCTTCGCGGGCCGCCTGCTTAACGGTGCCGATGACGTCGTCGGTGTTTGCCGGATTGATGTTGTTGACTGATTTCGATGAAGCGGACTCGACCCACTTCCCGTTTATGAAGTTGCGATAAGTTTCCATGAGTGATCGTAAATAGTGAATCGTAAATCGTGAATAGAAAGACAGCTGTTCAGTTTCTATTTACGATTTACCATTTACGATTCACGGCCGGTAAGGTTATGCCTGAAAGCGCGCGCTAATATATCATCGCATCCGCATGAATGACAGCACGCCAAGCGCCGGGCAAAAGCCCGTCGATGAGCCGGAGAATATTGCCGCGCTGCTCGCCGATCGCGTGCAAAACGCGCCGGAAAAAGTGTTCCTGTTTTCGGAGGCCGACGGACGCCAGTTTAGTTACGCGCGCTTCGCTGCGGCAGTTGAACGGGCGGCCGCGATGCTGCAATCACATGGGGTCGCGAAGGGCGACGTCGTCAGTCTCCTGATGCCGAACAGCGCTGAATACATCATCGCGTACTTCGCGTGTTGGAAGCTCGGCGCGCTCGCCGGCCCGGTAAACTCGCTCTTAAAAGATGAAGAGACGCAGTTTGTGATGCATAACTCTGAGGCAAAAGCGGTGCTCGTCTCTTCCGAGTTTCGCGAGCGAATTGAGAACATCAAAGGGGAGTTGCCCCATTTGAAATCAGTGATCACGTTTGATGATGAAGAAGCGGCAACGCGTGGGTGCGCAGGCCTCAGGCCTGCCGGCACGCCCGAGGCCTGCGCTCCCAGCGACGATGCGATCATCATCTACACGTCAGGCACGACCGGAAAACCGAAAGGCTGTCTGCTGACGCACGGCAACCTGATCGCGAACGCGCGGCAAATCAGTGACTGGTTAAGTTTCACCGAAAACGATCGTCTGCTGACGATCATGCCGCTCTTTCATATGAATGCCGTCTCGGTTACGACCATGTCGGCGCTGTACGGCGGCGGCTCGAGCGTAATCAGTCCAAAATTCTCTGCGTCGAAATTCTGGAATGTGATTTCGGATTACCAAATCACTTCGTTCGGTTCAGTGGCGACGATGCTGTCGATGTTACTGAACACCTATCCCCACGGGGTGCCCGCCGAACTGAAAACGGATCAACTTCGGTTTGCGATGTGCGGCTCAGCGCCGGTGCCCGCCGAAGTGATGAAGAAATTTGAAGAGACTTTTAACTGTCCCGTGATCGAAGGTTATGGCTTGTCTGAATCGACCTGCCGATCAACGTTCAATCCACCTGATGAGCGCCGTCGCGCCGGCTCGTGTGGAATGACAATCGGAAATGAAATGAAAGTCGTTGACGAAGAAGACCGAGAAGTCCCAGACGGGGAACTGGGCGAAATCGTGCTGCGCGGTGAAAACATTCTGAAGGGATACTTCAAGAATGCGGAAGCCAATGAACGCGCCTTTCGGGGTGGCTGGTTTCACACCGGAGACGTTGGCTATCGGGACCAGGAGGGATTCTTCTATATCGTTGATCGCAAATCAGACATGATCATTCGCGGCGGTGAGAACATCTATCCGCGCGAGATTGACGAAGTGCTTTACGAACATTCCGCGGTTGCAGCCGCTGCGACAATCGGCGTGCCCGACCCGCTCTACGGGGAAGAGGTTGCGGCCTTTATCGTGCTTAAGAACGGAACGGAAGTAACCGAAGAGCAAGTGATCGATTACTGCAAATCCAAGCTCGCGGACTATAAATGCCCGAAGACAGTTCGCTTTGTCGAAGACATTCCGAAAGGGCCGACGGGTAAGCTCTTGAAGCGTGTCCTCGTCGAACAATTTCAAAAGTAGACGAAGCTGTTAATAGGCTGGACTTAGGCGAGCGTAAAAACAAGAAAGGCGACGTAAGCACGTCGCCTTTCTCGTTCAAACATGGATGCGGCATTAGACTTCTCTGACTTCTGTAAGTCTTATGTCGGCATGCTTCTTCGGCTGAGCTCGGTCAATAATCCAGGCGCCCAGCAACCAAAGCCCACACACGCCGACCATCACAATGGAAAACCACTGGCCGTAGAGTCCGTCGGGTGAAAATTTCTCAGTCGCCGTATGAATTGCTTCGCTGTTTGGCAGGACGCCGGCTTCGGAAAATTCGTGGAAGGTATAGATACCAACCTGAATCATGAACAGCACGAGGAAGATGGCGGTGACCTGAAAGAACCGGCGCACGTTAATCAAATGCCCAAAGCGCGCCCACGCCAGGGCCATCCCGATCGTAGCGATTAATCCGAGCGCCGCTCCCCAAATCAAACGCGGGCTGCGCACCTGCAAAAGCATCAGCGCGGTTTCCATTCCTTCGCGGCTGATCATCAGCACGGTGAACAGAAAAATTCCCGCGAAAGCCATCCATCCGGGGCGAACCGAAACCTTGCCCAGGCGATGCTCCATTCGCTCTTTCAAGTTCGCGCCCGTTCTCCACATGTAAATGACGAGCGACATCACCATGAGGATGGCGGCAAGTCCGAGCACTCCTTCACGCAGCGCTTCGTTCGCGAAGAAGCCAGCCACGCTCGGGCCTACCCATTGCTCCATTAATTCCGGGTCTCCTGTCTGCATGCGGTAGAGCAGGTAACCGAGTGCCGCGCTGATGGCGAGCCCCACGCCGATGGCCGAGTAAACGGCCGGCGAGAGTTGCGGACGACCCGATTTTTTCAGATACGAAAAGATAACGGCCACGAGCAGGAATGACTCGAACCCTTCGCGAAGTACGATGATGAATGACTGAAGCACGACAGAATCCTTTGCGTGATGCAGAGTCGGCTGCGACCGGGACCGCAAATTGCCTCAGCAGTATTGCTCAAGTTGAAAATGATTGTCAATTTCTAGGAATGAGGCACCGAGCCCGCGAAGCGGGCGAAAGAGATTGTTGCAGCAGGTTCATGAGGGTGGGGATTGCAGCTTCAAAGCCTGCTAACTCAGGGGGCTTATCGGTCGCCGCTCCGCGGCTCCAAACAATTTTGCGCATCCGCTACCCAAGGCTCGCAAAGCCTCGCCTTGGGCTTAACTACCTCCGCCGCTCCGCAGCTTGCTGTCGTATTGGACGCCCTAACCACTCTTGAGCAAAGCTGGATAGAAGCAGTTGAGTTAGCGACGGCACGGGAATAGAATCCGTCCCGTGCGAAAGCTGAACACCATTATCTACGGGCTCTTTGGGGTGCTCGCGATGGTTTACGGCTTCGGGGCGTTAATCCGTCCGCAAGCCATTGTCCCCGAGGCCGCTCAGTTTCCAATTTCTCATCTCGTTCGAGAGCAGGGAGCCCTAGGAGTTTTTCTGGGTCTGATGTCCGTGTGGTGCATCTTCAACGAAGATCGCCGCACCGCGGTGCATTACTTCCTCACGCTGTTCGCGTTCCTGCTCGCCGCGATTCATTGGTTGGATTTTTTTAACGGACACTTGTCGTGGAAAAGTCCGCTGTACAACACAGTGCCGTTTTTGATCCTGTTGCTGATGGCGGTCGTTAATCGGGTGGCCGCGAAGATCTAACCTACTTGGATTCGGATTTAGAAGCGTCGAGAAACTCGCGAATCACTTGTTGCTCCTTTTTGTCTTTAATCCGCCCAAAGAGTTTCGTTCCAAGCCGGGTAATAGTCTCCGCCTTGTCAAAAGGTAATTCGTCATACATTTTTCCGCCCGGAAAGTGACAGGGCTGACACCGCGCCTGGAGAATTGGCTTAATCGTCTTGTCAAAATTAGCAGTCGAATCTTCTGCGGTTGAAATAGCCGACTGCGTAAATGCGGAAGTGCGTGAGTGCGATGCTTTCAGCAGGAGACACACGCCGGCGACGAAGGCGACAAACGCGAAGAGCAGCAACACCCTGTTACGCACGACGGAATGTTACTCCGATAATCGGAGGTGAGGATGTTAAATGTTGTGAAGAATGGGATGGCCAACCCTACTTTTCTGGCTGACTCACAATCCCACGTCGTCGATCGCGTGGCGCCGGTTTGGGCGCTTTAGTGAACGGCTTCGTTTTGAGTTCATCCATCATCTGTTTGATCGCGGCGTCCAATTGCGGTTCAACTCCCGCGACCAATTTCGATGGGTCGTTAATGACGGTAATATCAGGGTCCAGGCCGTGGCCTTCGATCAGCCAGGTACCGTCCTCTTCATAAAATGGAGCGTTTGGAATGTTGAAGTAGCCGCCATCGAGCAGGCTCGGGTTTCCATTCAGACCGACGAAAAGTCCTCCGGTTCTGGTACCAATGATTTTCCCGACGCCGAACTTGCGAAAGATGTACGCAAAATTCTCCCCGGCTGACACCGACATGCCG
Source organism: Pyrinomonadaceae bacterium (assembly GCA_036277115.1). Classification (NCBI taxonomy): domain Bacteria; kingdom Pseudomonadati; phylum Acidobacteriota; class Blastocatellia; order Blastocatellales; family Pyrinomonadaceae; species Pyrinomonadaceae bacterium. The sequence continues at coordinate 510,621 of DASUNM010000024.1, forward strand.
CTCGCCAGCACGCACTTTGGACCGCGGTGGACGCGAGCCGGAAATGCGCGATCCTTACTGAAGCGGCCTCCCAGGTAACTGAAGACGCGCGGATCCATTAGTTTGTTAAGCATGTCGGGCAGCCAGCCTCCGTGGCTCCATCGAATATCGATGATCAACGCTTCTTTATCGGTCTGTGAATAGTACTGGGTGACAAACGAATTCAATCCAATCGCGTCGAAAGCGGGCAGATGCATGTACCCAACACGACCGCCGGTCTTTCTTGCGATGTACGAGCGATTCGCTTCGATCCAGGACTGATAGCGAAACGAAATTTCGGCCGGCGAGGGTTTTACGACCACGTGTCTCGCGGTCGAATCCATTACCGGCTTATCACTTATCGTCAGCGTCGTGTCAGTGCCACCCATTCCGACAAGGGCTGCCCAGGGATCTTTCGCCGTATCGACCGGCTTACTGTTAACGGCCAGCAAGTAATCCCCAGGCTTGATCATGATGCCCGGTTGGCTAAGTGGTCCGCGTGTGTTTGTGTCCCAGGCCGCGCCTTCGTGAATCCTGGTAATTCTGTACGCGCCGCGATCAAGCTCGAAATCCGCCGCCAGCATGCCCGGCGAAACTCTCGGCGTTTGTTCTACATCGCCGCCACCGCCGTAGGCGTGACTGACACTTAGTTCGCCAATCATCTCGCTCAGCACGAAGTTAACGTCTTCGCGCGTCATGGAGGCATCCACCATGGCCAAATATCGCCGGCGCATCAGCGGCCAGTCGATCCCGTGCATCTTCTCGTCGTAGAAGTAGTCGCGAATCAGTCGCCAATGATCGTTGAATATCTGTCGCCATTCGGCGCGGCGGTCGATCTCGACGTTCATTCCGGCAAGAGAAACTTGTTTGAGCGATATCGGATTCGAAGCAGTGTCGGCGACGCTCACGGTTCCGCCCGTGAAAACCAGAGCGTGACGGCCATCCTGCGCCAACTTGAAACTGCTGGCCCCTTCTGCGACCACTGTCTCTTTCTGCGTTTTCAAATCGAATGTCTTAAGCGCGCGCGTGGACCCGACCTTAATCTGGATGTAGAGCGGATTTCCCTCACTCCTAATCGCCATACCGTCCAGGCCCCAGCCTTCGATGGGTAACTTGATGGCGCGTGCTTCAATTCCTTCAAGGTCAATGAGCGGGTTCCCAGAAGATTGATTGTTTGCGCGGTCAGGGAGGAGGGGCGAAGGAATCGTCTTTCGAAGCGGAACTGCAACCAGAGTATCTTCATTCGGATAGATGAACTGACGCATTGCGAAGCTGAAGGTCGGCCCAGAGTAATTCCGCGTGCTTAAGAAGAAGAGATAGTTGCCCGCCCGGTCGAACCTAGGGGTGTTGTCGTCGAAGGCCCCTTTAGTGACCTGATGTGTCGAGCGCCGGTCGACGTCGTAGAGCCAAATCGAGCGAAGCGGCTTTTCACCCAGCTTGTTATAGACCAGCCAGGACGAGTCGGGAGACCAGTTGACCTGCGGTTCGGAGCCCCATTCGTCCATGTCAACTCGGCGGGTTTCATTGCTGGCAATCGTATGAATAAAGATCGTGTTGGTGTAATCGGTAAATGCGATGCGGTTCGAATCCGGCGACCAAACTGGATTCGACTTGAACCCTAAACCGGTTCGTGACAGTTGGCGTGGGCCTGAAGATCCGTCCGCGCTGATGGCGTAGAGTTCGTATTCCCCGGTAGCGTCAGAGAAATAAGCTATCGATTTTCCATCGGGACTCCACACCGGGTCGCGTTCAAACGCGCCACTTGTCGCCGTCAGATTGCGTGGCGAACCGTTCGCCACGGGGACGACCCAAACATCACCACGCGCACTCACGGCCACCCGATCGCCGTGGGGAGAGATGCTGCCGCCATTGAGGAGTTTGCTCGCATCTACATTCGCCGGCTTGACCCGACGCTGCTCTTCAGAAATCCGGACTTCCAATACACGTGATTGGCGCGTGCCGAGGTCCAGGAGATAAAGCTCAGGGCCATACTGGAAAACTATTTCGCCTTGATCGTTTTGACCCGGGCCGATTGAAGGATTCCTGACGTCGTATTCGTCAAAACGCGTGACCTGACTTCGCGCGCCTGTCTTGATGTTGTATTCCCAGATATTCAGGCGGCTTTCCGGCCCGGCATCGGAGACATAATAGAGGACGTCCCCGCGCCACATGGGCTTCGTATCGGTACCTTCCCAATTTGTGACTTGGCGCGATTCGTTTGTTCGCAGATTGAACAACCAGATATCGAGGGCCATGCCGCCGCGATAGTGTTTCCAGTTGTCGTTCAGAGTGTTCGGCCAGTTAGGCGTGTAAGCCACCATTTCACCATCAGCGCTGATCGCGGCTTCGGCTCCGTAGGGCACGGCCAGCCGCTTAGGTAATCCGCCGGTGGCGGGCACGGTAAACAACTGCATCGCAAGGTTAACGAACGAAAGACTGTTCGTGTAAAAGAGAAGTTTTCCGTCGGGAGTCCACTGGGTTACCGCTTCTCCCGTGGGCAGGTGCGTGACTCTGGTCGGGGCGCCGCCGGCAATGGGCATGGTGTAAATCTCAAAATTGCCCTCCAGGTTGCCACCGAAGGCAACGCTTTTTCCGTCCGGGCTGAACAGCACATTGTTTTTCATTCCGGGAGCGTCGGTCAGCGGAACTGCGACACCGCCTGCCCTGGGCGCGCACCAGACATCATTCGCGAAGACGAACGCGACATGAGTGCGGCTGATCGCTGGATACTGTTTCAGCACTGTCTGCGGAGTCTGAGTGGAAACGGAGTTGTCGGTGACCCTCAACGCAGTTCGGGAGGGAACCGACTCGTTTTGGCCAGCTGAATCAGTTTCAATTGTTTGGTTTTGAGCCCGGACGCCGGCTGACAAGATCATAGCGGAGGCGCAAATCAGGTTGATGAGTCTTCTTAAAGGCATGTTGTGAATCCACTTTGTCAGAGTATTGCGCTTGGGGAGTTAGCCGAGAAGCTATCACCATCCCAGGCGCAAAAATAGAACGGATTTAACTTTTAGCCGGCGAGGAGTCTTCGGTAGGTTGATGGGCTGACGCCCATGATCTGTTTGAAAGACCGCGTGAAATGGCTCTGATCTGCGAAGCCGCAAGTCGTCGCGATTTCCGTGAGCGTCAAATTTCTGCGCGGCATCAGTTCGAGTGAACGTTCGACGCGAATGTTCCGCACATACTCACCAAGCGTGCAGTGGAAATAGCGAGAGAAACTTCTCGAGAGATGCACGGGATGAACTGCCAGCTCACGTGACAGCTTCTCGAGCGAAAGTTTTTCCGCGTAGTCGAAGCTCAGAATCTCTTCCAACCTTTTGACCCACGTTGGTCGCGCGAACCGTTCCCTGCGGTCGTTGAAAAGTAATTGCCCGAGAATCTCTAACGACAGGCTTTGCACTGAGGTAGCGGAAAGATCGTCCGAAATGACAGCTTCGCTAAAAAGTCTATAGCAGGCAACTTTGGCCTGTGGATTCCGAATGCTGAAGATGCCGTCCAGTTTGCTGCTGGTCGCGCCGATGGTCTTCAGATAGTCCTGATGAAAATCGACATGCAGACAGCGGGCGCATCCGGCTAACTTCGCGTTGTAGTGCGGCTCGAAAGCGCCATGAAAAAGTAGCTCACCCGGGGAACACTGGTAGACCTGTTGCTTCGTGCCTTCGATCACGGCTCCGCGCAAGATGAAGGTCAGGTGAGGATTCTCGTGATAGTGCCAGCCGACCCGCGTTCCCAAGTCGTCGTCTATGTTAACGACTGCGAGAGTGACCGCGGGGAGTTCGAAACATCTCTGTACTCCGAAATGATCAGCGGCTTGCCGTGATGAATCCATAAGCTTCAAATTAAGTCTAGAGTAAGGTCGCAATCCGACAGCATTCACTTCGATTCAACCCGCCTGACCAATTCGGCAAAGCGCGGATCGTCGCGTAATGAATCGAGACCCGGGTCGCCGTTGAGTTGAGAAATCGCTAACGAACGATTCTCCACGGCTTCATTTAAATAGCGGAATGACTGGTCGCGCTGATTCAACATCGCTGACAAAACCGCCTTACTGTAGGCGCTGGAGACGCCACCTTCAACTTTGAGAACTTCGAAGTACCTGAGTAGAACGCTTTGCCAGCCACTCTTTGCAAATGAGCTTTCGTAGCTTCTAAGCACTTCGGCTTTCGTTCCGATCAACCGCTGAAAGGTCATAAAAGATTCGTAAGCGCGCGGTTGATCACCTTTCATGTGATACGAACGCCAGAGAGTGCTGTAGGCCGCGGGACGGTTTGAATCCATTTCGATTACGCGCTGCATCTGGGTTATTGCCTCATCGTAGCGGCGGGCGAAGTACAGAGTTCGCCCGTAGTGAATCTGATGAAAAAGGGAATTGGGATTAATGTCAACGGCAGTCTTGATTCTGGCAATCGCTTCATCCGCGCGTCCCCATCCGGCTAAACGATTGGCATACCACCGATGAACGACATCTGCATTCGGATCGATCTGAATTGCTCGAACGAAGTGCTTTTCACTGTCCGAAAAATCCCAATCATAGTCAGCTCTAATGATGCCGAGCACGCCGTAAGCCTCACCAAGATTCGCGTCGAGCTCAAAGGCCCTCTGAATCGCAGGCTTGGCTTGGGCAAACTGAGCATCCGGCGAACTGCCGCCGTTATGCGCGTAAGCGCAATGAGCGCGAGCCTTGCCGGCCCAGGCTTTGGCATAATTCGAATCAAGTGACAGGGCCGCGTCAAAAAGTTCGATTGCGCGTTTTGAATCGGCGGCGCTTTCTTTGTCTATCAAATACATTCCTTGCATATAAAGCAGATAAGCTTCTTGATTGCTGGTTCCGCGCTTTGCCGCTTCGCTACTCGAGGTAGTTGCGAACCGCGCTTGCAAGAAATTTCCAACGTCGCCTGCAATTGCGTCCTGCATCGCGAAAACGTTGCGCGCGTCTTTTTCGCTTTTATACGTATCTTCGATCTGCCCGGTGGCAACGTTGAAGAGCTGCGACGTAATCCGGATTTTTCCGTCAGCCAATTGGTAATTGGAGGCGAGAACATAATCGACTTGCTGCTCTTTACCGGCCGCAACCGGGTCTTGATTGATATCCGCGTATTTGCGCGTCGCGTTCAAGGGCCGCACCACGAATCCTTTTATTGAACTGAGCCGGTGAATCAGGGAATCCGCAATCCCGATTTCGTAAAGCTCGTCGCGGCGGCCCGTGCTGATCGGTTTTAACGGGAGAACCGCGATTGAGCTGGTGGCTGTCCGCGCGGGCGTACCTCGTGTTCGAAAGAACATGAAGTACACGGCGGCGGCCAGAAGCAAAGGCACAGCTATGAAGAGAGCCAGGCGCAATGCCCGGCGTCGTGTGGCCTTTGTTGCCGGCACTGGAACCGTGCTCGACGACGCCGTTACACCGGCGGATTCAGAAGGAGTTACTTCGCGTGCGTCGGTGACGGGCACTAATGAATGATCAACTGTCGGAATCTGCGGTGCCGTTTCGACTTTCACAGCGCCGCCCGCACCGGCGTCTACTTCTCTCACGTCCGCGACGAAGCGATACCCGAGCCCGGGAATGGTGGCGATGTAGTGACTCTCCTGACGGCTATCGCCAAGAGACTTTCTTAAGGCGCTAATATTTTGGTTGAGGTTATTTTCCTCGACCACCGCGTCGGGCCAGACCCTTTCCATCAAGTCGTCCTTCTCAATGGTAGTCCCGCTCTGCTGGACAAGTACTAGAAGTGTGTCGAAAGCCTTTGGTGTAAGCGGAATCAAGTCACCATTGCGCAGCAGACGGCGCTTTGCGGGGTCGAGCCGGAACGGACCGAATTCGTATAAGTGCGTTTCTTTGCCCAACTTTGCCGCTTTCAGAAACTCTTTCAGAAGAATTCAGGCGATTTCTAAGGACGTTCCAACCGCCGCCGGGGTAGTTTGCTGCTCCCCCAATCCCGACAAGTCGAAAACTTTAACCGCGGTTTTGAAGAGGCCAACTGCACTCATTGTAGTCCGCGATATTTGGCGGGGGCAATCGCCGCAGATCGAGACGGGGAGGAAGCGCCAGATGAAGAGACTTATCTACGCACTGTTAGTAACGCTGAGCTTGTTACTTCAGACACCAACGCCGGCCCAAGACGGGATTGAGTCGGTGGTAACTGAAAAGGTACCGATTCGCGGACAAGAGCCCTACAAAAACCTGGCATTAGAACTAGTGGCGCTCCCTTCCAAGCGCTCGTCCGCCACCCAGCGAGGAACCACGACGCGCGAGCGGGTAAAGAAGCACCGCGAGGAAACCAAAAAACATTTTGACAAACTCCGCGAGCGCCACACTCCGCACGACAACGTCAACGGGTCACTCGTGGGCAATCTGTTTCAAGAAAAAAGCGGAGCGAACGCGAAGACGCGGACGGCACAAGAGCAGCAGACAGATAGCGATGCGGGAAGCGCCTTCAAGGAAAAGAAGACCCGGTATGACGAAATCACCGGCGAGCGCTTGAAATGCAAGACTGACGGGAACAAGGGGCTCAACCTTCGCATGGTTCGGGATTACGATGATGAAACCGATGGGACGCTCGACCACCGGGAAGTCTCCACCGTCGCCTACGACGAGGATTGCAATCTCATAGAGCGCAGCTTCCATAGCGACTTAGACGTCGATGGAGTCATCGACAGGCGGGAATTCCACTACTCGGATACCTACACTTACGACCGGCGCGGAAACCTCGTTCGGCATGTCAGCGATTTCGCTGGCTCCTACATTGCCCGCACTGTGTTTCAAGCCTCATATGATGCCAAGGACCGGCTCGTGGAAGAAGATTACGAGACTGACAACAATATGGACGGAACGATCGACCAGCGATCACGGTCTTTCTATACCTACGACGCCCGCGGCAATCTCGTGAGTATGGTGTCCGAGTTCAAGGACGGCAACGGCCGTCGCGACTATCAAAGCACGGTTAAATATTTCTACGACGAACAGGACAGACGCGTGCGCGGCACCGGCGATTACGATGACGGCGCCGATGGCACGATCGATGCGCAAGCCCTCCTTAATATTTCATACGACGATACCCTCAACGTAGTGCGCCTGGTGTTGGAGTGGGACGACCCTTTCGATGGCGTGATGGACTCCCGTGAAATGACCAGTACCACATACGACAGCCGGGGTGAGGTCGTGCGTTTTGAGTGGTCAATCGATTACGACGGGGACGGCGTGAACGAGTTCCACACGATTGAGAATGTCTCGTATGACCGGCGAGGTGAAGTCGTGCGATACGAAACTGCAGTCGACTGGGACGGCGACGGCGTAACTGATAACCATAGTATTGGCACTAACACTTATGACGATAAGGGCAGGCTCATTAGGGTCACGGACGACCTCAAATCCCCTGACTTCAAGTTCTCTCAAGTTGGCACTCTCTCCTACGACGTCAGAGGCAATCTCGTGCGATATGCCGAAGAGGTCGACAGTGAGTCTGAAGATAGTGTGGATGGCATCGACTCTCGCAGGGTCATCACCTGGGTCTACGACAACAAAAACCAGCAACTCCAAAGTGTCGAGGACACGGAGGATTTTTATCCGAATCACCCGCCCTTCCGTAATCGTGACACGCTAACCTGGGAATATGACGGCAAGGGCAATGTAGTGCGAACAGTCGACGAAAGCGATGCGGAGATCAACGGTGTGATCAACTCGCGTCTGACCGTTGTCGCTGACTACAACGAGCGGGGACGCGTGCTGCGTGCCGTGGAAGATCACGAAGATTATTTCAATGACGGCAGGCTCTACGGGACCTACCGCGTCACCTACACTTACCAGTACTAAAGCCACGCGGGCAGTCAACACAGGATAGCGACAAGAGCTTCGCGAGCATAGGAGGAACGGCGATGAATAAGACACGATCCGCACGATGGTTCAGGCCCATTGCGGTAATTACATCTCTGGCCCTGACGCTGGTGGCGATGATCAACGCAGGCGTGGACGCTCAGGCGCCACGCCCTGCGCTATCTGTCCTGACGGAACACCGCGACGACGTTGTGCGGCGCCTTCCGTCTCTGTCCGAAGCTAAGCTGGCTGCCGCCAAAGAGAATTCGGCGCGCTCTCCACTACACGCCGTGCCGGGCGCGACCCAAAAACCCGCGACACCCAACTTGTCGTGTGCGGCCGACACCGCCAATCCGCTCAGCAGCCTCGTAGCGGAAGAAGACAATCCTGTAGCACGTGCCCTGGAAGGCTTCGTGCTGCGTGATAAACATGGTAGACGCACGCGGCCCTGGCGCGCCCTGAAACGCGCTGAGCAAGAGAAGCGAGGTACGGTTGTTCATCGTCCGCTCCTTGTTTTTCTGGAAACACCAACCCACCGGCAGGATTTCAACAAACCCTGGTATGGGCCAGTGCGTTTCGATCGTCCGGGTTTTCCCACCACCAAGGAAGCGATTGCAGAACAGGTCTTCGGGAAAAACTTTGACCATCGCGATCCCGCGTCAGTCGCCGGATTCTACTTTCGTGAATCCGGTGGAAAGCTCGTCATCAAAGGCGATGCCAGCAGTATTCACACCGTCCTCGTGCCACACATGACCTTTGACTCGGCGCCGATGGTTGAGGCGATCCTTCAGCAAGTTGATCCGATTGTTGATTTCACCAAGCGCGCAGATGAGTTTGGTTGGGCGGACCCGATCTTCATCATGACTCCCTACTCGTTTGTCCTGGACTACTACGACTATTGGACCATGGGTGAAGGGCACACATACCGAGGTTATGGGCCAACGGTCTACGACAAGGCGCCCGCCATCACCAACGATAAGTTCCCGGACGGTTCTCACGCGGCAATCGCGACAGTGGCGATCAGCATGGTTGGACTCCACTTCGGAGCTAGCCAAGCTCCCTGGCACGCATGGTTTGGCCTCCCCGAAGACCAGACGCGCGATGACGATGTGGCGTTGTATGCCCACGAGTACGGCCATAACCTCGGCCTCAGCCACATGATGACGAGTGATTTTGCCCAGTCTCCCGGAGAGTCCGGCCGGTTCAATGTAATTGGGAGAATGTCGCCCTCCACTTTGAATCGCTGGTATGGGAGCGGCTTCGCGACGACTATTATGAATTACTCCTATGGGTCGGGAGGTGGGCCAGATTTGGTGCCGCGTGGATCACAACAGGCCGCCGGCCTCGATCCGATGAACCGAAGCAAACTCGGTTGGGGGAACGTCGTCGAAGTCACGCTCACCGAAGATAACGGCCGCGCCGGCCCGCGTGAACTCGCGCCGGGCGACGAGCGTCGCATTGACCTCGTCGAGCATCTGGGTCACGGTCCTAACGATCCGAAGCCCGAGATCCTCAAGGTGAACCTCCCGCCACAGCGGGTCAGCCTTTTTCCGCAGCGTGACGCTGCAGGCAACCCGTCAGGGTATTGGCGCCCCGGTCCGGAAACACGCCGCATGGTTTGGTCAGGACGACCATGGGGCGGCAGTCGCATGATGGAAACCAGCCTGGAGATACCGGCGGACCTCGACCAGCCGGTCCTTACCTTTTGGACAAAATACGGTCTTCACGGCAACCGGGGTCTCTACCCTCCTGGGTATGATTTCGGCTGGATCCAGATCTCAACGGATGACGGTAACAGTTGGACCTCTTTGGCCGGTCAGACCACTAACACGTATGTTCAGCCTGAGCGCGCGGGATATCACTACTTTGGCGAAGATCTTGGAGCCCCAGCCCTCACTGGCGACAGTCGCCAGTTTGGTCCAAACGGCTGGATTCTCGAGCGCGTCCCATTGCCCCTCCCGCCCAGTGCGAAGTTTCGTCTGCGCTTCAACTTTAATGGCTACGGGCTTTCAGGTATCAACCCGTCCCAGGACTTTGGTTGGTGGATCGATGACGTCTACCTTGGTACGCCGGCCCAACCCACGAAGCACTTAGTCAGCGATTTCGAGGGAGAAGACGTTCGCCGTTGGCAGGGTCTGCTCACCGAGTTCAATCAGGGGGCCGGCTTTGTGGTTGTCGAGCAGACCTCACCGTTTCCCCAGGCTTATTTCTTTGAACTGCGAGGTAACAATACACACGACGAAATTGCGTTTAAGGAGCAGCATCCGAAAGAACTTAACGGCTATCTGGACGTGGCCACCTACACATACAGCGATGGCGTCGTTGGATACTTCGCCAATCAGTACGCCACGTTTTGGGCTCACCCTGAAATCTACACGGGAAGTGCAACGCATGAGCAGGTTCCGATAGAACGGTTGTTACGCGGCAACGTTTCTTATCCGTACGGTGCGGGGGTGATCCAGCTGAACTATGTTGATTTCGGTGGAGCGTTCGCGGCCGCATCCGATCCCAACTCGGGAGTTACGCTCGATGACGTGGTGTTCTTGTTCACATTGCCGCACGAGTCTTTCGGCTTGGCCGATCGCGACTACGGTTGGGGTTTCGCGTATCCCATAATCGGGGAGAATCCCGTACCGAGCGCGGTCACGCTCCTCGATGCGACGCCTACCTATCGGCCGCCGGAGGTGACGCCCGCATCACCCGAAACGCCGTTTCCCGAAAGACCATCGTCTCTGTGGCCCTATGTCAAAGGCTCGCCTGGGGGTTGGCCAAAGACAGCCGGACATGGCCCGCTGGGATTAAGTGATCCAACAACCACAACCGTATTAGGCCAGCCTTTCCTTGCACGTGACGCCGCGTTTCATCCGCAAGCGAACGCACGCTTCGATGATCGAGGGAATTACCCCGGCAGTTTCGCAACCGAATTCAATAACTGGCATCGACAGCCAACCCACGCTGCTTTTGCTTCGACCGTGCGGTCGGAACGCTTTAAGTCGCTTTTGGCGGGGACGGTTCCGGTGTCAGAGACCGAGTCGATCGATTACTACTATGAGCAGTATTGCCCGCAGAACGCCTCGGGATCTTGTGTCGCTCCTGATCAGGCCGTGCAACGACCGTGGATCGAGCAGATCCTTTACGAGCGTCTGGCGTTCATGAGTTTTCTGATTAACATCGGGTCGTGCCCGCGACCGCCGAACCCTCAGGTCTTTACGATCGAAACTAAGCCAGCATGGGATGCGATGTACGCATGCTTCGTGAATGCCGCCGACGGTGCACACACTCGCACGAACCAACTCCTCGAGGTAGCTCGAAACCTCGGTCACAACCCGCGCTACGCATGGCTCAACTCCTTTGGCAATCAGGGAACGCTAAGCCCTGGCCTCTGGACTGAGTTCTATCTCGACGCTTGGGCGCGGGCGAAGGGACCTGAGCCGGTGCCGTCGTTTGGTTTTTCTATGGAGGTCGAACGCATCACGAAAGCCGGCACACCAGAAGCGACTCTCAAGCTTCGACGCTCAACGACAAATTAGGGGCGGCACCATTGGAAATGGAAGTTGTCAGTCTCGTTAAAGAAAGGACATTGCGATGAAGACACGTAGTTCGCGGAGTTTCGGCTATCGAATCCAAATAACGGTGGCCATGGCTGCATTATTGGGTTCGATCGGCTTAGTGGTACATCGTTTTGGCAACGAGAGGGTGGTTGCCATCAGTCCTCTCTCAGAGGAGAGCATCCCGAACAACCACCCGGTGAAGAACCCGGGCGGGAAGGCGGCGACCTTCAGCACGCAGGGCTTCGTCAATCTTACCGGCGAGTACTTTCAGGCCCAGGGCACGAATGGTCGCAGCTGCGCGTCCTGTCATATTCCAGAAGAGGCCTGGAGCATTAACCCCGGCACACTGCAACATCTGTTTGATGAGTCTCAAGGCACGCACCCAATTTTCAATCCGCTGGACGCCAACAACCCGAGTGCGATCCCGCTGAACCCAACAGTCGAGGATTTGCTCGCCGCTTATAGCATGCTCTTGAGCCGCGGTGTGTTTCGCAGAGGCGGAACTCCGCGAGCAAACTCTGAGTGGGAGCTGATCGCGGTCGAGGATCCGCACGGTTATGCCAACCTGACCCGGCTCGTTCATTGGCGACGCGCGATGCCGACCATCAACTTCGCGCAGGGGAGCGCGACTATCAACTGGGACGGCGGGAACAGCGTCGGCTCCGACCAGCATGTCGGACTTCTCAATCAAGCGGCGCGCAACGTAACCGGTGGTCAGCAGGGTGCGCCGGCGCCGCCGGAGGTGATCGCTGATATCGTAGCTTTCGAAGAATCGCTCTTTACCGCCCAACTCATTGTCCCTGGCGTTGGGCGCCTCGACTCTGAGGGCGCGCGCGGCGGTCCCGAGGCGTTATCCACCATGCCGAAGCTCGCAGGCCGATTCGATCTGTTTGACGCATGGGCCAATCACGGGAACCCAAGACGAGCGCAGATTGCACGGGGCCAGGAACTCTTCAATACCACCAACGCCGGCGGACGCAGCTGCAGCGGTTGCCATAACTCTGCGAACAACGGCACGAACATCAACAATCTTCTGTTCGACGTTCGCACAGCTTCCGCTGAGGCGCGCACACCGGACCTACCTCTATACACCTTCCGTAACCGAACAACTGGGGAAATTCGCCAGCTGACAGATGCGGGCCGAGGTCAAATCACCGGGCTCTGGAACGATCTGGGTCGCTTCAAGACGCCCACGATACGGGCGCTGGCCGCGCGCGCCCCTTATTTTCACAACGGCATTGCTCCGACGATCGAAAGCGTTGTCCGCCACTACGAGGTTCACTTCGGTTTCGTTTTCACCGATCAAGAGAGAGCCGATTTGGTGGCTTTCTTGAACGCGCTCTAAATGTCGGTGCGTCCGTACGTGAATCGAGCTGGCGCAACGCTCGCAACAGAATTGGTAATAGTTTCCACCAGTTTAAGAACAGAAGGCGAAGCGTTGAGGACGGTTCACTCGACGCTTTCGTCATGATTCACCTTTTCGATCTGACCAACTGTCAAGCCGACTTACTTTCTACGCTGGTCTGTTTGCACTACCGCGAGTTGCAGCCGCTACTTGAAGAATCCCTTCTAGTCTTCCCACCACTCACCTTCCTATTCGCTCAGTTCACGGCTGGATAAGCGCGCTTTACAACAAATCGCTCTACTCATGTCGAGCGGACCTGCTAGGCTGCGCCATTACGTATCAATAGTGGATCGGACGCTGGCGGAGCCTCGTCGGGTCCCTGGAACACCACTACGCTGGAAAGGATGCAAAAGACATTGATGCACGTTTGGGTCTTCTTCTATGGCTTGTTCATGAGCCCTGGCGTATTGAGCGAGCACGGCGTAACGCCGGGCCGCATCGTCCCGGCGAGGCTGAACGGTTATGAGCTTTCCATTCGTCCCCGTGGAAACGTCATGCGCTCCGAGCGCTCTTGTGTTTACGGTGTAATGACCGAAGTCACTCATGAAGATCTCGCCAAACTTTATTCGGACCTCGATGAACTCTTTGATCTGAAGTACTTTCCCGAACCCGTGCTGGCCGAGGCGTTCGACGGCACAGTGAGGCCGGTGCTTTGCTATATCGCACCTCACATGGACGACGCGTTGGCGACGAAAGAATATGTCGACGAACTAGCAGAGGCGGTCAGAGCTGCCGGCCTTCCCGAATGGTACGCGGAACTCGTGGAGTCGTTTGGACCAAAAGAGTGAACGAGTGAACAAGGTAAAACTAATGAAAGTTCGGAAATATCGACTGACGCTAGTTCTCCTTTTCTGGTTGTTCATCTATTCGTTCGCGCAGACGGTGGCGCCTGACTCTGTTTCATCCGGGCAAAATGCATCGGCTGCCGAGATCGTGCTTCCGGCACCGACCGGCTCTTTTAGAGTTGGTCGGGCGAGTTTTCACCGCATAGACACATCAAGACTTGAGCCTTTTACCGAAGATCCTTCAGATCACCGGGAAGTGTTATTTCAAGTATGGTATCCCGCCGAACCTACGGGCGGAGCAGTTGCCCCATATGTTGATTCGTTGCCGGATGATGAGGTCTTTCGTTATTCGTTCGTGGGAATTGAGCGATTGATGAAGACACGCTCGCACGCACTTACCCGCGTGAAAGTTTCCGGCGCCATAAAGCGGTATCCGGTGATTATTTTTTCTCACGGATTGGGAAGGGTGTCGGCGCACTACACTGCTTTTTTGGAGAACCTGGCAAGCCACGGTTATATCGTGGTTGGCGTCGATTCACCATTCTTTTCTTCCGCCCTTAAAATGCCCGACGGTCGCATCATTCAGAACAAATCGCAACGAAATCAGCGTCCGGGAGCGCGTGTGGAAGAAGCAGTCATCCAGGCTCAGGACCTGGTTTTTGTGCTGGATGAATTGGAGCGAATAAATAAGAACGCAGCTGACATCGGTTTAGCTGGGCGCTTTGACTTGCGTCACGTCGGAGTATTTGGGCACTCTCGGGGCGCTATCGCCGCGCCGCACGCTTGTTTATTAGACGGTCGATTCCGTGCCTGTCTCAACCTCGACGGCTACTCATTAACTCCTGCTGTAATGGAGAAAGGTATCCGGCAACCTTATATGCACATTGAAGAAATCGCGCCGTGGCTGCAGTCTCCGCCAACGGACGAGGAATTAAGAACGGCCAACCAGACGCGGGAAGAAGCTAATAAACAGGCACAGGAGGCGGAGCAGAGAAGGGAGAAGACTTTCAGCAAAATGTCTTCCGGCGTTTATCTAGTCACCGTCAAGGGCGCAATGCATAACAGCTTTAGTGATATGCCGTTTATTGCGCCTGAGCGTTACAGCAACATAGAGATCAACGCCGAACGCGCCCTTGCGATTACCAATGCGTATATTCTGGCGTTCTTCGATCGCTACCTTCAAGGTCGGCCGCAATCGTTGCTCAAAGCTTCCGATCCACTGTTCCCGGAAGTCACGTTGAAGGTTTATCGCCCGAGAAACGCAATCAGACTCAGGTAAAGTGTGCCGGGGTCAGCGCTGTTTCTCGATTGCTTTGTCCGGTTAGGGTTTTCGTTGGTGCGCCGCCCGTGGCGCGTTAGTTCGCTTTGAGATTACACTTCGAAATGCAGAATCCCGAAAATGTCGATTAGCGTCGTTCGAATCTGCCGTTACCCCGTGAAAGGACTGAGTGTCGAAGACCTGGAGCGGGTGATGCTCACAGTCGGCCAGTGTCTCCCTCAAGATCGGCGCTTTGCCCTCGCCCATGCAGCGACAGACTTTGATCCCACTCGTGCCGCTTGGCTGCCGAAGACCAACTTCCTCATGCTGATGCGGAATGAAAAGCTCGCTCAGCTTCGGACGCGCTTCGACGAGCAGACTGGCTATTTCACGATCGAGCGCGATGGTCAATTGCTCCTGAAGGCCGAGATAGCCGATCCATCGCAGCGGGACTCGATTAACGAGTTCTTCGCCGATTTTCTGAGAGACTCTGTGAACGGTACGCCCAGGGTCGTCGAGGCGGCCGGCCATACCTTCTCTGATGCCAGACAAAAGCCCAATTCAACCACGTACCAGTACGTCTCGGTGGTGAACCTGGCGAGTATCAGAGCCCTTGAGCAGGTGGTGGGGGTACCCGTCGATCCGATTCGCTTTCGCGCCAACCTCTATATTGATGGCTTGCCCGCCTGGAGCGAGTTCGATTGGGTGGGCTCTGAAATCACGGTCGCGCAAGCAAGGCTACATATCGTCTCGCGCATAACCCGATGCGCCGCGACTACGGTGAACCCTGCGACCGCGGAGTGTGACTTGGACGTCCTCATACACCTCCAGCAATCGTTCGGGCACGTTCAAATGGGCATTTACGGAGAAGTCATCGGGAGCGGCGAGATTGTCACGGGCGACACGGTTCTGCTGAACCAGAACAAATTTTTTACCAGCGAATAAATGAAGATCTTTATCATCGGAGCCGGAGCGATTGGAAAAGCTTTAGCCGTCGCACTCAAACTCAGCAACAAGAATGTTGTCCTCGTGCGCGGAAGCGTTGACGACGGTTCGCGTTCGGTCGAAAAAATTGAAGTCGTCACGAACGACGGCGCCAAACTCGAAGCGGAGATTGAAGTCGGCACCTTCAGCCGCTTTTCCGCCCTCGACGGCATCATTGTTTTGACCACCAAATCGTTTGGCAACGACAATCTGGCGCGCACGCTCGAAGCCAAAGCGAAGAATTCGCCGCTCGTCATTTTGCAGAACGGCTTGGGAGTCGAACGCCCGTTTATTGACCGTGATTTTCCCGAAGTTTACCGCTGCGTCTTGTTTGTCGCCAGCCAAGCGATTTCCACCAACCTAATCAGATTTAAGCCGGTGACAATTTCTCCCATCGGCATCATCAAAGGCAGCAAGGCGAATTTACAGTCGGTGGTAGAGCAACTGAACTCTCCCGTATTTCAGTTCAAAACCGAAACCGACATTCAAACCGTCATCTGGACGAAAGCGATCATCAACAGCGTTTTCAATTCGATTTGCCCGCTGCTCGAAATTGACAACGGTATTTTTCATCGCGAAGCGCAGGTTCTCGACATCGCCAAAAGAGTCATCGCCGAATGCGTGGCGATTGCCAAAGAAAACGGAATCGATCTCGAAGCGGATGAAGTCGTTGAAAGGCTTTTGCTAATCAGCAAATCTTCGGACGGACAGCTTATCTCGACGCTGCAGGACATTAACAACAAGCGACCAACCGAAATCGAAACGCTAAACTTTGAAATCGTCAACATCGCCCGAATATTGAACCAGGAAAACGCGGTGACGGAAACCAAACTACTCGGAGAATTAACGCGAATGAAATCGGAATTAAGCCGTTCAAACTAATAGCCGGGGCGGTTATGAAGCGGCCGAGCGCTTCATTGCATCCCTCAAGTTGGGATCTTACGCCGGAAGCTCGGTGGGATGATTTGGATCAGCACAACCTGCATCACCATCTGGAGGAGATCTCATCAACTGGTTCGTGCACGAACGTGAAAGGTCGACATGGAACACTATACCTTCCCTGACACGAGCATCCCGCCCGCGTACGGACCCTATTCTCACGCCGTCGTGGCCGGGGATTTCGTCTTCCTCGCTGGTCAGATCGCGCGAGACCCAGTATCGGGCCAACTCATCGAGGGTGACATAAGGGCCCAAACCACCCGTTGCCTGGAAATCGTTGCCGATATTTTGAGAAGCCTTGGGCTCTCGCTGGCGGACGTGGTACGCACGACAGTCTTTCTATCCGACATCGGGGATTTCGACGCTATGAATAGCGTGTACGCCGCCGTGTTCCAGGCGCCGTATCCAGTACGTAGCACACCAGAGGTCAAGATGCCTTTCGGAGCGTTGGTCGGGATCGAAGTCACCGCTCACCGCAGCCGGCACACTCAAAGCGTTAGTGGTCAATAAGCATTGCTTCGTAAACATACTGGTTGCGATGCGAGCGGTCGTTACAGACGGAAAACAACGCGGAGGTTCATAGAATGAAAACCTTCATTGTCGATGCTTTCACAGACACACCATTCAAGGGGAATCCGGCGGGCGTTTGTATGGTTGAGTCGCCATTAGGGGATCAACGCATGTTGGACATCGCTCAAGAGTTGAACCTTTCGGAAACCGCTTTTCTTCACCCGCTGAAGAACCGGGGCGCTTATTCCATTCGATATTTTTCGCCGAGGGTGGAAATCCCCCTGTGTGGTCATGCGACCTTAGGCTCCGCCAAAGTGATTTTCTCGACTTTGGGACTAAACGAGGTTCACTTCCTAACCAGTCGGAATCTCGAATTGTCCGCGCAAGCGTCGAACGGCAAAATCGTCATGGAGTTTCCCATTTACGAAACACTACCCGCCGAAGCGCCGCCGGCCCTGCTCGCGGCGCTCGGGGTTAAAGCAGTCAGTAACGTCGCCTACAATGAAGAAACCCACATCTTATTGCTGGAATTAGCGAGCCCCGATGAGGTGGCTGGATTAGAGCCGGATTTTACGGCTTTGCTTCGGTCGCACCAATCCATCAATGGCGTTTTAGTCACGGCGGCATCTGGTTCAGACGGATATGATTTTCATTCACGGTACTTCTGGCCGTGGAGCGGCACAAATGAAGACCCGGTGACCGGGGGTTCGCACACCTTCCTGGCAAAATATTGGTCGTCGCGATTGGGCAAAACAAAAATGAGGTCTTTTCAAGCGTCAAAGCGAACCGGTTTCATGGAGGTGGAATTGAAAGACGGCAGGTTAAAGATTAAGGGCCAGGCCGTCATTGTTTTCGAAGGCCGGCTCGCCGTTTAGGTTTAGGGTGACGGCGGAACACTGGATGTGAGGCGACGGCGAGGGTGTCCTAATTTCTTTCCTGGTGTCTCTGTGCGAACTCCGTGTCTCTGGGTTGAAAATGGTCAGGAAAAGCTTCACCACAGAGTCACAGAGATGTTCACAGAGACACAGAGAAAAACCCAGCTTAGGGCACTACTAGGCAGCACAGTTCGCTCCGTCATTGACTCAACATCAAACTATGGAGGTGACCGCGGTGTCGGTATATGAAAAACTCAAGGCTCTCAACATCAACCTCCCTGAGGTGACGCAACCCGTGGCGGCTTTCGTACCTTTTGTGCGCAGCGGCCAATTGCTTTTTGTTTCGGGTCATATTGCGAGGATCGACGGTAAACCGTGGGTCGGACAGTTAGGCCGCGAACTTAACACCGAACAGGGA
This sequence comes from Pyrinomonadaceae bacterium, assembly GCA_036277115.1. NCBI lineage: Bacteria > Pseudomonadati > Acidobacteriota > Blastocatellia > Blastocatellales > Pyrinomonadaceae > Pyrinomonadaceae bacterium. The sequence goes on from DASUNM010000024.1 coordinate 529,171, forward strand.
AAGGATGCCGCCCGAGGGGTGGCAATCGATCTGCTCGGAACCCTACATGGTGCTCTGGGCGATCTCGAAAAAGTTCGGCGGATTTTAAAACTATTGGTGCTGGTGAATAGCGATCCTTCGTTCACGGAACAGCACTTGGTCGCGAATGGTGCGTCAGAGTTTTTGGTCGAGGTCTTTGGCGACCGGGGCAAACACGCGCGCGCCGCGTTTGGGGTAGCGCAAATTCCCTTCGGTTCGTGTGTGGAGATTGATTTGGTGGCGGAAGTGGAATAGCCATGAAAATCAAATGGTGAGGTCATGGCGATGAAGGTGCCAGAGTCATCGGGGCGTAATGGAGTCGGGTGCGTTGGGTAAGATTGTTCTGATGTCTCGAGCGCCGGCGCGATTGAAACGAGTTAGCTTCTTAAACCTGGAGAGTTAGCGATGCCCTTGCTGCACTATCGAATCGTGGATGTCTTTACAACTGAAGCTCTGGAGGGAAACGCCCTGGCAGTGTTTACCGATGCGTCTCAGCTTGACGAGGCGATCATGCAGAAGATTGCGCGAGAGATGAATTTGGCTGAGACCACTTTCGTCCTGCCCCCGGAGAATCCGGACTGTGCGGCGCGGGTGCGAATATTCACGCCAAAGAAAGAGATGGCCTTTGCGGGTCATCCAACGATCGGCACGAGTTTCGTTTTGCTGGACGAGGGCGCATTACACAATCGTGACTCTTTTTGCCTCGAGGAAAAGGTCGGCCCAGTTCGGATTTGGGTTGAACATGGTGAGCGTCCGATGATTTGGCTGCTTACCCCGCCGATTTCCGAAGGGAGGATCTTTGATCGTTCGCTTTGTGCTCAAGCCCTCGGAATCGAGACAGATGATTTGCTCGACGTCGAGCCACAGCTTCTGAATGCCGGGAACCCGACATTGTTCGTTGGTCTCAAGAATGAAGGAGCAGTCGATCGGACTTGGCTGGATTCGCAGGGCATGAAGATCCTAAGAGATGGCGAAAGCGAACCGTTCTGTGTCTTTATCTTCTCTCAAACGAGCGAGGGCGCTTACTCGCGCATGTTCGCGCCTGACTATGGCGTCCCCGAAGATCCCGCAACCGGGAGTTCCACCGGGCCTTTGGCTGCCTTCATGATTAAACACGGCTTGCTTACGGGTGCTTCCGAAACGCGTTTTATCAGTGAACAGGGCACTAAGATGGGCCGCCGTAGTCTGTTGCACGTAAGGATTGCCGGTAACAAGCAAGCGGAGGAAATCTATGTCGGCGGCCACGTCACCGCAATTGCGGAAGGAAGAATGAGACTCTAGCGCCCGGCGGCAGGCGAAATAATATGCATATCCCGATACAAACAAACCTCCCACGTCTCGACCGGCTAGTCGTCGAATGGCGTGGCCGGCAGTTTTCGCTGCCCTACCTCTACCGCGAGGGAACTGGCGGCCCGGCCATCCTCGTTGTTCACGGGCTAGGTGGCGCGAAGGAAAACTTCTATGCCGCCTTCCAAAGTCCGGCCTTGGCCGACTGCACTCTGGCCACTTTCGACCAGCCTGGCACCGGCCTCGCCGCGTTTGACCCGGACGCCGATCTCGACGTCAGCGCCCTGGCCGACATGGCGCAGGCCGTAGCGGATCAGTTGCTGCCCGGTTCCTACTTTCTGGCGGGGGCCAGCATGGGCGGACTGATCACCTTGTTGCAAATGCGTCGTCACGGCATCGGGCGAATTAAGGGGTATATCAACTTCGAAGGAAACTTGTCATCGGAAGACTGCCTGTTCTCGCGACAGGTCGTCCCGCACGACTTCGCTTCGTTCGAGCCGGAGTTCCGGCGGATGATGGGGGATCTGCGCGCGTCACGCGACACCGGCGACCAGATGATCGCGCACAACATGGCGCTGAACGTCGACATCCGCGGCTATCATGCTTACTCGTTTGAGACGGTGGCCGAGTCCGATTCCGGGCGGCTCCTCGAAGAGTTCATCGGTTTGCCCGTGCCGCGTCTGTTCCTCTACGGCGAAGCCAATAAGCGCCTCTCCTATTTACCCCGGCTTCGGGCGAGTGAGGTACAGGTTCAGGAAATTCCCTCGAGCGCGCACTTCCTGTTTTACGACAATCCGGTCGAAACATTTCGGGCTGTGGGCGAGTTCGTGCACATGCCTCACCAGAACTCAGCCGTCTAACATCGGATAACCGGGACTCGCGAATCCAAGCCCGGCAATACCACGTTAGCTACGAGCAGTACTATGAAGAAAGAGATCGCCGACGCGGTCCCTGGCGATTAACTTCCATTGCGTCACGCGTTAGCTTCCCGGAGTCTTGCGGAGAACAATCCACAACTCTACTGATCGATACTTCGGTGCTTTTCGAGACGTGACTTCAATTCCGGGTCCGTGCAGTCCGCCTTTGCTCGTTAGATAGTTCTTCTCGCCTTGAATGAACGTTTGCACCTTTCGGCGCGCGTCTCGTGGCAGCGAATAGACGACGAGGCGCGCTTTCGCTCCAGGCGTCTGGCTGATCGCCTTAATAAATCCGTCGAGGCGCGCGGACTGATCCTCATACGACATTCCTGAGTAACCACAATCGTCAAAATAGTCGGCAGCCTTCAACTTTGTTTGAAACAAACGATCGCAGTCAAAACTGTAGCTGTCATACAAGAATGACTTCATGGTGCTGGGTTCAGCGGAAACTGCTGGGTCAGGCATGGGCGAGGGGCTTCCCGGCGGTGAGATCCAAAACTCGACCGTAATTTCTTCCCGCCGCCCGCCCTCTAACAGGACCAGGCGCGAGGGCTCAATGCCTCTGGGGCCCGCCAAATAGTTTTGCAGTCTTTTTACGTATCTGAGCGCTGCGCCCGGAAGCGATTTCGCGCCGTTATGGAAGATGAAGTAACCCTGCGCGTTGGGCTCGTTCTGCAAAGCGATGGCGATATTGTCCAGACGTGCGGAGTAATTCTCATGACTCATGTACCCAAAGTCATCGAACTTCCTCGGCCCTTGGGCATTCTCCTGCGCTGAGGCACTACGAAGAAACACGAAAGTCCCGAGTACGATCAACACCACGCATATCCGGCAAAGGCTCTTCATTTTCATTTCTTCAAATCGAAAATCATCATGAGTTTCAATACTATTCTTTGACTTTAGCGTTTGATCCGTCTAAATACCTGCAGCCCGCCATTCCTTATACAGCATGAACCCAAAGACGACAGTTCAGATTCGATCCTGGCTCCTTCCCTGGCTGCCAAGTCGGAAGCTGTCTCAGATGACTTGCTGCGCGCAATCATCGACGAACACGCGGAGCCAATCATCAAGAAAATACTGAGAAGTAAAGGTCGCCTTATGCCATCGATCAACGCATTGGAGAGGCGATTGATTCTGATTCCAAACCTGAGCTGTTCGTTTCCGGCATATTGGAAAATCTTCAGGCGTCAGATTTAACAAACTCGCGAGTAACCCCGAGCGCTTTCGACGCATCACAGGTGTCGTCTAGAGTTCGTACTCGCAATGCACACTTCAACCCCTTAAGGAGATCACTCAATGCCAGATAAGACAGAAGTACGCATCCCCGAAGACTCCGAGCAGAGTCTGCCGTTCTTCGCGCGCTTTCTCGAAGCCCAAGCCACCCCCGAGGTTAGCAAAATGACGCTCAAGTACCCGTCCGACAGGGATGAGATCGACCAACGACTTGAATTGACGTCAGGCAACAACGAATAAATAAAAAGTCCGTTCCAAACGGTCGCCGAAAAGCCGGTCGTGTCGAATCTCGCGCACGGCCGGCGCCCTTAACAGAAGGATCCGGCCCTCGTTCGAAGCATTCGCGGCTAGCATTCCATCGTCGCACGAGGCTCGTCAGACGGGGGCCGCACCTTCTAACTACTCACCTCCGACGCATGAATCCAACAGCGCGCGACGCCGTTCTCATGTTGACGCACGGCGGCGATTTCTACACCATCGATCTCGTCTCGCAGGCTCTTGCGCGCAGGGGCGCCCGCCCCATTCGCTTCAACACAGATTTCTTCCCGTCGTCCGTCATGCTTTCGGCTCGCGCGGGCGATGAACGCGCCGCGTACCTTTTCACGGACGTGGGCGAGCAGATTTCCACCACGGAGGTGCGCGCCGTGTGGGCCCGTAAGCTTTGGTCGCCGCGTATGGCCGACGACCTCGATGAGCGTTATCGCGAAATGTGCATACGGGAGTCCACCGCCGCGCTTGAAGGCTTTCTCGACGCGCTCCACGATGTGCGCTGGGTCAACGACCTCCAGCGCGAGGGCGCCGCCGAGAACAAGCAACGACAGCTCCGACTCGCCGCGCGCGCTGGCCTGCGCGTCCCGCGTACTCTCGTCACCAACGACCCCGTCGCGGCTCGACAGTTTTTCGCAGAGACTGAAGGCCAAACCGTGGCGAAGCTCCTCCGCCCGCTCACCGTCAGCATGGACGCTGTCGAGGCCTTCGTTTACACCAGCCGCCTCCGCGAAGAAGATCTGGCTTCGGCGGAGTCACTTCGGCATAGCCCGATGGTCTTTCAAGAGTTGATTCCGAAAGCGCGCGAATTGCGCGTCGCGTGGGTTGCGGGCGAAGCCTTCGTAGGCGCGCTCGACGCGAGTGGTACGTCGCGCGGGCATACCGACTGGCGGCGCGCCGCCGCCGGCGAATGTCGATGGGAGACGGCCCAGCTTCCCGCCGAGGTCTTAAGCGGCCTGCTGGCATTGATGTCGGAACTCGGTCTCGTCTTCGGGGCCGTTGATCTCATCTGTACTCCGTCGGGCGAGCACGTTTTCCTCGAAGTTAACCCCTCTGGCGAATGGGGTATGCTCGAACGAGACCTCGGCCTTCCTATCTCGGAAGCCATCGCCGAAGCGCTCCTCGAAACCCGTAAGCAGTAAGCAATAGGCCGGAGGCAGAAGACCCGAGGTCCAACCTTCAATTTACTTTTGAAGAAAAGCGACAACAGCTTTGCGATGACGTTAGGTGTCTGCCTTTCAGTTGCCAGTCATACCGCGGCTGTGCTTCACTGCGTCGTCGATGCCTGAGCTGTCCACAACCGAACTCGATCAACTTCTTTCGCGGATAAGTTCCTTTGTGCGGGACGAGATCTACCCGCTCGAACAGTCTTTCCTGCGCCAGCCTTTCCGTGAACTCCTGCCCGCGTTGCAATCCAAGCGAGCTCAAGTTAAAGCCGCCGGGATGTGGACCCCCCACCTTCCGGAAGAGTACGGCGGTCTCGGACTAACTCTTTCTCAATTTGCGCGGGTCAGTGAGGAACTCGGTCGCACGCCGCTGGGTCACTATTTATTCAACTGTCAGGCGCCCGACATCGGCAACACCGAAATATTGATAACTCATGGTACGGCTTCCCAGAAGGACCTCTATCTTCGGCCGCTGATACAAGGAGAGATTCGCAGCTGCTTTTCGATGACTGAGCCCGAACACCCAGGTTCGAATCCGACCTGGATGAGCACCACAGCCGTTACGGAGGGCGACGACTACGTCATCAACGGTCACAAATGGTTCACCTCCTCCGCCGAAGGTGCGAGCTTTGCGATCGTGATGGCCAACACCAATCCGGATTCGACCAGTCGCTACGGGAAGGCGAGTCAAATAATCGTTCCCATACCTACGCCGGGTTTCGAGATAGTGCGGAACATCAATGTCATGGGCGAGGACGGTAGCGACTACGCAAGTCATGCAGAGGTGCGATACACGAATTGTCGCGTGCCTCGGACGAACTTGCTCGGCGAAGCAGGTAAAGGATTTCAGATCGCTCAGGAACGACTCGGGCCCGGCAGAATTCATCACTGCATGCGTTGGATTGGAATATGTGAGCGGGCGTTTGATCTCATGTGTGACTATGCAGCGAAAAGGGAGTTGGCACCCGGTGTGTTGCTGGGGACAAAGCAGAACGTGCAGGAGTGGATCGCCGAGAGTCGGGCTGAAATAAACTCTGCCCGGCTCCTGGTTCTTGATGTTGCCTCAAAAATTGATCAGCTGGGCGCCAGCGCGTCGCGCTCGGAAATTTCGTTAATCAAATTCTACGTCGCCGGGATCCTGCAGCAGGTGCTTGACCGCGCCATTCAGGTCCATGGAGCGCTTGGCTTAACCGACGCCACGCTGCTTTCATACTGGTACCGACACGAACGAGGAGCACGAATCTACGACGGGCCGGATGAAGTTCACAAAACGGTGGTCGCCCGAGAGGCTCTGCGACGATACGGCATGAAGTTGTAGCAGCCATGGAAGAGTCCTCGTTCATTGATCAGCCGCGCGGTGTTCGCGCTGGAGAAGAACTAAACGAACAGAACCTTGCATCGTATTTGCGTACGCATCTCCCCAACCTGGAAGCCGCGCTTACGGTAAAGCAATTCCCCTCAGGGTTTTCGAATCTCACTTATCTTTTGAAGTTTGGCGATCGTCAACTCGTTCTTCGACGCCCGCCGATCGGGGCAAAAATCAAGACGGCCCACGACATGGGCCGAGAGTTTCGGATACTTTCACATCTGCATCCTGTTTATCCAAAGGTTCCCGAGCCGTTGTTGTTTTGTGAAGATGAGACGGTTATCGGTGCACCGTTTTATGTGATGGAGCGAGTGCGCGGAATCATCCTGCGGGCCCAATCTCCAGAAGGCTCCGAGCTGACGCCTCAAACTATGCGCCGCCTTTCGAGGGCATTTGTTGAAAACCTGGTTGAAATTCACGCGATCGATTATCGCGGAGCGGGATTGGGTGATTTAGGATCTCCACAAGGCTATGTGCATCGTCAGATCGAAGGGTGGACCAAGCGATATTACAATGCCCAAACTGACGATGTTCGCGAAATCGATCAACTTGCTGATTGGTTGCGCACACATCTTCCCCACGACTCGCCTGGAGCTCTGATTCACAACGATTACAAGTACGACAACCTCGTACTCTCATCAGAGGACATTGCCAGGGTCATTGCGGTCCTTGATTGGGAGATGGCTACCATTGGTGATCCGTTGATGGATCTTGGGACCACACTTGGTTACTGGGTAGAGTCGACGGATTCTGAAGAGTGGCAGCGATCCGGGTTTGTCTTGACGAGACTGCCAGGAAACCTGAGTCGCAAGCAGGTGGTTGACTACTACGCTGAGAAGAGTGGCCGCGAAATAGGCGATGCCACTTTCTACTACGCTTACGGCTTATTGAAGATCGCCGTAATCGTGCAACAGATCTATTTTCGATATAAGCAAGGCCTTACGACGGATTCACGCTTCGCCGGGCTGGGAAGCTTGGTCAAGGCTTGCGGCCGGCAGGCAGAGAGAGCGGTTGAAGGTGGAATAATTTGAGTTGGCGTCCGTACGGGAGTCGAACCCCGACTGGTCGGGGTCGCCGCCGTGAAAGGGAAGCGACCAATTGTAGTTCACGGGACTTAGCGGCATGGATAGCGCTTTAACGCACTTGAAGGACTAACGAGAACCGTTTATTGGGCGTTTAGTTGGACCCGCGAGTGGAGTACTGGTTAGGCCATAATCCGATTGAAAACCTGAAGACTTGATGCTATTAGGCGTGTCTCACTTACAAGCAAAGACAGTGGAATCAAAGGAGCCTCCCAAATGGGTTATCTTAAGGGAGTCAGTCTCGCCGTTATCGGCGTTTGCGTGTTTTTCATTGCCGCCACCACGGCCCGCGCCGATACCTTCGTGCTGACGGGCGGCCGAGGTGCCACGGGCGGGACAATTTTGAGTCTATTCCTAACCGGACCTAACTTCCAGTTCGAGACCGATGCCCTTGCGCAGACCCTCGCCCCCGCTCTTCAGGGTTGCCCTGGGCCCTCGGGCCAATGCACAACTGGGGCAACATTCAGTCTGAATTCCTCCGTACCCGCCACGGCTTTTACCTTCGGAGCGCCGGGCAGCCTGGTCGTCAATGGTACAAGCTATCCTCCTTTCCGATTTAACAGCGGAAGCGTGAACTGGATGGGGAGTGCAATCGTTCCCACAACCACCGACCGCGGTGAGATCGTTTTCTCGATGCCCTTTACCATGTCGGGTACAATGGTTGGCACCAACATAGTCGGGAACCTATTTATACCGCCCGACCCAGCCGAAACAGTAATCTTCAGTTTATCGTTTGAAGCCGCAGGGACGGCGCTGGTGTTTCTTGATCAATTCAATCGCCCTAACTTCGTCAATTTCCAAATGACTTCAGGGTCAGTGCAGTTTGACCCCGTGCCCGAACCGGCTACGATCCTGCTGCTAAGTGCCGGCCTCGCAGGTTGGTCGGTGCTGCGCCGTAGGAGGCGCTAGACTTACCTCATAAACTTTCACTAACTATTTAGCTGCGGTTTTTCTAAACGCACGTACCCGGACCAGGAATGCACTTAGCAGAGTAAAAGTGTGTCTGACTTAATAACCTCGGTTCTTCGTATTGCCGTTCGCAGCCCAATGCTACGAAAAAACCGGCCAGTTGGCTTGAGTGATGGCGATGCGATGGGAAGGAGGGGCAGGGAAGTTGGCGTCCCGTACGGGAGTCGAACCCGTGTCGCCGCCGTGAAAGGGCGGTGTCCTAGGCCACTAGACGAACGGGACGCACAGAATTGATTTTTGGTGAGAGAACGAAACCGTTAAGTTAACTGACAGGCGGGACACTGTCAAACGACTCGCTTTGAAGCTTCTCAATCAGTTTTGTCAGCGCGCGCCGTTCATTCTCTTCGCTGAAAACGAATCGCAAAGCAAAGCCCATGTCCGCCACCCGGTAGACGACTTTCCCCCAGGCAAAGACCAGATGATTGCCAAAGTCTATTTCCAGTCGCACCAGTTCTGCTGCTTTAACTTCACCCGCAGTTAGCACGAAGCAGCCACTCGCGCTCAGATCGCAAATTCCACCTCGATCCTGCGTCAATAAACTTTGCCAGCGCGCCGGCAGGTTCAGACGAATGCGTTCAGCTTGACGACGCTCTTGCATGAGCAGAACTTCAACTTATAATCACTGCGCGTAGTTTCAAAGCGCTTCAAGAATCGCGCTACTTATAGCACAGGAGATCGTCGCCATGTTTAGCCTTCGCGCTCTTTCCTCAACTTTGCTGGTGCTGTTGACATGTGGGGTCGCTGTCGCCCAACACGAAGTTGGGGGCGGGTCGACTTCGGGCAGCGCAACTTCCACGGACTCAGGTCGTGGAGGCAGCGTCCGCGTCCGTCGCGCGCCAGCTCGGGCCGTCGCGCCGCGCCGTACGCGGCCCGCGGTTCGCGCGCTCACGGCTGAGCAATACGACCAGCAAGGCGACATTCTTTTTAAGGCCGAACAGTACGACGATGCGCTCGAGGCATATCAGAAGGCAGTCCAGCTAAAACCGATCGCGTCGGCTTACTATCACATCGGTTGGATCTACAACGAGCGTGATGAATATGCGCAGGGGCTGACAGCGTTGCAGCAGGCGATCAGGCTGAATCCAAATTACGCGATCGCGTACGGAGAGATTGGCTATTCGTATCGCAATCTAAAACGCTATGACGAAGCGCTGTTGGCTTATCGGCGCGCGGTCACCCTCGACCCATCGTACGCGCGGGCGTACTACGACATGGGTTGGACATTTAATGAAAAGAAACAGTATGCCGAGGCGGTGCCGCCGCTGCGCACCGCGATTACCCTGAGACCCAATTACGCGGAGGCTCATTTCGAGTTAGGTTACGCCTCCCGCCGTCTGGGACGTTATCAGGAAGCGATTAGCTCTTATCGTCAGGCAATTTCATTCAAATCAGATTACGCCGAGCCGTACTTTGGACTTGGCGACGTGTATTTCTACAACACCAGCCAATATCCGGAAGCCATTAGCGCTTACAGCACGGCGCTCACTATCAAGCCGAACAATGCGACGGCGGTTTACAACATCGGCTGGTCGCACAATGAGCTGAAGCAGTATCAGCAAGCGATCGTCCAGCTCGAGCGGGCTGTCAGTCTGAAGCCTGATTACGCCGAAGCACATGGTGAACTCGGTTACGCGTATCGAAAGCTGGAACGGTTCAACGACGCGATGCGCAGCTACAACCAGGCGGTCCGGCTCAAGCCTGATTACGCCCCGCCGTATTTCGGTTTGGGCGATTTGTACTACTACAACCTGAGCCAGAGTGAGAATGCGATTCGCGCCTATCAGCAGGGCTTGCGTCTAAAGCCGAACAACGCGACGGCCCACTACAACGTCGGGTGGGCCTTCAACGATCTGGGCCGTTTTCCTGAGGCCCTCGCGCCGCTGCGTGAAGCGCTTCGCCTGAAAGCGGAATACACGGAAGCGTATCAGGAGCTTGGCTACGCTTATTTAAATATCGGCAGTTACAACGAAGCGGTGGCGAGTTTTCGCGAGGCGATTCGCATCAAGCCGGATTACGCGCTCGCGCATTACAACCTCGGCGTTACTTACGTCAACATGCGCGACCGAAGCCGCGCGCTGGAACAGTATCGAGTCCTTCAACGGTTGGATCGCGCGCGGGCGGACAAACTCTACGCTGCGATCAGTAAATGATTCGTCTAGACGAGGTGATTTCGTTTAGAGGCGGGCTTGCCCGCCGGTCTTTATGAAGGCGGGCGGTAGCCCGCCTCTAAACTATTCGAGTAAATCGGGAAACTCATTTTGATGACCACCGCTATTGTTCATCATCCAGTTTTTGAAAAGCATGACACCGGCCCCGGCCACCCTGAGCGGTCCGAGCGTTACGCCGTGGTCATGGAAGCACTGCGTGGCGACGCAGAACTTTGGTCGAGTGCGGTGGAGATTGAAGCTGACCAGGCGAAGCGCACCGAGATTCAGTCCTGCCATACGCCACAACACTTCAAACGTGTCGAGCGAGTCGTGAATGAAGGCACCGGTTATCTCGATTCAGACACAACGGTATCGGTGCATTCACTTGACGCCGCCTTGCGCGGCGCCGGAGCGGCTTGCCGGGCCATCGATGCAGTTATGCAGGGTGACGCGGCGAACGCTTTCGTTCCTGTCCGGCCGCCCGGCCACCACGCGACGCCCGATCGCGCCATGGGCTTTTGCCTCTTCAATAATGTCGGAGTCGCGGCGCGCTACGCGCAGCAGCGTTACAAGGAAATCGAGCGCGTTGCCATTCTCGATTGGGATGTTCATCACGGTAACGGAACGCAGGGAATCTTCTACGACGACCCATCGGTTTTTTACTTCTCCATGCATCAGTATCCGTGGTATCCGGGCACGGGAACACGGGACGAAACGGGTCACGGCCGCGGGCGCGGCTACACCTTGAATGTGCCGCTGCGGGCAATGACGCCCACGACCGATCAGCGGCGCGCGTTCGAAGCCGCCGTGGGCGACATGGCGGAGAGGTTTAAGCCCGATCTGATTCTGATTTCAGCAGGCTTCGACGCGCACACGGCTGACCCGCTCGGCCAGTTACTGCTGACCGACACTGACTTCGTGCAGATGACCGAGGTGCTGAAAGATTGGGCGAAAGACGCCTGCGCGGGCCGTCTTGTCTCGTGCATGGAAGGCGGCTACAACCTCGGAACGCTCGGCCAGACAGTACGGGCGCATGTGAAGGCACTTCAGGCGTCCTGAGCCTTCGAATTCCTCTGTACAGTTCCCGCCTCCGAGAGTACACTCTGCGCAAACGTTCAACAGATAAACCCACGGGAGAAGCCCATGCCAGATCTGGATATCAATTGCGCCGAGTGCGGATCAACCTTTCCTTTTACTGAGCGAGAGCAGGACTATTATCGTGAACGGGGACTGACTCATCCGAAGCGCTGCAAGCCATGCCGCGACGCGCGCCGCCAAAATTTTGGCGGTCCGGGCCAGGGCCGAGGCGGCGGCGGTGGCAGTGAGCGGGAAAGATTCGAGATTGTTTGCGATCAATGCGGAAAGGGCGACAGTGTTCCGTTCAAGCCTCAGGCGGGCCGACCGGTTTTATGCGGCGAATGCTTTGCCGCGAGCCGCGCTCAACGCGGCGCGTAACGTGTAGTAAACATTTTCGGTGGAAGCCCGACCGTAGGGCGATGAGATCTCAAATCTGAGCTCTGGGATTTGAGATCTGAAATCTGAGATCTCATCGCTTCACGCGCCGGCCGTTATGATGACTGCCTTCAATCCGAGCAACTCCGAAAAATCTTTTGTGTAGACGGCGTCGATTTTTCGGGCGTCGGCGACGCATTCAACCAATTCATCGGTCGAAATAAATCCGTCGCTAATGCCGGCGATGGCCCAGGTCGGGACATGGGCGGCAATGTGCAGCAGATCCTCAACCAGCCTCAAATACTGTTCCTTCGTTTCGACCGGCGCCGCCAACCGCGCACTGCCGAAATGCCCATTGTCGCGGGAAGCACGCGACTGTCGCAGCCACTCTTCGCGCCATGAAAGCACGCGCGCGTTGCGGCTGTCGGTCGCGCGCGGCGGATGCGGCAGCCGGATAAAAAGCAGATCCGTGTCGAAGGTCTCGGCGACAAAACTTCGCACCGGCGTGTTGGTGCTTTTGTTCTTCAGCCGGTTATCAACTGGCGGCGGGAGAGTGCGCCACAACCTGCGAAAGACATTCGACAGAGAAAGCGGCTGACGCAGATCCCGGGTTTCAAGATTGAACGAGAAAACGTAGTCGCCAACGGCCATCCCAAGCGTGAGGGCCAGCGCACGCTTGTAAGGTGATTGAAGCTTATCGGCATTCGCGCGTACGTTATCGAACCACCACGCGTCAGTCTCGTTGAACCAGGACAGCAGCGCGGCGTTCTTAAAGTAGTTCGCCGGGACGTAGGCGTCGGCCAAAACAAGATCAATGTCGGCTTCCGTCAGTACTTCCAAGTTGTTTTCAATGAAAGCCGTCGACTTTGTCCACGACCATTCCGCCGGATCATTCGCGGCGACACTCACGTTTAAACGTTTCAAGTACTGCCCGAGGTGCGGCTCGCCCGCGAGGGGCAGCGCCACGGATTGAAATTTCAAACGGCGGAGCACGCTCAGTTCGAATCCGAGCCAGCTCATGCCTCCAGTATTGATCCCGTTCTGAGTGTGCAAACTATGTCCCCAAATGGTCGATGCGCTCCAGCAAATCGTCAGCAATGCCCGGCAGATCCGGGGGCGTGTCCTCTCTATAGTAGCTCCGCAATTCGTCAAACGGTTCGAGCGAGAGCAGCGCTTTGACCACTCCCGGATCGAACTCCAGACCAATCCACTCGAGCAGATGTTCACGCGCCTGTTTCTCCGAGAGCGCAGGACGAAACGGCCGATCATCCGTCAAAGCGGCGTAGGCGTCGGCGACGCGCAGGATGCGGGCTCCAAGTGGTATCTGTTCGAAGCGCAGGCCGTCGGGGTATCCGCTGCCGTTCCACCATTCGTGATGCCAGCGAACCAGCAATTGCGCGCCGCGATCAGCTCCGGCATCGGCCGCTTCGCGTTCGCCAAGCACCGGATGCCGTGCGAGATCGATGCGCTCGTCGTCACTCAATGGCCCACGTCCCTGGATGTAATCGCGCGCCATCGCCGCCTCGCCCAGATCGTGCGCCAGCGCGGCCACGCGCAGCGAAAACCGGTCGCGCGAACCCAGACTGAAAGACTTGCCAATTTCTTCGGCGATCGCCGCGACCCGTACCGCGTGCGGATGCGAATATTGCTCGAACTGATCAGCCTCAGCCGCCAGGTCTCTGAAAATCTCAATCGTCGCCACCTGATCGACGTCGTTGGTTTCAATTAGCGGCATAGATTCGTCGTGTCAGTTCTTCAAACTCGCCAGTAAAGTTCGTGCCGCGGCGTTTTTTGGATCCACAGTCAAGGCGCGTTGTAATTCGCCTTCAGCGCGGCGGCGTAGCCCGAGGGCTTTGTAGAGTTCCGCGAGCGCGACTCGATACGAAGTGTTATCCGGATCGAGGGCTATGGCGGCTTTCAGTTCGAATTCGGCCAACCGTCTCGTCTTTGGATCGCTGATGAGCGCCCGTCCATATTCAGCGCGGTAGCGCGCGCAACGCGGTTCAATACTGGCGGCTTCGGCAAAGAATCTCACTGCCTGTTGCAGCTGGCGCTGATTAGTAGCGGCAACACCTTTTTGAAAACTCGATTCAGCGCGACTCTCCGTCGTTGTTTGCGGGGAAGCCGGACCGCCCTCACTGGTCGCCCCTTTTGAACCTGACGGAGACGCCGGGACAGCAAACTGTGCGTCATAAGTGGCGCGGGACGATTGATCGCCCAGTACGTCGTAGGCTTGTGCGACGCGCGCGAACGCAGCTTCGATTTGGCTGCGAAGTTTCGCGTCGGCCTGGTGGAAACGGTCCGGATGAAAGCGGCGCGCCAAAGAATGGTACGCGTTCTTGATCTCGTCGGCGCTCGCCTGATGACTCACGCCGAGCAAGTCGTAGTAAGTGGCCGCCACTTCGGCCCGGGCGAAGAAATCTTCGAGCGTACCGAGTTGCTCATCGGCGCCGGCTTCGCTTTTCACCGGCACCTTTGCGCCGGCGCTGCCTTCGAATTGCGGTGTCGCCCACGCGGCGCGCTTAACTACGCCACAGATAGCGAGAGCGTAAAGCGACTGCAACGTTTCCTCCGCGTTCATCCCGCTCACCGACAGCAAGTCGTTGACCGTCGTCGGGCCGTCGATGCGCGAAAGCACGAAGGCTTCGGCCGGCAACAAACTTGGTTGCTGGCCATTGGCTTGCGCGAGTTCAAGCCGCTCGGACGTATCGGCAAAGCGTGACAAAAGGTAAGTTGCGGGCAGATGGCGCGTCGATTCCAGCAGCAGCCGGCGCACATCAATCGCCACACGCGTGTCGCCGGCAATACGCACGCGTGGATCGAATTCCCAGTCACCCTCGGTCCAGAGCAAAACGCCACGCAGAACTTCCGCGACATGACCAGCCCGAATGGTGCCGACCCGGTCTGCACGAATGCGGCGACTCTCCACGAGGATATTCAGCACTTCATCATCGGTCGCTTTTGGCGGGAACGAGGCGGCCGCGCTTTCATCCAGGATGCCGGTACGCTTCAGAAATTCGAGCAGGCGATGGGTGCGAATGTTCGAAGCCGCGAAAGCGACGTCGCCACTCTCGAAATACACGACTGCTTTCGCTCGGTCGCGGGAGAGTCTGAGCGCGCCCGAAGCTGAAGCTTCGCCGATTTCACGAATCAGTTCCGCAACAGGTTTCTGAGCGAGCTCGCCTTTAGTTGCCTTGGTCATGGTTGCGCCGGCCAATCAGAAATCATAGCGCACGGCTTCTGTGGTGCGGAAGCCGCAATTTCTACCGAGCGCGATGTCGTCAGGCTTTAGGGTGAGTTTTATCGTAGACCTCGATCAGCTTTTCCATGGAAACATGCGTGTAGACCTGCGTAGTCGAAAGCCGCGCGTGGCCAAGCAAGGCTTGGATGTCGCGCAGATCGGCGCCGCTGTCGAGCAGGTGTGTCGCAAATGAATGACGCAACGCGTGGGGGCTGATGTCGTGAATGCCGGCGCACAGTTTGATGTACTTCTCGATCAAGCGGCCCACTGAACGAGTCGTCATTCGCGTGCCCTGGTAGTTAAGGATTAGCGGCTGCGCGTCGCGCTTGGTCGCCGGCGCGTTCATGAGGAATTGCTCGCGCACGGAAAGATAATCCTGCAAGGCCTTCGCGGCGGGTTCACCGAACGGGACGATCCGCTCTTTGCGCCGCTTGCCGAAAACGCGCAGCAGCTTGTTACTGAAATCGATGTCGCGGAGATTCAATTGCACCAGCTCGGATACGCGCACGCCCGTAGCGTAAAGCAATTCAAGAATTGCGCGGTCGCGCTTGCCAAAATGTGTCTCCGCGTCAGGCGTTTCAATAAATCGAACAGCGTCTTCGACGGACAAGTGAACCGGAAGCTTCTTTTCTTTGCGGGGAGTCGCGACCAGTTTCGCGGGGTTCGATTCAATCACGCCTTCGCGCACGAGAAACTGAAAAAAGGTCCGCAGCGCCGCGAGCTTCCGCGCGATCGATGATTTCTTTTTCCGGTCCGAGTGCAGCGAGGCCAGCCATTCACGAATCGTGAGGTGATCGATCTGCTTGATATCGGGCTCGGCAGGTGGAGCCGGCGCTCGTTTCTTCCCATTCCCGTTTGCTGGTTCCGGCGGGACCAGATAGGCGACGAACTGCTGCAGGTCGCTTTCGTAGTTGCGCAGCGTGTGAACGCTGACGTTGCGTTCGTAGCGCAGGTGATCGAGAAACTGCGTACTAAGATGGTTAAGCATCCGGAGCGAGGGGGCAGGCTGTCAGGTGTGCATCAGCCGGAAAGCCGACGCTGCGGCCACTCTACACCCGTTCGCGTTTTTTGACTAGAAATCCCTTGCGCGCGCGAATCCGCAGGTTGCTCCTGTCCTTCACGCGAATTGAAATGTTGTGATAGCGGCCGTCGCGTTTGTCCTCAGGCGGGTAGTAGCTCAGCACATACTGTTGCGCCAGGTCCGCTGCGATCTGCGTGAAGGCGATGTCCAGGTCGTCAACGTTCTTCGGAATGTAAACCGCGCCGCCCGTTTGCGCTGCGAACTCGTGCATGCGACGTTCAGCGGCCAGATCGCGCACATTCGCGTTGTCATAGAGTCCGGTTTGCACGACATAAATTTGGCATTCGTCGCCTTGCAGCCTTCTGAGCGTTGCATCGAAATCGTGATCGTGACGGCTGGTGGTGTCGCGGCCGTCTGAGACAATCACGATCACGCGCCGGCCGCTGAAGGGTCTCAGATAAGTGAGAGCGGCAAACACGCCGTCGTACAACGACGTGGAACCCTCCGCCTTTCCGAACGACTCAATTGTTCGTTGCAGAACTCGAACATTGTTGGTCATGGGTTGCGACAGCAGCACGTCGGTGGAGATGGAATAGATGGCCGCTTCATCGATGGGGCGCATTACGTTTTCAAAGAACCGCACGGCCGCATGTTTTTCGAACTCGCGCGAGGCGCTCAGACTGCCGCTGTTGTCGAACAGCATCGCCATCCGCACGGGCGTTTCCGAGCGATTTATGTCGCTGATCGCATGTATCTGACCGTCCACACGCAACTCAAAATCATCCAGTGTCAGCGTCGTAATCGCAGCGCCGCGACTATCAACCACGGTAGTCGGTACCGGCACCAGGTTTGAACTTACGCGAAGGACATCATCCCCTTCGTCCGAGTTCATGTTCGAAGGATCGGCAATTGGGGTGGTCGACGATGGGCGCGACGACTTATTGCCGTTCGCAGTCTTCGGATCCTTCTGACGGCCGGATTGAGATTGAATTGTCAGCGGCGCAACAATTACGATGACGGCAATCGCAATACTGAGAAGTCGCGCGCGACGAACATGAGGACTTGGGGGAACTTGCATCAAAGTTAAGTAACGACCGCGAGTGCCGGCTGCTGTTCTCTCACGCTTTGCATCCATAGGTCCCACTCCTGGAGAGCCAGCTTCACTTGCAGCATGTGCCGGTCGCGTTTCCGGCGAACTGAACGGGCTTGCTCCGGCGACAGCGGTTCAAGCAGCGCAAACGTTATGTTCACCGGCTGGTAATTCTTTGTCTCGGCCGTTGAGACATAGCGTGCGAGTGCTCCAATCGCACTACGCGGCGGCGCGATCAAAAGTTCTTTGTCTTGCAGAAGCCGCGCGGCATTCTGTCCCGCCAACCATCCCATCGCCACCGATTCGACATAGCCCTCGACGCCGGTAATCTGCCCGGCAAAGAAGATGTTTGGATGCTCGCGCATCTGCATGGTTGGCCGCAGGACGCGCGGCGCATTGATATAAGTGTTCCGGTGGATTTGCCCAAACTGGAGAAACTCGGCGCGTTCGAGGCCGGGAATCAAGCGCAACACGCGCGCCTGCTCGCCGTAACGGAGATGATTTTGAAAGCCGACCATGCTGTAGGCGTCAGCCATCAAGTTTTCCTGGCGCAGTTGCACGGCAGCATACGGCTCACGACCGGTACGCGGATCGTTCAAGCCCACCGGTTTCATTGGCCCAAATCGCAGAGTGTCCACGCCGCGGCGCGCGAGTTCTTCAATCGGCAGGCATGCTTCGAACCAACGGGTCTCTTCAAAGCGCTGTAACGGGACGCTCTTGGCATCGATGAGTTCGCCATAGAACCGGGCGTATTCTTCTTCATTAAAAGGGCAATTCAGATAATCATCGCCGCCCTTTCCGTAGCGCGCAGCTTTGAAGGCGATCGAATGATCGATTGAGTCGGCGGCGATGATCGGGGCGATGGCGTCGTAGAAGTACATCTGATCGTCGCCGGTCAACTTCATGATTTCCCAGGTCAATGCGTCGGAGGTCAGCGGGCCGGTCGCGATGATTGAAAAATCGTGCGGCGCAATCGAAGTAACTTCGTCACGCAGGAGTTCGATATTCGGATGGGATTCAATTTCCGCCGTGATGTAGTGGGCAAACCGTTCCCGGTCGACGGCGAGTGCCGCTCCGGCCGGGACACGGGCATGTTGCGCCGCGCGCATTACGAGCGAGTCGCCGCGGCGTAACTCTTCTTTCAAAAGGTACGACGCCGAGCCTGGCTCGTCAGACTTCAGCGAATTCGAACAGACAATCTCGGCAAGCTTGTCGGTGCGATGCGCCGGTGTCTGGCGCACCGGGCGCATCTCGTACAGCTTGACGCGCGCCCCCGCTGCGGCGGCTTGCCAGGCGGCTTCGACGCCCGCTAATCCTCCGCCAATGATGTTGATGGTGCTCATGATGCTGTGTGAGACGTTTATCTGCAGATTCCGGTGCGCGTTCGTTTTCCTCCCTGCGTGCGGGGAGGGGTTAGGGGAGGGGTTGAGCGCGCGTTGCAATCTCACGCGCTACCTCTCTCCGCTGCGGAGAGGGGATAGAGATTACGTAGCATGATCGCCCTATCTCATTGTAATCTGTGGCTGATTTGTTGCCCCCAAGCTTGACCTGAATTTCGCCGATTCGTATAGTCAAAACTTCGATGTGCCGGCTTAGCTCAGTTGGTAGAGCGTGCGATTCGTAATCGCAAGGTCACCGGTTCGACTCCGGTAGCCGGCTCCAATAGATCACCTCTCCGGTGAGTGTCTCGAAATTGGAAGCCAAACAACGAAGATGCCACCGCCGACAGCTCTATCTCACAACCGCTCCATAAACCGACAGCGACGTCGACCTGTGATTGACTGAGAGATTCCAGTGTTTGAAATCTTCGGCCTGGGTGCAGTGATTTCCTCGGCCCTGGAGGACGAGACGGAATTTTGCGCCTCTCCATGTCTTGAACACGCCGGTGCCGGTCGCTGATCCATCAAAGCGCCATTCTTTGTAGAGCAGCGGCCCACCGCCGCCGCCTTGTTGGCCATCATGAACATCGGCGCCGAAATTCACCAGGCGTAACGGGATGGGTAGCGTGAGAGAGCCGCTCTTTTCCTGAGCCCCAACGTACTTCAGTTGCCAGTGCCGCATATCATTCGAGCGCGTCAATTCAAACTCGCCGTCTGAAAATGGCGCGTCCTCCGAGCCGCTCATTCCATTCTTGGCTTCGGAGAAGTTGACCCGGTTAATCTCTTTTCGCATCTCCGCAGTAAGCCGTTCGGCCCGCTGGTACCATTCGCCGTCATCAGCACAGCAAGCACAGAACATGGGTGGCGCAGCTGCTTTGTTGCTCGTTGCCACCTTTGAGGTTGAAAAGATAGTTGCTGAGACGGCTGCGGCGATCAGGACCGACATCCGTACTATGTGGATCAACTTTCGGTTCATGGGCTCTCCTTCGACTTAGTCAGTTTGTTTTCTTTTCCGGGAACAACTTGACCTCAACATAACGCTTCGGGTTGAGGTAGGTCCTGGCTGCCTGCTGAATCGTCGCCTTGTCGATTTTCCCGTAGTAGTCCGGGACGGCCCATAAGCCGGCTACATCTTCACCGACGTTATATCGCGACGAAATGTTATTCAACAGGTAGCTATTTAATTTGATGTTGGTCTCGAATTCGCGCAGCAACGTCTCTTTCTGATCCTTTAATTGCTGTTCGGTTGGGCCGTTTGTCTTGAAGCTCTCGATTTCGTCGAAGACGCGTTTGACCAGAGCTTCCGTGCGATCCGGCGCGCTGCCAAAGTTTATGGTTATCGAGTAACCTGGATTCGGAAACTTTTCGTAACTTGGTGCGGCGCTGACGCTGTAGGTTCCGCCTAACTCTTCGCGGAGCGTTTCCAGCAGCCGTCGCTGCAAAATCTCGGTCATAGCGCGAATTGTGGCGCGGTTCGTAGCGTTATATTCGAAGGGGCCGCTGAATACTATCGCAGTCTGGCTCTTCGGCTCGACGCCTTTTTCTATTCGTTTTACCACGACATCGGTCGGGGTACGCGCCCCGACGTCCTTCCAGGTTTCCTTCCGGCGGATCGAAGGCAATGACGCCAGGTATTTTTCGATTAAAGGTTTTATCGTCGGCAGATCGAAGCTACCCACGAAAACGAAGGTGAAGTCGCTGGCATCCGCAAACCTATCCCGATAGAAGGCCATCGATTTTTCGAGGTTCCATTGGTTTATCGTTTCCGATGTCGGCACTAGTCGACGGGGATGGTTTTGGAATCTTGCGGCCTGTAGTTCTTTCGCGAAGTTGAATTCCGGCACGGCGCTCTGGTTGGCCAACAGCGTCTTCAAATGCGTGGCCTGCACATTGAAAGCAGTTTCGTCCGCGCGCGGCTGTGTGAAACGCAGATGAATTAGCTGAAACAGCAGTTCTAAATCTTTCTTCGAACTGCTTCCACTCAGTCCCTCCTGCAGTTCGCTGATAAACGGATCGGCAGTCGCGATCTTACCAGCCATCATCTTTTGTAGATCTACAACATTGAATTTACCCAGGCCACCGGACGTCACCACGTAGGTGGCCCAACTCGCAGGAACGTAATCGCTATCGCCCGCCAGCGACGTTCCCCCTGGACTGGTCGCGCGGAAAAGGATTTCGTCCTCCTTGAAAGTTGTGGGTTTAAGTATGACTCTCGCGCCGTTCGACAGCTCCAATTCCGTGATGCCGATGGGCTCTTTAGCCGTGGTCTTGATCACGCTGCCTGGCGTAGGCGCCGAATCCAGTAAGCTCGCGCCGGATGCGGCATCGACATAAGCTTTCAGATCTTTTGTCGCGGCGGATTTGAGGACCGCGGCAAGCTTTGCCTGGTCCGGGATAACGACGCCGGCTTTCTCGGGGGCCTGGACGATGACCATGCGATTGCGATCGGGAAACCATTCCCGGGCAAGTTTATTGATCTCGTCCAGTGTAATTGCCGGCAGAAAACGTTTGTGCAAAGCATACTCATCGGCCGGACTGGGCAGCGTTTCGTCGTCCAGAAAGTGCCGCACGTATTCGTTGGCGCGGCTGGCAGATTCGGTGTTTTCCGTTTCCAGCGCGTATTGCTCGTAGTTTCGCAGCGTGTCCTGTTTATGTCGCTCGAGTTCAGTGGCAGTGAACCCGAAGCGCGTCACTCTTTCGGCTTCCGTTAGTAACGCGCCCAGTCCGCGCTCGATGCCGTCGTCCTTTACCAGAGCGCTAAGAAACGCAATATCTTTTGTGCGCGCGAAGAAAGCGCCGCGTCCTGCGCCGGCATTGAAAAAGGGAGCATTGGGTTGCTGAACTATTTCTGAGAATCGCGCGGTGAGCATGCTCGCGAACAAGTTGTCGACAGTCTTTTGCCGATAAGCGCCAACCGTTCCTTCTGCGCGTGACGGCAGCAAAGTCAGGAGCTGAACTACGGTGCCGCCGGCTTCTTTGTCCGCGGCGATCGCGTACGCAGTCTCTGCCCGATCAGGCACGTCGAATTGCTGTCTCGGCCGCGGCTTTGTTGCGGCAGGTATTGAGCCAAAATGCTTCTTGATCGTTTGTTCCATTGCCGCCTTGTCAAAATCGCCAACGGCAACTACTGCCATCAAATCCGGCCGATACCATTCCCGGTAGAACTGCTTGATTCGTTCAACGTTCGCCTTTTGGATTATTTCGGGCTTGCCGATTGGCAAGCGATCGGCGTAGCGCGAGCCCTTTAGAATGACGGGGAAGATCTTTTGCAGCATGCGCATGCTGGCGCCCTGACCGAGTCGCCATTCTTCCATGACGACGCCCCGCTCTTTTTCAATCTCTGCGGCGTCGAAAGATACGTTGTGCGCCCAATCTTCAAGAATCAGCATTGCCTTCGCCATCGTCTCGGGCTTGTCGGTCGGCACTGTTAGTGTATAAACCGTCTCGTCGAAGCTGGTGTAGGCGTTTACATCCGCGCCAAATCGCATTCCCAGCGACTCCATGAATCTGATCGTTTCGTTTTTCGGAAAGTTCTTCGTGCCGTTGAAAGCCATGTGCTCAACCAGGTGCGCGAGACCCTGTTGATCGTCATCTTCGAGAATTGAGCCGGCCTTTATGACCAGCCGCAATTCGGCGCGCTTTTCAGGTTTCTTGTTGGCCCGGATGTAATAACGGATGCCGTTCGGCAAGGTACCGATCATGATTTTCGGATCCACCGGCATTGCGTCGCTCAATGCCTGAGCGCGAATGAGTTGAGTTCCAACGCCGGCGAGGCAGACACTGGTTAAAACGACGGTGGCGATGAGGAATAAACGAAGAGGACGCCGAGAGTTCATGTTCTTCTCCAAATTAGAAAAATGATCAGCTTATCTGTGTGATCCAGACGAGTTCGCAGAGCAGGGAGACTCGAGAGTTTTTATAACATCGGCCCGAAGGGGAAGCAATTCACCGTTGACGTTGCGTGTCGCAAGTTTGGACAATGGCTGACTTGCTTAACGAAGAACAGCTTCAGCAATACCAAAGCCAAGCAACTATTGCTGCAATGAATTTCCACGAGCACGTCCAAAACGAAATCTGGAGCGAAAGGGACACCTAAATTGGAAGAGTCTTGTTGGCTTCACGTCGTTCATCGAGGGGTCAAGCGAATTGACAGGCGTCTTTTGATCATAGTAGGTTTTGGCGGCTATTTGGGCCGTTCTCTTACTTCCAGACTTCAAAGACATTTTGCCGTCTTGATCTTCGAGCCTGATTCGGTCTGGCCATTTGCCGCGGTGAAAACCTATGGCTTGCATCCTCCTAGTCTTCTGGATATTTCTTTCGAGCGTTGACAGTAAGGCAAACAAACCAGACACACCTCAACCACCGGCCCCGCCGTCTTTGACGATTTCCTTCGAGCGTCAAAATATCCGTCAAAACGATTGCTCAAGCGTCGAGTTGCTCCTGGTCAATAACTCGGAAGAGGAGCTGAAAACCACCCTGACGATTGCGGGGCCTTCCTTTATTACATGGTCCAGCGAGCCTTGTAAGAAGGATTCGGGTGAGTCCGCTGGGCAATCATTGGATCTCGGAGCTATTTCGGCTAGATCGACGTTGCGGCGGCGGTTGTTTCTTCGCACTGCTTCCACGATCGAAGTCGGAGATTACAACAGCTTGTTTACGGTTGAATATCGCTGGGAACGGAACAACGTAACGGCTTCCGCATTCGTCAGTGCCGAGAAGCCGATCAAAATAAGCTTTCTCGGAAGCGAAAGCGTGGGCGGTATTCCGCTGGCGCTGGCCGGGTTCATCGTCCCGGGGCTGGTTTTCTGGTGGATCATCAAATTGTTCGGCGCGCCGTGGAGCCTCGAAGGATTAAGTAATCAAATGATCTACAGCGTTTTTGTTTCAATCGTGCTCATGTTCATCGGCACATGGCTGCACATTTCAGACATTAGCCGGGGCATCAGCATGGAGAAGTTACTAATCTTGTCGGCCGCTGGTTTGGTGGCAGGAGTCGCGGTTGGGGGCGGGGACCTGCTGGTCCGAAAGGAAAAAGCACGGCGCGCGGCCGGTGTGGCCGCTGCGAAACTGGAGCAACAAATAAGATTAGAAGAGAGTGAAGCAAGTCTCCTTGGAAAACTGTTAGAGCTTCCTGACAAAGCTCAACTTAACAAGCCCTTGATCCTGCTGAAGAATGGCAAACGGTACATCGGGGCGCTGGGGGCGCTGACATTCTTTGCCAAGCAGGGTAGCGCTGAGAGTGAGCGAATCTATTCGCTGGTGGGTTCCTTCGTTATCAATGCGAAGCTTGCCGACGAGACGGTCAAGGCCCGTCTGGTAGAACTTCGAGCGTCTAAAAAGATGCGCGCGCTGGTGACATTGGCGGCAGAAAAGGGCTTGTTGAATTCTATTGAAGAGATCCAAACAATAAACGCCGATGGAGAGTTCGAGCCTTCCGGAGTGACATTCATGCAGTGGAAAGAGGCCGAAGTTGCGTCGGCGGCTGTAGATCAAGAAAACTGGGAAGCGCCGCCTTTGAAGTAAAAAGGAATCGCGCCACCCTTGCGAGTGGCGCGATAGTTTAGTTTCCCGAATGTTTAGCAGTCACATTCTTTCATTTAGCGCCACCGCCCCGAAGGGCGGAAGCGAATTGTGGTTTTATCCACATCTACACGGCCCGGACAGTCAATTCCGGAGCCGGGTGCAAGCGCCTCGAAGGGCTAGCTCCCGCTAAGCGCTATTTCGACCCGTAGGTCGGCTTTGTATGGTGTTACCACCCTACGAAACATCACCAGCCGTATGCTATAACGCGCCCGAAAACAAAGTCAATCGAACGTTCGGCGTGGCAATCATAATTTGAGAAGGGAGGCAGTGGGACATGTTAGAGATACCGTTTCAGGGAATCGACCTTTACATCTTCGATGTGCATACAACAATCAGACCGCTGACCTTTAACAATTGTCTGCAAGAGAGATTTCGGTTTTTGGTTGAACCAGCTGCCTATCGAAAAACTTATCTCGACGCAAAATCAACGCTCACGAAGTCCTTTGACGTTCACCCGCTGTCGCAGCACGCGCAAACCAAAAATCACTTTTGGAAGAACTATCTCAATTTGTTTTCGGAGGGCGCGCCGGACGTGTGGCAAATGCAGGCGCCGTTTGTTTGCAGCCTCCGCCAGCCAATCGTCACGTTGGCGGACGATTTGGGCTTTACCGGATCAATTCGTCCGAGAATTTACGTCTCGGCCCTGGGTTGGTCAACAAGTCTCAGTATTCACCTGCGAGGCGAGATTCACCTTTCAGCTTTATTAGATTTTATTCTTGGCCTCATCGGAACCAGGGGGAAGTCCGGTCTGCGATTCGACGGACAAGCGGCAAACATCTCCTTCGTCTTCCGCGGTCTGGCTGAGCGGCTGCTGGAAGAGGTTTATGACAAAGCGCATCCGCCTAAGACGGGGGCACCGCAAGTGCCGCGTCGAATGGTGATATCCCTGTCGAAATTTGAAGGCACGCCACTACATTACAAGAAAACGCTCGATCGAAAAGGAATGTCCAGTGAAGAGCAGGCGCTGCTTCACAGTCTCTTGCGCGGAGAAGAAATTGGAGTGAAGGACCTGGCTCAGAAACTGCGAAGTCCATCGGCCACGGTGGTGCGCTTCGAGCCGGATGCGGACTTTATGTTGATCTATTTCGAATATGGGGCACTGGTTTTCATGCAAAGGACCGCGCGCCTCAAGGATAAACGCCAAAGGTCACTGACTTGCTTTTCCTCGAATACATGCGCTTATGCGATTATGATTTGGACCCTGTTCCACTTTTACCACGGCACGGTAAACACTTCGAACGAGGCGGTAAAGGCCATGCGGCAGCAGGTGAGAGCCAACCTGGCGGCCATGAAAGACAAATACCTTTCAAGCGCGGATACCACCAGGGACAGCGTTCAGTTTGGGAAGGCGTTTTTCAAAAATAACACAGACCTGAAGAAGATCTTCGAGGAATCAGCGTGACTGCTCTCGCAGAATTCGGGCTCCCAACGACCAGAAACTTAACAAGTCGTCAGCGGGAATTGCGACGGTCATCTGAGTCCTCACGAGCTTAAATCGAACTTGTCGATCAGTTCACAACAACTTGAGGATTACGAACGCGACGGTTTCTTAGCGCTCCCGAATTTTGTGAAGCTGTCGGTCTGCGATCGTTTGCGACACCGCGCCGAAGAGTTAGTGCGCGAATTCGATCCGCAGGAAGTCGTTTCCATCTTTTCTACCCGCGAGCAAACGCGGACGAGCGATGACTACTTCCTCGAGTCGGGCGACAAAATCCGATTCTTCTTTGAAGAGAACGCATTCAATGCGGACGGCAGTTTCCGGCAAGCGACGGCGATGTCAATCAATAAGATTGGGCACGCGCTGCACGATCTCGATCCCGTATTCGATGAGTTTTCCCGGCGCGGCGAAATCAAAGAACTCGTCTCTGACCTGGGAATTGACCAGCCGTTATTGCTGCAATCGATGTACATCTTCAAGCAGCCGAAGATCGGCGGCGAAGTTACTTGCCATCAGGATGCAACGTTTCTTTACACCGAGCCCTTAAGGATGCTTGGGCTATGGTTTGCGCTGGAAGATGCGACGATCGACAACGGTTGTCTGTGGGTGATTCCCGGCGGGCATCGATTGGGATTGAAGTCGCGATTCGTAAGAGCCGAAGCCGGCGGAACTCGTTTTGAAATCTTTGACGATGCGCCCTGGCCGGAAGACAACCTGCGGCCTTTGGAAGTCGAGAAGGGAACTCTGATCGTGCTGCATCCACAGCTTCCGCACCTCAGTCGCGAAAATCGCTCGCCCAAATCGCGACACGCCTACACCCTGCACGTCATCGACGCTTCAGTAAATTATCCGACTGAGAATTGGTTGCAGCGATCCGCTGAGATGCCGGCGCGAGGATTCTAGTTACTCGACAGTTACGGATTTCGCGAGGTTCCGTGGCTGGTCGACGTCGCATCCGCGTCGCACGGCGATGTGATAAGCGAGCAGTTGCAGCGGAATGATCGAAAGCAAGGGCGAGAGCAAGTCACTCGATTCCGGGACCGAAATTACGTGATCGGAAACGACTGAAGACATCGTGTCGCCTTCGGTCAGGACGGAAAGCACGATGCCTTCACGTGCTTTTACTTCCACAATGTTCGAATGCGTCTTCTCGTAGCGCAGCTCTGAGGAACGATTCCCCACTTCACGCGTATTGATGAACATCACAGGCAGCCGCTCATCAATCAGTGCGTTCGGCCCATGTTTCATTTCACCCGCCGGATAGCCTTCGGCGTGAATGTAGGAAATCTCTTTCAGCTTCAGCGCGCCTTCGAGGGCAATCGGAAAATTGATGCCGCGGCCGAGGTAAAGGAAGTCGGTCGCGCGAAAGAACTCTCGTGACAGCTCGTCAATCGCGTCCGACTGGTTCAGCAGGTGCTCCATCTTCACCGGCAGTTCGGCCAGTTGCCGCACATGCTCGAGACTCTCTTCATCGCTCAATGTTCCGCGCAGCTGGCCCAGGTAGAGCGCAAACAAATAGAGCGCGATCATCTGCGAAGTAAAAGCCTTCGTTGAAGCGACACCGATTTCCGGGCCGGCATGCGTAAGGATCGTGCCGTCGGCTTCGCGCGTGATCATCGAGCCCTGCACGTTGCAGATTGAGAGAACTTTGGCGCCGCGTTCTTTGACTTCGCGGAGGGCGGCGATCGTATCTGCCGTTTCACCAGACTGCGTAATCACCAGGAGCAAAGTATTGTCGTCGAGAACGGGATCGCGGTAACGGAATTCCGACGCGTAATCAACATCAACGTTAACGCGTGCGAGCTGCTCGATCATGTACTTGCCGGCCAGACCCGCGTGCAGGGAGGTTCCGCATGCGGCTATCTTGATGGAATTAAAACTCTTGAACTCGTCTTCACTGATGTTGCGCATTTCATCGAGGAATACGCGGCCGGTCGCGTGCGAGATTCGTCCCTCGACGGTTTCGCGTACCGCGCGCGGCTGCTCATAAATCTCCTTGAGCATGAAATGCTTGAAGCCGCCCTTTTCGACCTGAATCGGATCCCACGTAATGCGCGTCTGTTCGGGCTGAACTTCCTTGCCGCTGAAGTCGCTAACGCGAATGCCGTCCTTTGTCATGACGGCGATCTCGCCGTCGGCCAGAAAGAAGACATCGCGCGTGTGTTCGAGAATCGCAGGAACGTCGGACGCTACAAAAAATTCGCCATCGCCAAGGCCCATGACCACCGGCGGACCCTGACGCGCGGAAATAATCGTATTCGGGTAATCGGCCGAGATGATCGAGAGGGCAAAGATGCCCGTGAGTCGCAGCACGGTCTCGCGCACTGCCTTTTCGAAATCAGCGCCCTGCTTCAAATACTCTTCGATCAGGTGCGCCACGATCTCGGTGTCAGTCTCGGTAACGAACTCATGATCCTTCTGCCGGAGTTCTTCTTTTAGTTTCAGGTAATTCTCGATGATGCCGTTATGAACGACGATTACGCGGCCCGTGCAGTCGCGGTGCGGATGCGCGTTCTCTTCGGTCGGTCGCCCGTGGGTCGCCCAACGCGTATGGCCAACACCATAAGTGCCGTTAAGCGGATTCTGCTGCAACGCCGCTTCCAGGTTGCGCAGCTTTCCTTCGGCGCGGCGAATCTGTAATTCATTGTTCCCGTTGACGACGGCAATGCCAGCCGAATCATAGCCGCGGTATTCGAGCTTCCGCAGACCATCGATGATCAACGGCACCACCGGTTTGTTTCCAACGTATCCGACTATTCCACACATAAGTTAGTAAACAGTAAGTCGTGAGCAGCGAGCAGTAAAAACGGCGAATCCCGCCGCCTTTTCATTTCGAATCGTCGTCCGCTTTTCTGATTGCCTTGGCCGGCACACCGGCGACCAGGGTATTTGGCGGCACATCCTTGGTAACAACCGAGCCGGCGCCGGTTGAGGCCCCGCTGCCGACGCGCACCGGCGCGATCAGCATTGTATCTGAGCCGATGTGAACGTGGTCTTCAATGATCGTCTGGTGTTTGTTCTTCCCGTCGTAATTGCACGTGATCGTGCCGGCGCCGATGTTCGTTTCTTCACCAATCGTCGCATCGCCAAGATAAGTCAGATGCATGCTCTTCGTGCCGCGACCGATGCGCGATTTCTTCACTTCGACAAAGTTGCCGACGACCGACCGTTCGTCCATCTGAGCATTCATGCGCAGGTGCGCAAACGGTCCGACGGCGCAGTCATCGGCGATTTGCGAATCCATGACCAGGCAATGGTCTTTGATGGTGACGCGATTGCCGATCTGCGAATTCACAATGCGCGATCCCTGTTGGATTTCGCAAGCTTCACCAATGACCGACCTGCCCTGAATATGCACGTCGGGATGAATCACTGAGTCGCGGCCAATCTTTGCATCGCTGCTGACATAGGAATGGGAAGGATCGATGAATGTCACGCCGTCTTCGATCATCATTCGCCGAATCGTGTTCCGGCGCATCAGGTTTTCGAATTCGGCAAGTTCAGCCCGCGTGTTGATGCCTGAAACTTCGCGTGCATCGCCGTGCAGGTAAACAGCAACGTGATCGCCGTCCGCTTTCAGGATCGCCGGCACATCGGTCAGATAGAATTCGGACTGTGCATTGTTTGGTTTGATGCGACTGAGCCCGTCTATCAGCTTTGCGCTTTCAAAGCAATAAATGCCGGCGTTTATTTCGCGAATCTGGCGCTCGTCTTCCGTGGCGTCTTTTTGTTCGACGATCTTCACAAAGCCGCCTGCGTCGTCCCGCATGACGCGACCGTAACCGGTCGGGTTTTCCAGTCTAACACTGAGCAGCGCGCAAGCTGCTTTCGCCGCGTGGTGAGCATCGATCAATTTAGTCAGCGTGCCCGGTCGAATGAGCGGCACATCACCTGACAACACCAGCACGGTCCGATTATCGCCGCGCAGTTCATTCTCAGCGGCGATCACCGCGTCGCCAGTGCCACGCTGTTTCAGTTGATGAACAAACGCGATTCTTTCGCGGTCTGAGGCAAACTCGGCTTCGACGATTGCGCGGACTTCTTCCGCCTGGTGACCGACAATTACGACAACCTTCCCCGGGTTGAGCGCTAGCGCACTTCGGCAGACATGCGAGATTAACGGACGGCCATCAAGCTTGTGCAGCACTTTCGCGACATTCGATTTCATGCGCGTGCCCAGGCCGGCCGCCATGATCAGCACGTCAACACTTTGTCCGTCGCTCGGATTAGGATTTGAGGAATTCTGCAAGGTCGTATTTGCGTGGTTAGACTGTTACCGGCAGAGGCACAGGCGATTGTGCGCCGCAGGCCAGCACGACACGCGCCAGTTGATCAGGATCGTGACGCACCATTTCGCCCTCCTCGAGCAAGTTCGTGCGGACGATTTCACCGTAGCCCGTTCCGTTGGTGCTTGGTTTCGCTTCAGCCCAGGTTACCTGGAACGCGCCGTCAGCCGCATACAGCGAGGCCTGGTGCTCAGTGATACTCCGGTCATTCAACAACACGTAATCAAACTGAATCTGCGGAGCGTACTTCTTGACGGTCGCCAGATGTTTCTGCGCGTCGAAACCGTCGGTCTCTCCGGGCTGTGTCATCAGGTTGGTGACAAAGATTTTGATTCCTCCTGATTCCGCGATGGCGTCAGGTACTTCTGAAACCAGCAGGTTTGGCAAGATACTCGTGTAGAGCGATCCAGGCCCCACGGTAATCACATCGGCAGCGCGAATCGCGGCCAGCGCACCCGGCAGCGGTTCGCAGTGATCCGGCTCAAGCCGCAGGCTCCGAATTTCGGACTTCGCCGCAGTGATTTGCGTTTCGCCGTGAACCGTTCGCCCGTTTACCAGTTCCGCCACCAGTCGCACATCCGTGGTCGTGGCCGGAAAAATGTGGCCTTTGCTGGCCAGGACCTCTGAAGAAAGCCGTACGGCTTCAACGAAGTCGCCGGTAACGTCCGCCAGAGCAGCGAGGAAAAGATTGCCGAAGCTGTGGCCGGCCAAATCGCCTGAACCGCCGAAACGATGCCGAAAAAGGCGCGAAATCAGGGTCGAATCCTCTGACAGCGCAATCATGCAGTTGCGTATATCACCCGGCGGAAGCATCTGAAGTTCATCACGCAGGCGGCCCGAACTCCCGCCGTCGTCAGAAACGGTGACGATGGCCGAAAGCGACTCCAACCAGACGTCATCTTTCCGCCGGCCCACAAACTTCTTCAATCCGGACAGAAGAGTCGAGAGACCGGTTCCTCCGCCGATCGCCACCAGCCTAACGCCACGATTCGAGATTATCTCGTTCATTTTTGCGCGAGCTTAACACTCCCACGGGCAAATATACCTGAAAGCAAACGGCACGGATAGAGATCGGATTGAACCGCGAAGGTGGAGGATGTCACTCAGCCGGAGGGAAAACTATTTGATCGAACTCAGGATCAGTACGCAGGGAATTCAAATCCAGATCGCGTTGGGCGCGGATTCGCAGTTTTGGTTGCAGATCCAACGCGCTTCGCAGGGACCTCAACGCGCCATCGATGGCGCCGAGGCGCGCGCGGGTGGCGGCCAACCCGTAATGAATGTGTGCAGCCTCAGGCTCGCGTTTCAACGCGCGCTCGAACAGTTCCTGTGCCGCCACATAATCGCCCCGGTTCAATTCAATCACACCACGATCGTAAAGCGAGTCAGCATCGCGCGGCGGCGTGAGGTCCGTGCGCAACCGAGCTTCGGAAACCGCGAGATAAGTTCTGGCGCGGGCAGCAACTTCGGATACCGAGGGGTACTTTTCGATCAAGGTGCGAAACTGATTGCGGGCTTCCGCAAACCGGCCGCGCGTGAATTCCTTGTGCGCCGATTCAAAAGCAGTAAGCGCTGCCGCCTCTTCAAAGGTTGGTTGGGGCGGCGGCGGTAACGGCTTCTTAATAACTGGGCGGAGAATCGGTTTCGCGGCTACGCGGCGAGTCGGTGTCTTGGTGACTTTGGGCGCGTGCTTGGGCGTCGCCTTAGCGCGAGATTTCGCGGCCGGCTTCGCTGAAGCACGCTTTGTCGTCGCCTTCTTGCTCGATGCAACTTTTGTTGCTTTGTTCGCGCGCGCCTTACCGGCAGGCGAACGTTTGGTAGCCGGCTTCAACCGCGTTGATTTGGCGACGCGCTTCCGCGCACCGGCGCCTTTGGCCGCCGAGCGAGCTGTTGAACGTGACGGAAGTCTTTTTTCCGGACTACTCATCGTGACTTATACTGAAACCCCTAAAGGTACCCAAACGCCGCCTGTTAAGGGGCGGAGCTTAACACAGGTCTGGCCCTAATTCAATGAAAGAATAGGGTTTGTGGGCAGTTTGGGGCGGGAGCGTTCAACAATGATGGCCGTCAGGCTGCGGCCGAAAAACAGGTTGATGCCGCAATCTTCGCCGTGTTAAGGTGACTCGTGGTGCCCCGTGTCCGGTTTTGACCCGCCGGGAGCCACAGAAATCAAGGCGGATCTAGCCCGAACCTGCCCCTCACTCCGTTGCAACATTGTTGGCCACTCATCAACTGAGCTCCGCTCGAAGTCACCTGACAGTATGCCCATTCTAATCCGAGAGCAGCGTTACCATCACATCAAGGCGCTGTTGGCCAGACTGCGTTTGGACGCGGCGGCGCGGGTGGTCGTGCTTGTAGAGAAGGACGGTCAGCAGATCGCCGCCCACGGCGAGGTCGGCGACCTGGATACCACCAGTCTCGCGTCACTGGTTGCCGGAAATGTGGCGGCCACCGGCGGCATGGCGAAGTTGATCGGCGAAAAGGAATTTCCCACGCTCTCGCATGAAGGCGACAAAGAGAGCATTCACATCAGCGTCATCGGTCGCGTGCTCCTCGTGGTCGTCTTCGACCAGCGCTCCAGCCTCGGCCTGGTAAAGCTTCGTTCGAAGCAAGTGTCCCAGGAACTGGCGACGGCTTTCGCGGAAATTGAACGCGAATCACAAGCCCCCGGAGCTTCATCCAGCTTGCCCTTCAGTGAAATCACCGACGAAGAGATCGACAGCCTCTTCGTGCAAAACTAAATCCATCAAGCCATGACTTTCATTAACTACGCTTCGCGCGAGATAAACTGCAAAATCGTCTACTACGGTCCCGGCTTGTGCGGGAAGACCACAAATCTCCAGCACATTTACGACGCGACTGCGCCGCAGGCCAGAGGCAAGCTAATCAGCCTCGCGACTGAAACTGACCGCACTCTGTTCTTTGACTTCATGCCCCTGGAGCTCGGCACCGTGCGCGGATTCAAGACGCGCTTTCACCTCTACACAGTCCCCGGCCAGGTTTTCTACGAAGCTTCTCGCAAACTAATTCTGAAAGGTGTCGATGGCGTGGTGTTCGTCGCTGACTCGCAGGAAGAGCGGATGGACGCGAACATAGAATCGCTGTACAACCTCGAAGAGAACCTCAGAGTGCACGGCTTCGATCTGATGAAAGTTCCGTACGTACTGCAGCTAAACAAACGCGACCTGCCCCACATCATTCCCGCGGAAGATCTCACTGCGGAACTGCAAAAGAAGGGCGAGCCGGTCGTTGAAGCGGTCGCTTCATCCGGCGTCGGTGTCTTCGACACTTTGAAGGCTGTAGCGAAACAGGTTCTAACGGAATTGCGGAAGAGCTAGATTCAGCCGAGCGGCTTCACCATCAACAAGCCATCTCCGCCATTTGAATAGTATTTCGGCAGTCGTTGCGTAACGCTGTAACCGAGGCTGAGGTAAAGCTTCTGTGCGGACACGTTCGTCGCCCTGACTTCCAGACGTGCGATTCTCGCATTACGGCGCCGAAATCCATCTTCGACGCGATCCATTAAGCAGCTTGCCAACCGCCGGCGGCGATGTTCCGGGGCGATCCCAATCGTCGTGATATGACCCGTGTGGTCAGGCTCAAGCAGGCCAATGACGAAACCGGCCATGGAGCTGTTTTGCGTTACAACACGATAGGAAACGGATTCGGGTGACCCGAGCAGGTATTCAAAAGTGTCGCGGCTGTAGGCTTCGCCATCAAGAAAGCAGCGCTGATCCAACTGCCAACATTCGTCGATTTGGCCCATCGTCAGCGGACGCAAGTCGTAATGGGCGTTCGTGGGCGGCACGAGCGCGAGCGTGGGAACGGTAACCGCCGTTCGCTCTCGATTGCTCGACCACCACTTGGGTCTGAATTTCTTTAAGACAGCCATAAACCCGAATATGCACTCTGCTGGGCGCTGAATCGGTGGCGGGGATTATACCTGCCCGCGTAAGTCCAGTCACGCGATGGCAAGAGGAGGAGTGTCTTACGTTGCGTTTCTTTGCGGTTTGGCGCCTTTGGTACGCACGCCTCTGGCGTGCTCGGGGCGGATAAAATGAGCAGCACTCCGAGTCGTGCGTACCGCAACGCGTCCCCGCTAGATAATCAGCATACAGTCGCCATAGCTGTAGAAACGGTAGCGCTCGCTGACCGCGTGGCGATATGCCGCGAGCGCTGGCTCCCGGCCGGCGAAAGCGCTCACGAGCAGAAGCAAAGACGACCGGGGCAAATGAAAGTTCGTCACGAGGGCATCAACCATTCTGAATTCATAGCCAGGCGTAATCGTGAGGTCTGCGGTGCTCGAGCCCGGAGTGATTTCTCCGTCAACCGAAACTGCCGACTCGAGTGCCCGCGTGGTGGTTGTCCCCACCGCGATGATGCGTCCGCCGGAGGCACGCGCCCGGTTGATGATTTCAGCGGCCTCAGCCGTGATTGAAAACATTTCCGGAAGCACGCGGTGTTCTGAGACTTCTTCGACGCGCACCGGCTCGAAAGTGCCGTAGCCCACGTGAAGTGTGATTTCAGCGATCGAAACCCCGGCATTCTTTATTTCATCGAGAACCTTCGGCGTGAAGTGCAGTCCGGCCGTTGGCGCGGCGATGGCGCCTGATTCGCGGGCATAGACCGTTTGATAGCGCTCGCGATCTTCCGCGTCAACTGCACCTTCGCGTCTGATGTACGGCGGCAGCGGCGGCTGTCCGACTTCAGCTATCAAGTTCAGGAAGTCATCACGCGGCTCAAACTGAATGAGGCGTGTGCCATCTTCGTTTGCGGCGGTCACCGTCGCTTGCAGCCGTCCGTTACCAAAACTGATTCGAGCTCCGATGCGCAACCGGCGAGCCGGCCGCGCGAGAACTTGCCAAAGGTTAGGTTCAACTTCACGCAACAGGAGGACTTCGGTAGTGCCACCGCTCGGCACTCGCTCGCCCATCAGCCGTGCAGGAAACACTTTTGTATTGTTCAGGACCAGACAGTCGCCGGCGCGCAGATACTTCGGCAGGGAAGCGAACTGCTCATCAGTCTGTGTTTGGTGCTCCCGATCCACCACGAGCATGCGCGAGGCGTCGCGTTCCAGCAGCGGATGCTGAGCAACTAACTCTTCCGGTAGTTCGTAATCGAAGTCAGATATCTGCACGGGACCGGCAGTGATTCAGGAATACGATGCGGACGGCACGGGCGCGTTCGGTGCGATTGAATGGTCGATGTGCTCGCGATGAAATACGCCGGTGAGCTGGGCGCCGAACAGCAGGACCAGGCTGGAAACGTAGCTCCAGGTAAGCACAGCAACGACCGCCCCGACCGAACCGTAAATCTGATCGTAGTGAAAGTAATTCAGGCTCCACGCGAAGCCATACTTCGAAGCTTCCCACAGCATCGCGCCAATCATTGCACCGGGAATCGTGTCGCGCACGCTGACGTACGCGTTCGGCATGAATTTGTACACGATGGCGAAAAGCATGAAAGTAACCAGCAAGCTAACCACTGCGAACACAATCTGCCAAAACACGCTGCCGGCGGTCGAAAGCACCGGGTAGTTTTCGAGTTGACGAGGGGAAACACGGCCCGCTACTTCCCGAAAATAGACGAGCACCGATGTCGTAAGCACCGACAGCGATAAGAGCAGACCGACAAATCCAATCATTCCCAGGGTCGTCGCTCGCCCGTGAAGAAATGTGCGATGGGTGGTGCCCCAGACGCGATTCAGCGCGCGCTCGACCACCGCGAACACCCACGATCCGGCCCACAGCGCGACAACCGCACAGGTGATGATGGCGCCCGTGCTGATGCCGGACAGGGATGTGATCGTCTCTTGGAGAAACTTACTCGAGCCGGGATAAACCTGGACGACGCGCGAAACCATTTGCGTGCCCGCGGCCACCCGGTTGCCGAGTGCCAGCAACAAAAGCAGCGCCGGGAACAGCGTCATCAATCCGAAGTAGCTCATCGCCGCGGCCGAGGTGAACAAATCGTTTTCATGAAATTGATGAACGGCGTGCGAGAGTATGCGACGCCACGGCGAGCGATTACGCACGCCGAACGATTGACGAGAGATTCTCTTCAAACGATCTGAGGTTGAGTTGGAAATAGCCATCTACGTTTAGCGGCGGGCTACTGCCCGCCAAATGTGAGGACGAGCGGTCGCCCGTCTCTAAACTATAGATTCAGGGGGAATCAAACAACGTGGGGCGCAGCTGGCCCGTCGCGCGGGCGCCAAAATGTTGATAGGCAAGTTGTGTCGCCATCCGGCCGCGGGGGGTGCGATTCAGGAAGCCAATTTGAATCAAGTACGGTTCGATAATTTCTTCAATCGTGTCTTTCTCTTCATGAATCGCGGCTGACAAAGTGCCGACGCCGACCGGCCCGCCTTCGAACTTTTCGATGATTGTCGTCAGCAGCTTACGGTCCATTTCGTCGAGACCGTACGTATCAACTTCCATGCGATTGAGGGCGTCGTTCGCGACTTCGTGGGTAATGCGTCCGTCGTAATCGACTTCCGCATAATCGCGCACGCGCCGCAACAAGCGGTTCACGATGCGCGGTGTCCCGCGCGCGCGCTTGGCGATCTCCTGGGCGCCGCTATCGTCAAGTTCGACGTTCAGGATGCTGGCCGAACGCTTGCAGATCGTTTCGAGATTTTCGTGGGAATAAAAATCGAGATGAAAATTGATACCAAACCGCGCGCGCATGGGCGCACTGATTAGCCCGGCGCGCGTGGTCGCGCCGACGAGCGTGAACTTTGGTATGTCGAGCTTGATTGAGCGCGCGCCAACACCCTGACCGATGATGAAATCAAACTGAAAGTCTTCCATCGCCGGGTAGAGTTTTTCTTCGATCACCGGCATCAGCCGATGAATCTCGTCGATGAAAAGCACGTCGCCTTCCTGAAGCGTGGTCAGCAACGCCGCGACGTCTCCAGCCTTTTCCATTGCGGGACCTGACGAAGAGCGAAGCTGCGCCCCCATTTCGTTGGCGATGATGTGCGCCAGGGTGGTTTTGCCCAGCCCCGGCGGACCGGTGAGCAAAACGTGGTCGAGCGCTTCACGACGTTTACGCGCGGCGGCAATATAGACGCGCAGATTTTCCTTGGCTTTGGTTTGCCCGATGTACTCGGCGAGCTTCGACGGACGCAGAGAAAGATCGTATTGACGATCTTCTTCAGTCGGAATTGCGCTCAGCGCTTCCTCAGCTCTGGTGGCTTTCGGCATGGGCGATCTGAATTGTGAATCCGAGAAGTGTAACGGTCAACTGTGGCACAGACTTTAGTCTGTGGATCCAACAGGGAGAATCACAGACTGAAGTCTGTGCCACTAAACTTTCGCCAGCGATCTCAGGCTGCGCCGCAGAATTACTTCGACGGAAAGTTCGCCACCTTCATCGACGGCGTTCTTCACCGCCTTTTCAATCGCCGCTTTTTGATACCCAAGGTTCGCCAGCGCCGACATTGCATCATTTCGCATTGCTTCAGTCGTCGTGGGCGCGCCTTCCACCGCGGCTTTCGCGGCGAACTCTTCTTCCAGAGCCGGCGAAGACAGCGCGGCAATCTTGTCGCGCAAATCGACGACCAGGCGTTCCGCGGTCTTTCGCCCGACGCCGGGAATCGCGACCAGCCGCACCAAATTGTTGGTTCGAATCGACGCGATCATCTCGTCGGCGTTCATGCCGGAAAGAAGCTTGATGGCCAGGGCCGGGCCGACACCGTTCACGGAAATCAGTTGCAGGAACAGTTCGCGCTCGCGGGCGGTCTTGAAGCCGTACAGCTGAAGCGCGTCTTCACGCACGTGCGTGTAAACACGTAGCTGGACCGGCTCGCCGATTTCGCCCAGGTCATAAAACGTGGAAAGCGGGATCGCGACGTCATAGCCGACACCGCCGACATCGACGATGACATTGGTCGCCTGCTTGGAAAGCAGTGTTCCTGAAAGATGAGCGATCATGAACTGCGCGGTTCCCTCTCCCAAACGGAGAGGGAATACGGTCGCGATTATTCACGAAGCACCGCTGCCTTCGCAAATGGAAGTTTCGCGCGCAGGCGATGCGGCGTTATACTTTGACGGCACGCGCGTGATGAAGAAAGAAAAGATTTCAGAGCTCACCACGAACCGCCTGAGCGTTTACCTGCGTTGCCTGAACGAGCTGGCCGCTGCAGGAATCAAAACAGTCTCATCGCAGGACCTCGCCGAGCAGTTCAATCTGAATTCAGCACAGATTCGCAAAGACCTTGGCTACTTCGGCGAGTTTGGCGTCCGCGGCACCGGCTATTTCATCGAAGACCTCAGACTCCATCTGACGAAGATTCTCGGGTTGGATCAACCGCATCGCGTCGGCATCATCGGCGCCGGCCGGTTGGGAACGGCGCTGGCGAATTACAACGGACTTTCCAAGTCGAACTTTTCGGTAGTCGCGCTATTCGATAACGACCCG
Source organism: Pyrinomonadaceae bacterium (assembly GCA_036277115.1). Lineage (NCBI taxonomy): Bacteria > Pseudomonadati > Acidobacteriota > Blastocatellia > Blastocatellales > Pyrinomonadaceae > Pyrinomonadaceae bacterium. Next base: position 567,537 of record DASUNM010000024.1, read on the forward strand.
TCCAAAATCGGTGAACAAGTTGGTTCTGACGGCACGGCCGTTCACGACGTGAAGCACCTCGCCAAATTTGTTCGCGACGAGGGCATTGACGTTGCAGTGATCGCCGTACCGGCGCGTGCCGCTCAGAAAGTGCTGAATCAAATCATGGCGGCCGGGGTAAAAGCGATTCTGAATTTTGCTCCAGCGCCCCTGACGTCGCGCCTGGGCGTGAAGGTCAAGACGGTTGACCTGACCACGTCGCTTGAGTCGCTCTCGTATTTTCTCGCGCAACCGGGCGTCGCCCGCGTGACCAACAGCGCGCGCACAAATGACGCCAACAGCGCCCACAAGCGGCAGACCCACGAAATCTAGAATGGACGAGCAAACCGCCAGACGCGATCTCATCAAAGTCTGTCATCTGATGTACGAGCGCAGCTACGTCGTCTCGTCTGACGGCAACGTGAGTGTGCAGCTCGATGATGGACGGATTCTGGCGACGCCGACGATGACGTGCAAAGGCCGGATGACGGAGGATCTGATTGCAGTCACAGATCTCGAAGGCCGCGCGCTTAATAATCAGAAGGCCTCGAGCGAACTCGCGATGCACCTTTTGATTTATCGCGAGCGCCCGGACGTGAAAGCAGTCTGTCACGCGCATCCGCCACATGGTACTGCGTTCGCCGTAGCCGGACTGGCGATCGACCAACCGATTCTTTCCGAAGTGATCCTGACGCTGGGTTGTGTGCCGCTCGCGGAGTACGGCACGCCTTCGACCGATGAGCTGTCCGATGCGATGCGGCCCCTAGTGAAACATCACAACGCGCTTTTGATGGCGAATCATGGAGCAGTCGCGTACGGAAACGATCTTTGGCAGGCGTGGGATCGTCTGGAGACGTTGGAACATACGGCGAAGATTTCGATCCTTTCGCGCGTGCTCGGCGGCTCGCGAAACCTTTCACCGGACGCTATCGAGAAATTAATCAACGTGCGTGAGGCTTCAGGATATCTCGGCGAAAGCGCGCGGTGTCAGGCTTGCGGTTATTTGCACGAAACGAATCTGACGTGTCCCACAGGCGATCGGCCGGCGGCGCGGTCTCATAGCCTCTCGCAATCAAACGGAGCGGGTCGGGTTTCGCTTTCGCGCGAAGAGCTGGTTGAGCTTTTGAGTCAGGCCGCGCGTTTGAACGAATCTTGAATCGTCAGTCGTGAATCGTAAATAGAGAACACCGTGTTATCCTATTCGCGATTTACCATTAACGATTTACGGTCTTAAATTCTCACAGGAGAAACTGAATGCAAGAAGCACTCGGAATGGTGGAAACCAAGGGCCTGGTCGCGATGATTGAAGCGGCCGACGCGATGGTCAAGGCGGCTAATGTCACTTTAGTCGGCTACGAAAAAATCGGCGCGGGTTTCGTTACGGCGATCGTGCGTGGTGACGTTGCGGCGGTAAAAGCGGCGACGGACGCCGGCGCCGCGGCGGCGCGGCGCGTGGGCGAACTCGTAAGCGTGCACGTGATCCCGCGGCCCCACGGCAGCGTCGACGAAGCGATGCCGATTACGAACCAAGCGCGCGCATGATCATCGCCCGGATTATCGGCACAGTCGTGGCGTCGCAAAAAGACGAACGGCTGGAAGGAAAGAAGCTGCTCATTGTTCGGCCCATCAATCTTGACGGATCGGACACAAGCGGCTATGTGGTCGCCGTTGATACTGTCGGCGCAGGATTTCATGAGCGCGTGCTGGTGGTGGCGGGTTCCAGCGCGCGGCTGGCGCAGAACATGAAAGACGCCCCAGTGGATGCCGCCGTAGTTGGGGTGATAGATACGGTCGATATCATGGCTCCCGAGAATTGAAATGCAACTGGCGCGCGTCATTGGAACCGTTGTTGCCACCGTCAAGAACGACTCGCTGCGTAATCGCAAGCTCATGGTCGTTCAATCCCTCAACAAAGATTTAAAGCCGCAGGGCAAACCAATGGTTGCGGTTGACGCGGCGGGCGCGGGTGTGGGCGAGCTGGTCTTCTGGTGTCGCGGAAAGGAAGCGAGCTTTCCGTTCAAGCGCGAAGACACGCCGACCGACTGCACCATAATCGCGATTGTGGATTCGGATAGTCATGTGTGTTGTGGTTAGTCAGTGGTCAGTAGTCCGTCGTCAGTTGTTCTTTTTTGCAACTGACAACTGACAACTGACAATGGACGTTTTTGAAGAATGATCATCGCCAAAGTTTTAGGCAACGTCGTCGCGACGCAAAAGAATCACCGCTACGAAAACGCGCGGGTGATGATGTGCGAACAGATGACGCCCGAAGGCGAGCTGACTGGTCATACAATATTGGCGCTCGACTCAGTCGATGCCGGCGTGGGCGACACGGTCCTGGTGGTTCAGGAAGGCTGGAGTGCTTCAACGGCTGCGACGGGGAAAGCCGGCGCCGCGATCGATTCAGCAATTGTAGGTGTGGTTGATTACATCGATTTATTAAAAGATTAATGTCCACAGAAGACGATCGAGTAAGACTGATTGCTGAGCGGGTGGCGCGGCGGGTAGCGTCAGGCGATGCGGGCAGTGCGCAACGGAACCAGCACGAAAACGGATCTTTCGGGCCGGAAACCGGTCTGAGTGACCCTCCCCAACCATCACGAGCCCGCGTGATCGACTTCATTTCTTCCGGACCGCCGGTGCGATCGAAGTCGTCGGTCGCTCCTGCAGCTTCAGTTGTGCAGCCTTCCCCAGATTCGGCGAAAAAGTCATCGGAGTTTTTCCAGTTTATCCCCGCGACGCAATCACCCTGGCTCGGTCGACTGTCGGCCATGCTCGGTCAGGACAATCCGCAATCCGCAATCCTAAATCCCCCAGCCGTAGATCATCCCAGCCAGGAACGCTTCGGCATCGAAGAAGCGACGGTCGCTGAATTAGTTGAGTTCTTTGAGAAAGAGAAGAAGTGCTCAGTCGATCCAAGCGGCAAGCCTTGCGACCACTGCGCGATGTGCAACACGCGCGGGTTTTAGCGCGCAGATCCATCGCGATCAGTATATTTGCTAAACGCAATATTTCATATTGACAGGCGATGTACGGCGCTGTATGGTACGGCACCCTCGCGCCTACACAGCCGATTACCTGCATCTGCAGACTACCTTAGGAGGGCTTGGTATGAAACCGTTTAGCAAAGCCAGACTCTTGCTGTACGTTGCGTTGTTGGGAGCGATGATTTTTTCGGGCATCCAATTGGGACGACCTACTCCCGTAGGTGCAGTTGCATGCTGTTCTTTTGGGGAGGACTGCACGATAAGAACTAAGACGGGCGGCACCCAGCAGTGTTGTTACCCTGGCATCAACCAGGCACCATGCTCGCAAAACAAACCCAACTACTGTAAGGATTCGTGCGACTGACATCAAGGACCCGGTGGATCAGCGGAGCGTTGGTGTCAGATGAATCAACGAGTCGAAGACTTCGCTTCAGGCAGCACCGAAACACCCGATGCCGGCCCAACTACCATGCGTGACCGGCTTAAGGTGCTTACTAACAAAGTCACGTCGAGGGGGGCCCACACCGCCTTCTTAACGTTGCTTTTGGTGTTGTCTGTCTTTTTGAACGTAAGCCTCGCGCTTACGGTCCGCAGTCTTAGACATACAGTCGCGCTGCTTCGAGATCCAAAAAAGGTCCGTCTAAATGATATGGCCTCGCCGCTTGAAGTCTTAGACTTACAGGGCAGTCGCCATTCGGTGCTTTATTCCGACACCAAACTTCCGACTGTGCTTTACGTATTTACGCCCGATTGCGATTGGTGTGAGCGAAACCTGCCAAACATCAAGTCGCTTGATGAGCAGCTTAGAAATCGCTACCGGTTGATCGGAGTTTCTCTAGATGGAAAGCAGCTCGATCAATATATCCGCCGTAACGAGATTAATTTTCCCGTTTATCACAGCCCGTCTGACACTACCCGCCTGAGTTATGACTTCGTCGCAACGCCAACAACCCTAATTATTTCCGAAGGCCGGGTTGTGAGAATCTGGAGAGGAGCTTATGGAGCGGAGCGGAGAGCGGAGATCGAGGAGTTTCTCGAGATTAAACTGCCCGGAGTAATAGAACGCTAAGTTTACGCTCTGACTCCCATGAATATGTTAGCCCACACAATCCAGATTTGGTCACAGCTCTTGCTGGCGCTATTGGTTTTCAGCGTTTACGCCGAAAACACCAAAGTGCTTTCGAAAGTGCCTTCCCAACAATCCAAAGATCAAAAGCCGACGCCCTCGCGATCAGTAGAGATAGAAACTTTTGTAAGTGCAGCGCGAACTATTCCCTCCGAGTTTGCTGCCAGCCTCTTATATCGAATCGCACAGTCTGAAAAGGTCACTGACCGACAATGGAAAAAAGAGTTGCTCGAAGAAGCTTTTCTTTTTTCAGAAAAGGCGCAAGCCGACGTCCGACGGAAAGTCATTCCTTTCCCGGGGGTATCAGTCGACACTGACTCTGGGTATCGCTCGTACGCCTTCGACTTAGAAATCGATCGACTATCTCTCAGGAGTCGTATTGTCAGAGCGATGTTGCCTCTGGATAAACAGCGGGCTCGCGAACTGTTGTCCCAGATGTCCCCGAATCTCAAACTTGCTCCATTAGACTGCAGCGACGCAATGGTCTATGAGGTAGCTACCTTTTACGAAAGCCTGATCGCGGTTGCCGAGCGAGGTTTTAGCACGGACGAGATCGAATCCGGGGTGAGAGCAGAATACATTGTTCCCTATGTCAGGGCGATTACTGCACCGGCACAGGTCGGCCCTGTTATCGAATTGCTGTTGCGGTTCAAAACTTCCCCTCGTGAACACTACTTTCTGGTAAGGGCCTTTGGTGATGCTCTCAAAAAGATTTCGGGTGACGATCGGTCTTTTTCTTATTCAATCAGTCGTCAACCTATCTCACGGGGCATATTGCAACTGGCGCGTGTCCAGTATCAGCATGAGAACCAGAGCGAAGACTTATTAAAGGCCTACCGGACTTACCTGGTAGGGAACCTGACAGCCGCACGATGCGTCGACAATGCGGCGTTCGATGAACAAGCCGCGCCGAGCTATATCAGTGATGCAAACTTCCTTTTTGACAATAAGCTCTCACGTGACGAACTGAAACCAGCGGAAACGAAAGCCGGGCCAAAATTCCTGAAGTATTGGGAAACCGACGAAGCTCGAGCAATGCTTCGGAAAAGCAAAGAACTAAGTTGGGGTCCTGAAGGTGAATCGGTTTCAGACAGTGAGAAGCAATCAGCCGCGTGGCAGCAAAGGGTACAAGATTATCTCTCTCAGTTGGAATCATGGAGTGGATCTCAAGAGAGTTCAGAGTTGGCAGTCTTTCATCAAAAGTGTGTTCTCTATGCAGGTTTGTTGGGCCGCGTTCCCGAGGGACCATTGAAGGAAAACATTTTCAGGCGGTACCAGCAGTATTTAACGAGTTCAAGCATAAAAGAAGAAAGCCGCATTGATTGGTTCCTACACGTGAGCGGGCTCCTCTCTCGCCCAGAGCTAGCAGGTAAGAAGAACACTTGGCTCAGTATTCTGACAGAATCGACAAACACAACTATTCGCTTGAATGCAAAAGCCAAGTATTTGCAGCTCTAAACCCGGTTAATAAACGCGCAACGCAAGCGGGTATTTACCAAATGATTAATTGCGTGAAGTATTATCGCGGAATCAGCCGGTGCAGCAGATAGAACATCGCAACTCCCGCAAACACTGCGATTGAAACGATCGGGTTCTTTTCTTCCGAACGATTGACCTCCGGAATCAAGTCACTAGCCGCCACGTACAAAGTCACACCCGCAGAGAAGGGAAGCGCGTAAGCCACCGCGCCGGTGAAGCGCTCGCTCATCAACGCTACTCCGGCCACGCCGGCGAACGTCGCCGCACCGATTGCCAATGCCGCGGCCGCGGCTTTCTTTGAAGATCTCCCTGACGCCAACATGATCGATGCGACGGTGAAGCCTTCCGGCAGCTTATGTAGCATGATGGCGATGAACACTAAGAGTCCGACGCGGAAGTTCACCAGAAACGCCGCCGCGATCGAAACGCCGTCAAAGAAACTATGGATAGTTAGTCCGCCGATGGCCGCATAAGCAGCCGAAGGTTTTATTAAATGTTCGGGGTGCGTTTCAGGTCCGAAGTGAAAATGCGGCGCGACGGTGTGTTCGAAAAATTGAATCAAAAGATAGCCGCCGAGCAGGAGAGTAGTCGCGCCGACGATTCCCTCGGCAGTGTCTGATCCAGCTCCATCGGTCCAGAGCACAAAAGTTTCCGGCAGAATCTCGATGAAGATCGCGGCCAGCATGAAGCCGGCGCCGAGCGCTACCAGATACTTTAAAAGCTTCGCCCCCGGACGATAGACATCGGATGATGCGATGAGCAGGCCGCCAGCCAGATTGGCCAGCGCGGCGACGGCCCCAACGGCCAGCAGTCCCAGGATTCCAGTCACTATGCGTTGCGAAGAAAAGCTCGCCGCAGACTACCACAAAAAAATCTGTAAAAACTCTTGACAGGCCTTACATACCGGCGTAGGATGCGCCGGTGGAGTGAAGTGGAGCGAGGTGGCCTTAACGACACGAATCAAAGAAAAACTGGCGCGATTCGTAGAGCCGTCTCCTTTAATCTCAATTCTGAACTCGGATGCTCCGAGGCAATTACACAGCGCGAATCGACTCGAAGGGCCGGCTCAAAGTGCCGACCCTGTTTCGTCGTTACGTCGAAGAGAAGTACGGCTCGGCGCTGTATGTTACCAGTTTAACGGGTGATTGCGTACGCATCTACCCGATGCCGGAGTGGGAAGCGATTGAGCAGCGTTTGTCTTTGCTGCCTTCAATGGATCCGGCAAGACGCAAGTTCCTTGACAGAACGAATTACTACGGTCAGCAGTCGGTGATGGACACCCAGGGTCGCGTCCTGATTCATCCGCTGCTGAGAAAGAGCGCGCAGGTTGTCGGCGACGTCGCAGTGCTCGGTTATTTGTCGTACCTGGAAGTTTGGGAGCTGGACAAGTTCCAGCAGCGCATGCTCGCAGATCCCTACACCGAGGAAGACGAAGCAGCGATTGCGCGGTTAGGTATTTGAGATGTGGCACAGACATTCACCGAGAGAAGGGGTGTGGTGCCGAAGGGGGGACTCGAACCCTTAATTCCCTTGGTCAAACAACTAGCTCAGAGCCACAGACTAAAGTCTGTGCTACCTGTTAGTTCTTTGAACGAGATCACGGGGCGGTGGTGATGGCAATGGCCTTTGGGGGGCAGGGGCTTAGTCACAAAGGCCATCGCCCCGTGCTACTTCGAGAGACGATCGAGTCGCTCGCAGTTAAGCGCGGCGGACTGTTTGTTGATTGCACGGTAGGCCTGGGCGGGCATAGCGAAGCAATTCTGCAAACAACTTCCGACGCGCAAGTGCTGGGAATCGATCGTGACGAAGAAGCGCTTCGGTGGGCGAGAGAGCGACTGGCGGAATTCGGTGGCCGCTTTCGCGCAGTACGAGCTGACTTTCGTGAACTTACGCGGGTCCTCGCGACAGCGGAAGTCAAAGCAGTGCGCGGTATTCTTGCCGACCTCGGCGTTTCATCGTTGCAGTTGGATTCGCCCTCGCGCGGATTCAGCTTCCGGCACGAAGCGCCACTCGACATGCGTATGGATATGTCGAGCGGCGAAACGGCGGCAGAGTTGCTCGGTCGTCTTTCTGAAGTAGAAATTGCGCACCTCATCTTTGAATACGGTGAAGAGCGTCACTCACGACGCATCGCGCGGCGCATCGTCGAAAGACGAGAAGCCGGCGAGCCGGTAACCTCGACCACGGAACTTGCGAAGCTGGTCGAACGCGCAATCGGAGGTAAAAAGCGGAGGATCCACCCTGCCACGCGCACGTTTCAAGCGTTGCGCATCGCAGTCAATCGCGAGCTCGAAGGCCTCGACCAATTCGTAGCTGACGCGTTTGATGCTTTAGAGCCGCACGGCCGTCTCGCGGTAATCAGTTTTCACTCGCTTGAAGATCGCATTATCAAGCGAACGCTTTTAAAGCTGTCCGGTCGTTGCCAGTGTCCGCCGCGTCTGCCGCAATGCGTTTGCGGAGCGCGCCAGGCGATCGAGATTTTGACTCGACGCCCCCTGGCCCCGGCCGAAGATGAAATTGCTGAGAACCCCCGAGCTCGCAGCGCGAAATTAAGAGTAGCGGCCAGGCTTTAGTTCCTTCCCTTTGCTGGAGCCAGGCCAATTCAGGAGACCCGGATATGGTTCGGCGCTTACCCTCAAAACATCGAAATGCACCCGTCGGTCGCGAGAAGGACAAAGATGCATTCTTCCGACTTGGTTTACTGCTTGTGGTTGGTCTCGCCCTGACATGCGGTTTTGTTTACGCCGGGCGACAACACTTCGCAGCGCTCAAGTTCGGTTATGAAACTGAGAACCTGCGTCGTAAGCGTGATCAGCTGGCCGAGGACAAGCGGCGACTGACTTTGCAACGCGAAGAAGCCGCGAACCCGGCGCGTTTGGAACAGTTAGCAAAGCAACTCGGAATGCAGACGCTGCAACCGGCGCAAGTCGATCCTTTGCGACAGGGAGCGAACAACTCGCAGACGGTTGAGACGCTGACGGTTCGTAAGGACGCGAAGCCGGGGAAGCGAGAAACGGAAAAGAACCCGAAAGCCGTCGCCAAGCCGGCGGCAAAATCGCAGCGCAAGCCAATTTGAGTTCGACAGGCGTTACCGCAGTGTTCAGGAGACGTAAATGCCCCTTCGTGCTACGGCCATCGACAGAGAAGCCGCCGACCCGCGACGCCGCGCAATGTTCGTGGCGCTTGGGCTAGTAGCATGGATGGCGATCGTTGGCCTGCGATTGGTGCAGCTGCAGATCACCCGTCACAACGAACTTTCCACGCGCGCCAAGAATCAGCAACTAGGCACAGTTGAAACCAGTCCTACTCGAGGCCTGCTTCTCGATCGACAGGGTCGCGAACTAGCGCGCAGCGTCGATACCGAATCCTTCTATGCAGACCCGCGCGAAATTCAAAACGTAAAAGAGACCGCGCGAAAAATCTCCGAGGTCACCGAGCTGAATAAGGACGATCTGATCGCAAAGATCAGCGCGGCCAAAGAATCCAACAAGAAATTTATCTGGCTAATCCGCCGGCTCGACTTGCAGAAAGCGAGCAAGCTGGACGCGATGGCGCTCGACGGCGTTTATTCCCGCAAGGAACCTAAGCGTTATTACCCCAACTCGACCCTCGCTTCTCATGTGCTCGGCTTTGTCGGGACGGACGAAATTGGACTGAGCGGTGTCGAGCAGGTTTACAACGAGAAAATTCGCGGCGAAGGCGGCAAGGTTTATATGGAACGCGACGGGTCTAAAGAGCGCCGCGTTTTTGACAGCTACGAAGTTCAGCCGCTTCCCGGCCAGACCGTCGTCCTCACCATCGATCAAACGATTCAATTTCGAACTGAGCAGGTGCTGTTAGCCGCGGTTCAGCGCGCGCGAGCGAAATCCGGGACTGCGATCGTGATGGATCCCCACACCGGCGAGATTCTGGCGCTGGCGAATGCCCCAACGTTCGATCCGAATCAACCGGGAAAGGACGCGCCCGAGGTGCGCGCCAATTGGGCTCTGCAAAACATCTACGAGCCTGGTTCGACGTTCAAAGTTGTTCCCTATTCGGCCGCACTCGAAAAGGGTCTCGTGACTCCGGAAGATAAGATCAACTGTCAGATGGGCGAGATCACGATTGCCGGCCGGCTGATTCACGATCACAAACCCTTCGGCGTGCTGACTGTGTCTGACGCGCTGGCGCAGTCGAGCAACGTGGGCGCGATTAAGTTGGCGCTGCTGGCCGGCAACGAGTCGATGTACGACTATTCGCGGCGTCTGGGATTTGGTTCGCGCACCGGCATCGACTTACCCGGCGAATCGGCGGGAATTCTCCGGCCGTTGAGTCGTTGGCAACCGTCATCGATCGGCTCGATCGCAATGGGACAGGAAATTGGCGTCACGCCGCTGCAGATGGCGGTTGCTTACTCAGTAATCGCGAATGGCGGCAATTGGGTCAGACCGCACGTTGTGCGCGAGACGCGGGCGCCCGACGGCTCTGTCCTGGCGCGCGTTGAGCCCGAAAAGCGACCGGCCCTCAAGGCCGAGACCGTCGAAAAACTGCGCAGCATGATGGAAGGCGTCACCTTGCGCGGTACTGCCAAATTGGCCCAGGTCGAAGGCTATACGGCAGCCGGTAAGACGGGCACGGCGCAAAAGATCGATCCGAAGACACGCGCTTACTCTTCGACGAAATTCATCGGCTCGTTTGTCGGTTTCGCCCCGGTCAACAATCCGGCGGTCGTAATTATCGTCGTAATCGACGAGCCGCAGGGCGCCTACCATGGCGGTGATGTGGCTGCCCCGGTGTTCCGTGAAATCGCTGAGCAGATACTTCCAGAGTTGAACGTTACTCCCGATGTGGAGACGAAAGGCGGCGGCGAATTGATCGCGGAAGCTCGTAAGCCGTCGCCGCAGGAGGTTCAGCAGGCAATTGAAAATCAGCAGGTACGCGAAGCGACGCTGCCACAGGTTGCCGCGAAAAGTTTCAGCGGCCGCCGAAGTGAAATTGTTCTCGCCGTCGCCAGCCAACGCGCGCCGCTGATGCCGGACCTGCGCGGGCAGAGCGTGCGTGATGTCTGGCGCACCTGCGCCCAGCTTGGATTGAAGTTGGAAGCAAAAGGTGCGGGCCGCGCGCTGCGTCACTTTCCGGCGGCCGGCGCCGAAGTAAGTTCCGGGCAAACCGTGCGCGTCGAATTTGGACACGGTCCTTAGTGGCAAAGGTTAGAGGCGGGCTGCCGCCCGCCACGCAAGGAAGCCAGGCGGGCAGTAGCCCGCCTCTAAACAACTTGGTGCGCTAAACTGACGATGTGAATATTCGAACGGCAGCGGAGTTAATGGACGCAGATGCGAAGCGGCTGCGTCCCGAGCTCTTTGACAAAGAAATACTTGATTTCTCAATTGACTCGCGCACTACCGAATCGGGCGAGCTCTTCTTTGCTCTATCTCAGCCCGATTACGAACGCGCCGGATTCAACGGCCAGTTTGCCGACGCGCATAACTTCATACAGTCGGCGTTCGAACGCGGCGCCATCGCGGCGGTCGCGCGTCGTGATCGAGTCAACGGCGACACAACCTTCGAACGGTTAGTCGATCGCCTGCTCATCGTTGATGACGCAATCGCTGCCCTGCAAACGTTGGCGCGAAGAGTTTACGAGCAGTGGGGGCGGCCGGTCATCGGCATCACGGGCAGTGCAGGGAAGACAACGACGAAAGAATTGACCGCGCATGTGCTTGCTTGTGCGGGTCACCGGGTCCTTAGGAGTGAACGCAATTATAACAACGGCCTCGGACTGCCACTCTCAGTTTTGCAGATGGTCAGCCGCGGCCGCCGCCCGCAGGATTACGATCTCGCGGTGCTGGAAATGGGAATGTCCTCGCCCACGCACGAGATTCGGCGCCTCGTGCAAATGACGCCGCCAGACGTTGGAGTTGAATTAATGGTGGCGCCGGTGCATCTCGAACATCTCGGCACAATCGAGACGATTGCCGCGATGAAGGCGGAGCTGATCGAAGGGTTAAAACCCGGCGGCACCGCAGTCCTTAATGCGGATGACGAATTAGTGATGCAGATGAAGTCAAAAACCGAAGGGCCGGTGCTAACGTTTGGCATTCAGAATGAAGCCGACGTGATGGCGCGCGACATCGACATGTCACGTTTCGGATCGATCCAGTTTCGCTTGCAGACGCCGGACGGTGAAGCGGCGGCGAAGTTGCCGATGACGGGCGGACACAACTTAATGAATGCGTTGGCGGCATCGGCGGTGGCGACGGTTTTGAAGATCAAGCCCGAGCTGATTGCGGATGCGTTAGGTTCGACCCGGCCGCCGAAGATGCGGGGCGAGATCACAGAGTTCGCGGCGGGATTCACCGTTGTGGACGATTCATACAACTCGAACCCGCGTTCTTTAATCAGCATGGTTCGCACGGTTGCGGAAGCGCGCGAAAAGGTAAAGCGTCGCGTAATCATTGCCGGCGAGATGATGGAACTCGGTCCTAATGCGCCGGCCATGCATCGCGAAGCAGGGCGGGAGATCGCGAAACTGGGTGTTGACGTCCTTTGGGGTGTGCGCGGTCTTGGCCACGAAATCGTGGCCGGTGCGCAGGAAGCCGGGTTGGAGTCAGCGCGCTTTTTCGAGTCGTCCGACGCAGCCGCCACCGCGATCGTCGAAGAAGTTCGCGAAGGCGATCTGGTTTTGGTCAAAGGCTCGCGTAGCGTCGAAACGGATAGAGTGGTGAAAGCTTTGAAGGAGCGCTTTGCTTTGGCGGATGCTCGCTAACTGTCCGTGGTCAGTTGTCCGTCGTCAGTTGCACCCTGTACTCGCGATGACCGACAAGTGACAAATGACAAATGACAACTGACGACTGACGACTGACGACTGACGACTGACAAACGACTAGATGATCTATTACATCTTTTACGAGCTCATCTTCGGCCACTTCAAAGATCGATGGCCGTTCGTCAGAGCGCTGAATGTTTTTCAGTACGTCACCTTTCGGACCGCGTGGGCAGCGATCACGGCGTTGCTGATTTCGCTCTTGTTCGGCCGCTATGCGATCAACGCCTTAAAGAGTTGGAACATCGGGCAGCAAATTCGCGAAGAAGGACCGCAGGCGCACATCGCCAAACGCGATACGCCGACGATGGGCGGTTTGCTCGTCATCGGTTCGGTGGTTATTTCAACGCTCCTGTGGGCGCGACTCTCGAGTTTTTACGTTTGGATCATCGTCCTGGCGACGATGGGGTTTGGCGCGGTGGGGTTCGCCGACGATTACATCAAGCTGGTGAAGCGACGCAGCCTGGGTTTAACGGGTCGTCAAAAGCTGGCACTCCAACTTGCGATCGCCGTGGGCGTCTGGTTGGCCCTATATATTTCGACGCAGTACTTCTCGACGAAATATTCATGGAACATCAGCATTCCTTTCTTCAAAGAGACGGCCGATCCAAACGGTATCAGCGTAATTCCGTCGCCGCTGTATCTGATTCTAGTCGTTATCGTGTTGTTGGGATCGACGAATGCGGTGAATCTAACCGACGGGCTCGACGGCCTGGCGATCAGCGTTACGTTCATAGCAATGTCAGCGCTTACGGCGTTCACCTATATCGCCAGCCACGCGGTCTGGGCGGCCTATTTGGATCTGACACATCGCCCGCAAGCGGCCGAACTCACGGTGTTCTGCGGGGCTTTAGCGGGCGCGAGTCTCGGGTTTCTTTGGTTCAATGCGCCGCCGGCTGAAGTCTTCATGGGCGACGTCGGCAGCCTGGCGATTGGCGGCGCCATGGGCACGATCGCGGTCCTGACAAAGCAGGAATTCATGTTGTTGATGGTGGGCGGCGTGTTCGTCCTGGAAGCGATGTCCGTAATGCTCCAGGTCACAGTCTTTAAGATGACCAAGCGTACCAGCGGTGTGGGGCGCCGCGTTTTCAAGATGACGCCGCTGCATCATCACTTCGAGATGGTGGGATGGAAAGAGCCGAAGATTGTCTTTCGCTTCTTGATCCTGGCGATCTTGTTTGCGCTGTTGAGCCTATCGACGCTGAAGCTTAGATAGTTTCGAGTTTCAAGTTCCAAGTCTCAAGTTTGGAACGTGAACTTGGAACATGAAACTTGAAACTTGAAAGTTGATGGACGTAAAGCATTAGTCATCGGCGCGGCGCGCAGCGGCATTGCCAGCGCGCGATTTCTGACGGAGCGAGGCGCAACTGTAGCGCTGAACGATCGCAAGCCGCTGAATGAGTGGTCGCAGGCAGCGCTCGATTTGAAAACTGAAGGCGTCGGTTTGATTGAAGGTGATCCGCCCTCGTGGCTTTTGGACCAAATTGACCTCGTCGTCCTGAGTCCCGGCGTGCCGACGAAAGCGATTCCGATTTGCTACGCGGAAAGGCGCGGAGTTGAAGTCATCGGCGAAGTCGAACTCGCATCACGCTTTTTACGAGGACGGATCGTTGCAATTACTGGGACTAACGGAAAGACGACAACGACGACTCTGATTGGACAAATGCTTAAGGACGGTGGATTGCACGTGCAGGTTGGCGGGAACATCGGCACGGCTTTGATCTCGATGGTTGAGTCATCGCGGGAAGACGGCTGGAACGTCGTCGAGTTGTCGAGCTTTCAGTTGGAAACGGTCGTCGATTTTCATCCGACCGTGGCGGCGGTGCTGAACGTGACGCCGAATCACATGGATCGTTACGTGGACCTGCTGGATTACGCTGCGGCCAAGCATCGGATCTTCTCGAATCAGACGGCTGGTGACGTGGCGATTTTGAATGCCGATGATGAAATAGTTTCTTCCTGGGCCAGTGGACTACGCGCGCATGTCGTCCAGTTCAGCGTGCAGAGGGAACTTGGTGACGGAATGTTGTTGCGCGGTCGGGACTTGATTTCGAAAACCGCGGACGGCGAGCGCGTGGTGATGACGCGAGACGACTTAAGACTGCGGGGTACCCACAACGTCGAGAACGTTTTGGCCGCAGTAGCCGCCGGTTTGGCGTGCGGCGTGGCGCCGGACTCTTTGCGCGAAACGGTACGAAACTTTTATCCGGTCGAGCATCGACTGGAAGAAGTTGCGGAAATTAACGGCGTGCGTTTCTTCAATGATTCGAAGGCGACCAGTGTTGACGCCACGATTAAAGCGCTCGAAGCATTTGCCGACGACCCAGGTAAAGTCGTTTTGATTCTCGGCGGACTTGGCAAGAAAGCGCCTTACGCGCCATTGGTCTCGCTCGTGAAAGAACGAGTGCGGAAGATGATTCTGATTGGCGAAGACGCGCCCACGATAGAACAGGAGCTGGGAAGCGTCGCAGCGTTTGAGCATGCGCTGACGATGCAAGAGGCAGTTCAACGCGGGCTGGACGCGGCGCAGCCGGGCGACACGGTTCTGCTTGCCCCTGCGTGTGCGAGCTTCGATATGTTCGACAGCTTTGAGCACCGGGGCCAGGTATTTAAGGAAGCGGTCCAAAGCTTGGAGAAGCGGGGCATTAGCCCGACCGTCAGGGAGGGCGCATAGTCGACGATCACGCCCTCCCTGACGGTCGGGCTACTGCCCCACTAACGACGACTTAGTAAATGACTGACAAGCTGACCATCGATAAATGGCTCTTCTCTGCGACGGCGGGGCTGGCGCTGTTTGGCGTGGTCATGGTTTACAGCGCGTCGGCAGTGATTGCGTTGCAGGAGAATCACAGCCAGTTTTACTACGTGATGAAGCAGGGCATCTGGACGCTGATTGGATTCGGCGCGATGTTCGTTATGATGCGATTCGATTATCAGCTTTTAAATCGCGCGTGGATTGTTTACGGCCTGCTGTTGGTCACGCTCGTGCTGTTGCTCGCGGTGTTCGCTTTTCCGGCCATCAACGGGGCGCGTCGCTGGATCAAGTTCAGCGGCTTTTCGATGCAGCCTTCCGAACTCGCAAAGCTGTCTTTGGCGATCTTCGTTGCGTATTTCATCCAGCGGCGCGCGGGTGAAGAACAGTCTTTCTGGAAAACGTTTCTGCCGTGCTTGTTCGTGCTCGGGATCGTCGCCGCACTCGTGCTCAAGCAACCCGATTTGGGTACCGCGCTGATGCTTGCGATCATCGTCTTCACGATGTGCTATGCGGCCGGCGTGCGCGCCCGGCACATGCTGATCGCGACCGTGCCGGCGCTGCTGTTCGTGGGCAACATGTTGATCTTCACGCCGTTCCGGATGAAGCGGCTGGCGGCATTCATGGATCCGTGGGCCGACGCGCAGGGCACGGGATATCAGGTGGTGCAATCGCTGATTGCTGTCGGGTCGGGTGGTCAGAATGGACTCGGATTCGCGCAGGGCCGGCAGAAACTTCTGTTCCTGCCGTTCGCGCACTCAGATTTTATTTTCGCAGTTATCGGCGAAGAGTTGGGTCTGATTGGCGCTTTGATCGTTGTCATTGTGTTTGCGGTTTTCCTTTGGCGGGGGATGCGCGCCGCGTTGCGCGCTCCGGATCGATTTGGAATGTTGCTCGGCATCGGCATCGTCGTCGGCATCGTGGCGCAGGCGCTGCTGAACATAAGTGTCGTACTCGCGCTTCTGCCAACTAAAGGCATTCCACTGCCTTTCATCTCTTATGGTGGATCCTCGCTGGTGCCGACGCTCGCCGCGGTGGGAATCCTGTTGAATATTTCGCAGTACGCGGGACCCGGCAGCCGTACCGCATACGACGACGGCGATTACGAAGAAGATTGGCAGCCGCGTTCAAATAGAAAGAAACGGCCGGTTCGCCAGCGCGCGCTGGCGCGGGCGCGTTAGGGTGAGCGATGCGTGTGCTAATCGCGGCCGGCGGCACCGGCGGGCACATTTATCCCGGCATCGCCGTCGCCAAAGAGATCATGCGGCGCGACCCGAACTCGGTGGTGAGATTTGTCGGCACGGCTAGAGGTTTAGAAAACCGGGTCGTGCCGAAGGCGGGTTTTGAACTTTCGCTCATTGAAAGCACGGGACTGAAAAACGTTGGGTTAGGGGCCAGGCTTCGCGGCCTGCTGCTGTTGCCGAAAAGTTTTTTCGCGGCGCGGAGAGTGATTCGCGAGTTTCGTCCCGACATTGTCGTAGGCGCGGGCGGTTACGTCTCGGGGCCGGTGCTGTTGACGGCTTCGTTCATGAAAGTACCGACGCTGGTGATGGACTCGAACGCGCTGCCAGGTTTTACAAATCGACAGCTCGCCCGGTTCGTTGATAAGGCGGCAGTTTCCTTCGCTGAAGCGATGTCGTTCTTTCCGGGCAAAGCGGTTTTGACCGGGAATCCGGTGCGTAGTGAGTTCTTTGAAGTTCCCGCGAAGACGCACGACCCGCAGCACCTTTCGTTGCTCGTGTTCGGCGGTTCACAAGGCGCGCGCGCGATAAACGAAGCGATGATTGCGGCCTTGGCGCACCTTGTCTCCGAAAAAGGTCGTTTGCGCGTGACGCATCAAACGGGGACGGCCGATGTTGAGAAAGTGCAGCGCGGCTACGCTGTAGCAGGGTGGAGCGAAAACGCTGAAGTGAAGCCGTACATTGATGACATGGTGAGCGAGTTCGCGAGAGCTGATTTGATCGTTTCGCGCGCGGGCGCAACTACGACTGCGGAACTCCTCGCGTCCGGCAAGGTGGCAATCATGATTCCGTTTCCGCTCGCGGCGGACGATCATCAGCGAAAGAACGCGGAAGCGCTGCAAACAGCCGGCGCGGCGCGCATGATTTTGCAGAAGGATTTATCGGGCGAGAGTTTAGCAACCGAAATCAGGAGTTTGCTGGGGACGCCCGAGAAGCTTGATGAGATGGAAAACGCCGCGCGAAACCTGGCGCGACGCGATGCGGCGGAGAAGACGGCTGATTTGATGGAAGAGCTGATCGGCAGAAAGCACTAGGCGGAAAGCAGAAGGCATGGAACTGGAGACCATCAAGTTCGAACTAGCTCGCGGTCAAAAAGCAGTTTTTGCTGCCTGCTGCTCACTGCCTACTGCCTACTGATTTTTATGTTTCGACCATTCCAACACATTCACTTTGTCGGCGTCGGCGGCATCGGCATGTCGGGCATCGCTGAAGTGTTGGCGAACCTTGGTTTCCGTGTGAGTGGTTCCGATCAGAAGAAGTCGGAAGTGACGGCGCGACTGGAAGAGTTGGGCTGCGAAATCACGGAAGGTCACGCGGCAGAGAATGTTGGCGACGCGCACGTCGTGGTGCGATCTACCGCAGTGCGTGACGACAATCCGGAAATTGCCGAGGCGCAGCAGCGATCGATTCCGGTGATTCCGCGCGCGGAGATGCTCGCGGAGCTGATGCGCATGAAGCCTTACACGGTGGCGTGCGCCGGCTCGCATGGGAAGACCACGACGACTTCAATGGTCGCGACCGTGCTCGGCATTGCCGGTCTGGATCCGACATTTGTGGTGGGCGGCATTGTCCGCTCGTATCGGTCGAACGCGCGGCTGGGCAAGAGTGAATTGATGGTGGTCGAGGCGGATGAGAGTGATCGTTCTTTCCTGATGCTGACACCGATGATTGCGGTAGTGACGAACATCGACCGCGAACACATGGACTACTACCACGACATGGACGACGTGCGGAAATGCTTCGCTGACTTCGTGAACAAGGTGCCGTTCTACGGCGCGGCGGTGTTGTGTCTCGACGATCCGCACGTGCAGGCCGTGATTCCAAACGTCGCGCGCCGGCGCATCACTTACGGTCTGAGCGCGCAAGCAGACATTTCCGCGCACGACATCACTTACGATCAATCATTTGGTTCGAGTTTCACCGTCTTGAGTGGCGTTAACGCGCTGGGTCGCGTCTCGCTGCGCGTTCCGGGTAAACATAACGTCTATAACTCGCTCGCGGCGATTGCGGTGGCGCTGGAACTGGATGTGCCTTTCGACACGATCGCGCATGCGCTCGGCGAATTCACTGGGGCGGATCGCCGGTTTCAATTTAAGGGCGAAGAAAAGGGCGTCACGGTTGTCGATGACTACGGCCATCACCCGACAGAGATCAAAGCGACACTCAGCGCGGCCCGAATTGCGGCTCCTAACCGTCGCATCGTCGTGCTCTTTCAGCCGCATCGCTACACGCGCACAAATGATTTGATGGATGACTTTGCCAGCGCGTTCAATAACGCTGACGTCTTGTTCGTCACTGATATTTACGCCGCCAGCGAAGTCCCGATTGAAGGCGTCACCGCTGAAATCCTGACGAAAAGAATCAAGAGTTACGGGCACAAGAACGTTGAATTCATTGGCGCCGTGGAAGGTGCGCCCGCGCTCCTGGCTGAGGCGGTTCGTGAAGGCGACCTGGTGATTACGCTGGGCGCGGGCTCAGTTTCACGAGCGAGCGATCAGTTAGTTGCGTTGCTGCGCGGCGATTAGTCATATGTGTCTCGTGTCCCATTGTTGATGCGACAAATGAGACCAAATAGGTCAGATACGACGAATGAAAACGGATCGGAATACCGTCGAACAAATTGCTGCGGAGCTTGGCGTGAACGCGGAGCGCGGACGACGCTTTGCCGAACTCACCAGTTTGCGCGTCGGGGGCACGATCGATTGGGTCATTTCGCCGAAGACAGAAGAGCAGGCGGCAGCGCTCGTCGGTGCGCTTGAGAAAAGCGATATCGCGTGGCGGCCGCTCGGCTCGGGAAGCAACGTGCTGGCCGACGATGGTGAACACCACTACGTGATTGTGAGCTTGAAAGATCTGAAGGCGGAACCGAAGTTTGATGGCGAACGCGTTTCGGTGAGCGCGGGCTACTCATTGCCCCGACTGTGCATTGATGCAGCGCGGCACGATTTGTCGGGTATTGAAGGCTTGAACGGAATCCCGGGAACGGTTGGAGGCGCCCTCTGGATGAATGCCGGAGCGTATGACCAGGAAATCGGAACGGTGGTTGAGACGGTGCGGGTGGCGCGTGACGGGCGCGTGAAAGAGATCCCGGGAAGTGAAGTGCAATGGAACTACCGGCACACGTCTTTTCGCGAAGGCGAGCTTCTGCTGGGCGCGACATTGCTGTTGCATCGCGATGATCCCGCAAGGATTCGCGAGCGAATGGAAAAGGCAAAGGGCCAGCGCATGGCGACCCAGCCGCACGGCACGCGTTCAGCCGGATGCTTTTTCAAGAATGCTCCGTCGAGCCCGATCGGGACCGGCAAAATGATTGATGACCTCGGCATGAAAGGGACGCGGCGCGGCGGCGCAGTGGTTTCTGAGAAGCACGCGAACTTCATCGTCACGGAAGGTGAAGAAGCAAAAGCGTCGGACGCGCTGGCTCTGGCGGAAGAGATTCGCGAGCGGGTCAAACGCGAACACGGAATTGATCTCGAATTCGAAGTTGAGCTGTGGAGTAGCAAGTAGCACAGACTTTAGTCTGTGATTCAGGCGAGGAGAACACACAGACTGAAGTCTGTGCCACGAGAGCCATGAAGGAACAAGTCATCGCATCACGCGCACCCCGGCGCGGAAACGCACCGGCGAAGGGATTACCGCAACGGCCAATGCGGCGCGACGGCCGCGCCGTTGAGTCCGACAGATTTTCGGTGCGGTCGCTCTACGCGTACGTCCCAAGAGCGCTGAAGGTCGCAGTCGTCCTGCTTGCGCTCATCGGCCTGGCCATTGGTTATCGCGCCGCTTCATCTGCGGCGCTGTTCCAGGCGCGCGCCGTGGATGTCATCGGCACTTCGAGAACTTCTGCCGAAGAGATCGAGAGCCTGGTCCGGCGCAGCGTGTCGCGCACCGGTGTTTGGCGGGCGGATTTGTCTGCCTTGAGCGCCGAACTGGGAAGGTTGCCGGGGGTGCGTCGCGCAGTCGTTACGCGCGTGCTTCCGGATGGTTTGCGTGTGCGCATCACTGAACGGGTGCCGATCGCGGTCGTGCGCTCCACGTCGGGGCACTTCCTTTGGGTGGATGACGAAGGGGTGGCCTTGGGCGAGATGCAGACGAGCGATCAGCCGCCCCCGTTTTTCATCCGCGGTTGGAATGAAGACGGCACCAACGAAGCGCGTAAAGAAAATTCTGAACGTGTAAAGAAGTATCAGGAAGCATTACGCGAGTGGCAAACGGCGGGGTTAGTTGAGCGCGTGAGCGAGATCAGCTTGTTCGACGTACATGACGTCCGCGCCCAGTTGACCGGCAAAGATTCGGACATTGAAGTGCGTTTAGGTTCGGAGGATCTCGGCCGGCGTTTGAAAGATGCGCTCCATTATCTCGATGAGTACAAACAGACACCGCGCGGTTCTTCGATCACCTACGTCGATTCTCAGGGCGAACGGGTCGTGTTGGGATACAGCTCCGGCGTGAAAGTGTCAGCCGGATCGGACGACAACGCGGTTGAGACGAACGAGGTCGCCGCCAATGCGAGTGACACCGTGACGGCAGCGGCGAGCAATGCTGAGACATCCGAAAAGCCCGCTGACAAGAAGCCGCGAGCGCGCGCGCCGGGTACGGCTCCGAAACCGGCTGCGTCACCACGTTCAGTGAAACGACCAATTGCAAACAGGAATGGCTAAACGATCAACCCACACCATCGGGCTCGACATTGGAACCAGCCGCGTGACGTGCATCGTCGCCGCGACGGGGGAAGACGGCCGGCTGAATGTTGTTGGCACCGGCGAATCTGATTCGCGCGGCTTGCGCAAGGGTGTAATCGTAAACCCCGAGGCTGCGGTCGAATCAATCCGGCGTGCGGTGGAAGAGGCCGAGCGCATGAGTGGCGTCGAAGCCCAGGAAGTAACGATTAACCTGGCGGGCTCGCACATCATGGGCTTCAACGGTCAGGCAATTGTCGCCGTCGCCAGCCGCGAGCATGAAATCACGACCGACGACGTACGCCGGGCAATTGACTCAGCCTGCGCGATCCAACTGCCTGCGGGGCGCGAGATCGTCGATCGTTTGCCGCAGGAATTCATCGTCGATGACCAGGACGGTATCAACGATCCGATCGGCATGACGGGAGCGCGTCTGGCCGTGAAGGTCCACATCGTCACCAGCCCCGTGACCGCGCGCCAGAACGCCATAAACGCCGTGAATCGGGCGGGACTTATCGTTGCCGACATGATTCTCGAGCAACTTGCTGCGGCTGAGGCCACCCTGACGGATGACGACAAGGAATACGGTTCAGCGCTCGTGGACATCGGCGCCGAGACCACTGGTTTGTGTGTGTATCAGCGCGGCGCCGTGCAGCACACAGCCGTGTTTCCGCTCGGCGGCTCGCACTTTACGAACGATATCGCCTTCGGTTTGCGAACGCCGATTCCCGAAGCCGAGAAGATCAAGCGGACCGTCGGCTGTGCTTCCAGTGCGTCGCTTAGCGATGCGATGCGTGGCGAGATGGTTGAAGTGCCGTCGGTGGGCGGTCGCGCGCCACGGCAACTTTCGCGACAGATTCTTTGCGACATCCTGCAACCGCGCGCCGAAGAAGTTTTGATGCACGTCGCCGACGAGATCAAAGACTCAGGATGGAGTCGCCAATTGTCGAGTGGCGTAGTGCTGACCGGCGGCGGCGCTTTGCTCGACGGCATGGTTGAGATCGCTGAACAGGTCTTTGATGCGCCGGTGCGCATCGGTTATCCGGAGCGTGATCGGTTCGGCGGCCTTGTCGAGGACATTCAAAGTCCAGCGTGGGCAGCGGCGGCCGGTCTCGCACTCGTTTCGCAACGCGCGCACGCACTCGAGCAACGCTCAGGCACCGCGAAGCGCGGCGGAAGCGGACGCCTAACACATTTCGTTTCGAAGTTTCGCGATCGATTTAGTAGTAGTATTTTCTGACTAGTTATTGTATGCTGCCGCCCCGTTAGCACAAGATGTTGTCCGCAAAATCTTGAGTCCCGTGGCGCAGCCAACCCAAAATAGACGAAAGAGGCCGTGGAAGCCTTCCCGATTTGGAAGAGAGGAAGCAAGCATGTCAGCAGAGGTAAACCAAACTCACAATTCGGCTTCGCCATCCGGCAGGAGCATCAACATCTTTATCGACGACGAGCCTCCCATCACCGGGGCGCGGATCAAAGTTATTGGCGTGGGCGGCGGCGGCGGCAATGCAGTGCAACGGATGATCGACGCCGGCATTGAAGGCATCGAGTTCGTCGTGGCGAACACAGACTTGCAAGCGCTCAAGCGTTCGAACGCGCCGGTGAAGATTCAACTTGGCGGACGGCTGACAAAAGGCCTCGGCGCAGGGGCCGATCCTGAAGTGGGACGGCAGGCCGCGTTGGAAGACACGGACAAAATCATTGAAGTCCTCGAAGGGTCGGACATGGTCTTTGTGACGACGGGTCTTGGCGGCGGGACGGGCACTGGCGGTGCTCCGATCGTCGCGTCGTTAGCGACGGAGCTGGGGGCGCTGACCGTCGCTGTGGTCACGAAACCTTTCCTGTTCGAAGGGCGCCGCCGGCTGCAGCAGGCCGAACAGGGACTGCGTGAGTTGCACGAATCCGTGGACACCGTGATCACGATTCCGAACGAGCGATTGTTCGCGGCCGTGTCGCAAACGGCTTCGATCGGTGAAGCTTTCAAAGCGGCCGATGACGTGTTGCGGCAAGCCGTTCAAGGCATCAGCGATCTCATTACCGTTCCCGGCTTCATCAATCTCGACTTTGCGGACGTGCGCACCATCATGCAGGGAATGGGCATGGCGCTGATGGGTACGGGCTACGCGCGCGGCGAGAATCGCGCGATTGAGGCTACGCAGGAAGCTATTGCTTCGCCGTTGCTGGAAGAAGCCTCGATCAAAGGCGCGAAGGGCGTGCTCATCAATATCACCGGCGGTCCGGATTTGACGCTCTACGAAGTGAACGAAGCCGCGACCATCGTCCGTCAGGAAGCCGATGAAGATGCGAACATCATCTTCGGTCACGTGATTGATGAAACGATGGCGGATGCGATGAAGATCACCGTGATTGCCACTGGCTTCAGCCGGCAGCCGATGACGGCGGCCGTGGGCGCGGGTGCGACGATGCCGGTGACGGCGTCGCCGCGCTACGATGTGCCCGCGCCGGACTTCGGTGTGACGCCGTCAGGATCAAGGTCGCGAAGTGAGGATCTGGACGTCCCGACGTTCATCCGAAAGAAAGCTGATTAGGGCTGAGGCAACTCGCCACACAACATCCGCACTACCAGTGCATTTTGCGTTTTCCCTCGCTGTCGTGTAGCATGCCGCGCAATCCCTAACGAAATTTCCGTAACGGGTCAATGCGCATCTCTCCTCGGAAGGCTAAAGCCTGATAAAGGCTGAAGCTCGCGCCACGTTTCGAGTGGCGGGAACGCATTTATTCCGAGCGCGCTCGCGCTCTCTCGAACTAATAATTTGGAGGCGAATTGTGAATCGCAAACTTATCAGAACGACCCTGGCAGACGTGAAAGCCAGGCGCGATGTTGTTCCGCAGCAGAATCGCATGCCGGAGCAAGGTCAACGCCCGGGCGGAATGCCGCAGCAAAGGCCGGGACAGCCACCGTCGATGCAGATGCGCAAGCGTCAGCCGCCGGCGACTGAAACTCACGCTGAGATTTATTACTACAAGAAACAGATCGATGCTCATACGCCCATGGTTTTGGTGCTGCAGGACGGCGAGGAAATCGAAGGCACGATCGAGTGGTACGATCGCGGTGCGTTGAAGATTAACCGCCGGTCGGCTCCGAATCTCCTGGTCTTAAAACGCAATATTAAATACATGTTCAAGGCTGAAGAACGTCACGGAAAGGTTGAATCGGACACTCGCGCGGATCAGCACGCACCCGACGAAGCTTCCGAACCCGCGTTCGAAAATTAACGTCCGCTATCATCCAGACATGACCGTTTCGCGGGCCGAATCACTTCACGCGACAGGAAAGTCGAAGCCTCGCATCGGTATCACCATGGGCGACCCGGCGGGAATCGGACCCGAGGTCGTCCTCAAGGCAGTGGCGGAAGAAGAAGTCCGCGACGTTTGCCATCCCATCATCATTGGTAACGCCGAGGTGCTCGCGCATAACGCGCGGACGCTGGATTTGCAGTGTGGCTATGAAATAGTCAGACAGGGCGAGCCGCTACCTGTGAAACCGGAAGCGCCGATTATCTTTCACCTCGATAACCTGAATGGTTTTGTTGAGCCGGGCATCGAATCGGGAGTTGCGGGAAAAGCAGCCGCCAGTTACATCGAAGCCGCCGTGAATCTGTGTGGGGCAGGCGAGATTGACGCCATGTCAACGGCGCCTATCAACAAGCGCGCGCTGTTTCTCGGAGGCTACAGCTTTCCCGGCCACACGGAATTCCTGGCGTCACTTACGGGCACCGAAGAATACGCAATGGGATTCGTAGCCGCGAATCTCCGCATCGTGTTGTTGTCCACGCATGTTCCGTTGGCGGAAGCCATTCGCCTGGTGCGTCGCGAACGAATCGAAAAGACAATTCGACTGGCCGATCGGGAACTGCATCGGTGGGGAGTGGAACGGGCGCGTATTGCCGTGGCGGCGCTGAACCCGCACGGGGCAGAGGGCGGTCTGTTCGGGATTGAAGAAGTTTCTGAGATGGCGCCGGCGATTGAAAGTTGCCGCGTCGTTGACGGCATAAACGTGCGCGGGCCTTTCTCCGCTGACACCGTTTACCTGCGTGCGTCGCGCGGCGAGTTCGACGCCGTTATCGCGTGCTATCATGACCAGGCCATGATTCCGGTGAAGTGTTTGTCCTTCGGCGAGGCAGTCAACGTTACGTTAGGTTTGCCGTTTATCCGCACTTCAGTCGATCATGGCACGGCGTTCGACATCGCCGGTAAAGGACTGGCAGAGCATTCGAGCATGGTGGCCGCCATCAAGTTGGCGGCTGAATTGTCCCTGCAGGCGGGCGAGAGTAGTCGAGCAGTCGAAGCGGCCTAGCGGCAGATAGTTTAGGCGGGCATCCCGCCGAATTTAAGATGAGCACAACACCCGACAAAATTTCCAAAGGCCGTGTCCTGGTCGCCGACGACGATCCGGCAATTCTGCGTCTGGTAAGTACGATTCTGGAGAAAGAAGGCTTTTCGGTCGTCGCGGCACGCGATGGACGCGAGGCTTACAAGACTCTGCAGGCGGACGCGGATTTCACTGCCGCGGTGTTCGATGTGGTGATGCCGCATATTTCGGGTCCCGAGCTGGTCCGGCATATGCGCACCGAAAAGCGTTTCATGAAGATTCCGGTGATGATGATGACGGCGGAACAGGATCCGAAGCTGTCGTCAGACAGCTTCGCTGCGGGCGCAGTCGTTTTTCTGCCGAAACCGTTTACGACGACTCAGTTACAGACGATGCTGCGCATGCTTGTCAGCAGAGCCGGCAAGTGAGGATGCAATTTCGGCCTCCGGCGCCGTAGGCGCCAAATGTTTATAGCTGCCCGCGAGTTTGATCGTAGGTTCTGCAAATTGAGCTAATCACGCCGGCGGCGCGATTAGCTCAATTCGTAAGAAGTATTCGTAATAAGCCGGTGGGCTATAAACATTTCGCCGCCACGCGGCGAAGCCTAATCAGGAGGTTCACTCATGTTGTCGACCCGCAATCTCGCGTTTTTGTTGTCGATATTGATCGCTGCCGGCCTGAGTTTATTTGCTTTTCAGACACGCGCGGCCGGCGATCTGACACCGAAGGAAGCGCGCAGAGTAATCGCGCGGCTCGCCGGCATTGAGCTGCCGTCGGACGCGGTGCGCATCAAGAGTATTTCCCCAATGGGCAACTCGGCCGTGGTGGTCGCGCAGGTCGAAACGGCGTTTCGCTTCGTTAACGACAAAGACAAATGGCGTGTGGCCGAAGTTCGGACGGGCGATCGCCGCTGGGAAGACATGGATTTGCTCATCCGCGCCTTGAACACCGAAAAGACCTCTCGGGTACGTGCGGAACTGGAGACTATCGCGACAGCGCTTGAGGCGTTCCGGCGCGAACGTGGCTCTTATGTCGAAGCGAAGACAGAAGCTGCCCTGGTCGATTTTCTGAGCCCCCGTTATCTGGCGCGGGTAATTCGCCTGGACGCCTGGCATCGGCCTTATGAATATGAAGGCGGTCGCGAGGCGTACGTGCTGCGATCTTTGGGCCCTGACGGGAAGTCCGGGACCTCCGATGATGTCGTCCTGGCAAAGGGATCGCGCTGATCTTGAGGGGCTGGGCCGATAAAACCTCTTGACGCCGTTTTCGCGCGGATGCTAGGTTCAAATAGCGGTCACCCCGACCGCTGAATGCCGATCGAAGGGCTCCAACCTTGATAACCGGAAGAAAGCTGCTACTCGCCGACGATTCGATTGCCATTCAAAAAGTAATCGACCTCACGTTCACCGACGAAGGCATGGAAGTAACCACGGTCGGTGACGGCCAGGATGCCCTTGATAAGCTCAACCAGTTCACTCCCGATGTCGTTCTCGCAGATGTTTTCATGCCGGGCGTGGACGGCTACGAGTTGTGCAAGTTCATCAAAAAGGATGAACGGTTTCGCGGCGTGCCGGTGATGCTTTTGGTCGGCAGCTTCGAACCGTTTGATGAAGCTGAGGCGAAACGCGCAGGCGCAGATGATGTCGTGACAAAACCATTTCAATCAATTCGCGATTTAGTGAGCCGCGTGGGATCTCTCGTCAGCCACGAAGGTGCCGCACGCCAGGAGACGGCCGACAAGTTTTCCCTGTTGGGTCTGACTCAGACCGAAGAGAAGCCGGCCGATGAGACCGCAGTAGCCGAGGAATCTGAAGCGGCTGAACAGGCGGACGTCCGGGTTTTTGTCGAAGCACCAAGTATGGAACCGGATGCGACCGTTTTTGTGGAAGCGCCGCTTATGGAAATCGAGCCAACTGCGATGCCAGAACACACATGTCCACCGGTAATCGATCTTCAGACTGCGGACACGAAACAGTTGGAACCGATTTCAACAGAAGCTACACGTGAGTCGGAAAGGTTTGAGTTGCGGGTCGCGGAAGAAGAGTCGTCTGCTACACCAGCTCAGGCAGAGTTCTTAACTGTGTTGCCGCCGCGCGAATCGGCGCAGGTTAAGTTCGACGACGAAGGTGTGCTTGACCTGGGTGACATCGACGGCTTTGCGGCGGCGCCCAGCGAGGATGATTTCGTGCTCGATGTTGAGGTCGAGCCGGTCACCATTTCCAGCGCGCCGATCGCGCCTGTGATCGCGCCAGTAACTGAGTCGGCGCCAATCGAATCAGACCGTTCTGAAATTACTCAGGAATTCAGCGACGGGGCAGAGAGTTCTTTCGCGACGGTTGACGAACCTGTGCTCACTCGTGTCACCGACGAACCGAGCGTTGAGGTGTCCGCTGCTCCGCTATTAGAGCCAGTGCAAACAGAGCGATCGCAAACCAGCGGACTCTCGTCCGACGAAATCGAGGCGATCTCACGCCGCGTGGTGGAGCAAATGTCTGACAAAGTTGTGCGCGAAATTGCGTGGGAGGTAGTGCCCGAATTGTCGGAATTGCTGATCAAACGCCGGCTCGAAGAGCGCTCATAATCCAGGTTCAATACGAATTATTTAAAGGCGGGCTACGGCCCGCCTTTTTTGTTGCGGCGACCTGCTCTGTAATGACGGCCTCTGTTATACTGAGCCCATCGCGAACTCCTGATTCTTAGCCGTCAACCACCGGCTCGCAAAACCTACCTTCGGAGGCCTGTCATGACTGTGAATGAGTGGACATTAGAGGGCTTTGTCGACCATTTCGATTTTGTTCATCACAAAATGCTGGACCACAAGTTTGTTTGGGTCCTTGGCGCCGGTACATCCTTCGCCTCGGGAATCCCCGTGGGTTCCGAGTTGGTAGACACCTGGCTGAAAGAGATGCACTTGAAAGAAGACGCGACCAAGACTCCGCTGGAGGAATGGGCCACAGCTGCGAACCTCGGAATCCCTGGTTTCAAGTTCAAAGAGCGCGCCAGCTACTACCCGAAGGTATATCACCGCCGATTCGAGGCGTACCCAGAAGAAGGATTTGCGTATTTGGAGAGCGTGATGTCAGAAAAGGACCCGAGCCCCGGGTATTCGATTCTGGCCGCCGCGTTAGCCGACGATCCGCCGCGACATAACGTAGTCATTACGACAAACTTTGACAATCTTGTCGCCGATGCGCTGTCGATCTATACCGATACATTTCCCTTCGTCGCCGGACATGAATCGCTTACGCAGTTTGTGCGGGTCGCGATGCGACGACCGCTGATATGCAAAATTCACCGCGATCTATTGCTTGGGCCACAAAACGACCCGCGCAGCCTGCGGCGATTACATGACGCCTGGGGCACGGCACTGCGTGCTCTGTTTCAGCATTACACGCCACTATTCATCGGGTACGGTGGTAACGACGACACCTTGATGGATCTCCTCGAATCGCTGCAGCCCGGCGATGTAAAAGGACAAATGGTTTGGTGCTACTACGAAAGAAGCAAACCCAGCGAGCGGATCGTGAATGTCGTCACAGACCTGAAAGGCGTGCTCGTGCCAGTGCCGGACTTTGACCTTTTAATGGTGTTGCTCGGTGAAAAGATGGGGATAGGTATATTGGACGAAGAGATTGAAGAACGGGCCTCTGCTCGCACGGCGAGATATCGGAGCAGAATTCAGCGCCTCGACACGGTAGCTCATCCTGTCGTTGCTGAAGCGTTGGCAGCCACCCTCGAACGATCTGGGGGTTGGTGGGCTTGGGAACAGAAGGCGCTGTTTGAGAGTGACCCACTTCGACGGGAAACCGTCTACCGTCAAGCAATTCAGCATTTGCCTGGCAGTCCCGAGCTCTTTACAAATTTT
Organism: Pyrinomonadaceae bacterium; assembly: GCA_036277115.1. Classification (NCBI taxonomy): domain Bacteria; kingdom Pseudomonadati; phylum Acidobacteriota; class Blastocatellia; order Blastocatellales; family Pyrinomonadaceae; species Pyrinomonadaceae bacterium. Next base: position 596,816 of record DASUNM010000024.1, read on the forward strand.
GCGACTTTTCTTTGGTATGAACGCAAGGCCATTCCTGAGGCCGAGCAAATGTTCCGTAAAGCCGCAGAACTTGCTCCTACCGACGCCGAGATATTGGACAATATGGCACAATTTCTATGGATCGAACGGGCAAACTTTAAGGAAGCAAGTGATCTTTATCTGAAGGTGATCGAGCTTGGTTCAGAAAATGCTTGGATATATGCCAATCTTGCTGACTTCCTAATAGCGACCGAGAAGTTTACCCAAGCCGACGGGTTTATTAAAAAAGCGAAGCTCTTAAACAAGACCCACATGAAAGACTTAGATATATCCCTGGCAATTTCGTCGGCAATTCTTTCCAGGGTTAGAAATGAAGATGACACAGCTTCAATTGAACAACTAAGGCCGCTTTTATCTGAGAAAGTCGATTTCTCCACGGTTACGTTCAAGGGAATTCTTCGTTTCACTCGCACGAAACTGTGTGCGGCGGATCATGCCTTTTTCGCTAATTTGACGGCGGCTTTGATCAATTCAGGCAAGGGCGTGGATCTCGACAGGCTTCTGCAGACACGCACACTTCAAGCAAAGACCGCTAATGTAAGTGTCACTAATGATGGCTAGCTGATTCGCGTAGAGCGGCCCACGCCGGTTTCATCGCGGCAATGATTCCCGGCCTACGAGTCCCGGGACGTGTGGCCTTCGAGTTTTAGAAAATCGTTTCGACGCTTCTGTCGTCCTTCGTGCCACGGGTGAAAACCAACAGTCATTGATTTACAATTACATGCACGCGCGCGACAACGCTAATCTTTGGAGAAGGCGTGCTTGCGCAAACTTATGATCGATATCCCTAAAACCTATGACCCGAAGCAAGCCGAAGCTTCGCACTACGCAAAATGGGAAGAACGCGGCTACTTCGCCCCTGAAATCAATAAAAACCCTGACGCACCCGTCTACTCAATTGTCATCCCGCCGCCGAACGTGACCGGCTCGCTGCACATGGGCCACGCCCTGCAGCACACGATGATGGACGTGCTGGCGCGGCATAAGCGAATGCTCGGTTACCGAACGTTGTGGCTGCCGGGAATGGATCACGCGGGCATCTCGACGCAATTGATGGTGACGCGCGAACTGAAGAAAGAGGGTTTGACGCGTCATGACCTCGGCCGCGAGAAGTTTGTCGCGCGGGTTTGGAAATGGAAAGAAGAGTATGGCGGGCAGATTCTCAATCAATTAAGACGCGAAGGCGCGTCCGTCGATTGGTCGCGGTTCAAGTTCACGATGGACGAAGATCTTTCGCGCGCGGTGCGTGAAGTTTTCGTGCGCCTGTACGAAGAAGGACTGATTTATCGCGGCAATCGGATCGTGAACTGGTGCCCGAACGATCAGACTGTGCTTTCGGATTTAGAGGTGCAACGCGATCCGAACAAAGGCAAGCTTTACTACCTGCGTTATCCCTTCAAAAACGGCGAGGGTGCAATCGTCGTAGCCACCACACGGCCGGAGACGATGCTTGGGGACACCGCCGTGGCCGTCAATCCGAATGATGAGCGTTACAGCGCGCTGGTTGGCCAGACGCTTATTCTGCCCATCATGAATCGTGAGATCCCGGTGGTGGCCGACGAATTCGTCGAATCGGAGTTCGGCACCGGCGCAGTAAAAGTCACGCCGGCGCACGATCCGAACGATTACGAAATGGGCATTCGCCACGGTCTCGAGCAGGTGAACGTCATCGATCGCTTTGCGCGGATGACTGCAGAAGCCGGCGCTGAGTTCGCTGGTATCGACAGATACAAAGCGCGAGAACTCGTGATTGAGAAACTTGAAGCGCTCGAGGCGCTGGAGAAAACGGTCGATTACGAATTCTCGATTTCAAAGTGTGAGCGCTGCAAGACAGTTATCGAACCTTTGATTTCCACCCAGTGGTTCTGCCGGATGGAACCTTTGCGCGATCTCGCTTTGGCTGAGCTTCGCCAGGACGGCAAGCCGCAGTTTGTGCCGCAGGTCCCGTACGAAAAAGTTTACGTCGATTGGCTCGAGAACCTTCGAGATTGGACGATCTCGCGACAGCTTTGGTGGGGTCATCAGATTCCCGCGTGGTACACGACGGGCGGGGAAGTGATCGTAGCGCGCTCGCGCGCCGAGGCTGAAGCAAAAGCCGGCACAAATGAGCTGACGCAGGATGAAGACGTGCTCGACACATGGTTTTCATCGGCGCTGTGGCCTTTTTCAACGCTTGGTTGGCCGGAAGAGACTGCGGACCTGAAAGCCTTCTATCCGACATCGGTGCTGGTCACGGCGCGTGACATCATCTTCCTTTGGGTGTCGCGGATGATGATGATGGGTCTGAAGTTCATCGGCGAGGAAGCGTTTCACGATACTTACATCACCGGAACTGTTCTGGACAAACATGGCCAGCGCATGTCGAAGACAAAAGCTAACGGGATCGACCCGCTCGAGGTGTTCGACAAGTTTGGCGTTGACGCGACCAGGCTGACGCTCGCACAGATTGGCTCGACCGATACACGCTGGAACGAAAAGCAGGTTGAGTCCTATCGCAACTTCGCTAACAAGATTTGGAATGCCACACGGTTCTGTTTAATGAATGCTGAGGGGGCTGAGTCGGTCATTGAGCCATTTGAAGGCGATCCTTTAAAGCTTCCGCTGCATGATCGTTGGATCCTTTCGCGGCTGAACAAAACGGCCTCGGCGGTGAACAAGCAGCTCGAGACTTACGACTTTCACGCGGCCGTACAGGGGCTCTATCACTTTTTCTGGGACGATTTCTGCGATTGGTATATCGAGCTTTCGAAGACCAGCATGACGGCGGAAGAGCCGTCAGCCGAACGTGACTTGGCGCGCGCGCGGCTGATTTCGATTCTGGAACAGGCGCTCCGGCTGCTGCATCCGTTCATGCCGTACCTGACTGAGGAGCTTTGGCAGAAGCTGCCGGTCAATCATGCACAGCTACAGCATTCCGCGTACGCCGGCGCCGAACCGAGTATCATGCTGGCGTCATTTCCGCGCGGGAATGCCTCGCTGGTCGACGAGCGCGCGGAAGCTGAAATGCAGGCGGTGATCGATCTGATTTCGCGCGTGCGAAACATCCGTGCCGAGATGAACATCAAGCCGAGCGATCGAATTCAACTGATGATTGCGGCGAAATCAGACTTGAAGACAGTGTTTTCCGACAGCACGGATCAGATTGCGCGGCTGACTCGAGCGAAAGAAATTTCGATTGACGGAAGCTCTGAGATGCCTAAAGCGGCGGCGCGCGCCGTGCTGGCTGGCGGAGCGGAAGTCGCTGTCCCGCTGGAAGGTCTAATTGATTTTGAGCAGGAGCGCGCGCGACTGGCCCGCGAGAAAGAAAAGCTGGAGAAGGAATCTTTAAAACTGGCAACGCAACTTGGCAACGCTGACTTTGTCCAGCGCGCACCGGTGGAAAAGGTCGAAGAGTTGCGCGCGCGCGTGACCGACATTGCGCAGCGTAACGCGACGTTGGAACAAATGATGGAGGCGCTTTCGTGAAGCAACGCGTTAGCCTAGTCAACGGATGCGGGCAGGATGCCCGCGCTCCCAGGGAGGCGCTTTCGTGAACTGGCTAGATGAAGGCGCGCTGTACTCCAGCATTGGTCTGTTTCTTCGCGAAGACCTTGGGCGCGGCGACATTACGACGCAGACTGTTCTGTCGCGGAACATGCGCGCCAAAGGACGATTCGTAGCCGGCGAAAAAATGATCGTCGCGGGTTTGGAAGCTGCCGAAGAAGTTTTCATCACGCTCGATCCGCACCAACAGATCGAAGCGTTCGTGGCCGACGGCGAGGAGGTTGAAGCCGGCAAAGTGATCGGCCGCACCAGCGGCTTCGCCGAAGTGCTGCTGGCTGGCGAGCGCGTCGCCCTAAATCTCCTGCAGCATCTATCTGGTGTGGCGACCCGCACGCGCGAGTTCGCCAAAGCGGTCGAAGGCACGAAAGCGAAGATTGCAGACACGCGTAAGACAATGCCTGGCCTGCGCATGCTTGAGAAGTACGCAGTGCTATTAGGCGGCGGCGTCAATCATCGTTACGGACTGGATGACGGCGTGTTCATTAAAGCAAATCACGTGGCGTTGGCAGGAGGAGTTGGAACTGCGGTCAAATCCACGCGTGAGAAGATTGGGCACTTGCACAAAGTAGAAGTCGAAGTCGCGGCTGAGCGGGATGTGAAAGAGGCGATAGACAATGGTGCGGACGCCGTTACCATCATAGTGTCAGAGATTTCTGCGGGAACTGAGTTGATTCGAAAAGCCCGCGAGATGGCCGCGGACACGTCCATTGTTGTCTCGGGCGCGGTGACGCTGGAAAACGTTCGCGGGTTTGCTGAAGCGGGCGCAGACCTGATTCGCGTGGACGCTTTAACCCAGTCCGTTCGTGCCATGGACATCAGCTTTCAGATTCAATCGGGGTGAGGTACGAGCATCGTCAATGGCGTTTGCGGCATCATTCATTCAGGGTAGCAAATAAGAGGAGTAAGTCAGGGGGTTAAGTGATGAGATCGAAATCAGTTAGGCAGTTGGTGATGATCGCAGTGGCGGTTCTACTCCTCGGCGTATTTCTGATCGATTCGACGGCGCAACGTCGTCGCCGGAGTAAGCGCGTCCGTCGCCCGACGACCCCGCAAATCACTAACCCTCCGATTTACCAGCCGGCTGAGGAGACTAACGCGAACACTACAACGTCTGACCCCGCGGCCTCCCCGGAAACAGTTGAAGATCCGCAGACAAAGACGATCCGCGATTTAACGTCGCAGGTCGACAAGCTAACGAACAAGATCAGTCAAATGGAAGAGTCTCAGCGCACGCTCGTCGATCTCGAGCGGCTGTCGCGGGCCGAGCAGCGGTCATCTGACCTTTGGAAGCAGCTGCGAGAGATCGAGGCCCAACAGGCTAATCTGCAATCGCGTCTGGAAGAGATTGATTACGCGCTGAGGCCTGAGAACATCGACCGCTCTGTGGCGGGCTATGGATCGACACGTCCTGAAGAGGTGCGCGAACAGCGCCGTAAGCAACTCGAAGGCGAAAAGCTGCGCACACAGAAACAACTGGAGCAGCTAACCGCCAATCGCACGCGTCTGGAAACAGCAATTGCGGCGGCCGACACGGAAGTTGACCGTCTGCGCAAACGTCTGGATGCGGCGGAGCAAGCGGCATTGGAGAACGCCAAAACGAAGACCCAGGCCGAAGGCGCAGCGCCAGCTCCAACACCATCGCCGCGGCCTTAGGTCAGAACCACCTGCGGTAGCGGGTGTTTGAATTCTTAACGGCACTCAACTTCAGATCAACCGCCCGTTACCGCAGGCGGTTCTGACAAATGGGGACCATCTCTCAACGCGATCTGTATCGAATGATTAGCGACCTTGGCGCGCGCGGTGAGCGCGTGGTCGTCGCCACGGTCGCCGATACACGCGGCTCGACGCCACAACGCCGCGGCGCAAAGATGCTGTTTTTCGAGAATGGAGAGACCGCCGGTACCGTTGGCGGCGGGTGCGTCGAAGCTGAAGTGTGGGCCGAGGCGCGCGAGGCGATGCGTTCCGGCCAATCAAAGCTCCATCACTTCACGTTGACGGCTGACGAAGCCAGTGAAGAAGGCATGGTCTGCGGCGGGACAATGGATATCTTTGTTGAAGTGATCGGTGACAACGGTCAATCGTAAATCGTAAATAGAAACACCAGTCTATTTACTATTCACCATTTACGATTTACCATTTACGGCCTTTCATGGATTCATTCATCGAGAACTACAAAGCCAAACATCGGCATCCGCTGAATAAGCTGTGTCATTCGTTCGGCATTCCGATGATTGTCGTGTCGTTGCCGCTGTTTTTCTTCAGTTGGCGCGTCGCCCTGGTGCTGTTCGTAGTCGGCTGGGTTCTTCAATTTGTCGGACACGCCATTGAAGGCAATCAGCCGGCGTTCTTTCGCAATCCTGTCTATCTTCTTGTCGGTCCGCTGTGGCTGGTTCGTCGTGCGGCCACGGCCATCGGCCTTCTCAAACCTTCCGCTTCGAAATAGACTCTTCGCCGGCAATTCCCATTTATGTCGAATGACAGCGCTCAAAAGCGTCCGGGCCTTATTTCAAGCGCGATCGAGCAAGTTCTTGAAAGCGGCTCGCGCGCCGTTATCGCGACAGTGGTCGAGTCCGTGGACGACGGGCCGGCGGTCGGCGCGAAGCTGCTCGTGCGTGACTCAGGCGAGATAGTCGGAAGTCTGGGCAACAGCGAATTGGATGAAGCTGTCGCCCATCACGCGCCGGCGTTTATGCGGACGCGTGACGAAGCTCGCGCGATCAAGCTTCGCGACTTCGCACTCGATGCGGCAGAGGCCGACATGAAGATTCTTTTTGAACGGGTCGAGGCCGAGCCGCGACTGGTAATTGCCGGAGCGGGACACGTCGGCGCGTCGCTGGCTCGACTCGGCGCGTCGGTTGGATATCAGGTGACGCTGATCGATGACCGTGCCGAGTTCGTTGATCGAAAGTTATTCGGTACGCATGCCCCTGGCATGCAGCACGGCGGAGGGGTGCGTACCGTAGCCGCCGAAGATTGGCAGCGCGCGGTGCGTGACGCGATTGGAAATGGCCACGGCGTATCGGTCGCCATCGTCACGCGCGGTCACAAACAGGACGAGGAATGCCTGCGTGCGGCAATTGAATCAAAGCCGGACTACGTCGGCATGATCGGCAGTAAGCGCCGCACAAACATAGTGCTGGATAAGTTGCGTGAAGAAGGCGCCGACGAAAACGAATTGAAGAAAGTGCGCGCGCCGATCGGGTTGGACATCGGCGCGGTCTCGCCTGAAGAAGTTGCGCTCTCGATCCTTGCGGAAATAGTCGCAGAACGCCGCGGCGGCGAAGGTGCGTCGCTCTCGAGCTGGCGCCGTTCCTAGTTTCTGGTCCTCAAATACTCCGCCGGCAGGGGAGTCGTCGCATCTTCGGCCTGCCAAAATATGGTCACAATCCACCAACGCTTTCCGTCATTCATCAACTGAATGCTGTTGATGCCGCGCATGAAAGGCTTTTCGTCCTCGGCTTTGCGGCGTGCTTCGTACGTGCTGAAGATGTGGGCGATATTGCCGAACTTCTCGATCCGGCGTGAGACCTCTTTCTCGAAGAATCCATTCTGTTCGAGCTGTGCGCCACCCTGAATGTATTCCTCGGGGGTGCGCACGCGCGACACGACCTCTCCCGTTGGACGACGGCCCGTGGGAATCAGCCGCGCGCCCGGCACGAACAAGGAACGAAAGCGATCCCAGTTTCTCTTCTGCCCAGCCGGCCCGGAAATCACGTCATAAAGCGCGGCGACAATTGAGTCCATCGTCTCAACGTCTTTCGGATCGGCGGCAGGCGTTTGTGGCGCCGCCGATGCGGCTGGTGTTTGCGAGGGTCTGGCGGGCGGCGGCATCGACGGTGCGCCGGGTGCCGGTGGCGGTGGAGGCGACGTCGGCGCTTGCGCAAAGGCGGTCATCATCAAGCCCACAGTTAAAACAAAAACGGACGCGAAGGCAGCTTTGGAGAGTACTCGAAGATGATTCATTTGTGCTCCCGATTAGACTCTGATTTGAAGTGATTAAAGCATGACTGGATCGCCACCACAAATCCGTTAACGAGTCGTTCAGCAGCTTTGCGCGGCTTTGGCCCCGATGTTATTAACATAGTTCATGTCTGCAGAGCTTCAGCAACAGCCAGAACGCCATCGCGGCGTCAGCGAAATGTTTCGCGCGCTGCGACATCGCAACTTTCTGCTGTTCTGGTCAGGCGCTTTCCTCTCGAACACTGGCACGTGGATGCAGGCAGTCGCGCAAGGCTGGCTGGTCCTGCAGTTGTCGAATTCCGCGTTCTGGTTGGGCCTTGATGCGTTCATGTCCACCGCGCCCGGGTTGGTTTTCACGCTGGTGGGCGGGGTGTTCGCGGACTTAGTCGATCGCAGAAAGCTCTTAATTTATTCGCAGATCGTTGCCGGCTTAACCGCGCTGATTCTCGGCACGTTGATCGTGACCGGTGTAGTTAAGGTTTGGATGATCCTGGTGTTGTCGTTCGTGACGGGCTGCTGCATGTCGATGTCGGCCCCGTCATACATGGCGTTGGTTTTCGACCTGGTTGATCGTGAGGATCTGGCGAATGCCGTGGCCCTGAACTCGACGCAGTTTCAATTGGCGCGCGGGCTGGGGCCCGTCGCCGCCGGCATCGCCTTCAAGCTGTTCGGTGTGGCGGGCTGTTTCTTTGCGAACGGAATCTCGTTCGCTGCGGTCGTAGTTGGTTTGCAAATGGTCCGTTACCGAACGCGCAATGCGGAACGGCCGGCAGAGGAGCCGCGAGGAAAATTTCTCACCAACCTCGTCGACGGCTTTCGTTACGTGACGAGTCGCCCGCGGGTCTCGATGCTGCTCATAGTTTCGGCCGTTACCAGTCTGTTTGGCGCGCCTTACATCGCGATGGCCCCGGTTTTCGCGCGTGACGTGCTGCATCTCGGTGAGACGGGGCTGGCGCTGCTCATGGGCATGGCCGGCGCGGGCTCATTGTTTGGCGCGTTGTTTCTTGCGTACCTCGGTGATTTTCGGCGCAAAGGCTGGTTTGTTTTAGGCGGCTGTCTGGGATTTGCGGTGTGCCTTATTGGATTCTCACTATCGACCAACGTGGTCGCGTCCGTCATTTTTCTATTCGCGCTCGGATTCGCCATCGTCTGTTCCGTGGCCGTCACCAATACGCTGCTGCAGAAACTAGTCACCGACGATATGCGCGGAAGGGTACTGAGCCTCTTTATGCTTTCTTTTATCGGAGCGATGCCCATCGGCAACCTTATCGCCGGTGCTGCATCTCAGCGCTTCGGAGCGCCCCGGACACTGGCTGTGGGTGGCCTCATTATCATCGTGTTCGTGGCGATGGTAACGTGGCGCAATCCGCGTTTAAGGGAGTTATGAAATATTGGCTGCGGCGCTTTGGCGGAACTGCCGTTGTGTGACAAACTCAAATCATCACGCATGAAGAGAAAGTTTATCCCGATTTTAATCGTAGTTTGCCTCGCAGTCTGTGCGACAGCTGTGTCGGAAGCTCAGAGTGGTTGGGCGGTCAAGCGCATTCCGTCTGGTGGTCGCGACCTCAACGCCGTCTACTTTAATGACGCCAAACGCGGCTGGATTGGTGGCGACGAAGGCTATCTGGCGCGCACTGAAGACGGTGGCGCTTCATGGATCGAGCAGCGCCTGCCGACGAAAAATTCAATTAACGACGTGTACTTCGTCACCAAAGAGAAGGGTTTCGTGCTTGCTGGAGAAACGATTTTCAGCACTTCGGAGAGCGGGAACAGTTGGCAGCAAGCGCACACTTTCTCCGCCGCTGATTTTGAGGGTGCGGCTCCCGAACTTTACAGCCTGCGGTTCGACGGGAAGAAGAGGGGCTGGGTCGTAGGTTCAGTCAGTCGCGACGACAACGTTGTAGATAGCATCCTCGCGATCACGCGGGACGGCGGCGTGACGTGGCAAGTCCTAAAGGCGCCCAGCCGGCAGGAACTAATTCATATCGACTTCGTCGACGACCAAAACGGATGGATTGTAGGCGCCGGCGGTGCGATTCTCCGGACGACCGATGCCGGCGAGTCATGGAAACGGCAGGACTCCGGAACGACGTTGACCCTCTACCACATCGATTTTCGAAACAAGAAACAAGGGCTGGCAGTCGGCGAGCGCGGGACGATTCTGGCGACGGAAAACAGTGGCGAGACCTGGTCGAAAGTTACTTCTCCGGCGCGCGCAACGTTGCTGAGCGTTCAGTTTGTCAGTGAGGATGACGCGTGGATTATTGGCCGCGGCGGCGCGGTTCTCCGATCCGGTGATGGAGGCCGGACGTGGATCGAACAGGAAAGTGGCGTCAAACAAAATCTGTACGCGATGTTCATGATGAAGAAGGCCGGATGGGTCGTGGGCAGTGATGGCCTGATGTTGAGTTACAAAGAATAGGAACCTGGCTGTTTAGATATGGGCTATTTTTCGCGATTGACTACCAGACTCGGACTAACCAAGAGCCACGGCGAGCGCCATCCGATCCGCATCTTTCTGCTTGAGGACGACGAGCGGCGCTGCGACTGGTTCGCTAAGCACTTCAAGGGCGATCACATTGACGCCGTTTGCGAAATCGACGAAGCGAAAGAACTTCTGAAGACGCGAACTTATGATTCGATTTTTCTCGATCACGACCTGAAGCCTGAGCATTACGGCTCGACCCGTAACGATGACGAGCGGACGGGATACGCGATCGCACACTTTCTCGCCTCACATCCTGAACTCCAACGCGCAGCCACGATCATGGTGCACAGCTTCAACGCGGACGGCGCGCTGCGCATGGTTGAAGAACTGCGCGGCGCGGGCCGCCACGCCGACTACGTTCCATTTCATTTCCTTGAAGACAGGCTGAAAAATCTTAAGGCCAGATAGCCGCGGCGAAGGGCAAAGGCCAGGCGCTAAGTGCGGTGCGAAAGCGTGGAGGCTAAGGGCGAGGCCGAATGAGCCTTGCGAAGCCCGCCGTTTAGCTCTTGTCTCTTTGCTCTTTGCCGGAGAAATGGTGGCCAGGGACGGAATCGAACCGCCGACGCCGGCCTTTTCAGGGCCGCGCTCTACCAACTGAGCTACCTGGCCGTCGCGTGATTGAGGACACGGCAGTATAGGAATCGCGTTGATAAGTGTCAAACTACTGGGGGAATTTCGCGGTTTGAAAATTTCGTTGACGGAATTTCTTCGCGGAGTATAATTTTTCAGTCGGATGGGGCTGGCCCCAAAAGTCCAGCCGGTTGCAAGACAGTCCGACCCTTGAACATCGATAGTACCCGCCAGTGCCAGCTCGGCCGCCGAATCGCGCCCCCCGTGATCGCTACCTTCGAGCTGGCACGCGTTTTTAAAGCTAAAGAAAAAGCGGCTTCGATCATGTGATCGAAGCCGCTTTTCGCTATTACGCTGACCTAACGATTTGGGCTACTGCCGAACCGAACGGTCGGGTCTACTGCTAAGGCTACATGCCCATGCCGCTCATGCCACCCATGCCGCCGGGCATCGGAGCTTTGCCTTCCTCTTCAGGAATCTCCGACACCATAGCTTCAGTGGTCAGCATCAGGCCGGCAATCGAGGCCGCGTTCTGCAAAGCAGTACGCGTCACTTTCGCCGGATCGATGACGCCGGCTTTCACCAGGTCCTCGTATTCTTCAGTCGCGGCATTGAAGCCCAGGTTTTCGTTCTTCTCGGTGCGAATGCGTTCGACGACGACGGCGCCCTCGCGACCGGCGTTCTGAACGATTTGCCGCAAAGGCTCTTCGAGCGCGCGCCGCACGATGCCGACGCCAATTTGTTCGTCAGGGTCACCGCCCTTGCCGATTACGCTCTTTGCGTCTTCCAGGGCCTTGGCCGCTCTCACCAGAGTCACGCCGCCGCCGGCGACAATACCCTCTTCGACGGCCGCGCGCGTCGCGTGCATGGCGTCTTCAACGCGAGCCTTCTTTTCTTTCATCTCGGTCTCAGTCGCCGCGCCGACTTTGATGACGGCCACGCCGCCGACGAGCTTCGCCAGACGTTCCTGCAATTTCTCGCGATCGTAGTCAGACGACGTTTCTTCGACTTGAGCGCGAATCTGTTTCACGCGCCCTTCGATGTCCGCCGGCTTGCCGGCGCCTTCGACGATCGTGGTGTTGTCTTTGTCGATCGTGATTTTCTTGGCGCGTCCCAGATCCGAAAGCTGAACATTCTCGAGTTTGATACCGAGATCCTCGCTGATGACTTTGCCGCCGGTGAGAATCGCGATGTCTTCGAGCATTGCCTTCCGCCGATCGCCAAAGCCCGGGGCCTTTACCGCCGCCACGTTAAGTGTGCCGCGCAGTTTGTTGACGACCAGCGTCGCCAGGGCTTCGCCCTCGACGTCTTCGGCGATGATCAGCATTGGTTTGCCCATCTTCGCGACTTGTTCGAGCAAGGGAAGCAGGTCCTTCATCGAGCTAATCTTTTTCTCGTGAATCAGAATGAGCGCGGTTTCAAGGGAGACTTCCATGCGTTCCGGATCGGTCACGAAGTAGGGGCTGAGATAGCCGCGGTCGAACTGCATACCTTCGACGACTTCGAGAGCGGTTTCCATCGTCTTCGATTCTTCCACGGTGATCACGCCGTCTTTGCCGACTTGATCCATTGCTTCGGCGATGATGGTGCCGATGGTTGAATCGCCGTTGGCCGAAACCGTACCCACTTGCGCAATCATGTCGCCCTTTACGGGTTTCGCCATGCGTTGAATTTCAGCGATGGCCTTTTCGACGGCCTTGTCGATGCCGCGCTTAAGCGCCATCGGGTTAGCGCCCGCCGCAACGGTCTTCACGCCTTCGCGATAAATCGCTTGCGCCAGAACCGTGGCCGTGGTGGTGCCGTCGCCGGCGACGTCCGACGTCTTTGAAGCGACTTCACGAACCATCTGCGCGCCCATGTTCTCGAGCGCGTCCTTCAATTCAATTTCCTTGGCGACTGTCACGCCGTCTTTCGTGATTGTCGGCGAGCCAAATTTCTTTTCAATCACCACGTTGCGGCCCTTGGGCCCCAGCGTGATTTTCACTGCGTCAGCGAGTTGATTGATGCCGCGCAAAATCGCCGCACGCGAATCCTCGCCATGAACTACTTGCTTTGCCATTTCGTTTTCTTCTCCTGATTAGATTCGTTGTTAGCGCGGCCTTATTTGGCTTTTTTGCCGGCCGCCGCGCGCTGGATGATCCCCAGGATCTCGTCCTCGCGCATGATCAAAAACTCTTCATTATCGAGTTTGACTTCTGAACCGCTGTACTTCCCGAACAACACCCGATCACCGGGCTGCACGTCCAAAGTCTGGCGCGTACCGTCTTCGCGATACTTGCCTTCGCCCACGGCGACGACTTCGCCTTCCTGCGGTTTCTCTTTTGCGGTATCGGGGATGATGATACCCCCGCGCATCTGCTCGCCCTCTTCGATGCGGCGCACAATCACGCGGTCATGAAGCGGTCTGATATTCACTGCCATTGCTGCCTAATCTCCTTTTTCTGCTCAGTTTTGAGCACGATCGTGCTCAGAAATTCTTACGTCTTGATTTGCGATATTGGCAAACCTGAATGATGAGTGCTAAAGAGCAATATAAGAATGGCGACCCCGGTTGTCAACCGGGTACGGCAACGAAATGTGGTCTGGGTTCAGAACCCGACGGCCCGGGTTAATGGAGTTTCGACCGCTTTTTGCCGTTCGTATAGACGAGTTGATGCTTGCGCTCGGCCGCGCGGTAGGAATTAACACGCTTGGAAATGGTGTTGCGGTGGATGCCCAGGGCTTCGGCGGTGTTGGAAATACGCTTCTTATTACGGGCGAAAGCCTTCTGGATATACAGCTTTTCGAACTCCTCGAGGGCCTCATCCAGGAGGATGCGGCCATCGAGCATGTCTTCAATGACGGCTTCTAAACGGGGGCGGATCTGCATTGATTCAACAGGCCGCTAAAGCGGCCACGTATATATTTTCGTCTTCTACCCAGCGCTGAAGCGTTGGGCTACTCAAAACTACAAACTCTCGCCGGTGAGCAGCTTGTACGCTTCCAGATATCGCCCGGTTGTGGCCTTGGCAACTTCCGGCGGCAATTCGGGCGCCGGAGGCTGCTTGTTCCAATCGAGTGTTTCCAGGTAATCGCGTACGTACTGCTTGTCGAACGAAGTCTGGCCGCGACCGACTCCGTAGTGATCTGCCGGCCAAAAACGCGACGAATCGGGCGTCAGGACCTCGTCAATCAGGATCGAGCGGCCTTCACGGTCTCGGCCGAACTCGAACTTCGTGTCCGCGATAATAATTCCTCGTTCGCGGGCATACTCGGCCGCTTGTTTGTAAAGCGTCAAAGAGATTTCGCGCAGGCTCGCGGTGATCTCGGGCCCGACAATCTCTTCCATGCGCTGCTCGCTGATGTTCTCATCGTGGCCGGTTTCAGCCTTCGTTGCTGGGGTGAAAATTGGTTCAGAGAGTTGTTCCGATTCGCGGAGCCCCGCCGGTAGTTTATGTCCGCAGATTTCTCCGGTCCTCTGGTAATCCTTCCAGCCAGACCCCGTGATGTACCCCCGCACGACACACTCGACGGGGAACACTTCCGTTTTGCGAACCAGCATTGAGCGGCCGCGCAGCTCGTCCGCATGGTTCTGGACGACTGACGGCATCTCTTCGATGCGCGTCGTGATCAGGTGATTAGGCACGACATGCCCAAGTTTCGTAAACCAGAATTGCGAAAGCGAAGTCAGAACTTCGCCCTTGCGTTCAATCGGCGTCGGAATCACACAATCGAATGCCGAGACGCGATCCGTGGCGACGATTAGCAGACGATCTTCATCGACCTGATAAACGTCTCGAACCTTGCCGCGTCTGATTAGTTGGAGATCGGAAAGAGTAGTTTCAACTACAGGGGCCACTGCTGTCATCATTGCGCCGTGTTAAATCGAAATGAAATTGGAGCGACGCGATCTTGCTCATTCGTGTTCGCGCTGTCAAGAAAACGATCAAAATAAAACCGATCGATTGTGTTGTGATCACAATCGATCGGAAAGGGAAGAAAGATCAAGCCGCAGATGGAACGCGGATTAGCGCGGACAGGAAAAACCAGAATGAGTTAAGCTCCTCCTTTCATCGCGTCATCCGCGCAAATCGGCAACTGAACTAGGCGCTGGCGGCTGAACTGTTGGCGAGTGCTTCCCGCAAGCGACCAATCTGCGCGGCGTGATTGTGCGCGTGCGCGGCATAGATGCGCAGCCAATCTTCTGTTGAGTACGAACCGCTCTCCGAGTGTGTGCCTTCACGTCGCCAATCCTCTTCGGTCATCAGATGGATGAGTTGCGCGGTCGTTGCGCGCGCAAAACGGAAAGCTTCAAGCGCCGGAGTTATATCGCGCTCACTGTAACGCAGTTTCGCGGCGTATTGATCCTGATCGTAGCCTTGAATTAGCGGATGATCTTCAACCAGCAAGCGACGCAGACGCAGCGCGCTGGTCGTCTCGCTGTCAGCCAAATGATGGACGATTTCAGCGGCGCTCCACTTACCGGGAATTGGGTGAGCGGTCAAAGATTCAGGCGGAAAACCGGCTAAATTCCGCAGAACTTCATCATAGCCGGCCTCATATTGCGAGATTAGCTGTTGTCTTTCATCGGGGCCCATAAACAATCCTTTCTTCTCGTAAATGCGTCAACGCGCCGCACGTGAATTTTCGAGCGGAAACTACTCCCTTGCTGCAACAACGTCAAGTGAGTCCTGGCCCTGAGGCGTCTGTTTCTAGTGCAATTGGATTTGGTCTTAAGAATCGAAGTGATTCGGTCACGGGGATTCAACTATTCAGTCTCAGCTCCGATTTCTTTGAAAAACGTTAATGCAACGTGTGTTTATTGCATGAACATTGCGACCGGAAGAGTTGGAATAACGTTTGCACCTACAGGCAGTGAGGTTCGCTCCTCTGCGATCTGAATCACTTTTGAGAATTGGAGAATAACTATGGCTGAACGAGAAACAGAACACAGACGAATCGTGGTGGATACACCAACGACGCACCGCGAGGTGGAACGCACTGAAGCAGTTCATCATCCGGATCGAAGCGGAATTTCCGGAGCAGCACTAGCTGCCATCGTTGTCGGCGTCATTGCCTTGGCAACGCTCATCATCTTATTCGTCATGAACCAACAGCAAACAGCTAACGAGAACGCGCTGACGCAGCAGCAACCGGCAACGACCATCGTGCAACAGCCGGCAGCGCAGCAACCACCCGTGATCATTCAGCAACCAGGGGCCGCCACGCAGCCGCCGGTGATCATTAATAATCCACCAGCCTCGGGCGGTTCAGCTCCGGCTACGGGCAACGGAGACTCGGCGGTTCAGGCAGCCGTTGACAAAAGGTTGAGCGAAGATTCGACGTTCTCGGGTCTGGGGATTACGGCAACTGTGCTTGACGGTAAGGTTACGTTGACCGGAATCGTCCAGAACCAGGCGTTGAAAACACAAGTAGAACGCGCGATCCGAAACATCAAGGGCGTAACAGCCGTCGATAATCAAATCAGCGTAGGTTAGGTTTTAAAGTTTCTCGTGTCCCTGGGCGCGACCGGCAGGTTATGCGGTCGCGTCCAGCACCCCAGCCTCTGAAGCGTCGGAGCCTTGTGCTCCGGCGCTTCTGCTGTTTTGCCCGCTTGATTGAACTCGGATTCTCGTTACACTCAGGGCATGAACGAGCTTCCCCGCACGCCACGCACAACTCTGAAACGGCTGCCGCAGCGTGGCAGCTTCGAACGGCAGAAAATCAACGAAATTCTTGACGAAGGCTTTATTTGCCATGTGGCTTTCGTGCTTAACGGTGAGCCGATAGTGATTCCGACCGGCTATGCCCGCGCCGGGGATGAACTAATCATCCATGGCTCGCAAGCCAGTCGCATGTTGCGACAAGTGGGGCAGGGAATTGACGTCTGCGTCAATGTAACTCTGATTGATGGCCTGGTGTTGGCGCGTTCGGCTTTTCACCATTCCATGAACTACCGGTCGGTCGTTATCTTTGGGCGCGCAAGGCTGATCGAAAACCGCGAAGAGAAAGTGACTGCCCTCACGGCTCTTTCCGAACACATGATTCCTGGCCGTTGGGACGAGGTTCGTGGGCCGAATGATCGCGAACTCCAGCTCACCACGGTGCTTTCAATCCCCTTAACTGAAGCATCCGCGAAGGTTCGCACCGGCCCACCCGTTGACGACGAAGAGGATTACGATCTGCCTGTTTGGGCGGGTGTCATTCCTCTCCAAATGACTGCAAGTGAGCCCATCCCCGATCCACGACTCGGCGCAAACATTCCGACTCCGCCGTACGGGATCGGGTACCGTCGAGGTTCTGATTCCGAGCAAAAGCCTTAACAAAAACGTTGCCTTGGGACCGCAAGCGCCAATCCACCTTGCAACTGAATGGCCAAATAAGGCATCATAGTGCACGGTTAACCCTTCTCTCGCGCATCAACGGTGATGCGCCCCGCGCACAAGTCGATTAGCGCCGGACGTTTTGGATGGTTCGAGAGCAGGCTGATTTCAAACTTCAGAAGCCGCTCTTCTTTACAAAGAGCATCCGAACCTGGTCCTTCGACCGCTACCGTTTCGCCGAAG
Organism: Pyrinomonadaceae bacterium; assembly: GCA_036277115.1. Lineage (NCBI taxonomy): Bacteria > Pseudomonadati > Acidobacteriota > Blastocatellia > Blastocatellales > Pyrinomonadaceae > Pyrinomonadaceae bacterium. The sequence continues at coordinate 613,961 of DASUNM010000024.1, forward strand.
CCCGTTCCGTTCGTCAGCTTCTTTCATTCCCGAAAAGGGGAAAGGTAAATTTACATGTCAACGAAACTTTACGTTGGAAACCTCGCTTTCCAGACGACTAGTCAAGAACTGCAGGAATTGTTTGGTCAGGCCGGCACGGTTCATTCCGCTAGTGTTGTGGAAGACCGCGACACCGGACGCTCGAGAGGCTTTGCCTTCGTGGAAATGTCCAGCGAGGAAGAAGCGACTTCAGCGATCGCGCAATTCAACGGCAAGGAAATCGGCGGTCGCTTCCTGAAAGTCAATGAAGCCAAACCGCAGGAAAACCGCGGTGGCAATGGTGGCGGACGCCGCTACTAATTTCGCTGGTAACAGTCAGATATGTGGGTCTCCGTAATGTCGAATCGCGGAGATCCTCTCTGTGTCGAATTAATTTGAAGGTTCTACGGATGCCAGTAGCCGGCGCCCCGACGGTAAAGAGGCTTTTTGAACTTAGACCAAGATAGCGAACCGATGCCCGTAAGGCAGATCAATCGGGCCCAAGCGAATTGGGGCATGGGATTCTTCCTTCTGAGCGCCCATCTTACCGCTGTCGCGGCACTTTTTTTCT